>NZ_CP047117.1:659984-1319968 GCF_030440535.1 Corynebacterium capitovis DSM 44611 | reverse complement strand
CCCATGCGTTTGCTCATCGCCCGGTGCACCGTGGATTACGTGGGTCGCCTCGAGGCGCATCTTTCAACGGCGATGCGACTCATCATGGTTAAAGCAGACGGATCGGTCTCGGTCCACGCGGACGATCGCGCGTACAAGCCGTTGAACTGGATGACGCCGCCGTGCACGGTGCGCGAAGAGCCCATTGTCGACGTCGATGGCAACCCCACCGGCGAAGAACTGTGGATCGTGGCCAACGACAAGGGCGAGCAGCTGCGCATCACGATTGAAGAGACAATCCACGACACCGCGGTCGAGCTCGGCGTTGACCCGGGCTTGGTTAAAGATGGGGTCGAAGCACACCTGCAGGAGCTCCTAGCGGAACATATTGGCACCTTGGGCGAGGGGTTCACGCTGGTGCGACGCGAGTACCCCACGGCGCTTGGGCCGGTCGATATCCTCGCCCGCGACGCGACAGGCCAGACTGTGGCGGTGGAAGTAAAACGCCGTGGAGGCATCGACGGCGTGGAGCAGCTCAGCCGATACGTCGAGATGCTCAATCGCGATGAACTTTTGCGGCCTGTCCACGGGGTGTACGCGGCACAGGAGATTCGTCCGCAGGCGCGTACGCTTGCGGAAGACCGCGGCATCCGTTGCGTCGTGCTCGATTACGACGACTTGCGGGGCATCGAGTCGAGGGAGTTGAGGTTGTTTTAGCCATGCCGCGCCGCAACAAGCGAGCTGGATCGGCGCCACGGGCGCTTCCGCGAGACGGGTCGACCTTCCTAGGCACCGCCGAACAAGAGGGGCCGAGCTGGTCGGGAGGAGAGATCTTTCTCGTACGACACATGGGGTCGGCGGCTGCGAGGAAGTTCTACGTGTGCCCCGGCTGCAACCAGAACATCCCACCCGGCGTCGCCCATATTGTGGCGTGGCCACGGGATTCGGGGCGAGGAGGAGACGACCGCCGGCATTGGCACCGGCACTGCTGGGAGCGTCGCTAAGCTGGGGGCATGATCGCAGCTTTTTCCGTCGCGCCTGCTGTGGCCGACAACCCGGAGGGTGAGATGTCTGCCGCCGTCGCCCGAGCGGTGCGGGTCGTGCGGGAGTCGGGTTTGCCCCACGAGACGAACGCCATGTTCACGTCCGTTGAGGGGGACTGGGACGAAGTGATGGACGTGATCAAACGGGCGACCCAAGCGGTGGAGGAGGTGTCGCCGCGCGTGTCTCTCGTCATTAAGGCCGACATTCGCCGCGGTTATACGGACATGTTGCACCAAAAGATGCACTCACTGAACAAACACTTGAAGGAGGACTGAGAGGTGGCGCAGTTTGGGCCGGGGGCCGTCGACCTATCGACGCTAAAGAGCGAGGCGGAAAAGCCACGCGACGGCGAGTTTTCGCCGTTTGTCACGCTCACGGATACCACGATCGAGGACGACGCAATCCGTTTCTCGCAGAAGGTGCCCGTCATCGTCCAGGTCGGTTCCGCGCGCTCTGCGGAGTCCGAGCAGCTCAAGGCCGCCTTTTCGCGGATCGTGGTAGGGCGGCGCGATGTCCGCGTCGGGTACGTTGACGCTGACGCGACCCCCATGCTCGCGCAGATGCTGGGCGTGCGCCAGGTCCCGACGGTTCTCGCCCTCGCTGCCGGATGCCCCGTGGCGAGCTTCGAGGGCGGGCAGCCGGAGACCGAGTTGACTCAATGGGTCGCCGGCCTGGTTGCCAGCGTTGGCCCGCAGCTCGAGGGCCTGCCGGAGGTGGACGCGGCCGGCGGCGGGAAGGAAGACCCGCGCCTCGACGCCGCGACGCAGGCGCTCAACCAAGGCGATTTCGACGCAGCACTGGCCGTGTATGACGAGATGCTCCGGGAAAACCCGGGAAACGCCAGGGTGCGACAGGCGAAAGCGACAGTGACGGTGCTCGCCCGGTCGCAGGGGGAGGGGGAGCAGGAGGGCGTCGACAAGGAGCTGGCTCGCGCCGACGTGGAGGCCTTAAGCGGCGAGCCGGAGAAGGCGTTTGACCGCCTGCTCGCTCTAGTGAAGGAGGAGCCGCGGGCGAAGGAGCGCCTGCTCGAGCTTTTCGGCATGTTCGAGGCAAACGACCCGCGGGTGATTGCGGCGCGCACAAAGTTGGCGTCGGCGCTGTTTTAGCGCTACTTCCTAACTACTGCGCCAACCGGTAGTACTGGACGCTCATGGCGGGAAGGTGCAGGCTTACGGATTGCTCGAAGTTGTCCCACGCCGTCGGCTCGGTGTGCACGATCCCGGGCAGGTCGTTGCCGGCCCCTCCGTAGACCGCTTGGTCCGTGTTGATGAGCAGCTCCCAGTTCCCGGCCTCCGGAAGTCCGAGCCGGTAATCCAGGTGCGAGGCGCCGGAAAGGTTCACCACCGCGAGGAGGGGAACGTTGTCTGAGCCCCGCCGGATGTAGGCCAGGACGTTGTGCTGGGCGTCGTCGCCTTTCACCCATTGGAAGCCGAGGGGAGTGTTGTCCTGCGAGAAGAGGCACGGGTTGTCGCGGTACACAAAGTTCAGATCACGCACGAGGCGTTGGATACCGCGGTGGTACTCGTTTCCCCAGCCGTCCGCAAGGTTATCCCAGTTGATGGAGTGGGCCTCGTCCCATTCGGTGGTCTGACCCCATTCGCACCCCATGAACATGAGCTGCTTGCCTGGGTGGGAGAACATGTAACCGAAGAGAGCGCGCACGCCAGCGGCCTTATTCCAGTCGTCGCCGGGCATGCGCTGCCAGATCGAGCCTTTGCCGTGCACCACCTCATCGTGGGAAAACGGCAGCACGTATCGTTCGCTGAATGCGTAGACCAGTGAAAACGTGATTTCGTTGTGGTGGTAGGAGCGGTGAACGGGGTCGAGGGAGAAGTACTCGAGCGTGTCGTTCATCCAGCCCATGTTCCACTTCAGGCTAAACCCGAGACCGCCCGCGGACGTTTGCGCGGTCACGCCCGGCCACGCCGTTGACTCCTCGGCGATGGTTACAACGCCGGGATGGGTGCGGTGCACGGTGGCGTTCATTTCCTGCAGGAAGTGCACGGCGTCCCAGTGCTCGCGGCCACCGTATTGGTTGGGCAGCCATTCACCGGGGTTGCGGGAGTAGTCGAGGTAGAGCATGGACGCCACGGCGTCGACCCGCAGTCCGTCCAAGTGGAACTCCTCGCACCAGTACAAGGCATTGGCTACGAGGAAGTTGCGCACTTCGTTTCGTCCGAAGTCGAAGACGTAGGTGCCCCAGTCCTTCTGCTCACCGCGGCGCCAGTCGGGGTGTTCGTAGAGCGCGGTGCCGTCGAAACGCGCGAGCGCCCACTCGTCCTTGGGGAAGTGCGCCGGCACCCAGTCAACGATGACGCCGATCCCGTGAGCATGAAGCTTATCGACGAGCGCCCGAAACTCATCCGGGGTGCCCCACCGCGCGGTCGGCGCGTAGTAACCGGACACCTGGTATCCCCATGAGCCCCCGAAGGGGTGCTCCGCAACCGGGAGGAACTCGACGTGGGTGAAGCCGTTTTCGACGAGGTAGGGGACGAGTTCCTCTGCTACCGTGGCGTAAGTCGCGCCCTGCTTCCACGAGCCGATGTGGCACTCGTAGACGCTCATCGGGGCGTTGGTGGCATCGATACCGGGGCGGTTATCCATCCATTCGTCGTCACCCCACTCGTAGGCGGTCGGGTCGGCCACGATCGAGACGGTTTCCGGTGGCGCCAGCGTTTGCTTGGCAAGGGGGTCCGCTTTGTCGATGCGCTCGCCGGACGCCGTCTGGACAGCGAACTTGTAGGCGGTACCCGGGCCGACCCCTGGGATAAAGATCTCCCATACCCCGGTGGACCCGAGGGTCCGCATGGGGTACTGGTTGGGGTTCCAGCTGCAGAAATCCCCGACAACGGCGACGCCTCTGGCATTCGGTGCCCAGACTGCGAAAGAGGTCCCCGACACCTCGCCCATCGTGGTGGTGTAAGTGCGCACGTTGGCTCCGAGCACCTCCCACAGGCGCTCGTGGCGACCCTCGCTGATGAGGTGGAGATCAAGCGAACCTAGGGTCGGAAGGAAGTGGTAAGGGTCTGCCTTGACCACCGGTTCGGCTGCGGGGTAGGACACGCGAAGGCGGTAATCGGGGGCGCGCGTATCACCTAGCTCGGCAATCCACACGTCGTCCCCGGTGGCCGTCATCTCCACGACGTCATCACGGATCAACAGCTCGACGTTCTCCGCTCCGAGCTGGCGGGTGCGCACGACGGAACCTCCACCCGCAGCGTGCCAACCGTAAAAATCGTGGGGCGCGTGGTGCTTGCATTCTAGGAGGCGCTGCCGGTCTGGCTCAGGGATGAGAAGCGCAGGGTTGAAACCCGTCATGGTCGTCCTAATTGTCCTTTGATCTCGGCGGTTTTGTTCTTTTCGACGCTACAGGAATCCGCTCTCACGGCCTGTAGTCATGGTCGGAGATGCGGCGGAATCCGAGCTGCTCGGCCTGCCTCGGAGCGACGTCCGGAAGGCGGAAGATGTGGGCGACGTTTGCCTCCGGGGACAGCCTGACGAAGTTGTCGGTTGACCAGGTGTACTCGCCGCCGGTGATGAGGTCGCGGACGGGGAAGGACTCGCCGGGGTTGAGGCCAATGGCCTCAGGGTCGACGTGGACCATCGTCTCCTGCGTCGCGGTCGGGTCCAAGTTGACCACGACGAACACCGCGTTTCCGCTGGCCGGGTCGACCTTAGAATAGGCAATGATCTGGTCGTTGAACGTGTCGTGGAAGTGGATCTGTCGCAACTGCTGTAAGGCCCGGTTGTCTCGGCGGATCGAGTTCAACAGCGTCACATACGGCTCTAGAGACTGACCACGCTCCAGCGCGCCCGCGAAGTCGCGCGGCCGCAGCTCGTACTTCTCCGAATCGAGGTACTCCTCGCTGCCAGGGGACACGGGTTCGTGCTCGTAGAGCTCGAAGCCCGAGTAAACCCCCCAGAGCGGGCTGAGGGTCGCGGCGAGCGTCGCGCGGATCGCAAAGGCCGCCGGGCCTCCCGTCTGCAAAGATTCGTGGAGGATATCCGGGGTGTTGACGAAGAGGTTCGGCCGGGACACGTCGGAGACGTCGACAAGCAACTGCGCGAAGTCCGTGAGCTCTTCCTTCGACGTTTTCCACGTGAAGTGCGTATACGACTGGGAGAAGCCAGCCTTAGACAGGCCGTACATCCGCGGTGGGCGTGTGAATGCCTCGGCGAGGAAGATGACCTCTGGGTGTGTCTCATGAACTTTCGAGATCAACCAGTTCCAGAAGTTGACGGGCTTCGTGTGCGGGTTATCCACGCGGAAGGTGGTAATGCCCAGGTTCACCCAGTACATAAGGACGCGGTAGATTTCGGCGTAGACGGCATCGGGTGCGTTGTCGAAGTTGAGCGGGTAGATGTCCTGGTACTTCTTGGGCGGATTTTCGGCGTAGGCGATGGTGCCGTCCGCGAGAACGGTGAAGAACTCCGGGTGCTCTTTCGCCCACGGGTGGTCGGGAGCAGCCTGAAGCGCAAAGTCGAGGGCGATTTCCAAACCGAGTTCGTCGGCGTGGGCCTTCATGGCCAAGAATTCGTCCTCTCCGCCGAGCTCGGGGTGGAAAGTGTCGTGGCCACCGGCGGCCGATCCCACCGCCCACGGCGAACCGACATCGGACTCCTCGGGGGTGAGCGAGTTGTTGCGGCCCTTGCGGTTGACTTCCCCGATCGGGTGGATGGGAGGGAAGTACACCGTGTCGAACCCCATGGCTGCCACGCGATCGAGTGCCCGCGCGGTAGTCTCCCACGTGCCGTGGACGGGGCGGCCTGTGTCGTCCACGCCGCCGGTGGAGCGAGGAAACAGCTCGTACCAGGAGTTCACCAGCGCGGCCCGGCGCTCGACCAAGATGTCGCACACCGGGCCGCGGGTGATGTGCTCGCGCAGCGGGTAGGCGTCGAGAATATCGAGGACATCGTCATCTAGCGCGGCGTCAACCCGCGCGGCGACCGGTTGTGAGCTATCCGCTAGAGTCTCCGCGACCTCCGCCAAAGCCGCGCCGTCGCGATTCGGGGCGGCGGCAGCGGCCGCGCGGAACAGGTCAACACCGTGGGCAATATCGTTGGCCAACTCAGCCTCGCCCTGGCCCGCCTGGAGCTTCTTAGTGACGGCGTTGCGCCACGTGGCCATCACGTCGCTCCATACGTCGACGCGGAAGCGCCACAGCCCCGGCGCGTCGGGAACGAAGACGGCGTGAACGTAATCGGGGCGGTAGACCTCTGGCTGCATGTGGACCGAAAATTGCTCGCCATCGGGCTGGGTGATCACGAGGGTCGCCGCGACAGCGTCGTGGCCCTCCCGCCACGCGAGGGCAGAAATCGGAACGACCTCGCCTACGACAGCTTTCGCGGGCAAGGTCCGCCCGGACACCTGAGGGCGCACGTCGTCGATACCAAAACGTCCAATCATGGCAGTCCAATCCTTCGCCGGGGAGATGTACCACCCACCCTAGCCACAGAAGGGGAGGCCCTCACCCCACCGAGAGATGTTTTAGTTCAGAATGGGAGGGGTGAGCGACAACCCAGGAACCACCCGAGGAACCACGTCAGACCCGCGCGAGACCGATCCTCCCGAAACCGACCCCGATCTGTTGCTCGATTTCCGCGGTGTCGAGTTCATCCGCGGCGGGTCCACCCTTGTTGGGCCTGTGGATTGGCAGGTCGAGCTCGACGAGCGGTGGGTCATCATCGGGCCCAACGGAGCGGGGAAAACCACCCTCGTCCGGATCGCCTCGGCCGCGGAATTCCCCTCTCGCGGAGTGGCGTTCGTCCTCGGGGAGCGTCTCGGGCGAACGGATATGCGTGACCTGAGGGCGTCGATAGGCGTGACGTCCTCCTCGGTTGCTCAGCGGGTTCCCGAAGGGGAAAAGGTTGCTGACCTCGTGATGTCCGCGGGTTATGCGATCCTCGGCCGCTGGCAGGAGGACTACGACGAGGTCGATTACGGCCAAGCCATGGACGTCCTCGAACAGGTGGGCGCGATGCACCTTGCGGAGCGCGCGTGGGGCACACTTTCCGACGGGGAAAAGAAGCGCGTCCTCATCGCCCGCGCCATTATGACTAACCCCGAGTTGCTGATTATGGACGAGCCCGCCGCGGGCATGGACCTGGGCGGCCGCGAGGACCTCGTCTCCTACGTCGGTGACATGGCCCTCGACCCTGATGCACCCGCGATGGTCATGATCACCCACCACCTTGAGGAAATTCCCTACGGCTTCACCCACGCCATGCTGCTTGACGAAGGCCGCGTGATCGCCCAGGGCCTGATCGAGGACGTACTGACCTCCGCTAACGTCTCCCGCGCCTACCACCAGCCTATCGAGGTCTCCGCGCAGGGCGGGCGCTACTTTGCCCGCCGCGCCCGCGGCGCGCGACGCGGCGCGCACCGAGCTGGTTAGCCCGGCTAGCCTGGGGAGCCTAAAGACGGTGGAGAAGCGGAGGTGAGCCAGCGTGGTCCCGGATCTAGGCACAAGGCGCGTCGTCAGTGAAGAGTTAGACGACAAAGACGCCATTGATCCGTTTGACATGCGGGGGTACAACGGCGCCCGCCTGGCTAGCACCGTGATACTTATCCGAGACGGCCGCAACGGGGTAGAAGTCTGGGTTCAAGAGCGGGTCATGACGATGCCGAGCTACCCCGGTATGACGGTCTTCCCTGGTGGGGGAGTCGACAGCCGCGATTTCCCGGGCCGCTCCTGGGACGACGGGGATTTGTGGATGGGCCGGTCGTCGGTTTCTCTCGCCCGAACCCTCGGCGTGAATAAGTACAAGGCGCACGCCCTGTTGTTCGCCGCCGTGCGCGAGCTGTTCGAGGAGACAGGCACCTTGCTGGCGGTCGACGACGCAGGCACGCTGCTTCTCGACGCGCGACCCTTCCACACCCAGCGGCTCCTCCTCGAATCCCACGAGCTCTCGCTCACCGACGTACTCCGCGACAACGACCTCAACGTGTGTACCGAACTGCTCACCCCCTACGCACGCTGGGTCGGAAGCTCGGAGCGCGGGACGTGGTTTGACGTCTTCACCTGGCTCGTTGTCCTCCCCGCCGGCCAAGAACCCGATGGACAAACGGGGGAAGCCGATGACGCGAACTGGTTCCCACCCGAGCTCCTGCTGGAGGGCTGGCGCGCCGGGCTGGTTCGCTTCGCGCCAGCGACGTGGGCGCAGGTTCACAACATCGCCGGTTACGCCTCAACCGCCGAGCTACTGCGCGCGGCGAAGCACAGCGATTTGACCCCCGTGGTTGGTGACCCGGTGCATCACCCCCGTTACCGCGAGTTTTTCACACACGTACCAACCGACCGGATCGGCCGGGCGGGTGAGGCACGGTGAGTTTCACCGTGGACGAGGTCCGGTACCTGGCAGACAGCCGTGACGAGATCCGGGCTGCGGGCGCGGGGTTAGCGCTAGACGGCGGGAGTGCCTTCGAGGCGCACGCGAAGCTGCGCACGCAGTTCGGCCCTTTTGCCCGCGCGGTCGCGGAGCTCATCTCAGCCCAGCGCTCGGCGGACGGGAAATTCCCGCCGCATTGGCTTGCGGATAGCGATGCCGTGCAGCAGGCGACGCCTTACCGAGTAGCAGACATCCGGGTTGAGCGCCTCTCGCGTGTAGGCGTGGAAGTTGTCCATGACGTGACGTGCTCGGTGGGCTCAGAAGCGCAGGCAGCAGACGCGGTAGGGCTGGAGTGGATCGGTTCCGACCTCGACCGCGCACGTTTACTGATGGCGCGGTTTAACCTCGGCCCCGGTGCGCGGCTTGCCCAGGCCGACGCTCTCGCCCCCGCAATCACCTTCGGCTCGCGGCGCGGCGCCGTCGTGGCAGACCCGGCGCGCCGCGCGGGTGGCCGGAGAATCACCGACCCGGCGCGCCTTTCCCCGCCACTTCCCGCACTGTTAGACGCTCACCGCGGCACGGAGATGGCTATCAAGTGCGCCCCGGGAATCGATTACTCGGAGTGGGAAGGGCTTGTCAGCGTCGTCTCGCTTCGCGGTGGGGTGAAGGAGGCCTGCCTTTATTCCCCGGGCTTGAGCGAGGGGTTGACCCGAGAGGCGGTAGTGCTACACGCCGAGGGGGAGGAGCGGGTCACGTCGCGTGACGACGGCTCCGTGGAGGTCTCCCCGCCTGGTTCCTTCATCATTGACCCGGACGGGGCGGTGATCCGCGCGGGGTTGGTCCGGCAGTGGGGCCATCGCCACGGTCTGAGCATGCTGGACGACCACATTGCGTACCTGACGGGTGAGAAGATTCCACCCGGGTACAGCGGCTTTCCATTCATCGAGGCTGTGCCACTGAAACGACTCCGCGCTGCCCTTGCTGGGTTGGGGGCGGGGGCGTTAGAAATCCTCGTGCGCGGCGTTGGTGTCGACCCAGACGACATGCGAAAAAAGTTGAAGACGAAGGGGGACCGGCCAATGGCCGTCGTCATCGCCCGGGTAGGGGAGCGAGCGGTTGCCCACATCTGCGGCGCGCGCGTGTGGGGTTAAGGTGTCGCCATGGCCTACTTTGATCACGCCGCAACGACGCCCATGAGGCAGAGCGCTATCGACGCATGGGTCCGCTACGCGGGCGAGTTGAACCCCGCCGGTCAATACGCCGCGGGGCGTCGTGCACACGCGGTGCTTGCAGAGTCGCGGGAGATCATCGGTGAGCTGCTCGGTGCCGATCCCGTCGAAGTCGTCTTTACGGGGTCGGGGACGGAATCGGACAACATCGCCCTGCGTGGACTGTACCGGACGTCGCTGGCATTAGGGAAGCGGCGGGTTGTGGCTTCGCCGGCGGAACACTCCGCCGTCGTCGAGACCGTCAAGAACCTAGCCGCCACGGCAGGGGCGGAGGTGAGCTGGCTGCCCGTTACAGAGGATGGGGTCGCCGCCGGTTTGGAGGCCCTCCGCGAACCCGCGGCCGTAGCGACCTGCATGATGGCGAACAACGAAACGGGTGCCGTACAGCCCTTCGAGCAGGCCGCCACACTGGCACGTGAGGCGGGCACCCCGTTTCATATCGACGCGGTCCAGGCGGTGGGCAAGATTCCCGTCGACTTCCACAAGCTGGACGCTACGACCCTGGCGGCATCAGCCCACAAATTCGGGGGTCCGAGGGGGACCGGGATTCTGCTGGCGCGCCGCTCCCCGGTGCCCCAGCCAACTGTCCAGGGGGGCGGCCAAGAACGGGGATTGCGCTCGGGCACGGTCGACGTGGCGTCCGCGGCGGCCACGGCCGCGGCGCTAACGGAGGCGGTGGCAGAGATGGACCGGGAGCGGGAGCGCGTCGATAAGCTGACTGCCCGGCTTGTAACTGGGGTGCTGGAGCGGGTGCCCGGTGCGCGTCTTACGGTGAGCGGGCCTGTCCTGCCCGGGCACGCCCATTTTCTTTTCCCCGGGGCGGACGGCGCGCTGATGATCATGCTGCTCGATTCAGTGGGTATCGCGGCGTCCACCGGTTCGGCGTGCGCGAGCGGGGTGCACCGGATGAGCCACGTGCTAGAGGCAATGGGGATTAGCCGCAGGGAGGGGATGGGTGCGCTGCGCCTGACTCTCGGGAGAACAACCACCGAAGAAGATGTGGACGCGGTGGTGCATCAGATTGAGGGGGTCGTCGAGAAAGCGACGGTGGCGGGAGCGCTTTAGGGATGTGCGTGTTGCGCGTGTTGCCCGTGTTTCTCGTGTGAATTCTTGTACTCTGCGGGACATGCACACCACCCGCAGGAGACAGACCATCACGGCAGCCGTCGCATCGCTTTCTGCAGCAGTCATGACCTTCGGCCTGGCGGCCGTCGTGCCATTCAGCCCGGCCCACCGCACGTCCGCCGACGCCCAAAGCATCACCGACCTCATCCCGGGGATGGTCCAGGGCGTCGACGTCGCCGGGTATCAGCGACCGGGTGGCCAGCAGATCAACTGGGCCCAGGTAGCGGGTGCGGGAAGCCAGGACTTCGCCTTCGTCAAGGCCACCGAAGGGGAGGGCTGGACGAACGAGTTTTACGAGGAGGACGCGCAGCAGGCAGGAACTGCGGGCCTAGCCGTCGGTGCGTACCACTACGCCCGCCCCGCTCATGACCCCGTTGTCCAGGCGCAGCATTTCGCTTCCGTTATCAACTCTGGTCCCGCGCTGTCGCTGCCGCCCGTATTGGACCTCGAGGTGGACGAAGGTCTAAGCCCCGCGGCTCTATCGACGTGGACGGCGTCCTTCCTCACCGAGGTCGAGCGCCTCACCGGTGAAAAACCCATGCTCTACACCTACCGCTACTTCTGGTACGAGCGGATGGGTAACACCACGGCCTTCAGCGAGTACCCGCTGTGGCTGGCGGCGTTCCAGAACGTCGCGCCCCGCCCCGTCGGCGGGTGGGACAAGGTATCCATCTGGCAGCGCTCCAGCGACGGCAGCGTGCCGGGCGTCTCGGCCCCCGTGGACCTCAACATCTTCAATGGGGACGGCACCGCTTTCACCCAGTTCGTCGGGGGCAACCTCACCGCCGGGGGCGGTGTACTGGAGTCGTTCCAAGCTACCGACGACGGCGTCGCGCCGGGGCTGGACGTCCTCGAGCAGAACAGCACGGCGCTGGTCGTTGCCATCCTCGGGCTGGCCACCGGCATCTTAAATTCACCGCAGATTAGCCAGGCGGCGCAGCAGCTGGGCTTCGCGGAACCCGATTCCGCCGCGATCGCCGACGAGGTGCGGGAGCTGGCGGACTCGGGCCGCCTGCCTGTCGACGACCTCCGCACCATGATGCTCGGCGACTACTCGGTAGGAGATCTGCTTATCTTGCTTAATAACATCAGAACTGCCGCCTAACCCGGCAAGGAAGGCCCGGCTAGCGGATCGGTGGCGTCGATGAGCGACAAGGCCTGGGAATGTGCTGTGGATAGGTCGGGAAGTGGCGAGGGGAAGGGGGACAAAGGGGGCATCCGGTCGTAGGTTACTGGGGTGGAATATGTGCGTTCGATCTCCTTACTGTCGCCTACAGCCGCAGTCGCCGTCGCCGGCGTGGCTGTGATCACGACCCTTATCGCACTTCTTCGCCCGAACCGTCGCACATTTTTAGCACTCGTCGGGACCTTGCTGGTGCTTGCAGCCGCCGTCTTTGCGCTATGCGTGTGGCCGAAGCCCTTTCCGGATTCCATCCCGTGGACGATCTACGCTGGGGGGGCAGGGGCGGTTTTTGTCACCCTCTCGGCGGTGTTGCAGAAGGGTCGGCGGTTGTTGCTCGCGGTGCTCGCTATCGTTGCGCTTGGGAACACCTATCTCATCACAAATCTGACCTACCAGCAGTACCCCACCATCGGTTCATTCCGCCCCGCTCCCGTCACGGTGAACATGACACTTGAGGAGTTCCAGGCTGCGAAGCAAGCTCCCATCCTCAACGGGCGCACGGTGGGAGCGCTTGTTACCCTTCCGGCTGACCCGATGCGCGACGCGGTGGCGTACGTGCCACCGGCCTACTGGCAACGCGATGACCTGCCCGTCCTCCTCCTCCTGCCCGGCGACCCTGGCGCCCCCGAGGACTGGTTCACCAACGGCGCGGCCGCGGAAACCGCCGACTCCTACCAGCGCCGCCACAACGGGGCGGCCCCGATCGTGATCAGCGTAGACGCCACGGGCAGCGAGACGGGGAACCCCGCCTGCGTCGACGGCCCCGAACTCGCCGTGCAGACCTACCTCACTCAGACGATCCCTTCCCTTATCACGCGCACGTTCACGGTCAACACCGACCAATCAACGTGGACGGTGGGGGGGCTCAGTTACGGAGGGACGTGCGCGCTACAGGTGATGACAAACCACCCCGGTTCCTACGGGTCGTTCCTCGATTTCTCCGGGGAGCCCGAGCCGACGCTAGGAGACCACCAAGAGACGGTGGACAAGCTCTTCGGCGGAGATGAAGCCGCGTTCCAGGCCCACAACCCCGCCACGTTGCTCGCACAAGCGGCGGGCACCGGAAAGTACAGTGGCGTGGCGGGGCGTTTCATCGCAGGTGAGAGGGACGAGATGAGCACCGCCGCGCTTCCTCACCTCGACGAGCTCGCGCGCGCCGCCGGGATGGACACGAGCTATTCCACGTTGCCCGGCGCCCACAGTTACGGTGTGTGGCGCATCGCCCTGCGTAATACCTTCGATTTCGCCGGCCAGAGGGGGGGTCTTTCGTGAAGACGCTAATGACTTTGGCACGCAAGGTGCCCATCTGCACCGCGATGCTGGTTCTCATGTGGGTGCTTTTTGCTTTCTTGGGCACGTCCGGCCCGTCCGCGTTGGGGTTCAACGCCGGGGGTGAGAGCGAGCTTTGGCGCGTCATCACGTCCGGCTTCACGGGCGGGCACATCCAAGGCATGGTCTTTGCCACGTGCATCCTCGTTCTCTTCGCCGCACCCGCTGAGGTGACGCTGGGATCGGGGCGATTTGCGGTAGTAGCTGTGGCCACCCAGGCGGTCGCGGTGCCCGTGGGGATCACACTAGCTGTCGTTGTAGAGCATGCCGGGTTCAACCGGTGGGGAGCGGATCTGACGAGCCAGACCTTTTTATCGCCGGTGGCGTGGGCCTTTGGTTCGCTCGCGTTCGCTACCTCCACCATGGGTATTCTGTGGCGGCGGCGGTTGCGGCTGGTCATGGTGGCGCTAACTGGGACGCTCGTTCTTTACGACGGCTCCCTGTCCGAGGTCGTCGCCTCCCTCGCTGTCCTCCTTGGCTGGGCCGCGGGCGCCCTCGTCTACGGCCGCTCAGGGTCGGCGTGGCGCGTCTCCCTGCGGGAGTCGCGCGTTCTCGTCGCCGCCCTCCTTCTCGCCGTCACTGCAGGTCCCGCGCTGGCTGCGCTCACCCCCACGTCACAGGGCCCGTTCGCGGAAGTCAGCCAGCTCATGTGGGAGCCCGCCGTGTCCCCACACGAGCTCGCCGAGCTGTGCCTTTCTCCCTCATCCCCGGAGTGCGTCGATGCGATGGCCATCAACCGCCAGAGTGGCATAGGGCCACTGGTGTTCAACCTCGTCCCGCTCGTGGCGTCTCTCGTCGTGGCGCTGGGGCTGGTCCATGGACGCAGGCTCGCCTGGGGCCTCGGCATCCTCATTACAATCTGCTCGATCTTCCTCATCATCGTCCAGGTCGATGGTCCTTTCGGCGACGCGTACATGGCGATCAACCTCGCTCTCGTGGTGGCGCCGTGGGTCGCTGTCCTCGTCGTGCTGCTCGCTTCTTATCGACGATTCACCGTCGCCTCGGACTGGTACCGCGGCCTCATGGGCATCGGCGCGGTCCTCGTGCTCTGTTCCGGCGTGTGGGTTGCGGGGGCGGTGCGTGTCCGGGGATTCGTCGGCACCCCCACCCTCGCTGAGGCGCTTGCGGAACTTCCCAGTCGGTTCCTTCCCCCCATCCTGGCCTTGTTCACGCCCCAATACGTCATTCCCCAGTCCTCTGCCGCGTGGTTCCTCTACGAGTGGGTCGGCATCGCCTTTTGGGCCGTGGCTCTAGTCCTCCTTCAGCGCGTGTTGTCGTCGCCACCGTCCCCGGCCGGAGCGCTGGACAGGCACCGGGCGCGATTGATGTTGATGTCGGGGACGGGTGACCACCTCGCCTGGCAGGGGCTGTGGGAGGGAAACAGATACTTCTTCCACGGAGATCACGGGTACGTCGCTTACCGCGTCTCCCACAACGTGGCGGTCACCCTCGGGGAGCCGGTCTTCCTCGCCCCCGCCACGCGCGGCGAGGTGGCGGACGCTTTCCAGGCTTTCGCCGCCGAGCAGGGGTGGAGAGTCGCGTGGTACTCCGTGACCGAGGGTTTCACGCGTCCCGGCTTCCACACGATCCACGTGGCGGAAGAGTCGTTGCTCTACACGGACAACCTGGAATTCAAGGGCAAGAAGTACCAGAACATTCGCACCGCCCGAAACCGAGCCGTTAAAGAAGGTGTGTCTGCGGTGTGGACCAGCTGGGCGGAGTGCGATGTCGAGATGCACGACAAAATCTCCGCCCTAAGCGAGCAGTGGGTTGCGGACAAAGGTCTTCCGGAGATGGGCTTCACCCTGGGAGGGCTTGATGAGCTGCGCGATGCGGATACGAGGCTGCTCCTCGCCGTGGGCGACGACGGCCACCTCCACGGCGTGACGAGCTGGCTCCCCGTGTACGAAAACGGATCCCTGGCTGGATACACGCTCGATTTCATGCGCCGCGATTCGCATGGGTTCCGCCCCGCGATCGAGTTTCTGTTGGCCGAGGCCGCTGTCATCGCAGCGGGGGAGGGCCTGGGGTGGGTATCGCTCTCCGGCGCCCCATTGTCGCGCTCGGACGAACCGACGTCCTTGCTTGAGGTGCTCCTCGACAAAGCGGGGGGCACCATCGAACCGCTCTACGGTTTCCGTTCCCTCGCCGCCTCGAAGTACAAGTTCCACCCAACCCACCAGGGGTGGTACCTGGCGTACGAGGACGAGATGAACCTGGGTTCGATCGCTCTTGGCGTGGTCAGCTGCTACCTTCCCACGATGCGCGCGGGCGATTACGTAGGCGTCGTCAGGGAGTACCTGGCGCGCCGGGCGCAGGATCGCGCCGCGGAACAGAGGCCTGCTGCCGAGTCCACCGCTCGCCCATGAGTTGCGCCGGCGCGGCCCCGGCCAGAAGCGCGCGACTCAGCTGTGGGTCTTCCTCCACGGGGAAGGGCGCGCCGATAAGTACTACGTTACCCGGCGTGCGGCCCCGAAGCGTTGCGGCGTCGCCAATCGCGCCGACGTGCGGCCAGACTTCCCACATACCCGCCAGTTCCTCCCTCATCTCCGCCGGTCCGGCCAGCGTCCCGCAATTCGCAAGGTAGACGCCTCGCGCGCCGAGCGACGCTTGCGCCGCCCGGTAAAACTCGACGGTGGTCAACTCCTGCGGGGTTGCGGCCGCAGAAAAGACGTCCCGGATGATCACGTCCCGCGTCGCTGGCTTGAAGCGTTCAGTTTCTTGGCGCGCGTCGCCGACGCGGATCTTGACCGCGGGCGCGCGGGGTACGTCGAACAGCTCCCGGGCGAGCCGGGCGAGCTGCGCATCGATCTCCACGACGGTGTTACGCGAGCTCGGCCACGCGCGGGCGAAGTAGCGCGGCAAGCTGCAGGCGCCACCGCCGAGGTGGGTCAGGCGGGGCCGGTCCCACCCAGGGTAGTGGTTGACGTAGTGGTCTAGGTAGTGCGCGATCCACCGCATGTAGGGAAACTCAAGCCGCAGCGGGTCCCCGGGGGTGACGTGGGAACTGGGCACCCCGTTGACGAGCAGCAGTTGCGACCCGTCCGGCTCGTCGACAAGCTCGGCGGTGCCCGTCTCAATCTCGAAACTCTCGCTTTGTGAGGCCACGGGCTGCGAGAGTACACTCCTGCCCCATGCGGGTACTGGTGGCAATGAGCGGAGGAGTGGACAGCTCGGTCGCGGCGGCCCGTTTGGTCGAGGCGGGCCACGACGTCGTGGGGGTGCACCTGGCGCTGTCGCGTGATCCCCAGGCAACGCGCGAATCTGCCCGGGGTTGCTGCTCGCTCGAAGACTCTGCGGACGCTCGTCGCGTTTGCGACAAGCTCGGCATCCCCTTTTACGTGTGGGACTTCTCCGACCGGTTCAAAGAAGAGGTCATCGACAACTTCGTCTGGTCCTACGAGCACGGAGAGACACCGAACCCGTGCCTGCGCTGCAACGAGAAGATCAAGTTCGCGGCGCTGCTGGACAGGGCGCTTGCTCTGGGCTTCGACGCCGTCGCCACCGGCCACTATGCCGTTGTAGATTCCGACGGGAACCTGCGCCGTTCCGCCGACCCGCTTAAGGACCAGTCCTACGTGCTGGGTGTGCTCACCCGTAGCGAGCTCGACCACTGCATCTTCCCCGTGGGGGACACGGAAAAGCCCCAGATTCGCGAGGAAGCGGCTCGCCACGGTTTCGCCACGGCGACCAAGCCCGATTCCTACGACATTTGCTTTATTCCCGACGGCAACACCCAGGCGTTCCTGGGGTCCAGCATCGGCATGCGCCCCGGCATAATCAGAGACCAGGACGGCACGGAGCTTAAGGTGCACGACGGGGCGTTCCAGTACACCATTGGGCAGCGGCGCGGCCTCGACCTGCGTGTACCGGCTGCTGACGGAAAGCCGCGTTACGTCACTGGCATCGACGCGGCAACGGGAGTTGTCACGGTCGGCCCCCGCGAGGCGTTGCAGGTGAGCGTGATACGTGCGGACAGGTTGAAGGTCCTCCACCCCGAGATGACTGGGGCGTTTCGGGCGCTCGTTCAGGTCCGCGCCCACGGTGGCGTCGTCCCCTGCCTCGTAGACATTGCCGGGGATGAGATGACACTGGAGCTGGGCCGCCCCCTCGAGGGTGTCGCGACGGGCCAGGCGGCCGTGCTCTACCTCCCGGACCCGGATGGTCTTGGAGACATCGTCATCGGGTCGGGCACGATCAACGCGACAGCGTGAGGAACGAGCCGTGACCGCGTTCGGCCTTGGAGACATGCCGGGGTGCGACCTTGCCCAGGCCGCCGATGTCGTCCTTAGCGAGAGCCCTCTCCCGTACCTGCCCCAGTTGCCCCAGCGCGGCCTCGACGCCGTGGGTCGCACCGCCGCGCTGCTCGACATCCCGATTGATCGGGGGCCGCGCGGGTGGCGGGTGGCCACGCAGCACCGCGCGGCGAAGGATCAGATGCCCCGTGACCTCGACGTCCTCGAGCAGCTCTGGGCCGGCCGGCTCAGCGAGGTCAAAGTGCAGCTTGTGGGGCCGTGGACTCTGGCCGCGGAGATCGAGATGGCTAACGGGCACCGGATGATGACAGACGCGGGAGCCCGACGAGACCTCGTGGACGCCCTCCTCGGTGCGGTTGAGGAGCACCGCACGGACGTCGAAAAGCGACTGCGTGCGCGCAGCATCCTCCAGCTCGACGAGCCACGCCTCGCCGACGTTATAGCCGGCACCGTGCGCGGGTCGACCGACTTCGAAACCATCCCGGCGGTGCCCGAACCCGAAGAGACACTGTCTCGCTTCGGCGATTTCTTGCTCAATGCGCCCACGCTTATCGACGTCCCGTGGGCCGTCACCGACATCACCCGCGCGCACGACGGGCTCGCCCGCGCGTTGGAGCGGGGAACGCGCCTGGCGGTTGCTCCCGTCGAGCCGAAGCGCCTGTGGCGGGTGTTTGACGAGCTCCGAATCGACCCCGGGGAGGCGCGGCTCGACGTGTGGGCGAAGCCGGCGCCGACGCTGACGCAGGCGGCGCGCAACCTCGCCGCGGCCCGGGAGATGGCCGAGGGCCTCGCCTAGCTCAGCCCAGCATGGGCCACGAGACGCTGAAGTCCGACACGTCGCGCCCCTGCTTCTCGAAGTAGGCCTTCGTGTCCAGCGCCCTTTCGTAGTACTGCACGGCCTGATACTCCATCAGCTCGCCGGTATCCATCTGCGACAGCTCGGGCCAGACCGAGCGGACCTGCTTCCAGGCGATGCGGGCGGCGGCCATCGCGTCGGAGGTGGCTTCGTGCGCGTTGTCGAGGCGCACCCCGTAGTACTCCGCAAGGTCACCGAGGGTGCGCTTCCCCTTACGCCACGGGTCGCGGGCGCGGTCGATCACGAGCGGGTCGAACACGGCGCCCGTGACGGTGAAGTCACCGGTGAGCTGGCGCAGGACCGTCAGGTCGTAGGGGGCGTTGAACACCACGAGCGTGAGCCCCTCGTCCCACCCCTTCTTGATTTCCCGCACCGTATCGCGCAGCACGTCTTCATGTGGGCGGCCTTCCGCCCTCGCCCGCTCGGTGCTAATGCCGTGGATTTCCTGCGCTGCCTCGGGGATGTCCACCCCAGGGTCCGCCAACTGCTCGCTGGCGCTGATATCGCGCCCGTCGATACGAACGAGTGCCGAGGTGACAATCCGCGCCTCAAGAGGATTCGGCGATGTCGTTTCAAGGTCAAACGAGAGCATGCGCGAAGCGTCGAAAGTGGGCATGAGGCACACTCTAGTGGCCCGGCCAGACAACTAGACTGGCTGACTGTGACTGAACCTTCCCCCGACTTGCTCCGCCAGTGGGACGAACTGGCCGCAGAGGTCCGCAAGCACCGCGATCTCTACTACAACGGAGAACCCGTCATTTCTGACGCGGAGTTCGACACCCTCTTCCGGCGCCTGCAAGCCCTGGAGGACGACCACCCCGAGCTCGCCGTGCCCGAATCCCCGACCAAGGAGGTCGGTGCCCCCGTCTCCAGTGCGTTCGCCGACGTGGAGCACCCGGAGCGGATGATGAGTCTGGACAATGTGTTCAGTGCAGAAGAATTGCAGGAGTGGCTGGACAAGACGCCCGGCCCCTACACCGCGGAGCTCAAGATCGACGGCCTGTCTATCGATCTGATTTACGAAGACGGGAAGCTGACCCGCGCCGCGACCCGCGGAGACGGCCGCGTCGGCGAGGACATCACCGACAACGCCCGCGTGATCCCCGACATCCCGCAGCAACTCAGCGGCGACTACCCACCGCTCCTTGAGGTGCGTGGGGAGGTCTTCATCAGGCCGGAAGACTTCCCAGAACTCAACGAGCTCCGACTCCGCGAGGGGGGCAAACCCTTCGCCAACCCGCGCAACACAGCCGCTGGAGGCCTGCGTCAGAAGAACCCGGAGGACGTGAAGAAGCGCAAGCTTCACATGGTGTGCCACGGCATCGGCGCGCGCGAGGGTTTCGCGCCGAAGACGCAGCATGAGGCCTACGACAAGCTGCGGGAATGGGGGTTGCCCGTCTCCGAGTACACCAGACTCGCCGCCACGGCCGATGAAGCCCAGGACGCTGTGCGCTATTGGGCGGATCACCGCCACGATGCCATCTTCGACATGGACGGGGTGGTCATCAAAGTCGATCCGGTCGCGCAGCAGCGCGCGCTGGGGGCGACCAGCCGCGCCCCCCGGTGGGCCATCGCCTACAAATACCCCCCCGAGGAGGTGACGACGAAACTGCTCGACATCGCCGTCTCCGTCGGCAGAACCGGCCGCGCCACGCCGTTCGCCGTCCTCGAGCCTGTCTTCGTTTCCGGCTCCACGGTCTCCCTGGCCACCCTGCACA
The DNA here is from genome assembly GCF_030440535.1 of Corynebacterium capitovis DSM 44611. Lineage (NCBI taxonomy): Bacteria > Bacillati > Actinomycetota > Actinomycetes > Mycobacteriales > Corynebacteriaceae > Corynebacterium > Corynebacterium capitovis. The sequence continues at coordinate 1,299,920 of NZ_CP047117.1, read as the reverse complement.
ACCAGCACGAGGTGAAGCGCAAAGGCGTATTGATTGGGGACACCGTCGTCGTCAGAAAGGCCGGTGAGATCATCCCCGAGATCCTCGGACCCGTCGCCGATCTTCGCGACGGCAGCGAACGGGAGTTCGTCTACCCCGTCACCTGCCCCTCGTGCGGCACGAAGCTCGCGCCGGCGCGCGAGGGCGACGCCGACTGGCGCTGCCCCAACACTCGATCCTGCCCTGCACAGCTCTCCCAGCGCCTCAAGTACCTCGCCGGACGCGGCGCCTTCGACATCGAGGCGCTCGGTGAGAAGGGCGCCCAAGACCTCATCGCGTCCGGCGTTCTCATCGACGAGGGCCCCCTGTTCGACCTCACCGCGGATGACCTCGCCAAGTCCCACGCCTACACGACGAAGAAGGGGACGATCAACGCCGCGGGCAAGAAGCTTCTAGACAACCTCGCTACCGCCAAGGACGTTGAACTCTGGCGTGTCCTCGTCGCCCTTTCCATCAGGCACGTCGGCCCCACCGCCGCCCGCGCCCTCGCCGCGCGTTACCGCAGCATGCAGTCGCTTATCGACGCCCCCGTCGACGACCTCGCCGAAACCGACGGGGTCGGGCGCATCATCGCGGAAAGCTTCAAAGAGTGGTTTGACGTCGACTGGCACCGCGACATCGTCCGCTCATGGGCGAAAGCCGGTGTGCGCATGGAAGAATCCACGTCAGACGTGCTCCCGCAAACCCTCGATGGCTTGAGCGTCGTGGTCACCGGCACGTTGGAGAACTACACCCGCGACGAAGCCAAAGAGGCCATCCTGGCGCGCGGCGGCAAAGCTGCGGGCTCCGTGTCCCGGAAGACTAGTTACGTCGTGGTCGGCGAAAACGCCGGCTCCAAGGAAGACAAGGCCCGCGAGCTAGGCGTGCCGATTCTCACCGAAGCCGAGTTCACCCGCCTCCTCGACACCGGCTCCGCCTAACCCCCGCGCCGGCCTCGGCGGGGAGGGAGGCTAGCGCAGCATGGCGCCGATGATGTGGCCCAGGTCGCTGATCTGCGACACCTCTGATGCGAGGAAGTCGGGACCGCCGATGCGCCCGATGACGAGGACGAGGTCCGTGCCGGTCAGCGGGGAGATTGCGAGGGTTGTGTCCAGGATCCACCACGCCTCCGGGACCCAGGTGTCTGTTTCGGGGTGGAGGATGCGCGCGCTGGTGACGTCGACAAGCGTGGGCGTCGAGCCGTCGTCCTCCGGGGCGGCCTGGGATCCGGTGACGCGCACGAGCCCCGCGCCGGTTTCGCGCACCACGACGGCCCAGGACGACGTCATGGCCTGAGGCAAGACGGCGACGAGTTCTGCGGCGGCGGCGGCGACGTCGTGGGTTACTTGCGCGATGCGGGCGAGCATTTCGATCTGGCCACGGCGGTCGACGCGCCCGGTGAATGGACGGATGGAGTCGACCTCGACGCCGTCGAGGGAACCCGCTGCGGTGATGAGGGCGTCGACAAGAGTGCCCGTAGGCAGCTCGACCACGATGTCGTCTGTGACGAATCCGTCCGTGGTTGTCTCGACGATGTCCACGGAGCGGATGTCGGCGTCGATCATGCCGAAAGCCTCGGCCAGCTCGCCGAGGCTTCCTGGTGTGTCGGGGAGGGAGACACGGATCAGATACGACATGGCTTCTTTTATATCAGCCTGAAACTCAGGATTGCCTTATCCCGTGCGGGCCCATGTGCCTGCGTGACGTAAGATGAGGAGCGTTTTCCACCCCCGTATAGATTGGATTTGCTTTGTCTGAGATCTCACGCGATGAGGTGTCCCACATCGCCCGTCTCGCCCGGATCCGCATGAGCGAGGAGGAGCTCGACCACATCGCTGACCAGCTCGACACAATCGTCAGCGCCGTATCTGCCGTGCAAGAGGTCGACACGCAGGGCGTCGCTCCGATGAGTCACCCACACTCGATCGACGCGGGTATGCGTGCCGACGTCCTGCGGGAGACCCTGTCGCAGGAGCAGGCGCTGGACCAGGCCCCGGAAGTCGATGAGCAGCGTTTCGTGGTCCCGCAAATCCTCGGGGAAGGTGAATAAATATGGCGCAGAATAGGTACACGATTCCCACGCAGGGCCTGGTCGGGAAGCCCGCCCACGTTCTGGCTCGCAAGATCCAGGACGGTGAGGTGAGCTCGCGCGAGGTCACCCAGGCGTTTTTGGACAGGATCGCCGAGACGGACGGCGAGCTGGGCGCGTTCCTCCACGTCGGAGCGGAGGAGGCGCTGGCCGCGGCGGACAAGGTCGACGAGCAGGTCGCGCGGGGGGATGAGCCGGCATCGGCTCTCGCTGGGGTCCCGCTGGCGCTCAAGGACCTGCTGGTGACGACGGACGCGCCGACGACCGCGGCGTCGAAGATTCTGGAGGGGTACGTCAGCCCCTACGATGCGACCGTCGTCAAGCGACTACGCGATGCTGGCATCCCGATTCTGGGCAAGACCAACCTGGATGAGTTCGCGATGGGGTCGTCCACGGAGAACTCCGCCTACACGTCGACGAAGAACCCGCACGACCTCACCCGCGTGCCGGGCGGATCCGGCGGTGGAACTGCTGCCGCGCTCGCGGCAGGCCAAGCCCCCCTGGGCATCGGGACGGACACGGGCGGGTCGATCCGCCAGCCCGCGTCCCTGACGGGGACAGTGGGCGTGAAGCCGACGTACGGCGGGGTGTCTCGCTATGGTGTTATCGCCTGTGCCTCCTCGCTTGACCAGGTGGGCCCGTGCGCGAACACCGTACTCGACACGGCGTTGCTGCATGAGGTCATTGCCGGGTACGACGAGTTTGACGCGACCTCCGTTGACCAGCCGGCCGCTGCTGTGGTTACTGCCGCCCGCGAGGGCGCATCGGGCGACCTCACGGGCGTCAAGGTCGGCCGCGTGAAGCAGTTTGACAGCCCGGGCACGCAGCCGGGGGTGGCGGACGTCGTCACCAAGGCTTACGCGCAGCTTGAGCGTCAGGGCGCCACGCTTGTCGACGTCGACTGCCCCTCCTTCGCCCACGCGATGGGTGCGTACTACATCATCCAAATGTCTGAAGTGTCCTCGAACCTCGCTCGTTACGACGGCATGCGCTACGGGCTGCGCGTGGGCGATGACGGGAAGCGTTCCGCCGAGGAGGTGATGGCCCTGACCCGTGGCGCCGGATTCGGCGCGGAGGTCAAGCGCCGCATCCTCCTGGGCACCTACGCGCTCTCGGTGGGGTACTTCGACGCCTACTACCTGCAGGCGCAGCGGGTGCGCACGCTCATCGCGCAGGATTTCCGCCGCGCGTTCGAGGAGGTCGACGTGATCGCCGGCCCCGCCGTGCCTACGACGGCGTTTAAGCTGGGCGAGAAGGTCGACGACCCCTTGGCGATGTACAACTTCGACCTCTTCACCCTCCCGCTCAACCTCGCGGGCCTGCCGGGCATGTCGGTGCCCGCCGGCATGGCCCCCGACACGGGCCTGCCGGTGGGTCTGCAGCTCATCGCGCCGGCATTCGAGGACGACCGCCTCTACCGGGTCGGCGCCGCCTTCGAAGCTAGCCGCGCCTAGACCCAGCGCCTAGACCCAGCGTTGAGGGGTCCCAAGCCCGGAGGCGCGCGTTTCGGCGAGACGCTAGGCTGGGACGCATGCGACTTGCGACACTGACCTCCGGGGGGGATTGCCCAGGCCTGAACGCCGTCATCCGTGGCATCGTGCGCACTGCCAGCGCGGGATACGGTTCCACAGTCGTCGGTTATTTGGACGGCTGGGTGGGCCTCATGGAGGACCGCCGGATCGATCTTTACGACGACGCGTACATCGATTCCATCCTCCTGCGCGGTGGTACGATCCTCGGCACCGGCCGATTGCACCCTGACAAGTTCAAGGCAGGGCTGGACACGATCAAGGCGAACCTGAGCGACGCCGGGGTGGACGCGCTCATTGCGATCGGCGGCGAAGGCACATTGAAAGGTGCAAAGTGGCTCTCGGACAACGGGATCAACGTTATCGGTGTGCCCAAGACCATTGACAACGACGTCGCCGCAACCGACTACACCTTCGGCTTCGACACCGCTGTGTCGGTTGCGACGGACGCGATCGATCGCCTGCACACCACCGCGGAATCCCACAACCGAATCCTCATTGTCGAGGTGATGGGGCGGCACGTCGGCTGGATCGCCCTGCACGCCGGAATGGCGGGTGGCGCTCACTACACCGTGATCCCTGAAGAACCCTTCGACATCGAGGACATCTGCAAGGCGATGGAACGTCGCTTCCAAATGGGTGAGAAGTACGGCATCATCGTTGTCGCCGAGGGCGCCCTGCCCCGCGAGGGGACGATGGACGTCGGTCTCGGCGGGGAAGACGAATTCGGTCACGCCACGTTCGCCGGGATGGGCCAGATCATCGCGGGTGAGATCAAAAAGCGCCTGGGGTACGACGTCCGCACGACCGTCCTCGGCCACATCCAGCGTGGCGGCACACCCACCGCGTATGACCGGGTCCTGGCCACGCGCTACGGGGTCCATGCCGCCCGCGCGGCACATGAGGGCAACTTCGACACGTGCGTCGCCCTCCACGGGGAGAACATCGAGCTAGTCCCGCTTGACGACGCAGTCGCCCACCTCAAGAAAGTCCCCGAAAACCGCTACCGCACCGCGCGGACCATGTTCGGCTAGTTCATCTGGCGGGACTAAGATTCCGCAGGGGTCATCCTAGTCGGCTGCGCGCCGGGCGGGACCTCCTCAAACGTCGTGAGCTACCTCGCGCGTGGCGACGTCGCACTCTCCGTCACCATGACCTCCATCTCCACCTTGCTCGCGCCCCTCGTGACCCCGGTGCTCGCCCTCTGGCTCGCCGGCGAATACATGCCGGTCAGCGCCTCGTCGATGGCGCTGTCCATCCTGCAGATGGTCTTCCTCCCCGTCGTCGCCGGGCTGGTACTCCGCCTCGTCCTGCCGAAGGCCATCGAGGCCGTGCTGCCCGTGCTGCCGTGGGTCTCCGTCGTGTCGATCTCGCTGATCGTCGCCATCGTCGTCTTCGGCTCCCGCGACAAGATCGTGCAGGCGGGCCTTATCGTGCTGGCCGCTGTCGTGATCCACAACGCCCTCGGCTACGCGCTGGGCTACGCTACGGGTCGACTGACCCGCCAGCCCGAGCCCGTCGCGCGCACCATGGCCATCGAGGTGGGCATGCAGAACTCCGGGCTCGCCGCCACCCTGGCCGCGGCTTACCTCAGCCCACTCGCCGCGCTGCCCGGGGCGGTCTTCTCGGTGTGGCACAACCTCTCCGGAGCCCTGCTCGTTCTCATTGCACGTCGAGTAGACTACTCAAATGACTGGGCACTCGGTGGTGATGGAAAACGCGCTGGTCCGGCTCGAGCCGCTGGGCGGTGTACACGCAGAGGACCTGCGCGCCGCGGCCGGGGACCTGGGCAGGATCTGGTACGTCGATCACGTGCCTTCGCCTGAAGGGGTCGCCGCCCAGATCGAGTTCCTGCTCGGCAGCGACAATTACGCTCCGTGGGCTGTCATCGACCTCGCGGCCGGGCGCGCCGTCGGCGTGACCTGCATGTACAACATTGACGAACACAACCGGCACTGCGAGCTGGGCTACACCTGGCTCGGTGCCGAGGCGCAAGGCAACGGCATCAACGCAGGCCTCAAGCTCCTCGTGCTCACCCACGCCTTCGAGGAGCTCGGCTTCATCCGCGCGGAGTTTCGCTGCCACTCCATGAACTGGCAGTCGCGCCGCGCTCTAGAAAAACTCGGCGCCACCTACGAGGGCACGTTGCGACGCCAGCGGATCATGAGCAACGGCACCGTGCGCGACTCCTGCATCTACTCCATCCTCGACTACGAGTGGCCGACCGTGAAGTGCGGGTTGGAGGCGCGGGTGGAAAAGACTCGGCACCGGTCGGGGGCTTAGTAAGCACGTGGCAGAAGGGTTTTTACCCCGGCCGGCCAATCGCTCTCGTTCACTGCGAGTGAGCTTCGTCGGGCAGTGGGTTGAATCCACGGGCTTCCAGGACAGCATTGATCTCTCGTTTCTTTGCGCTGTCGATTACGCCGTCGCCACTAGTGCAAGGGGCAGCGGACTCTTGCTCGATGGGTCGTGGTGGGGAATCGCCGAACTCTGAGAAACGCGTTGCCCTCACAACACGGGTACCAATGCTGGAGAACTACACTGTAGGCCATGACTGCCTACGACCTGATGGATTTCGACGAGGTACTGGAGAAGTTCGACCCGGTAATGGGTCTGGAGGTGCACGTCGAGTTGGGGACCGAGACGAAAATGTTCTCCTCGTCCTCCGCGCACTTCGGGGCCGCGCCGAACAGCAACGTCGACCCAGTGTCGCTGGGCCTGCCAGGGGCGTTGCCCGTGGTCAACGCGAAGGGCGTCGAGTGGGCGATCAAGATCGGACTGGCCCTGAACTGCTCAATCGCCGAGTCGAGCAGGTTTGCCCGGAAAAACTACTTTTACCCTGACCAGCCGAAGAACTACCAGATTTCGCAGTACGACGAGCCCATTGCGTACGACGGCTACCTTGACGTGGTCCTCGAGGACGGGACTGAGTGGCGCGTCGAGATCGAACGGGCGCACATGGAAGAGGACACGGGCAAGCTGACGCACCTGGGTTCGTCGACCGGGCGGATCACGGGTGCGACGGCGTCACTTGTGGACTGCAACCGAGCGGGTGTGCCTCTCATCGAGATCGTGACGAAGCCCATTACCGGGGCGGGGGAGCGTGCGCCCGAGGTGGCTAAGGCGTATGTGGGGGCGCTGCGCGAGCTGGTCAAGGCGTTGGGCGTGAGTGACGCTCGCATGGACCAGGGTTCGATGCGGTGCGATGCGAACGTGTCGCTGCGCCCGATTGGCCAGGAGGAGTTTGGCACGAGGACCGAAACGAAGAACATCAACTCGTTGAAGTCTGTGGAGCAGGCGGTTCGGTTCGAGATGCAGCGCCAGGCCCGAGCGCTGGTAAACGGGGAGGAGATCGTCCAAGAAACGCGCCACTACCAGGAAAAGGACGGCACGACGCTGAAAGGCCGCCCGAAGGAGGAGGCGAGCGACTACCGCTATTTCAACGATCCGGATCTTCCGCCGGTCGTCGCTAGGCGGGAGTGGGTGGAGGAGATCCGGCAAACTTTGCCGGAGCTGCCCTGGGTGCGACGCGCGCGCATTCGCGACGAGTGGAAGCTGCCCGAGAAGGAGTTTCGCGACCTAGTCAACGCCGGGGCCCTGGATGTGGTCGTCCAGACCGTGGAGGCCGGCGCCACACCGGGTGAGGCCCGGGCGTGGTGGGTGTCCTACATTCTGTCGAAGGCGAACGAGCTAGGCCGTGACCTGGACGCAGTGGGCGTTTCCCCGGAAGACGTGGCCAGGGTGGTGCAGCTGGTCAAGGAGGGCAAGCTCACTACGAAGCTGGCGCGCCAGGCTGTGGATGGCGTGATCGCTGGTGAGGGGAGCGTTGATGAGGTCGTCGAGAAGCGAGGTCTCGAAGTTGTCCGCGATGATGGCGCCATTGAAAAGGCCGTGGATGAGGCGCTGGTAGCGAACCCGGACATCGTGGAGAAGTACCGCGCCGGCAACACGAAGGTGACTGGTGCGATTGTCGGCGCGGTCATGAAGGCGACGCAGGGGAAGGCGGACCCGGGTCAGGTCAACAAGCTTATTGCCCAGAAGTTGAGCTAGAACCGGCTTCGGGCTTGACCGCGGGGAAGCTGCCCGTTTCGTACATCTCGGCGTAGGCTTCCCAGTCGATGGGCTTGTCTTCGGGGGAGTCGGGGGCTCCCTCGTAGTTTTCGTGCTCCGGGTTCAGCGCGGGGGCGTCGTCGAGGGAGAACTCGCTGACGGGGTCGGCGTCGAGCTCGGCGGCGACTTCTTCCTGGACGGATTGCCATAGTTCGGTCTCGTCAACGTTAGATTCGGTCACGAGGCTTTCTACTTCTCGACGCTCCCTCGCGCTCAGGTCATCCTCGCTGGGTTCGAGCGCGGTTTCCGCGAGCTCGGCGAGGCGCTCGCGCCTGCGGGTTTCCTCCCGGATCCGCCCACGGTCCTTCAGCCACGAGCCCAGCATCACAGCGATGAGGGCCATCCCGAGGTAGCCGATGACGGGGTAGACCCAGCTGACCAGCGAGGCGAAACCGATGAAGGAGAGCGCGAAACCGATCAGAACCACCGTGAAGTAGACGGGGCGGAACAACTCTGGGCGCGACGCTGTGAGCCGGCGCGCCATCGCGTAGAACATGCCCACGGCCGTGTTGTAGATCATCAGGTAGATGACAACGGAGACCGCAAGCCCTACCAGCGGGTGCATGTTGTGGAAGACCATGAGCAACGGGAAGTCAGCACCGATGACGCCGTCCATGTTTGCGAAGATGACGAATACCAAGATCACCAGCATCACGGAGAACAGCATTCCGCCGACGAGCCCGCCTGTGCCGGCCTCCCGCGGGTTGAGCTGAGAGCCGGCGATGACCAGGATCATCGAGACCGCCATGATGATGCAGAGCGCGGAGTAGTTCAGGGCGGAGATGAGCCAGTTGTTGAACACGCCGCTGGCGGGGGTGTTCGTCATAGCGAGGTCGTTGAGGGCGCCGATGTGGTCTGGCATGTTGACGATCGTGACCATGAGGGCGCCGACGACCGACAGGATGAGCAGGGGAGTAATCGCCGAGATGACATTAGTTAGCTTGTCGACGTTCAAGAACCCCGAACCCAACAACATCAGCGTCATCACGACGGAACCGACCCAGGTCGGGGTTCCGAATTGCTGGGCCATGTTCGATCCTGCCCCGGCGACCATCACGAACCCGATGGCGAAGAGTGTGAACATGGTCGATATGTCGAGGAAGGTGGACACCACCGGTTTGCTCACTCGGCGGAACACGGCGCTGTGGTCGTTGGCCAGGTAGTAGCTACCCAGCTGGAACAAGGTCGAGCCGACGAGCACGATAATGATGCCCGCGACGATCGCCCCGACGATGCCCCAGTAGCCGTAGGCCAGGAAGTACTGGATCGCCTCCTGCCCGCTCGCAAACCCAGCACCCACCAATAAGCCGACGAAGGCAAGCGCCACCTTGACGGATTTTTTCATAACTCGTCCAATCTTTGTCTTACAAAGCAACGCCCCGCGCAGGGACGGGTAACGAGGGTAACAACACGTGGACGTACGCTACAGTTCGGCCCTCAGAAGGCGTGTGGGTTTTTGAGCTCCTCCACCTCTTTAATGGGCCCCGGTTGCGTTGTCGACGGGGCGTACGGGGAGGAGCCGAGACGCTGCCTTCCGTGCGGTTCCCTCAACCAGCTCATGTCGGGGCCGACGGGGACGACGCCGGTGGGGTTGATTTCCGCGTGGGTGATGAAGTAGTGCTTCTTGATCTCGACGAAGTCGGTTGTGTCCCCGAAGCCAGGAAGCTGGAACAGCTCTTGGAGGTACCCGCGCAGGTTTGGCATCTCGGCGATCTTGTGGCGGGACGTCTTGAAGTGGCTGTAATAGACGGGGTCGAAGCGCACGAGCGTGACGTAGAGGTAGATGTCAGCGAGTGTGATGTGCTCGCCGACGAGGTACCGCCGGGAGCCCAAAAGACCCTCGAGCCAGTCGAGCGCGGCCCACAGCTGGGCGTAGGCGTCCTCGTAGGCGTCCTGGGATGCGGCGAATCCGCACCGGTAGACACCGTTGTTGACGTCTCGGTACACGCGGTCGGTGATGTCGTCGATGCGTTCGCGCAACTCCCGCGGGTAGAGATCAGGCGCGCCGGGGCGGTGGTAGGCAGTCCATTGATCGATGAAATCGACGGGAATCTGCCGGAACCAGTTGGTCACAACGCGAGAGTCGGCGCCATCAACCTCGACGATCGCCGGGACGGTGATGCCCCTGGGGTAACCTGGGTATCGGTTTTCGTAGGCCTGTTTGAGGCGGACCAGCCCGGTTGCGGGGTCGCGCTTTCCCGGGTCGAGGTCGAACGTCCAGGAGTCGGCGTCGTGGGTGGGGCCCGCCAGGCCGAGCGAGATCACGTCCTCGAGGCCGAGGAGGCGCCGGGTGATGACAGCGCGGTGCGCCCACGGACACGCGCGAGCAGCCATGAGTCGGTAGCGGCCGGGCTCTACCGGCCACGCAAAGGTGCCGTCGTCACGCTGTGCTGGCGGCGTACCAGGGGGAAGCGTCGCGTCGAATCGGTCGCGGACGTAGGTAGTGTCGCGTTCGAAGGCGCCGGAGGTGGCAGCGTTGCGTGCTGGTTTGCTCATGGCCCAAGTGTGCCCGAGGTATGATGACACGTCAACTATAGTAGGGGAGGGCCACGCCGCAGAGGGTCCCGACGCATAGGCGGAACCTCGCCTACATTCTTAACCATGACCGACAAGAACCGTCGCAACGTCACCCCTGATGACCTCGCCGACCTCGACAGCGCAGGATCCGTGCCAACCTACAACGCCGGTTCCATCTACGAACGCACCGGCAAGGCCGCGCCGACCGAAGTGCTCCCTTCCGCCAAGGGCTCCGAGCCCACCACTTCATTGACAATGGCCGCCCCGCTTGCCGACGCCCCAGCGCCGCGACCGCTCGGCGATTCCCGCGCCGTGTCCGTTCCGGAGGTCGTCGATACGAGGCGGGATGGAGCTCCAGCCCGTCGGGGGACTATCGACCTTGGGCTGCTCTTGCTCAGGCTCCTGCTCGGCTCGGTGCTGGTGCTAGACGCAGTGAAGACGTTCTTCCGTCTCGGTGGCTCGGCCGGCATCTCGGGGCTGGAATCGCAGTTCGCCGATTTCCCTTACGCCTCCGTTTTGTCCGTCTTGGTGCCCACCCTCGAGCTCACAGCGGGAGTCTTCCTCATCCTGGGCCTCCTGACACCGGTGGCCGCGATGGTCGCGGTGGTCGTGACCGGGTTTAACGCGATCTTTTCCGTCTACAGCTCCGGCCACGGCGCGAACGTGCTGGCCTGGGACGCGAACGTGTGGCTGCCCGTGGTCCTGCTCGGAGCGAGCCTCGTGCTGCAATTCACCGGCCCCGGTTTTTACGCGGTCGATGCCGGCCGCGGGTGGGCACGCCGTCCCCTCGCCAGCTCGTGGATCTTCGCTCTGCTGGGCATCGTGGCCGCGGCCGTGCTGTGGTGGTTCGGCACCGGAGTTAACCCGTTCGCCTAGGGCGCACGGGTGCTCGCTTAGTCGACCTCGCGGACGGCGCCCTTGTCTGCGGAGGTCGCCATCTTCGCGTATGCGCGGAGTGCTTTCGACACAGTGCGCGTGCGATTCGGCGTCCACGGGCTGTCGGAGGCCTCCATCTCCGCTCGGCGCTGCGCCAGTTCCGCATCGTCGACAACGAGGCGCAGCTCGCGGTTCGCCACCGAAATGGAGATAGTGTCTCCGTTTCGGATGAGGCCGATTACCCCGCCGTGGGCGGCCTCGGGGGAGATGTGCCCGATAGACAACCCCGAGGTGCCGCCGGAGAAGCGCCCGTCGGTAATAAGGGCGCACTTCTTGCCCAGGCCGGCTCCCTTGAGGAAGGAGGTGGGGTGGAGCATTTCCTGCATGCCCGGCCCGCCGGAGGGTCCCTCGTAGCGAATGACCACCACCTCGCCCTCCTGCACTTCGCGGGCGAGGATCGTGGACACAGCTTGCTCCTGCGAATCGACGACGCGCGCGGGGCCAGTGAACTCCCACAGGCCTTCTTCAACGCCGGCGGTTTTCAGGATCGCCCCGTTCGGCGCCACGTTTCCCCGCAAGACGACGAGGCCGCCGTCGGAGGTGAAGGCGTGGTCCACATCGTGGATGACTCCGTTGGCTGCGTCGTAGTCAAGTGACTCCCAGCGGGACGACTGCGAAAACGCTTCGGTCGTCCTCACTCCGCCGGGCGCGGCGTGGTACAGCTCGACGGCGCGCTCAGTGGGGCGCGGGCCGCGGATGTCCCAGTCACCAAGCCACGAGTCCAGGCTCGGGTAGGCCACTGTGTGGACGTCCTTGTTCAGCAAACCGGCGCGATCCAACTCGCCGAGGATGGCCGGGATGCCGCCCGCGCGGTGCACGTCCTCGACGTGCGCGGTGCCGTTGGGCGCGACCTTCGACAAGCAGGGGATCTTGTGCGACAGGTCGTCGATGTCGGTCAGGTCGAAATCGACCTCACCTTCTTGAGCCGCGGCAAGGATGTGCAGGACTGTGTTCGTCGACCCGCCCATGGCCATGTCCAAGGCCATTGCGTTGCGGAATGCCTCGACGGAGGCGATGGAGCGAGGCAATACAGACTCGTCGCCCTGGCCGTAGTAGCGGTTGCACAACTCGACGATGGTCGCACCGGCCTCCTCGAACAGGGCGCGCCGGGCGGTGTGGGTGGCCAGCGTCGTGCCGTTGCCCGGCAGGGACAGGCCGAGTGCCTCCGTTAGGCAGTTCATCGAGTTCGCGGTGAACATTCCCGAACACGACCCGCAGGTGGGGCAGGCGTTGTTGGCAATCTGGTCCAGCTCGGAATCGGAGACTCGCTCGTCCGCTGACAGCGAGATGGCGTCGATAAGATCTGATTTTGGCTTGGTCACGCCCTCGACGGCGATGGCTTTGCCGGCCTCCATCGGGCCGCCGGAGACGAAGACGGCGGGGATGTTCAGGCGCATCGCGGCATTGAGCATGCCCGGGGTGATCTTGTCGCAGTTTGAGATGCACACCATCGCGTCGGCGGTGTGGGCGTTGACCATGTACTCGACGGAATCCGAGATGATCTCCCGCGAGGGCAGGGAGTACAGCATGCCGGAGTGTCCCATCGCGATGCCGTCGTCTACCGCAATCGTGTTGAATTCTTTCGGAATGCCGCCGGCGGCGCGCACCGCGTCTGCAACGATGTCGCCGACGTTCTTCAGGTGGACGTGGCCCGGCACGAACTGGGTGTAGGAGTTGACGATGGCCACAATGGGCTTGCCAAACTCGTTTTCCTTTGTGCCGGTGGCCCGCCACAGTGCGCGGGCGCCCGCCGCCTGACGGCCGACGGTGGTGACTCGTGAGCGAAGGGGAATCATGTCAGTTAGTCCTTTGTGTGGTGCCCGTGGGTCGAGGTCCGGGGAGGTCGGGGTGCTGGCGTACGTACTCGTCGTACTCCTCCCGCGTGAGTAGGACGGTGTTCCCGCCGCGGTCGATAATCTCGTACTTCCCGTCCGCGGCCTCGGCGCTGCTGGTGATGACGTCTCGGATCCGACCGCGGGAGGCCTCCTCGAGCTCGGGAAGCGAGTTGAACGTCACTCCCGGCATTAGGTACTCGGTACCGTCATGTGTGGTGGCTAGGGCGCGTGTGCCCTTAAAGGCAATACCCTCTAGGTCCGCCCATTTGATGTGCGCGTTCTTCTTGGCGAGGTAGCGGACGTCGATTCCGTCCTCGCCGACGCGTGTCGACGACGCGTAGACCCACGCAAGCCACGCCACGGGAATGAGAAGCAGCCACCCGAGGTAGAGCGGAGCCCAAGAAATCCCGATAAGTGCGATGCCCGTCATGAGCACAATCGCGATCACGTGCTCGCGTGTGGGGCGGAACACTTTCGGCGTGTCATACATGGACAACATGCTAGTCACCGCGTGGCCGTGGCTTGCGTGGGGGGAGCATTTACGCTTGACGGCGCCCCAGGGGCAACCTGGGCGGAAGCGCCGGTGGTCGGCGAAGGTTCGGTTGCCGCTAAGGACGATGCCGCCGGGCTCGACTCTGCTGCGGTGGGTCGCGAGGCGGGGGAGCCCGAGCCCGTGGCGGTTTCGGCAGTGGGTGTCACCCCCGTGGCGGGCGCTGTGGGTGCGACGGGAGCAGGAGTGGACGTGCTCACGGGAACGGGCGTCTCCGTCTCGCGCGGCGGGGGCGCGAGGACCCCGCTATTGTTCGACGTCGCGGTGGAAGCATCGAGAGTCAAGCCGCGGATGATGAGGAGAACCGCGAATACGGCAAGCAGGACCGCGGTGGACAGGCGCATGGTGCCGTGGAGCACAGTGCGGGCAGGCGCGGAACCGGTGTCCTCCTCGTTGTCCCCGGTGCCCTGGGCCAGGGTGTCGGTCGCGGGGTCGTCCTCAGCGTCGATCGAGAGCCCCGCTTCGCTGCCGGTTTCCGCGCGAGCTGCGGGGAGAACGCGTGTGTCCTGTTCGTCGGAGCGCTCGCGCGAGTCGGACGCCGCGGGCATCATCTCGGTGTGCCGCGGGTGGGTGATCACATGGTCCAAGCGTGAGCCGTCGATGGCGGTGGCGGACCCGTATTCATCCCAGAATTCATTGAGCAAAGCGACCCGCACCGCGCGCTCGACCATCCACTGGCTGAGCGGTTCGACGCGGACGATAAACCGGATATCCACAGTCCAAGGCATGCCCACGCTCGTTGGCGGGTTGACGTCGACGGCGGGGTGCACGGAGAGCTCACCGAGCACTTTTTCAGCGACGTCCGGGGTGGACAGCGCACGCTGAGCCGCGTTTTCGGAACGCTCGATCGCCTCGTCGGCACTGGCAGAGCCGAGCAGCGGCACGGGCATGACAACAACCGCAGACGACCAGTAATTCGACTGGTTGATGCAAATCCGCGCGGTCGAATTCGGGATGGACACCGTCGCCTGTTCGAGGGTGCGGATCTGCGTGGATCGCATCGTGATCTGAATAACGTCACCACTGATCTCCACCCCGTTGCCCGAAAAGGTGACGAAGTCGCCAACGCCGTACTGCTTCTCGGTGAGGATGAAGAAACCGGCGAGGAAGTCGGCAATGATCTTCTGCGCACCAAAACCAATGGCGGCGGACACCACGGTGGCGGGGATTGCGGCCCCCGCCAGCGAGAACCCGAGTTGCTGGAGGAAGTAGACGAAAATGAGGAAGAACGCGAGGATCTGGACGATGTTGATGCCCACGCCCGCGATAGCCAGCCGCGTCTTGCCGTCGTCGCTCTCGCTGTTTTGCACCTGTCGCTCCACCACCCGGTTGGCAAACCTGCCCGCCCGGGGAATGAGGAGGGCCAACGCGAGGATGAGGGCGAGGTTGATTCCTGTGCCGGCGACCCACCGCCACAGTTCTTCTGCGATGTACGAAAAGGGCATAGTGCCCCCAGGTTAACCCCGAAAATCAACCCTCTCGTCAACAGTTGCCTGTGAGCTATGTATGATAGTGACCATGATCACCGCGCGACTAGTAGTAATTATTCCGTCTCGGCGTTTGCCGTAGCGGTCTGATTTCCTGCTCAGTCGCCACAACAAACGCCCTCGACAGCGCCGAACCGGTGCCTGTTGAGGGTTTTTGTTTAGGATCACCACGCTGACGACAACCCTCCCCATCCTTTAGCACCAAGGAGCTTTCAATCGTGGCTGCCTCCCACAAAAACTCGGCCAAGACCGAGGACGCCGGGACACCGGAACGCATGAGCGGCGCGGACACTGTTGTCCGCAGCCTCGAGGAACTTGGCATTGATACCATCTTTGGCCTCCCCGGCGGTGCAGTTCTCCCGCTTTATGACGCCCTGTCCTCAGCCCGCATCCTCCGCCACGTCCTTGTCCGCCACGAGCAGGGCGCTGGTCATGCAGCGGTGGGATACGCGCAGGCCTCGGGGCGAGTCGGCGCGTGCTTGGCCACCTCAGGCCCGGGAGCAACAAACCTTGTCACTGCCCTCGCCGACGCTTACCTTGACTCAGTCCCGATGGTGGCCATCACGGGCCAGGTGGGCTCGCCCCTCATCGGCACGGACGCTTTCCAGGAGGCGGACATCCGCGGGATCACCATGCCGATCACCAAGCACAACGTGATGGTGACGCGCGTCGAGGACATCCCGGAGGCCCTCGCTACGGCTGTCCACATCGCGACTACGGGGCGCCCGGGGCCCGTTCTCGTGGACATTCCGAAGGATCTGCAGGCGATGGAGGTTGAGTTCCACTGGCCACCTACCCTGGATTTGCCGGGGTACAAGCCCAACACCAAGCCACATTCCCGCCAGATTTCTCAGGCGGCGACGCTGATTTCCGAGTCGAAGCGCCCGGTTCTCTACATCGGCGGTGGGGTCATCAAAGCCGAGGCGCATGAGGAGCTGCGGGAGTTTGTTGAGCTGACGGGTGTCCCGGTCGTGACCACCCTGATGGCTCTTGGCGTCTTCCCGGAGAGTCATCCCCTCAACATGGGAATGCCGGGCATGCACGGCTGCGTTCCCGCCGTGGGTGCCCTGCAGGAAGCCGACTTGCTCATTGCGATCGGCACGCGTTTCGACGACCGCGTGACCGGGGACACCTCAACGTTCGCCCCGTTAGCAAAGACGATTCACGCTGACATTGACCCGGCCGAGGTGGGCAAGATCCGAGAGGTGGACGTTCCCATCGTCGGGGATGCGAAGCGGGTGTTGCATAAGCTCGCTGATGCTTTCCGTAGTTCGAAACTGCGCGCGCCGTCGATAAGCGAGTGGGTAAGCCGACTGGACGACCTGAAGAGGCGATTCCCTCGCGGGTACGAACCGCAGTCGGACGGCAAGCTTTCGCCGCAGTTCGTGATTGAAACGCTCTCGCGCGAGGTCGGACCGGAGGCGATCTACGTGGCCGGTGTAGGCCAGCATCAAATGTGGTCCGCTCAGTTCATCGACTTCGAGCACCCCCGTACCTGGCTCAACTCCGGTGGCCTGGGGACAATGGGTTACGCCGTACCGGCGGCACTCGGTGCGAAGGCCGCCTGCCCCGAGAAGGAGGTGTGGGCGATTGATGGGGACGGCTGCTTCCAAATGACGAACCAGGAAATCACCACCGCCGCGATGGAGGGCTTTCCCATCAAGATCGCCCTCATCAACAACGGTAACCTCGGCATGGTGCGGCAGTGGCAGACACTGTTTTACGAGGGGAACTACTCCCACACCAAGTTGGGGGGCGAAGAGGCCTACGTTCCTGACTTCGTGAAGCTGTCGGAAGCACTCGGGGCGGAGTCGTTCCGCGTGACGAAGGAGGAGGAGGTCATCCCCGCGATCCAGCGTGCCCGGGACATCAATGACCGCCCGGTCGTCGTCGAGTTTATTGTCGGCGAAGACGCCCAAGTATGGCCGATGATCGCTGCGGGGTCCAACAACTCCGACATCCAATACGCGATGGACATCAGGCCGTTCTTCGACATGGATGAATCGGCCGCCGAAACACCCGACGCAATTCACGATGCCGCCCTCGCCGTCGAGGCCGTTCAGCAGAAGGAGAACTAAAAATGGCTTCCGAAGATACGACGCGCAACATCCTGTCTGTTCTTGTTCTCGACGTCGACGGCATCATTACCCGTGTTACCGCGCTGTTCACGCGCCGCGGGTACAACCTCGTCTCCCTTGTCTCCGCGCGCACGGAGACCGAGGGTATCAACCGCCTCACCATCGTCGTCGACGCAACCGAGTACCACATCGAGCAGATCACGAAGCAGCTGAACAAGCTCATTCAAGTGTTAAAAGTGCTGCGGCTTGACGACGAGACCACGATCGCGCGGTCTCTCATGCTCGTGAAGATCGACGCCGACAACTCGAACCGGCCGCAGGTCGTCGATGCCGCGAACATCTTCCGCGCGCGGGTCGTCGACGTGGCACCAGACTCCGTTGTCATCGAGGCCACGGGAACGCCCTCAAAGCTTCGCGCTTTCTTAGACGTCATGGAAACGTTTGGGATTCGCGAGCTTGTTCAGTCAGGCCAGGTCGCCCTCAACCGCGGGCCGAAGACGCTGGCGCCGTCCAAGTAGGTCACCCGCGGGCTCCCGGAGCCCCCGGTGTGTCATAATATGAAATAACCGTCTCACAGAACAGGAAAAGCGAGGTCTTTCCTTATGGCAATTGACGTCTTTTACGACAACGACGCGGATCTGTCCATCATCCAGGGCAAAAAGGTCGCCGTGATCGGCTACGGCTCTCAGGGGCACGCGCACGCTCAGAACCTGCGCGAATCCGGCGTCGAGGTCGTCATCGGCCTGCGCGAGGGCTCCAAGTCCGCAAGCAAAGCGCGGGAAGCTGGATTTGAGGTGATATCCAACGCCGACGCGGCAGCGTGGGCGGATGTCATCATGCTGCTCGCCCCCGACACCTCGCAGGCCGAGATCTTCAAAAACGACATTGAACCGAACCTGAAAGAGGGTGACGCTCTCTTCTTCGGCCACGGACTGAACATCCACTTCAAGCTCATCGAGCCGGCGGATAACGTCACCGTGGCAATGGTCGCGCCGAAGGGCCCCGGGCACCTCGTTCGCCGTACGTTCGTGGACGGCAAAGGCGTGCCGGCGCTCATCGCCGTCGACCAGGACCCGACCGGAACCGGTCGTGACTTGGCCTTGTCCTACGCCTCAGCCATTGGCGGAGCGCGGGCTGGCGTCATCCCGACGACGTTCGAAGCTGAAACGGTCACCGACCTGTTCGGTGAGCAGGCCGTCCTGTGCGGCGGCTTAGAAAGCCTCATTCTCAACGGTTTCGAGGTGCTCGTTGAAGCTGGCTACGAGCCCGAAATGGCCTACTTCGAGTGCCTTCACGAGCTCAAGCTCATCGTCGACCTCATCTACGAGGGAGGCATCTCGAACATGAACTACTCCGTGTCCGACACGGCCGAGTTCGGGGGTTACCTTTCCGGCCCGCGCGTTGTCGACGCGGGCGCCAAGGATCGCATGCGCGAGATCCTGGCCGACATCCAGTCCGGCGAGTTCACGCGCCGCCTCGTGGCTAACGTCGAGGGGGGCAACAAGGAACTCGAGGGGTTGCGCGAGAAGGTTTCGAGCCACCCGATCGAAAAGACCGGCGCGGGGCTGCGCCAGATGATGAGCTGGGTGCAAAACCCCTTGACCGAAACCGCCTAGGTAAAAGTAGAGCAACACGCGGGGAGCGGCCGACAACCGGTCAGATATCCCACGTTGCTCTACTTCGCCCGCGTGGGAGATCCATCAGGTGAGGAAAGCGAGTGCGCTGGCTCCGAAAATATCCGCGAGCGCGTGGCTAAACACCAGCGGGTACAGGTTGTTGCCCCGCACGCGGCGGTACACCACGTAGTAGATTGACCCGACGGCCAGACCGATGAAGAGCGCAGAGAAAAGCCCCTGGTAGGTGTGGAATGACACGCGGACCGCAAGGGAGTAGAGAAACGCGGCCGTTCGCCAGCGTGGTGCTACCGCGAGGCAGAGCCCGAGGAAGAAGAACTCCTCGTAGAAACCGTTGAACGCGGAATACACCAGCAGCGAGGGGTCGATGTGCGCGAGCGGGGAACCCGCAGCGGCTGCTGCATCTGTTGCTTCTGGGGCCTCCGGTGCTGCAGCTGCGGTGAAGGCGGAGAAGAGCCAGTACGAGACGTCGAAAAGCAAGCCAATCGCGAAAAACAGCCCCACGCCGGCGGCGGTCCCTTTCCACGTCGGGCGGAAGCGGAGAGTGCGGAAGTCGAAGTTTCGAACCCGGAGGTACACCAGCGCGATCACAAGCCACAGTGCCTGCTGCACGAGTGCGCGGAGGTTGTCGTGCGAGGTGAAGTCGGAGGCGCTCGTCGGGGTCGACGCGGCCCCGCCGGCGACGTCGGCCGACGCGAAAAAGATGCCAAGCGATGACATGATGGGCTGCCCGAACAAGATGACAGTAAGGATTCCGATGTCCCACCATCGCAAGTTTCGGCGGGACTGTGCTCCCGGCAGCGCAGAGAAAAACTTTTTGATTCTCACGTACTCCCTTACTGTCGTCTACCTGTCATGGCCCCCGGGGTGTGGACGAGTGTACAGTTTTTCGGACTGGGCCGGCAAGACGGGGTAACGCGAAAAACCCGCACCCCGTGATGCCGGAGTGCGGGTGTGCGGTCGAGTGTGACTAGGACGTTGCCGGCGCGCTCTCGGGCGAGATGGTCTCGGTAGCAGGGTTGACGTTGGTCTCGGCTGCGGTCGTCGGACTGATCGCCGTTGTGCGCTGAGTGGTTGTTGCGACCGTGGAGGTCGTGGTCTCCGTGGTCTCTTCCTCGTCGTTGCCGGCGAACAGGCTCCACAGCAGCCAGAGAAGAAGCAGCAGGGCCAAGATGCCCAGCAGCCACTTCCACCAGTCGTTGCCACCCTCGCGGACGGCGGTGGAACCGGCGGTCTTCTTCTCAGGCTCGACGCGCTCAACGCGGGTTGCGTTGTCACGGTTGACCTTCCCGCCGGCCGTGTCGTCAACACGATCACCAACACGATCACCAACACGGTCGCCAGCGCGGTCGCGAGCGCGGTCCGCAGCCTCGTGGCTAAGGTTGTCGCCGCTGTTCTTCGGGTCGAGCGGGTTCGGGGTCTTGTCAGTCATGGTCGATCCTTTCGTCTAATTTATCGGGAGGGGCCACGGAGGACCTAGGGAAAAGGCTAGCAAAAGTGGACGGGTGGGTCGTGTGCTCTGCGGCACCGCGGCCGAAGCCGAGGTGCCCATTTCACCGTTCTGTACTGGGGTGTTGGCGGCCACATGCATGTTTTCAATTAGTTGTCAATAAGGCCGGGGCTGGGGTAGGTTAGGTCGCATGGCACACGAACATCACGGCGCACACGGCTCTCCCGTTGGCGCCCCCGTGCGCGCTCTCGCGACAGCCCTTTCGGTTACCGCCGTCGTCTTTGTGGCAGAAGTAGTGGGAGGGGTGCTCACCGGATCGATGGCTCTCGTGGCCGACGCGGTGCACATGCTGTCCGATGCGGCCGGGCTGACCATTGCGGTTGTCGCGGTGGTCGTCGGCAGGCGCGCGGCAACAGCGGCAGCGACCTACGGCTACCGCCGGGCTGAAGTGCTCGCGGCACTCCTCAATGCCACTGCGGTGCTAGCCATCTCCCTCTGGATCGTGGTGGAAGCGGTCCGCAGATTCGGTTCCGGGGCAGAGGTCGCAGCCGGTCCCATGATGATCGTCGCTGCCGTGGGGCTCGTGGCCAACGTAATATCCGCGCTTGTCCTGCAGCGACAACGAGCGCAATCGATAAACGTGGAAGGCGCTTTCCTCCACGTCATGATCGACATGCTCTCGTCCGTTGCGGTGTTGTGCGCCGGCGTCGTCATCGCGGTAACCGGCTTTCAGCGAGCTGACGCAATCGCCTCCTTTATTATCGCGGCGATGATCCTGCCTCGGGCGTGGCAGCTGATGCGTCAGGCGCTGCGGGTGCTGTTGGAACAAGTGCCTCACGGGTTCAATGAGGAAGAGGTCGGCCCCGCCCTACAAGCGATTCCAGGGGTGCAGAAGGTGCACGACTTGCACGTTTGGTCGTTGGATGGCGCGGGCGTTCTTGCCACGGCTCACCTCGTGGTCGACGACGACGTCCCGGCAGGCCCGGTTCTCGACAGCGCGCAGCACGCCCTCACGTTGCTAGGGATCCGTCATAGCACCATTCAGATTGAGGCCCCCGAGCACGGGGAGCATGAAGATGCGGAGAACGTGTGTTAACTCTGCTCTAGAGTGGGCCGCATGGGCTTCACCACCGCCAGCTACTCGCTTTCCGACCTGTTCGCCCGCGCCGAACGCGGTGAGCTCCAACTGCCGGATTTTCAGCGCGATTTCGTGTGGGACGTCGACCGCATCCGCACCCTCGTCACCTCTGTCCTCCGCGGCTACCCAGTGGGTGCCTTCCTTGCCCTCGACACCAGGAATGAACCCCTGCGTTTCCAGGCCCGCCCCCTCCACGGGGCACCCGACACTGGGCGCTCGCCGGGCATGTTGCTTCTCGACGGCCAACAGCGTCTCACCTCCCTCTACCACGCCTTCGGCGGCGACGGTCTAGTACCCACTCTTGACTTCCGAGGAAGGCCGATTGAACGCCGGTTCTTCGTGGATGTGGTGGCGGCGGCATCATCGACACCTATGCCCGTGGAGGCCGTTTTCGCCGTCGACCGCGACGGCGCAGTCCGATCGCACTTCGGACCGCAGCTCGACGGCGGGATCCGAACCCGCAACGACATGATTGTTAACGGCGTTGTCCCGCTTCCGTACGTGTTGTCGGAGGCGGGGTCGGACCTCGTCTTCGACATCGTCGCCTCGAGCTCTCAGCCGACGCTCATCGCGGCGGTTAAGGAGTTCCACACCCGGGTAATGAGGGATATCTCCGCGTACACGATTCCCGTCACACGCATTCCCCGGGAGACGCCGCTAACTGGAGTCGGGCAAATCTTCGCCCACGCAAATTCGGCGGGGGTGCAGCTTGACGTGTTCGAGCTTCTCACCTCAGTTTTTGCGGCGCAGCGGCCCGGATTCGAGCTCGCGACTCACTACCGCCAGAACGTGGAGGACCGCCTGCGGCGCCACCCGTCGCTGGGGGGCATCGGGAGGGTGGAGTTCCTTCGCGCCATGTCGCTGCTGGTCACTTCCCAGTCGGGTCCTGCTATGGGCCACCGAGGTGACATCCTCAACCTCAGCGTGGAGACCTACCTGGCGCACGTCGACGAGCTGACCGGGGCTTTTGAGCGCGCCGCGGAATTCCTCTCTGAACGCCGGATTATCACGGTGGATCAGGTCCCGTACTCGTCGCAAATTGTGCCTCTGGCCGCAATCCTCGTGCGAGTCGGAGAGCCAGAGGCGGGCCAGCCGACGGACCGCCTCAACCGGTGGTTCTGGAGCGGCGTGTTCGGCGAGCTTTACGGCGCCCACGCGCCCACGATCCGCGCCGGCAACGATGTCGACGAGGTAACTCCGTGGGTCATGGGGGTCACGGACTCCACCCCGCGCACCGTTGAGGATGCGCGCTTCGCGCAATCGCGGTTGCTCACCGCCGGGCCGGAATCGGGCGTGTACCGCGGGATTTTTTCGCTCATCATGGGGCGCGGGGCGCGAGACTGGCGGACGTGTCTGCCGTTCGACCAAGACACGCTACCCAAGCTCGACACGACCTTTGGCACCGTATTTCCCCCGGGGGCTTTCGCCGGGTTGGGTGATAACGCGGAGGCGGCCTACGGGTCCGTCTTAAACCGAACCCCGATGGGTATCCGCACCCGGGTGCTTATTGGCGACGCGAACCCCAAGCGCTACATCCCCCGGGTTCAGTCGAAATCGATCATGGAAGACGACGAGTTCGACGAGATGCTAGCGGGGCACCTCCTCGACCCGGCCCTGCTCCTTGCGGGGGACGGCGTGGGCTTCCTGAAAAGCCGCCTCGACGCTTTGACAGGGGTCATCGAATATTCCATGGGCAGAGCCGCCGACCGCGACGCGGGGGAGGGCTGGCTTGCCGCAGAGGAGGCGTAGCTCTTCCTCGTTGTGTGCGGCAGGGGCTGCTCTTATTGTTTGCAGTTACCTCGTCGCGTGCGGCCAGCCGGCTGGGCCCGGGTCCATCGAGGAAGCCCGGAACGCAAATCAGGCCCGCCGCGTTGCTGACGGGTTTCCGCAGCATCCCGTCGTGGTTGACGATCAATTCGGGTTCGAGACCGCCAGACTGTTTTTCGACTCGTCGGAAACGCTTGTTGTCACGGACGGGACTGTGGAGGCGCAGTTGCGGGCGGCGTCGATAGCCGTCGTTGCTCACGCGCCGATGCTTGTCGACGACGACCTCCACGACGAGGTGGTCGCAGAGATTTCGCGGCTCGGTGTTCACACCATCCTCACCGTGGGCGACGTATCACTGGCACCCTCCTCTGGCGCGGTCAGCGTGGTCCGCGATCCGGGTGGCCTCGAAGCCCTGGGGGTGATGACGGCGCTTCTGTTCTCGGAGCGAACGCTCACGGACCCGGCAGGTGCTGCCGCCGTTGTAGCTGAGCTCACAGCGGAGGACCCGACGTGGCTGCGAGCAGCGTGGGCGGACCCCGTTGTCTTGCCCAGGGCGAACGCCACACCGTTCCCCGTGCAGTCTCGCCGGGATGCCGACATGGCCCCTGTCGTGGTTGGGACGCGTGATAGTTCAATCGCGGCCGTGGCGAACGCGCGCAGTTTTGGGGCATCCGTCAAAGTGGTGGACAACCCCGACCCGTCGGCCTCACAGGACACACTGCGGGCGATGGCCGGGCTGGGGAGCGCGCCACTCGTCGCGCTCGGCGGGGACTTCGGAACCGACGCGCTGCTCGCGGCACGCATTATGCATGCTGAAGAAATTTATTAGGCCCTGGGTATCCGTCACGGCCGGCGGGCGCGCTATTCTAAACAGGCCGGTAGAGCCCTACCTCGACCCACCTGTCGCACAACCAAATTCCAGGAGAAGTGCCGTGACTAAACCCGTCGTGCTCATCGCAGACAAGCTCGCTCCTTCAACAGTCGACGCCCTCGGAGACTCGGTCACCGTCCGCTGGGTGGATGGACCAAACCGCGCCGAGCTGCTTGCCGCGGTGCCGGAGGCCGATGCCTTGCTCGTGCGCTCCGCAACGACCGTGGACCGAGAGGTGATCGAGGCGGCCCCGAAGCTCAAAATCGTCGGCCGTGCCGGCGTCGGTTTGGACAACGTAGACGTGGCCGCCGCGACCGAGCGCGGTGTCATGGTGGCCAACGCCCCGACGTCGAATATCCATTCCGCGTGCGAGCACGCCATTGCGTTGCTCCTGTCTACCGCCCGGCAGATCCCGGCGGCGGACGCGTCCCTGCGCGAGGGAGGGTGGAAGCGCTCCTCGTTCAAAGGCGTTGAGGTCTTTGGCAAAACGATCGGCATCGTGGGTTTCGGCCATATCGGGCAGTTGTTCGCGCAGCGCCTCGCGGCTTTCGACACCACCATCATTGCCTACGATCCTTACGCGAACCCCGCCCGAGCCGCGCAGCTGGGCGTGGAGCTGGTGGAGCTCGACGAGCTGATGGGCCGCTCCGACTTCGTCACAATTCACTTGCCCAAGACCAAGGAAACGGCCGGCATGTTCAACGCCGGCTTGCTGGCGAAGGCAAAGAAGGGGCAAATCATTATCAATGCCGCCCGCGGGGGCCTCGTCGATGAGCAGGCGCTTGCCGACGCCATTGCGTCCGGCCACATCCGCGGCGCCGGTTTCGACGTCTACGACACGGAGCCGTGCACCGACTCCCCCCTGTTCGGCCTCAAGGAGGTCGTGGTTACTCCGCACCTCGGCGCGTCCACGGAAGAAGCCCAAGACAGGGCCGGAACCGACGTCGCCGATTCGGTTCTCAAGGCGCTTGCCGGGGAGTTCGTCGCTGACGCGGTGAACGTCACCGGTGGACGCGTGGGCGAGGAGGTCGCCCGCTGGCTGGAGCTGACCCGCAAGCTGGGTCTCATCGCGGGCAAGTTGCTTGACGACGCCCCCGTCTCCCTCAAGGTCACCGCTAGCGGGGAGCTGTCTACCGAAGACATTGACATCCTCGGCCTGTCGGCGGTGCGTGGTTTGTTCTCCGGCATCATCTCGGAGCCTGTGACCTTTGTCAACGCCCCCACGATCGCGGAATCGCGCGGCCTAGAGCACACGGTGGCGAAGCGTAGCGAAGCGCGGACCCACCGCAGCTCGGTTGAGGTGCAGGTGGCGGCCGCGTCGGGGGAGGTCTCCTCGGTCACTGGCGCCCTCACCGGGCTGGAAGGCGTGGAGAAGATCGTTCGCATCAACGGCCGCGGGCTGGATCTGCGTGCCGAAGGGCGCAACCTCTTCCTCCGCTACCACGACGCGCCGGGTGCGCTGGGCAAGGTGGGCAGTGAATTGGGCGCCGCGGGTATCAACATTGAGGCCGCGGCCTTGACTCAGGCGACCAAAGGTGACGGGGCAGTCCTCATCCTGCGCGTCGAGAGCGAGGTCCCGGCGGAGCTGGAGGCGGCTATTGCCCGCTCCATCGACGCGTCCTCGGTGCAGATCGACCTCCGCTAGCAACGTCAAGGGGTGGCGCGCACCGAGCCGCCGCGGGCTTCCGGGGAGCCGGGTGGACTGCTGCTAGTCTATGCACTGTCCCGAATGGTGAGAAAGGAATCCCAAAATGAAGATAGCGGTGATCGCCGGCGACGGTATCGGAATGGAAGTGATGGCGGAGGGGCTCAAAGTTCTTCGCGCGGTGCGCTCCGACGTGGATACGACCGATTACGACCTCGGCGCCCGCCGCTACCTCCGCAACGGAGAACTTCTCACGCAAGCGGACTTGGACAGCCTCCGGGACCATGACGCAATCCTGCTCGGAGCAATTGGTGATCCCACGCGCGTGCCAGCGGGCGTTCTAGAGAGGGGTCTGTTACTCCCGCTGCGCTTTAAGCTCGACCACTTTGTCAACCTTCGCCCCTCGCGTCTCTACCCCTCGGCGGTGAGCCCGCTTGCCACGCCCGGGGAGATTGACTTCGTTGTGGTCCGCGAAGGCACGGAGAGTCTCTACGCCGGCAACGGCGGCACCCTGCGCGAGGGGACCCAGCACGAGGTTGCGTGCGAGGTGTCGCAAAATACCCGCTTCGGGGTGGAGCGCCTGGTCCGCCACGCTTTTGACACCGCCATGGCGCGGAGGAAAAAACTCACCTTGGTGCATAAGACCAACGTTTTGGTCAACGCTGGCGGTTTGTGGCAGCGCACGGTCGACGAGGCGTCCGTCGAGTACCCGGAGGTGGAGGTTGACTACACCCACATCGACGCTGCGACGATTTACATGGTGACCGATCCACAACGCTACGATGTCATCGTGACCGACAACCTGTTCGGGGACATTCTGACCGATCTAGCGGGGGCCGTGACCGGCGGGGTGGGACAGGCGTGCTCTGGCAACATTGACGCCTCACGTGCCAACCCGTCGATGTTTGAGCCAGTGCACGGTTCAGCCCCGGACATCGCAGGGCGCGGCGTGGCGGACCCGGTTGCGATGATCTTGTCCGTCGCCATGATGTTGAGGTGGCTCGGGGATGAAGATAACGCCGTGCGCATCGAGCGCGCAGTGGAGGAAGAAGTTGCGTCTCGGGCAGGCGGCGCGGTGCGAACCTCCGAGGTGGGTGACAGGATCGTCGCAGCTGTGAAGTAAGGTGGTCGGGGTGAATTCCCCGCTCAATACCTTATGGAGGCAACCCGTGACCACCCGACGCGTAATCAGTGCCGTGATCATCGCCGCCGGGGTTAGTACACTGGCGGGGTGCGGTGGCGGGTCGTCGACAAGCTCGAGCTCCGTCGCCGACAGCCCGCTTGACACCCACGGCCAAGAAGTTCTCGCCGACGCTGACGGAACGGGTGTGGAGGTATCGCAGCGCCTGTACTCCGCCTCGTCAGCGGTGGTTATCGCGGGCGAGGGGGTTGAGGATCAGCTCCACGCTGCCGCCATCGCTACCAAACTCGGTGTCCCTATGCTCACCCGGCTGCCCGGCACGGACGCTGCGGTTGATGCTGAGGTGACCCGGCTCGGAGCGCAGCGCGTCATCACCGTCCCTGGTGACGACAAGGAACTGGCAGACACACCGACACCCCAGTCACAGGGGACGTCCGCGCTGGATACCGTCGTGGCTCTCCAGCCTTCTCACCCCCAAAACCGCCAACTTCCTCCGTTTTTGGCCACGGAGCAGACGTCCCTTCCTGCGGTAGCGACCGCGCGCGCCGCCGGCGCGAACGTCCTCGTTTCCCCCGCCCCCGACCCGCGGGCGACGAGTGAGACCATGCGGACGGTGACGGCGCAGGACACCATCGCGCTGGGGCGGCAGTGGGGAACAAGCGGACACTATGCGGACCGCGCCAGCCTCGCGAAAAACGGGGAGCTGCCCGGTGGCGGCGGGCTTGTCTTTCCAGGGCGCCGCATGGTGGCACTCTACGGCCACCCCTCGGGCCCCGCACTGGGCGTGATGGGGGAGCAGGGCCCAGCTGAAGCGGCCCAGTTGGCGCAGCAGTACGCCGCGTCCTACCAGGCTCTCACCCCCGACCCGGTGATACCGGCGTTTGAGATCATCGTCACCGTCGCCTCGGGCAGCCCGGGCCCGGACGGGAACTTCTCCAATGAGTCCGACCCCGCCGAGATCGTGCCCTACGTGGATGCGATCACTCAGGCGGGTGGCTACGCGGTGTTGGACCTTCAGCCGGGCCAGGGCAACTTCCTGGAGCAAACGAAGCTGTATGCGGATCTGCTGGCTCGCCCGAACGTGGGTCTGGCCCTGGACGCGGAATGGAAGCTGAACCCGGGCGAGCAACCGTTGAGCCGGGTGGGTTCCGCGACCTCGGCGGAAATCAACGAGGTCGCGGACTGGTTGGCCCAGTTCACCCGCGAACGCAATTTGCCCCAGAAGGCGTTCGTGCTTCACCAGTTCCAGGTGGCGATGTTCCCTGACCGGGAAAACATCCGCACCGATCACCCCGAGCTCGCATACGTGTTGCACGCCGACGGGCACGGTTCGGCCGGCCAGAAATTCGAGACCTGGAACGTGCTGCGCCAGGACCTCGACCCCGGGTTCTTCCTCGCATGGAAGAACTTCATCGACGAAGACATGCCGATGTTCACCCCGGAGCAGACCTTCGCTGACGTGGCTCCACAGCCTTGGTTTGTCAGCTACCAGTAGGTAGTTTTTCCGCTCAAAACACCGGCGCAAACGGCCCTAGCCCCGCCTCGCCGCGCGATAGGCTCGATGTATGACAGTTGAACTCGACGAGGTTCGTTCATTCCTCGCCGACCACGAGCCTTTCTCTCGCCTGCCAGCCGAGGCGCTCGATGTCTTGCCCGCGCACATGGCCATTACGTACGTCCGCCGCGGCGAGACGATTGTGCGCCGCGGTGAGAGGAACGACACGCTCTACGTCATCCGTTCCGGCGCCGTCGACGTTCTCTCGGATGACGATGTCCTCATCGACCGGAGAGATACAGGGCGCAACTTCGGCTACTCGACTCTTATCGACGCCCCCGAGTCGCGCTACTCCATGGTTGCCGTCGAAGACTGCCTAATTCTCACCCTGCCCCGGGAGAGCTTTACGCGGCTTGTTGCGGAGCACCCTCATATCGGGCGTTACTTCCAGTCCGCGTCTCTGCGCGTCAGAGCAGCGGCGAAGGAGATGCGGGAGGCGGGGGCAGCCGCGGATGTTCTGCGCACCCCGCTCAGTGAGGTGGTGGCGGGCCGCAATCTCGTGACGATTGGCGCGGACGCCAGCATTTCCGCCGCGGCGCGGCTGATGGATGACCGCCAAGTGAGCTGCCTTGTTGTCGAGGGCGCGGCTGAACCCGGCATTCTCACGGACCGGGACTTGCGCTCGCGGGTCGTCGCCGTCGCAGCGGACCCCTCCCGGCCCGTCGCGGAGGTCATGACGTCCCCGGTGCGCATGGCTGCCCCCGAGACCCTCGTCTTCGAGGCGATGTTGCTCATGGGCGAGCTGGGCATCCACCACCTCCCCGTGGCCGGTCCCGAGGGAATCAGCGCCGTAGCGACCAGCAATGACATCATGCGGCAGCTGCAGTCTGACCCGATATATCTTTCCGCCGACGTCGCACACAGCGACCTCGCGGAGCTCGCGGGTTCTTTTCGACGCGCCGCGTCCGTCGCCGCCCGTTTTCTAGACCGCGGGGCCTCCGCTTTCGAGGCTCAGCGCCTCCTGTCCAGTATTGCGGATTCAATCGCCCGCCGGTTGACCGTGCTGGGGGTTGAGGAGGTGGGCCCGCCGCCAGTTCCGTTCGCGT
This sequence comes from Corynebacterium capitovis DSM 44611, assembly GCF_030440535.1. Classification (NCBI taxonomy): domain Bacteria; kingdom Bacillati; phylum Actinomycetota; class Actinomycetes; order Mycobacteriales; family Corynebacteriaceae; genus Corynebacterium; species Corynebacterium capitovis. Next base: position 1,270,524 of record NZ_CP047117.1, on the reverse strand, counting down.
TTGTCGCGGTGGGCTCACAGGCGCGCCACGAGATGGGGCCCGCCTCCGACCAAGACAACGCATTCGTCCTCAGCGATGCCTACGACGAGGGTGCCCACGCGGCGTATTTTTCCGCACTGGGGGAGTTCATCTGTGACGGTCTCGCCGAAGCCGGGCAGGCGCGCTGCCCCGGAGGAATGATGGCCTCCTCACCGCAGTGGCGCATGACGGAGTCGCAGTGGGCGGAGACGTTTCACACCTGGGTCACAGCTCCTAATCCCGACGCGTTGCTGCACGCCCAGGTGTTTTTCGACTTCCGCTGTCTCGCCGGGGAAACGGAACTGGCTGGCCGGGTGCATGATGCCGCGCAGGCGGCGGCGCGTGGCTCGCGGCGCTTCCACGCGCACCTGGCGGCCTTGGCCACCCGCCGCGAACCCCCGCTCAGCTTCTTCCGCGGTTTTGTGCTGGAACGCTCAGGTGACTACGCCGCCACTTTGGACGTGAAGAAGGGTGGGACAGCCGCGGTCGTTCAGATGGCGCGCTTGTACGCGATAACGGCCGGGGAGACCGAGCTGGATACGGTGGCGCGGATCCGCGCAGCAGCCGGTTCGTCCATTTCTTCACGGGGGGCAGACGACCTCATCGATGCCTACGAATACATCACCACGCTCGCCCTGCGCCACCAGGCCGAGCAGCTGCGGGCGGGGGAGAACCCCGATTACCACATTGACCCCAGGGCGTTAAGTAGCCGCGACCGTGACGACCTCCGCGACTCATTCCGGGTGATTAAGTCTCTCCAGGCGGCCCTGAGCAGCCAGTACCCGGTCAGGAGTATGTAAATGGCTCCGGCATGGTGGCGACGCGAGGAGGCCGACAACGACGCGCTGCTGGCCGTCGACGTCGAGACGACCGGGCTGACGCCGGGGCGGGACCACCTCGTCTCGGTCGGCTGGGTGCCTGTCAACCGCAAGGTGATCGACCTGTCGCAGGCGCGCCACTACCTCATACTCGGGGCGCGGGTCGGGAACTCCGCGACCCTGCACGGTGTGACCGATGACGACATCGCCCGGGAGGGGGTACCCGCAGCCGCCGTCCTCGATGCATTTGATCAGGCCTTCCGGGGTAGGCGTTTGCTGGCGCATTTCGCTCAGATGGAGCTCTCCTTTTTGAATTACGAGTCGAAGCGCGTGCGGGGAACGTCGATAAGAATGCCTGCCCGCGACGTCGTCGATACCTTCGCGCTCGAGCGGAGGCACATGGAGAGAATGGGGACGTACCCGCGGGGTGAGGATCTGCGGCTGGCGCGGGTCCGGCAGCGCTATCACCTGCCCACGTACCGCAGCCACAACGCGCTGACGGACGCAATCGCGTGCGCTGAGCTGTACTTGGCGCTGACCTCCCGCTAACCCGGAAGAGCGTAAGGGGGTGGGGTAAGCTCTCCCCCATGCGTTTTGGACGAATTGCTACCCCCGAAGGCATGACCTTCGCCGTTATCGACGACGACGCGACGACGGCCAAGGCCATAGCCGGAACCCCGTTCACGGAACCCGAGTACACGGGGAAGGAATGGGCCCTCGGGGAGGTACGCATTCTCGCGCCGATGCTCCCGTCCAAGGTCGTGGCCATCGGCCGCAACTACGCCGATCACGTCGCCGAGGTGTTCAAGCAGTCCGCCGAGCACCTGCCTCCGACCCTGTTTCTCAAGCCCCCGACAGCCGTGATCGGGCCCGAAGCCACCATCAAGATCCCGGATTTCGCCACAAAGGTCGAGTTCGAGGGGGAAATGGCGCTTGTCGTGGGCACGCCCTGCAAGAACGTCAAGGCTGAGGACTGGAAATCCGTCATTCGCGGCGTGACAATCGTCAACGACGTGTCATCCCGTGATCTCCAGTTTGCCGACGGGCAGTGGGCCCGTGCCAAGGGCATCGATACTTTTTGCCCGCTCGGCCCGTGGATCGAGACGGATCTGGATAAGTTCGACTTCTCCAACACGCCGATCAAGGCCCACCTCACCCACGAGGGGCAGACGGAGACGAAGCAGGACTCCAACTCGAACCAAATGATCATGAACCTCGGCGAGATTGTCGAGTTCATCACGGCGTCTTACACGCTTCTTCCTGGCGACGTCATCTGCACCGGCTCGCCCGCCGGCACCGCGGAAATGACGCCAGGTGATTACATCGAGGTGGAGATCCCGGGGATCGGCCGCCTGGGAAACCCCGTCGGTCGCGCCTAGTGTCCCGGGGTTAAAGGCCCAGCGCGCGCATAATGGTGCGCAGCTTGGCCGTTGTCTCATCCAGCTCCGCGTGGGGGTCTGAGGAAGCCACGAGGCCGCCGCCGGCCCAGGTGCGCGCGCCTGTTCCCGCCGCGTTGACCTCGGCGCAACGGATCGCCACCATATATTCGCCATCGCCGTTGCTTGTTGTGTATCCGACTGCCCCGCCGTAGAACCCCCTGTCGGACTCTGCGGTGGAGATGAGCGCCTCAGCGGCGTCGGTAGGTGTGCCGCACACGGCGGGGGTGGGGTATAGACGCAGCGCGAGGTCGAGTGCGTTGAGGTCTGGGTTTTTCAGCACCCCGTTGATGGGGGTAGCGAGATGCCACATTTCGCTCGTCTTTTCCAGAACGGGACGGCTTGGAACGTCCAGCGTGGAACACAGCGGAGCGAGGATATCTCGGATGTGTTTGACCACGTAGGCGTGCTCGGCGAGGTCTTTCTCCGAGTTGTACAGGCTGCGGGCAGCGAGTTCATCCGCGCGCGGGTCGTGAACGCTGCGCGGTGCCGATCCCGCGAGGGGAAAGGAACTGACGTGCACGCCGCGGCGACGCACGAGCACCTCGGGGGAGGAGCCCACGAAGAAGTGGCCTTTCCTGCCCGCGGGGCTCAAGTCCGCGATAAAGCCGTCGCGGGTGTAGGACAAATCGATGAGGCGAGCCGCGACGAGACGGGGGTCTACCGGCGGGTTGAAAGCGATGTCTACGGCACGCGCGAGCACCACCTTGTCCAGGACAGAACTTCTAATCGTCGACACCGCCGCTTCGATGCGCCGCAGGTGTTCCTCCGGCTCGGGGTCGAAGGCGTCGATCCGCGCCGAGAGCTGTGAACCTTCACCGACGCGGTAGTAGGGGTGCGGCTCGAGCGTGCCGGGTTCAGTAACCACCGTCCGGGGAACGGTCAGGGCCGCGGGAGAGTCGCGGTCGAAGGGGAGCGCGCCGACAACGATGTCCGCGCGGCCCGAGGCAAGGGCATCGAGAGCTTCCCAGGGGTCGGCGAAGCTCGCACGGGAGCCCTGAGTGCGCACCGACCCATGACTACGTGAGAGGAGAAAATCGGGTGCTGTCGCAGGGCGGGTTCCAGACATGATTGGCAAGTGTAACGGCCGGAACGCGCCCGCTACGATTGTCCCCATGACTGAATCCTCCACGGTTCCTGCTGCGATGCGCGTTCGTTTCTGCCCCTCGCCAACGGGCACCCCGCACGTCGGCATGGTGCGAACTGCGCTGTTTAACTGGGCGCAAGCGCGCCATTCTCACGGCACGTTCGTCTTCCGCATCGAAGACACCGACGCTGCCCGCGACTCGGAAGAGTCCTACCAGGCGATCATCGATTCTTTGACCTGGCTGGGCCTCGATTGGGACGAAGGCGTGGTGGTGGGCGGGCCCCACGAGCCATACCGGCAATCGCAGCGCGGGGACATCTACCAGGAGGTGCTGGCCAAGCTCATCGAGGCGGGAGAGGTCTACCCTGCCTACTCCACGGCGGAAGAGGTGGAGGAGCGTCACCGTGCCGCTGGCCGTGATCCGAAGCTGGGGTACGACAACTTCGACCGCACCCTGAGCGAGGCCCAGGTGGCCGCCTTTGAAGCCGAGGGACGTAAGCCGGTGTGGCGCTTGCGTATGCTCGAGCAGGACTGGACGTGGAACGACCTGGTGCGCGGTGAGGTGACCTTCAAGGCTGAGACGCAGCCCGACTTCGTTGTCGCCCGCTCCAACGGGGCGCCGCTCTACACGCTGGTTAACCCTGTCGACGATGCCCTGATGGGAATCACGCATGTCCTGCGCGGGGAGGACCTGCTGTCCTCCACCCCGCGCCAGCTGGCGCTGTACGAGGCGCTAAAGCGAATCGGCGTAGCTCAGTCCACGCCCGAGTTCGGCCACCTACCCTTTGTGATGGGCCAGGGCAATAAGAAGCTGTCGAAGCGCGACCCCGAGTCCAACTTGTTTAACCACCGCGACAACGGGATCATCCCCGAGGGCATGATCAACTACCTCGCGCTGCTGGGCTGGTCCCTGTCCGCCGACAAAGACATCTTCACCGCCGATGAGATGATCGCGGCCTTCGACGTGAAAGACGTACTGGGCAACCCGGCACGCTTCGACCAGAAAAAGCTCGAGGCGATCAACGCCGATCACATCCGTCTTTTGCAACCAGAGGACTTCGCGCAGCGCCTCCGCGCGTACCTCACGGAGTACACAGATTTTCCCGCCGATTACCCGTCGGAGAAATTCGCTGTCGCGGCCGATCTCGTGCAGACGCGCATCAAGACGCTTTCCGACGCCTACGGGCTGCTCCGGTTCCTCACGGTCGCCGATTCCAAGCTGCGGCTGGATGACAAATCGGCGAGGAAGAACCTCAAGGAAACTGCGATCCAGCCGCTTGAGGTGGGAATCTCGGCCCTAGAGGGCGTCGGGGAGTGGACGACAGGCGCCATTGAGGCTGCTTTGACCAAGGCGCTCATTGAGGATCTGGGACTCAAACCCCGCACGGCGTTCGGAGCGCTGCGGGTCGGCGTGACCGGCGCGGCAGTCTCCCCGCCGCTGTTCGAGTCGATGGAACTCTTGGGCCGCGAATCGACCTTGGCGCGCCTCCGTTCGGCCCGGGCACTGACCCCGTACGAGGGCACATAACACGCGACGCACGGTGACGTCATCCCGTCTGAGCTGGCGATTTGTAGGGATAACGCCACCGTGTCTATAGTAATCAACGTCGTTCAGCGCCCCCGGGAACTGCAAGCCGGACCCGGAAGTTCTGAAAAACGATGGCCTATGGTGTAATTGGCAACACAACGGTTTCTGGTACCGTCATTCTTGGTTCGAGTCCAGGTAGGCCAGCTGCAAAGCTCGATATGCACAACGCCCCACGCCCCTCTCGCGGCATGGGGCGTTGTCTTTGTTAGTCCCGCTTCTCGCCGGTTACCTTTCCTCCGAACGGTTCACTTTCGAGAACAGTTCAATGCTGGGTGTCAGCACCCTGGAACTCGCAGACACGTGGGTTAACCATGACCGTTTCCGTCCCCCGCCATCAAGGCGAGGAGGTGGCTCCATGACGAAGGGCCTTGTCGTCGACGACGACTCCACGATTTTGCACACTCTGAGGATCAACCTCCGTACCGAGGACCTGCGCCGCGTGCGGGAGGCTTCCCCAGCGCCCACCTCGTGCTGTCAGCACGCGACCGGCCTGGCGACATCGTGGAGGCGCTAGACGACGGGGCGAACGACTTCATCACTAAACCCTTCAGCATCGAAGAACTCACGGCCCGGGTGTGCGCGTGCCTGCGCACGAGCGGGCTCGCGGCTTAACCGGGGCGCCTAACCTTCGTACAGCTGCTGCTTCTGCCTGGCGATTTGCTAGATGATTGAGAGATGCTTTAAGTTTAACGAGTCGCAAGCGACAAGCGAACATGCCCCGTTCGTCTAGCGGCCTAGGACGTCGCCCTCTCACGGCGGTAACACGGGTTCAAATCCCGTACGGGGTACCAACGAGTAGTCGGTGTTTACACGCCGGCTACTTTACTATTACCCCCGACCACTGTGGCACAAAGAGCGCGTGTGCTGGCCAAAAGGGACTCGGCGGGTTAATACCAGGCGTACCCGCTGGCGGGGACTGAGCCGCCTGGGCCGGGGGGACTACAATCAACATCACCGATACGGAGAAGTTAATACGCTGAATGGAACCCCGCGTGCCATCCACTTTAAGAATCGCGGACGTAGTCACGGGTGAGCGAGAACCCGGGCTAGAGACACTTCCGCTCTTTGGCTCAAGCGGTTCCAGTCAGCAACAGTATCTGTGTCGGCGGGAAGCTCCTCGGCCACTTTCGTCGGGGAGCTTCCCTACCTCTTTTACGGGGTTGGCGGCTGGGGTGGTACGCGATAGTGTTGCCCCTGTGTTGCGCACCATGCTCAAATCCAAGATCCACCGAGCCACGGTCATGCAGGCCGATCTGCACTACGTCGGTTCCTGCACGATTGACGCCGACCTTATGGACGCTGCTGACATTCTCGAGGGCGAGCAGATCGACGTCGTCGACATCAACAACGGCAATCGCTTGACGACCTACGCCATCGCTGGAGATCGAGGGAGCGGAGTAATCGGCATAAACGGCGCCGCTGCGCGACTGATCAACCCGGGTGACCTGGTTATCATCATCGGTTACGCACAATTCAGCGAGGAGGAACTCGCTGGATACGCGCCACGAATTGTGTTCGTTGACAACCTCAACAGGCAGCTCGAGGCGGGGCATGACCCCGCCTCCGCGCCCGGGGGCTCGGGGCTGGTGAACCCGCGCCACGTGGACTTTCCTCTTTCTTAGCCGGTTATAGGCTGGCTACGCCGCTGACGGAAGCGCGCCAACAGGGCGTCGATAAGCATGAATGCGATCAAGCTCGCGCCGAAAAGGGGCGCGATGACGCAGTAGACGGGGGCGCACAGACTGAGCAAGACCACAGCCCAACGCGGTAGTCGCGACCATGCCGCGGGGCGTGGCATCGCGCGGCCGCGCTTGAACCACATGGCGTAACCGTAAAGGGTAAGCACCAGGATCAAAAGACCGAGTGCGGCGAGGGCGAGCTGACTGGCTATTCCGAAGAGAGTGCCCATGTGGAGCTGGATGAGCCGCGCCGTCGCCTGGGCCGCAAGGGGGCAGGAGGAGAAGGGCAGGGTGTCGACGATTTCGCCGGTGCGTCCGTCGACGGCCACAGCATCGTTGGCGAGCTTATACGCCTGGCGGGTCTCCGTTGCTACCCGCGCAGTTCCGGGTTGCGCCGGGGGAGTGAGCTCGAGGGTTCCGGTCAGGCCGGAGGCGCGGGGGAGTGTACACACTGCGGACAGACGCGTCATCGCGCATTCTAGAGAGGTGTCAAACGAAGCTACGGGCGCCGGTTCGAGGGCCCGCTCGATAAGAAACGCCGGCGAAGTGTTCGGCACATTCCTGCGCCTGGGTCTGACTTCCTTCGGCGGCCCGGTCGCTCACCTCGGCTATTTCCGCGAGGACATTGTCCAGAGACGGAAGTGGATGAGTGAACGTGAGTATGCAGACTTAGTCGCGCTATGCCAGTTCCTTCCTGGCCCGGCGTCGAGTCAGGTGGGTATGGGGATCGGCCTGCGCCGCGCCGGGCTGCTGGGAATGGCTGCCGCGTGGGTTGCCTTTACCTTCCCCTCGGTGGCGATCATGGTTGCCTGCGCTGTCGGGGTCGCCCACCTGGGTGATATCAGCGGCGCCGGGTGGCTCGTGGGCCTCAAGGCCGCCGCGGTGGGTGTTGTTGCCCAGGCGGTGTACGGCATGAGCCGCTCCTTTTCGTCCGGCCCGGCCCGCGCCACCATATCGGTTGGGGCTTTCGCCCTCGTCGTCTTAACAGGGTGGCCGCTAATCCAATTCATCGTCATCGTCGCCGGGTTGGCGTGCGGCATTGTGTTTTTGCGTTCGCCGGAGTCGAACGAGCCAGACGACGACGCTAGTGCACCCGTTAACCTGCCACGCTGGGTGAGTGCTGCCAGTCTCGTGGCCTTCGCCTCACTCCTGCTTGCGCTTCCTGTTTTCGTTGCGCGCACAGACAACCCGGCAACCCACATCTTCGGTTCCTTCTTTGAGGCCGGCGCCCTCGTTTTCGGCGGTGGACACGTTGTCCTACCCCTCCTAGAACAGGCGGTCGTGCCCTCCGGCCTCGTCAATCATGACGTCTTCCTCGCCGGGTATGGGGCGGCCCAGGCGGTTCCGGGCCCGCTGTTCACTTTCGCATCGTTTCTGGGTGCCAGCTCCGAGGGGATTGGCTGGGCTCCCGGTGCGGCCATCGCCACCATCGCCATTTTTCTGCCGGCCGCTCTCCTTGTCCTCGGGTGCCTTCCCCTGTGGTCCACTCTGCGCCGCCACCGCCTCGCCTCGGCGGCTCTGGCCGGTGCGAACTCGGCGGTGGTCGGTATTCTCGGTGCCGCGCTGTACTCCCCGGTTTTCACTTCCGGGGTGCACGGCCCGGCGACCCTCACGGTGGCGGTGGCTTCCTTTGTGGCGCTTCAACCGTGGAAGATCCCGGCGTGGGCGGTTGTCCTGTGCGCCGCGGCACTGGGCGCCGTCGCCCTCTAGCGAAAGGGTGTTCGGATCCTCGAGCCCGGGTCGTTCGCGCGTGTTACCCTACCGCCGTAACTCACGTGCCCGAGCTTGCATCCGAGAGGTGGACATCCCTCGTCGGTGACAGTTCTTCTCAACCGAGCACGTCGCTTGTCGAGGAGATGGAGACACGGACATCGGCGTTTTCAACTGACATCGCGGCTTCGCCGTTCGCTCGATTATCGACGATTAGCGCTATGAGCTGCTGATTTGTGTCGTCGCGAGCCGTTGTTTATGGTTAACCAGTCGCAAGCGACAAGCGAACATGCCCCGTTCGTCTAGCGGCCTAGGACGTCGCCCTCTCACGGCGGTAACACGGGTTCAAATCCCGTACGGGGTACACAGAGTAAACCGCCCCTCGACCTTCTAGTCGGGGGGCGGTGCGCATTTTCACTCCCACCGAGGAGTTCCCCTTCGCTGGGCACCCAACCCTCGGTTCGGCGGGGGCGTGGCTCGAGCTGGGGGGTCGGCCTGCTCGCCAAGGGGAGGTCGTACAGGAATGTGGTCTCGGCCTTGTTCCGGTCAAGCTCGGCACCGAAGGCACCTTGTACTTCGCCACGCCCCCTCTGCTGCGCTCTGGGCCTCTCTCCGCGCGGGATCTGGACGGGGTGACCGGTGCTTTCGGCATCGCGAAAGCGGATGTTGAAGCCTCGGCGTGGAGCGACAACGGGCCGGGCTGGCGAGTGGTGCAGCTGGTCGACGTCGACAAGCTTGCTGCTCTTTCGTGGCCTGGTTCCTCGAGTCCGAAAGTGGGGTTCTTCGCACTCACGGGTAGCTTGGACCCCGCCTACGAGGTCCGGGCCTTTACTCCGGTTGGGGAAGACCCCGTGACAGGAAGCCTCGGGGGAGCGGTGGCCCAGTGGGCGCGGAAGCAAGGCCTTGTGCCGGAGGAGTACACCGCCGCGCAAGGGTCGTACGTGGGGGGGGGAGGCAAGGGCGGGTCCGCATCGTCGACAACGGGGACCAGCTGTGGGTGGGGGGATCGGTTCGGACTCACGTCCGCGGTACGCTTCGCGTCGATAGCGTGGGCCGATAAATCGGTTAAAAATTTTCGTGAGTCGGCTCACTATTGCGGGTCTTGTGTGTATTGTGTTCACATCTGCTAAATATTGTTGTCCCCTAACTACGGCGGGGATGCAGGAAGGAACACGATCATGGGATACACAAAGAAAGGGCGCCTCGCCGCTATCGTGGCGGCTGGGTTGCTCGCGGTGGGGGCGGAGACGACTGTCATGGCCCAGACTGGGATGTCGGCGAACCTGGCCCTGTCTAACGTCATCTTCACCCAGCAGGTCGGTGGAATCTCCGGCGAGGATTTCGACCTCTTCGTTGACGCTGAGGCGATGGAAAACGGCAATATCGGTGTGTCCCGCCTCCACATCCAGAAGGCCACCATCACCGATCTGTGCATGTCGGCGCCCATCGACTTGCCAGGAATCGGGGCCAAGAAGTTCCAAATGCTCGTGGCGGGTGACGGGACAACCGCAACTAACTTGGTCATCGGCGCGAAGGACATGTCAGGTACGCTGACCATGACCGACACCCATATCGGCATTGATGCCGAGCATCTCTCCGACAAAGCGGCTCCGGGTGCGTTCGGCCTCAGCGCTACAGGATTATCGGCGGTTGACCAGACCATCCACGCCTCGTCCATTTCCGCGGACAGCCTGTCGGCGCGAGGCGGCGCGATCACGATCGAGGAGGCGGACGGTGGCAGCTGTTAAACGTGAAACCTATAGCCCGGAGGGTGGTTCAACAAGGGTCGACCTCGCAGATGGAGATGACCTCGGGGATATCCTCGGCCCCGCCCAGGAACCGCCCCTCCTGCAGCAACCGCCGGCGCAGGAAAAGCCTGCCTTTGAGCCCGTGACGGCCGGAGATGAGTCGACGCCGGGCAGAGGGCGTCTTGGGCGCTTCGGCTCGTGGGTCAAGCAGCGGCCGTTCACGGCCGGTTTGTTGATGATCCTTGCGGGTGCGGTCATCCTCACCCCGGCCTATTTGTCGTTCGAGGTCTCTAACATTCAGATCCAAATCGCCACGATGTCCGGTGTGTCAACGCTGCTCATCGGGGTCTTGCTGATCAGCTGCGGGCTGATGACGTGGTTTCAACGGGACGCGCGCATCCTCACTGGTATCACAGCTCTCATCCTCGCCATCGTGGCCATTCCGACCTCTAACTTCGGCGGTTTCATACTGGGTACACTTCTCGCCCTTCTCGGCGGTGCTTTCGCCTTGTCCTGGGTGCCGAGGGACAAACCGAGTAAGGCGGATCGAAAAAGAGGCCGGAACAATGAGGATTAACCGACACCGCACGCGGGTTGGTATCGGCGCGGTGGTGGCTGCCGCCGTGGTGGCGTGCGCGTGGGCGCAGCCGCACGTCACAGCCCAGGTCGCACCCCAGGTTCCCAAACTACCCTCCGTGGACGACGTGCTTAGTGACATCCAGGCTACGCTGCCCCAGGTACCGGGCGCCCCCACCCTTCCGAATCTCCCCACGCAGCCGTCCTCCCAAACTCCCCCCGGCTTCGAAGGAATCGCGCTGCCCCCCTTGTTGGCGGCAAAGCCGCTGGCGTTGCCGGAAATCGCGGGCCTCGACTTCGCCCCGCCCGGCCCGATCCCTGGGATGGGCACCCCCTTCGGCGGCACATACACCGTGCAGACTGACTCCACTGCGCTAAAGGGAAACGTCAAACTGTCCTACATCACCTTGGACACCGCCCAGGGGCCCAAGCCCGCCATCCGTATCGACGCGGACCAGGTGATCCTGGACAATCTCCGGGTCCGCTTTCCTAGCAGCGTCGCGGGCATCCCCGACCAGTGGCAGCGCAGCGGGCCCGGCAAGATCACCACCCTGACTGGCAACTTCCACATCATTGTGGCGTCCATGAGTGTCACGCCTCAGATCGCGGGCGTGACTCTACCCATACCCATTAGTGTGAGTGCGGACATGGCGGGCGACGACATTGGACGCGCGCTGAAACAGATCGGGGCTGGCATGCCGGACGTGCTCTCCGACCAGATGGTCATGCTCAACGGTACGATGGAGGCCTACTACATTTCGGCGAATGAGCTGAAGGCGTCCCCGGGGACGACGATTAGCAGTTAAGGGAGTCGGCGGGCGCGACGCCACGCGCCCGCCGACTGTCTCCGAAGAATGAGACTCTCGTCACGTTCGGATCCCATTTTGGGTTGGTCACGGCCTACGTTCGGGGTTGCGCGGCCCGCGGCGCCCCCTTGGTGTCCAGATTAAGCATAAGGTTAATTTCATGGATTTACAGACCAGCCCCGACCTTCTCTCGGCTGTTGGACGAACCCCCCTCGTGGCGTTCACCGGCTTTTCGCAAGCGCCAGGTGCGCGCGTGTGGGGCAAGCTCGAGTCTTTCAACCCCGGCGGGAGTGCGAAGGATAGGACTGCTAGGGCGTTGGTTCAAGACGCCACCGAACGAGGTGTCCTCGGGCCGGGGAGCATCGTCGTGGAGTCTAGCTCCGGCAACTTGGGCGTCGCTCTCGCGCGGGAAGCCGTCGTCGGTGGCTGGAAGTTTCACTGCGTGGTGGATCGCCGCACGAACCAGGCGACCCTTGCGCACATTCGGGCTCTGGGTGCCACGATCCACGAGGTCACAGAGCCCGATCCCGAGACGGGTGACTGGCTTACCGCGCGGCGTACCCGGGTGGCGGAGTTAAAGGACGAGCTCGGAGCTATCAACCTCGATCAGTACTCCAACCGGGCCGCCTTCGACGCTCACAGCGAAGGCACGATGCGCGAGATTGTGGCGCAGCTCGGGCACGCCCCTGACGTTCTCGTCGTCGCGGTGAGCACGACGGGAACCGTAGGTGGCTGCGCGCGCTACATCGCCGAGCACGGCCTGCATACCCGCGTGGTCGTGGTGGACGCCGTGGGCTCGGTTCTCTTCGGCGGCGAACGAGGCCAACGGATCCTGCCTGGTTACGGGGCAGGAGTAGTCACTGACCTCTCCCGCGAGACCACGCCAGATGACATTGTGCGCGTTACCGCCGCTGAGGCCGTCGATGCGGCCCGCGCGCTGGCGAAGTCGACCGGATTCCTCCCGGGTGCTTCGGGCGGGGCGGTATGCGTGGGCGTTGAAAAGTGCCTGCATGATGACCCTAGCGCGGAGATCGTCGCGATCTTTCACGACGACGGCAGGGCCTACCTCGACACGGTCTACAACGACGAATGGGTAGAAAGGAACGTTCGGTGAAGGTAGCCATCATCGGCGGAGGCCCGCGCGGCTTGTGGGCGGCCGAGGAGCTCATGGGGCGCGCCCGAGAGCGCGGGGCCCGCATCGACCTGAGCGTCTTCAACGACGGGCCGATCAGCGGTCCTGGCGCATTCCAACAAGATCTTCCCGCGCGGTGGTTGCTCAATGTTCCCGCGCACATCATTTCCTCGCAGCTCGGCACGTTCAACGATTGGCGCGGGGCGGACGACATGTACCCGCCGCGCCGTGACGTCGGGCGGTTCCTCACCGCTTCCTGGGACGCGCTCGAGCGGCACCTCCCTGCCGGGTGCGCGCTGACATTCACCGACACAGAGGTTCGCTCTATCGCTCGAAGTGGGGAGAAGTTCGAGGTCGAGGGCTCTCTTTTCGACGAGGTCCTAGTGACCACTGGCCACGCCACGCGGTGGCCGGGCCAGTTGACCAGCGCTGAGGTCGGTGGGTTGCCGGTCATATCCCCGGCCTACCCCGCGACTCAGCTTGACCGCATTAGCAGCGAGGACGTCGTCCTAGTGCGGGGCGCGGCGCTGACGTTTATCGACGTTGTGCGCTACGCCCCGGCGAAGGCGTTCTACCCGGTCACCCGCGGTGGGCGATTCATGGAGGTCAAGGCCCAGCCGTCGGCGCAGGCGCAGGCCCAGGTCGACGACTTGGTCACGCAGGCCGGGCCGCGGTTCCTGGCCGCAGCAGACTTCGACGCTCTACGGGCGGCCCTCGCCGGCCTAGCCGCGTCCATTGTGCAGGCGCTGGGCGGTTCCGCGGCCGCCGGAGAGATCGACGCAGTGCTTGCAGGCACTGACGGCACCGGTGATGCGGTATCCGATCTGAGACGCTCATACGCGGCGGCAACCGGCGCACAACCGTGGACGGCGGCGACGGCGGTGGGGTACGCCTTCCGCGCGGCGTACCCCTACATCATTGAACGCTCCTCTTTCGGCGGGCGTGATTCCCTCGGCGGCGCTCAATTCGGCGCGCTAACCCGCACCCTGGAACGCGTGGCCTTCGGTCCGCCGCCCGAAACGGCTGGGGAGGTGCTCGAACTCATCGATGCTGGGCGGATCCGCACCGACGTCCTCGGCAGCGGCCACGACGACCTCGCAGATGTTGCCGCCCGCGTCGGAGCCACCTGCGTCGTTGACGCCGTCATCGCCCCTTCCGGCGTGGTTCCGGGGACTCTCGCGGGCGCGTTGGTCGAGGCGGGCCTCGGCCACGTTCACCCCGAGACGGGTTCGTTGATCGTCGAGAGCGACGGCACCGTGGCGGGCACCCCGCACCTCGCCGCGGCGGGCCGAGTCAGCGAGGGGTGGATTCTCGGGCACGACACCCTGCGCCGGGGAGCGCATGAGGTGATCCCGTCGTGGGCGCGACGTGTCACCCGCGAGGCAATGGACACCCCAGACCGGGTACACGGGATGCCCCCACTCGAGGCGCGGCTCGAACCCTGGTCGCGGGATCTGGTCGCCGACTTCTCGGAGTGCCGGCGCCTCGTCAACACGTTCGGCAGCCCCGTTAACGTGCTTCATCCGGCCCCCATGCTTGCCAACGTTGACGAGCTCGTCACCGCTGGCGATGAGTGCGGCGTCGAGGTCAAGGTCTTCTTCGCGCGCAAGTCCAACAAGGCGCTGACGTTCGTCGACACGGTGCGCGACGCCGGCCACGGAGTTGACGTGGCGAGCGAGAATGAACTGCGTCAGGTGATCGCCCGTGGGGTGCCGGGGGAGCGGATCATTCTCTCCGCCGCCGTCAAGCCCGATGGGTTGCTCGATCTTGCTATCGCCAACCGCGTCGTCATTTCCGCAGATAACCGGGAGGAGTTCGCGCGGATTCACCGCATAGCTGGTTCACGCACGGCGTTCGTCGCCCCCCGGCTCGCGCCCGACCCCAACCTCTTGCCACCCACCCGTTTCGGGGAGCGCTCCGCCGTCTGGTCCAGCTTCCTCACCCCAGGCCCGGACAATGTGGCCATCGTCGGAGTCCATGCCCACCTGCATGGTTACGCCGCGTCTGATCGCCGCGTCGCGCTGCGCGAGTGTCTCTCGCTTATCGACGCCCTGCGCGCCGCCGGGCACGACCCGCAGTTCATCGACTTAGGCGGCGGCGTCCCCATGAGCTACCTCGACAGCGCGCAGCAGTGGGAGGGTTACCAAAGCGCCATCGCCGCGCAACGGGCGGGTTACGCCGACCCCTTCACGTGGAAGTCCGACCCGCTGACCACGACCTACCCTTACTATCAGCGGCCCACCCGCGGCGCGTGGTTGCGCGATGTCCTCGGGGATGGGTTCGCGGAGGAGCTCACCCGGCGCGGTCTTCGCCTCCACCTCGAACCGGGGCGGTCCCTTCTCGACGGCTGCGGGCTGATCCTCGCCGACGTCGCCTTCGTGAAGACGCGTAGTGACGGTCTGTCGCTCGTGGGCTTGCACATGAACCGGACGCAGTGCCGCACGACGTCGGACGACTACTTGGTGGATCCCATCTTGGTCGCGTCCTCTTCAGAAGGCGAGGAGTGTGAAGCCTTCCTGGTCGGGGCCTACTGCATCGAGGATGAGCTGATCCTGCGCCGGAAAGTGCGCTTCCCGCGCGGGGTTTCCGCGGGTGACATCGTCGCTATTCCAAATGCTGCCGGCTACTTCATGCACATCTTGGAATCTGCCTCGCACCAGATCCCGCTGGCGAAGAACGTCGTTTTCCCCGAGTGTGTGCTCGATGACATCGACCTCCACTAAGGAGGCACTAGCCCTTCACAGCTTGACTGAGGCGCTCTGCCGCGGCGTGGAGCTGCTCTCCCCACGTCGCTGCGGGGCTGGGGCTGAGGCGCTCGACGGGGCCCGAAATCGAAAGGACCGCCACGAGGGCACCATCGGTACCCAGGACTGGCGCCGAGACACTGGCCAGGCCCACCTCGCGTTCTGCGACGGACTCGGCGACGCCAGTTTCGCGCACCTGGTCGAGTTCGTGGGAGGGGAAGGCGGTGGCGTCGATAAGCGAAAATGCAGCGAAAACGCGTGCCGCCGAACCGGCTGTCAGGGTCAGCTGAGAACCCACGGGAACGGTGTAGGTCAAGCCACTCGGGGGCTCGTGTGCGGCAATGCACGTCCGCGTTGTGCCGGTGAGTTCGTAGAGCTGGGTGGACTCGCCGGTAAGCTCGACGAGGTCCCGCATCACGGGTTCGGCGGCGGTGAGGAGACGCGGCGGCGTCGAAGATGAGAAGCGGGCTAGTGCGGCCCCGACGGTCCACTCGCCGCCCGGGGTGCGAGCGAGGACATGGTGGACCTCGAGGGCTGTGGCGATGCGGTGCGTCGTTGCGCGTGGCAGGCCTGTGTCCTCGCTCAATGCCGCGAGGGTCTTAGATCCTGCCGCGACCGAGCGCACGATTGCCACTGCCCGGTCGAGTACTTTGATCCCCGAGTCTTCGCTATACTGTCTCACTTAACGGATAGTATCATTCCGCATTGTGGGAATACAGGAGGACATCATGGCAGACAAGCCGTTGACTCTCGCGGAGAAGGTATGGCGGGACCACGTGGTGACCAAGGGGGAGAACGGGGACCCTGATCTCATCTACATCGACTTCCAGCTCATCCACGAGGTGACCTCTCCACAGGCCTTCGACGGGCTGCGGATGTCCGGGCGAACCATCCGCCATCCGGAGCTGCACCTCGCTACGGAGGACCACAACGTGCCCACCCTCGGAATCAAGACGGGCAACCTCCTGGAAATCGCCGAGCCGACATCCCGGACCCAAGTGGAGACGCTCCGACGCAACTGCGCTGAGTTCGGCATCACGTTGCACGCGATGGGCGACGTCAAGCAGGGCATCGTCCACACGGTAGGGCCCCAACTGGGGATCACGCAGCCCGGAATGACCATCGTCTGCGGGGACTCACACACGTCTACCCACGGCGCCTTCGGTTCCATTGCCATGGGCATCGGCACGTCCGAGGTAGAGCACGTCATGGCCACCCAAACGCTGTCGCTGAAACCCTTTAAGACGATGGCCATTGAGGTATCCGGAGAACTGGCGGAGGGAGTGACCGCGAAGGACCTGATCCTGGCGATCATTGCCAAGATCGGCACGAATGGGGGCCAGGGCCACATCATCGAGTATCGCGGTGAAGCTGTGCGCAAGTTGTCGATGGAAGCGCGCATGACGATCTGCAATATGTCGATCGAGGCAGGCGCCCGGGCGGGAATGGTTGCTCCTGACGACAAGACGTTTGACTACGTCAGGGGCCGCGAGTACGCCCCAACAGGCGCTGAATGGAACAAGGCGGTGGAGTACTGGAAGACCCTTCCCACTGACGACGGCGCGCAGTTCGACACAGTCGTGCACATCGACGGCTCCGCTCTGACCCCCTACGTTACGTGGGGCACGAACCCGGGCCAAGGCTTGCCGCTGTCGGAGACGGTGCCAGACCCAGAGAGCTTCGGCGACGACACCTCGAAGTTCGCCGCCGAAAAGGCATTGCGCTACATGGACCTCACCCCCGGCACGCCGCTGCGCGACATCAAGATCGACACCGTGTTCCTCGGATCGTGCACGAACGCCCGGATCGAGGACCTGCGCGCCGCGGCGTCAATCGTGCGCGGGCGCACCATCGCGCCGGGCACGCGGATGATGGTGGTGCCCTCGTCGACAATGGTGAAAAAACAAGCCGAGGAGGAGGGGCTCGACGAGGTCTTTCTCGCGTTCGGTGCCGAATGGCGCACCGCCGGTTGCTCGATGTGCCTAGGTATGAACCCCGACCAGCTGGCACCGGGAGAGCGCTCCGCGTCGACCTCCAACCGCAACTTCGAAGGCCGCCAGGGTCCCGGAGGCCGCACCCACCTCGTCTCCCCGCTCGTCGCCGCCGCCACCGCCGTCGCCGGGTACCTCGCTAGCCCCGCCGACCTGTAAAGGAGAACCCCGTGGAAAAGTTCACCACTCACACTGGGGTCGGGGTGCCCCTGACCCGCTCGAACGTCGACACCGACCAGATCATCCCTGCCCGCTATCTCAAGCGGGTCTCCCGAACGGGGTTCGAAGACGGCCTTTTCTCCAACTGGCGTGAAAACGAACCCGACTTCGTGTTGAACCAGGAGGCGTACAAAGACGGTTCCGTCCTGTTCGCAGGGCCCGATTTCGGTACAGGATCCTCCCGCGAACACGCCGTATGGGCTTTGGGGGACTACGGCTTCCGCGCCGTGTTCAGCCCGCGCTTCGCGGACATCTTCCGCGGCAACGCGGGCAAAGGCGGGCTCCTCGCCGGGCTGATGAGCGAGTCAGACATCGAGCTGGTGTGGAAGCAGCTCGAACAACGCCCCGGGCTGGAAGTTACGGTGTCCCTGGAAGATCGCACCGTCACGGTGGGGGAGTCGACGTACACCTTCGATATCGACGACTACACGCGGTGGCGCCTTATTGAGGGGCTCGACGATATCGGGCTTACGCTGCGCGATGGGGACGCTATTGACGCTTTTGAATCCCGCCGCCCGTCCTTCAAACCCCGCGTTTAACCCCGTTCCCTAACGCACCGGCAGCGCAGAAGGCATATAGTCCGCCCCGGTCAGCTCCCCTTTGTGGAAGGAAAGCACCCACACGCCGCCCTTCTTCACCGGGATGTCCCCGTCGATAGGAAGCCGGCCGTTGGCCGCGAGCCACGCGATGATGTGTGGCATCACGGTGCCTTGGCCGCACACAACGCTAGTACCGCCCCGCTCGATGACCTCCGTGATCGCTTGCTGCGCCGCCACCTGGTTTTCCAGCCAGCCCTCGTCGCCGAACCGCTTGTCGACGGTGACCTCGAGGCCCAGTTCGTCGGAAAGCGGGGCAACCGTTGTGAGGCACCGGTCGGGTTCAGCGGAGTAAATCCGCTCCGGAGCGAAGGGGGCCAGCATCGGGACGAGCATCTCTGCTTGGCGACGTCCCTTTTTGTCAAGGGGACGAAGGTTGTCATCCCCGGACCACTTCTGCCGGTCGTGCGCCCGGGCGTGGCGCACGTAGAGAATTCGTGCGTCTGCGGGCAACCCGAAGCGCTTGCCCGCCTTTTCCAGCACCTGTCGGTCGCATTCGTACGTGATCAGCTCCATTGCCTCCGCGAGAGGCAGCCAGCGCAGCTCGTCCACCTCCTCGTTGGGGGTGAATTCACCGCCGGTCACCTGGCCCGTCCAGTAGTAGACGACCTTCATGGAGTCCTTGACGGGGTAAATCGTCTTGCCTAGGAGCTTGCCCAGGCGGACGTCGTAACCCGTTTCCTCCTTGATCTCCCGCACCGCCGTCGCAACCAGAGACTCGCCCGGGTCGACCTTGCCCTTCGCCAGAGACCAATCGTCGTAGTGCGGGCGGTGGATACAGGCGACCTCGACACCTTCAGCACCGCCAGCAGCGAGATCGCCGCGCCACAGGACGATGCCGGCGGCGAGAGTGGTTCGTTCGAACTCCCTCGACGGGTGGCGGGGAATCTCCTGCAACCGGCCCGTCAGGAACATTTCTCCCTGATCGTCCTTATCTTGCTCGTGCAACGTCGCCTTTGGGCTCGCTTTCGGGGCCGTGTCTTTCGCCATGGTGATATTGTGGACCACTTCGGGCGCAAGGGCGAACTCATCTACACTGAGCGTCGTTGGTGAACAGAGGAGGATGAAGGAGCCGGAGATGCACAAGGTGGCGGTGATGGGCGCCGGCTCATGGGGAACGACTTTGGCCAAGGTTTTCGCTGACGCGGGAAATGAGGTCACCCTGTGGGCGCGGCGCACTGAACTGGCTCAGAACATCGCGCGTTGCCACGTAAACCCGGACTACCTCCCAGATATCGCCCTGCCGACCTCAATTACTGCGACCTCAGACGCCGCCGCTGCCCTCCGGGGGGCGGGCATCGTCGTCTTCGCCGTACCCAGTCAGACGATGCGCGACAACCTCACCGCGTGGGCGCCGCTCCTTCCCGACGACGCCACGTTGCTGTCCATCTCAAAGGGCATCGAGTCAGGCACCCACATGCGCATGTCTGGGATCATCGCGGAAGTTACGGGGGCAAGCCTCGACCGCATCGCAGTGCTGTCCGGCCCCAACCTCGCCAGAGAAGTCGCCGAAGGGCAGCCCGCCGCAACCGTCATCGCGTGCTCGGACCTCAACCGCGCTAAGGCCGTTCAGGCCGCCTGCGCGACGAGCTACCTTCGCCCCTACACCAACACCGACGTTGTGGGGTGTGAAATCAGCGGTGCATGCAAGAACGTCATCGCTCTCGCCTGCGGCATGGCGGCGGGACAGGGACTGGGGCACAACACGCTGGCCAGCTTGATTACGCGCGGTTTGGCCGAGATCACGCGGCTGGGCACCCGTCTCGGGGCAGACCCCAGGACTTTTGCCGGTCTCGCTGGCATGGGGGACTTGGTGGCCACGTGCTCCTCGCCTTTGTCGCGCAACCGCACTTTCGGGGCTGCGTTGAGTAAAGGGGCGAGCATCGAGGAGGCGAAACTCGCCACAAAAGGCCAGGTCGCTGAGGGGGTGGCCTCGTCCCAGAGCATTTACCAGCTAGCCCAACAGGTCGGGGTCGATATGCCGATCACCCACTCGGTTTTCGCCGTCTGCCACGCCGGATATTCCGTCGCGGATTGCATCGTGGCGCTGATGGGGCGGTCCAAGAAATCGGAATAGCCCTCTGTAGGATCGGCGGGGTGATTCGAATTGCCGTCATTTACGGTGGTCAGTCCACCGAACACTCCATCTCCTGCATCTCAGCTGGCTCGATTATGCGTGAGCTCGACCCGGCGGTTTACGAGGTCTTCCCCGTCGGCATCACCCGCGACGGCACGTGGGTAACAGGCACCCTTGATCCTGTCGGGCAGGCCACCCTTCCCGAGGTCAGTCCAGGGCGCGAGATCGCGCTCTCGCTCAGCCCGGCACGGCGCGGTGAGTTCCGCGACCTCGAGACGGGCGAGGTCCTCGCCACCGTTGACGTGGTTTTCCCCGTGCTCCACGGCCGTTTCGGGGAGGATGGCACCATCCAGGGCCTGCTTGAAATGGCCGGCGTCGCCTACGTCGGCCCCGGGGTGTTGGCCTCCGCGTGTGGCATGGACAAGGAGTACACCAAAAAGATCATCGCGGCCGCGGGTATTGCCATCACCGACGAGATCGTTCTCACCGAGGGCGCATCGCTTGACGACGCAGCCCGCGACCGCCTCGGACTGCCCGTGTTTGTGAAGCCGGCGAGCGGCGGGTCGTCGATAGGCGTGTCCAAGGTGAGCGACTGGAGCGAGCTCGACGCCGCAATCGCTCTGGCACGGGAATCCGACTCCAAAGTCATCGTGGAGGCGGGTCTGACCGGAGACGAGGTGGAAGTTGGCGTCCTCGAGCACCCGGACGGCCGCGTTGAGGCGTCGCTGCCAGCGAAACTCAACGGAACGGAAGACGGGGAGGAAGGGTTCTACGGCTTCGAGACGAAGTATCTCGAAGACGGGGTGACGGCGACAATTCCCGCGCCCTACGACGAGCAGCTCACTGCGGAGCTGCAGACGCTCGCGATCACCGCGTTTCGCGCGCTCGGCGGCTCCGGCTTGGCTCGCGTCGATTTCTTCGTGACTCCTTCCGGGCCCGTCCTCAACGAGGTCAACACCATGCCCGGCTTTACGTCGATCTCGATGTATCCGCAGGTGTGGCGGGCATCGGGGGTGAGCTACCAGGAGCTTTTGAATACGCTGATTAACTCCGCTCTGGCACGCTCGCAGCGATAGCGTCGGAGAGAGCCGTTACGGCCGCGTTTCCTTCCTCGCTAGGCAGGTAGGCGGCAACCACGTCCTTTCTCCCCAGTGCGTACCAGGTCGAGGACGTCGTGCCGTTGGCTACCTGCGTGTCTTCGAACCAGGCGATGCCGTTGATCTGATAGATCTGGGCCCCGGCCGCGTATGCCGGCGGGTTAGCCACGCCGCAGCGCACTACGATGGGCTCGCGCCCGGCGTGCACCCACAAAGCGGTGTCGTGCTGATCGGCATCCACGCGCTCGTAACCCTGCGCCACCTCGGCGGGAAGAGCGTCAAGGAGGCTCCGGCACGTACTGTCGGTGCCGGCAGCCAGGTCGCTCAGCGGTGCCGGCGCGGGTTGCGCATCCTGCTGTGGCAGGGCTGAAAGATCGAGCTCGGCGACGGGGTCGTCGCCCGCGGGGCCCAGTGAAGTCACGGCCACGGCGGGTAAGCGATCGACGGTGTACCACGTCGACATCGTCGACCCCGGGGTGAGATCGTCAACACGCATCCAGCGTGCCCCACCTTCCACCTCGGTCGGGGTGTACGTCGTGTACTGTGCGGGCAGATCCACGCCGCAGCGCAGGGTCACCCGGTCCAGGGAGGACGTCTGCCACGCCGCGGCTCCGGCCGGGGCGGGTTGGGCGAGCTCGGCCCGGCGGCGGCCGCCGAGGTTGCGCGGGAGGGCGTCGATAAGCTGCGTGCACTCGGAGGAATCCGCGAGCGGGGAGGAAATATCGGCGAGGGCAACCGGCTGACGCGCGACCCGCTCGTATACCACTTTTGCACCGACGAGTACCCCGACGACCAGGGCGAGCGCCAACCCAAGTGAGACGGCAATCACCCGCGGGCTAAATTGGTTCTCGCTCGCCACGCTCATGGCGACTCAGTCTACTGAAAGGGCTCTCCGTCTCGTGATACGCACCGGATTCCCCCACGCGGGGCCGACCATCGGTGAGGTCGGGGAGCAGGAAGTCATTCGCTCGATTGTCGCGGCAGCGCCGTCGACAGTGAACGGCGATGACGCCGCGGTACTGTCCCAGGCGGCGCCGAACAGCCGAGTGGTAGCGACCACGGACATGCTCGTGGAAGGACGGCATTTCCGTGCCGATCTCACCACGGCCTATCAGCTCGGGCGCAAAGCGGTCGTGCAAAACTTCGCCGATATCGAGGCCATGGGTGCCCGCCCAACCGCGGCGCTGTTGGCCATTTCAGCCCCCCCGTCGCTGCCGCTGGCTGTGCTTACCGAGCTGGCGGAGGGAGTCCACTCCAAGGTAGAGGAGTATTCCAGCGAGTTGGTCGGCGGCGATGTCACGGGTGGCGATAGTCTCGTCGTGTCTTTGTCGGCGATCGGCGTGCTAGGCGGCAACCGTGACCCCCTCACCTTGTCTCGTGCGCGCCCGGGGCAGCACATTGTGGCCCACGGCCGCATTGGGTATTCCGCCGCGGGGTTTGCCCTGCTGTCCGCGGGCGTGCCCATCCCCGCTGAGCTGGAACCGCTTGCGTTGCAGCATCAAGCGCCTGAGCTCACGCCGGGCCGCGGCGTCATCGCGCGAGCGGCGGGGGCGACGTCGATGACCGACAACTCCGACGGTCTCATCCGCGACCTCGGCCACATCGCCTCTGCCTCCCATGTCGGTTTAGATCTCGACGAGGACGCCATCGCTCCAGATGAGGCCTTGCTCGCCGCGGGGGAGGCGCTCGGCATCGACCCGTGGACATGGGTGCTCGGCGGGGGAGAGGACCACACCCTGTTGGCGACGATCGAAGGCGATGCCCCCATCGGGTTCCGCACAATTGGCGTCGTACGCCGGGGCGCCGGGGTGACCGTAGGTGGCTCCACGCCCCGCTACACCGCGGGATGGGAGAGTTTTTGATGTTGCCTGTCCATGACTCGTGGAAAGAACCCCTCGCGTCCGTCGAAGATACGATCCACATGCTGGGGGACTTCCTCCGCGCGGAGGAGTCGTACTTACCCCGGGGTGCGGACATTCTTCGCGCCTTTGCAGACCCTTTCGATGCCGTGCGCGTCCTCATTGTGGGCCAAGATCCTTACCCCACACCCGGCCACCCCATGGGTCTGTCCTTTTCCACGCAGCCGGGTGTGGCCCCGCCGCGCTCCCTGGTCAACATCTACGAGGAGCTCCGAAGCGATGTGGGAGTGACGCCTCCGGCAGACGGGGACCTCACCCCGTGGTCGCGTCAAGGGGTGCTCCTGCTGAACAGAGTGCTTACGGTCCGTCCCGGCCGGCCAGGTTCTCACCGGGGCAAAGGGTGGGAAAAAGTAACGGAACAGGCCATCCGGGCGCTGGCCGAGCGGGATCTTCCGCTTGTCGCCATCCTGTGGGGCCGTGACGCGCAAACGGCAGCCCGGTTCCTCGGTGATGCCCCCCGGATCGAATCTGTCCACCCCTCGCCGCTTTCGGCCCGCCGCGGGTTCTTCGGTTCGCGGCCGTTTTCGCGGGCCAACGCGGCCTTGAAAGAACTCGGCGCGGACCCGATCGACTGGTCACTGTAGAATCGACTGCCATGGTTCAACCAGCTGCCGCCTCCCGTGACGTCGATAGTTTCGGTGCGGCACGCCTCATCTCTTGGGCCCGTCGCGCCGCCGGGGAGCTGGAACGGCGAAGGGTGGAAATCAACGGGTTAAATGTCTTTCCCGTCCCTGATGCGGATACGGGCTCCAATATGGCGCACACCGTTCGGGCGGCCTTGGAGGAAGCGGACAAGCTCGGACCCGAGGCGAGCTTGCAGGAGGCCGCCGAGGCGCTGGCGCTAGGCAGCATGCGGGGGGCCCGCGGCAATTCGGGGGTCGTGTTATCCCAGGTCATCCGGGCGGTGGCGCAAAGCGTCGGTGCGGAGTCCGTTTCGGGGAGCGTGTTTGCCGACGCTCTAGGGGTTGCCGTCACCTTCGTCGACCGAGCCATCTCGGACCCCGTCGAGGGAACAGTGATTACCGTGCTCCGCGCCGCCGCCGCTGCCGCGCAGGAGGTGCGGGACGAGGATCTGCGGGTTGTCGCAGAGTCCGCTCGGGATGCCGCGCGGACTGCGCTGGAAAACACCCCGTCTCAGCTGGAGGCGCTTCGCGCTGCCGGAGTCGTTGACGCCGGCGGCGCAGGCTTGCTCATTCTCCTAGAAGAGCTGGTCAATGAGGTCTCGGGGAGCGACGCTTCGGCCACGCTCACGCCTGCCCATCCAGCCTCGCCAGCCCGCGAGCTGGAGGTCATGTTTTTCTTTACTGGTCCGCTCGCGCAACTGGAGGACCGGCTAGCCCGGATGGGAACGAGCCTTGTCATCTCCCGAGCCGACGAGGAAGCCGGCACGGTCCACATCCACTCCACCGATGCAGGCGGGGTCGTCGAGCTGGCCTACTCCCTAGGGCAGGTCAGCGACCTGCGCCTTGAGGTCTTGCCCGCAGGTCCCGTGACCGATAATCCCCAGCGTCTCATCGTCGCCCTAACCCCGGCCGGTTCTTTGGCCGACTTGTACGCGGAGGCGGGGGCTGTGACGGTCGCTCCGGGCAAAGACGCAGTCTCTGAGGTGCTGGCTGCGATCCGGCGCAGTACCGCCCGCGAGGTGATGCTCTTACCCAATGGCCTGCTAGCCCAGCGCAACATCGCCGCCATCGAAAAGGCGGCGCGGGCGTTCTCGCAAACCGTTCTGGTCCTGCCCACCGTGCGCCTCGTCTCCGGCATTGCCGCTCTCGCCGTTCACGACGCGTCGCAGCCGATGTCAACGGTCGCATTCGCCATGTCAGAGGCAGCGGGCGAAATGCGCACGGCGGTTATCAACCTCGCTGGGAAGGCGTCGGGAAGTAATGGCGGCGCGACGGCGACTGCCTACGGTGAAGTGATCGCCCGCGAGGAGTCGGTGGACGGGGCGGTTCGTGCGGCGTGCCGCCGCCTCCTCGATGTGGGGGGAGAGCAGGTGACGATCCTCTTTGAGCCGTCCGTGCTCGAAGCGGTCGACACCGAGGCTCTCGCGGCCGAGTTCGGCGTGCCCGTATTCAGCTTCCCCGCTGATGGGTTGGGGTCGGCCGCGGAGATCGGGGTGGAGTAGAGCCGTGCTGGGGTTTCAGGATACGCGCCCGCTCAACCTGGTCATTCCGGCCAAGCAGGCCCGCGCGCTGAAGAAGCACCTCGGCATCGAAACGTGCGGGGAGCTGCTGCGGCATTACCCGCGCCGCTACCTGCATTATGGCTTAGCCAGCGCGCTGGAAGACGCCCGCGAGGGAGACACCGTCAGCGTCGTGGGCGTCGTCCAAGACACCTCAACCATGGCCGCGGGGCAGCGCCCCATCTTCAAGGCGCGAGTCTTTGATGGCCGGCAGACGCTGACAGCTACGTTTTTCGGGTCGCGCTTCGCAATGGGCGCGCTCACCCCAGGAACGCGGGTCATGCTGACCGGGAAGCTCTCCTTCTACAAGAAGCGGCCACAATTACAACACCCTGACTTCGTTCTTCTCGACGGAACCGCGAAAGCCACCGGCGCGCTGCGCCAGCTCCAACATTTCGGAGATGTCGGCGAAATCATGTCTGGCCGCGAGTGGCTCCCCCTGTACCCCGCGGCGAAATCCGTGAGCACGTGGACGATCATGGGGGCGGTCCATGCGGTTTTGGCGTCGCTCCCCCGGGTCGAAGAACCGCTGGGGTATACCCCAATCGGGTTCGTTTCCCTGAATAAGGCGATCCGGGATATCCACGAGCCCAGTGAGGAGGGGCCCGGCCGGGCGCTACGTCGCTTGAAGTACGAAGAAGCAATTGGGATTGCCCTCGTGATGGCGGTGCGCCGCGCCGATGCGGTGCAGCGTCGCGCCCGCCCCCTGCCGCGGAAGGAGGGCAAAAACCAGGACATCCTCCTGCGGCATTTGCCTTTTCCCCTCACGCGCGGGCAGAACGAGGTGCTTGGCGAAATCAGCGATGACCTCTCGGGCAGTCTGCCAATGAGTCGCCTCCTGCAGGGCGAGGTGGGCTCGGGCAAGACCATCGTCGCCCTGCTCGCCATGCTCCAAGCCGTGGACAACGGCACTCAGTGCGCGCTCCTCGCCCCGACTGAAGTGCTTGTGATGCAGCACGCCCGCTCCTTGCAGGGGACGTTGTTGCGCGCCGGGGTACCTGTCCGAGTCGTCGCGTTGACAGGGTCGATGAGCACCGCCCGGAAGCGGGACGTGCTGTTGCAGGTGGTCTCGGGGGAGGCCGATATTGTCGTCGGTACCCACGCGCTGATCCAGGACAACGTGGACTTCTTCCGCCTCGGTCTCGTCGTGGTGGACGAGCAGCACCGCTTCGGCGTCGAGCAGCGCGATACCCTTCGGGCGAAGGGCGGCGAGGAGACGCCCCACTTGCTGGTGACAACCGCGACACCGATTCCCCGCACGATCGCCATCACTGTTTTCGGCGACCTGCAGATCTCGACCCTGCGTGAACTTCCTGGCGGCCGGAAGCCCATCCAGTCCTCACTCGTGCCCGAGTTCAAGCGGGCGTGGGTGGCGCGAGCGTGGGAGAAGATCCGCGAGGAGGTCACGGCCGGGCGCCAAGCCTACATTGTGTGCCCTCGCATTGACGGCGACGGTGGCGTTCTCGAACTGGCGCAGCAGCTTAAGGAAGGCGAGCTCAGCGGACTCGCCCTCGGGATCCTGCACGGCCGCCTGCGGGGGGAGGATAAAGACGCGGTCATGGCGGAGTTCGCGGCGGGGAAGATTGACGTGCTCGTCTCTACGACCGTCATCGAAGTTGGCGTTGACGTCCCTAACGCGACCGTGATGCTCGTGCGCGAGTCCGAGCACTTCGGCGTGTCCCAGTTGCACCAGCTGAGGGGCCGGGTCGGCCGAGGGGGCAATGCCTCTTTGTGCCTTTTCCACACACTGGCGGAGGAGGGCACACCCTCCTTTAACCGTGTGAGCGCGGTCGCGCAGACGTCTGACGGGTTCGCCCTCGCGGAGCTCGACCTGCGTAACCGTCAGGAGGGTGACGTGCTCGGGTCACATCAATCGGGAAACAACCGCACGCTCCGTCTGATCAATCTGGTTGATGATTTCGACATCGTGGTCCGCGCCTACGACGACGCCGAACGCTACGTCGCAGACCACCCAAATCTCGCACGGCAGGTGACAGCCTCATTCGTACCGGAGCAATTTGACTACTTAGACAAGAGTTAGGGTGGTGGACATGAACCGCATCATCTCTGGTGAGGCCCGCGGCCGCAAGATCAAGGTGCCCCCCGAGGGCACGCGACCTACCTCAGACCGCGCCCGTGAGGGGCTTTTCTCGTCCCTCCAAGTGCGCTTTGGCATTGCGGGCCAGACAGTGTTGGATTTGTTTGCAGGTTCCGGCGCCCTTGGGCTTGAGGCCGCCTCCCGGGGCGCGGAGGAGGTCGTGCTCGTAGAAAATGACCCGCGCGCGGTGGGTGTCATCGAGTTCAATGCCGCCGTCGTGGGCCACCCAAACGTGCACATCGAATCCGTCAAGGCCTCGACCTACCTCGCCCGGGCCCCGCGCAATCACTTTTCCATGGTGCTCGCCGACCCGCCTTACGCGCTCGCGGACGAATCGGTCGTGGAGATGCTGCGCGCGCTTGAGCCCTCGCTTGTCGACGGCGCCGTGGTCGTCGTCGAACGTCACCGCGAGAGCCCCGAAACCGCTTGGCCGTCAGCGTTCACCCCGACAACGCAGAAGTTGAAAAAGCGCATCTACGGAATTGCCAGAATGGATATGGCCGTATATTCCGCACTCGAAAGGCCCTAAATCATGACCCTTGCAATCTGTCCCGGGTCTTTTGACCCGGTCACGAACGGCCACCTCGACATCTTCCGCCGCGCGGCCCGCCACTTCGAAGAAGTGGTCGTCCTAGTCACCGGCAACCCGACGAAAACATCCGGGTTGTTCACGGTGCAGGAGCGCGTCGACCTGATCGAGCAGGTGACTGCGGACGTGGCCAACATCCGCGTGGATTTCTGGGGCGGGTTGCTCGTCGACTACACAACGGCCCATCACGCCACCGCCCTAGTCAAAGGCCTGCGCTCCTCTTTGGACTACGAATACGAGCTGCCCATGGCGCAGATGAACCGGCGTCTCACCGGGGTAGACACGTACTTTTTGCTGACGGACGAAAAGTACGGCTACACGTCTTCATCCCTGTGCAAAGAGGTGGTGAAGTACGGCGGGGACGTGACCGGGTTGGTTCCTGATGTCGTCGTTAAGGCGATGAAAGAGCGGCTTAGGTGACGCTCGCCGTAGGCGTTTTCGCTGTCGTGCTCGTCGGGTCGCTCCTACAGCGCGTCTCCGGAATGGGTCTTGGATTGCTCGCGGCGCCTGTCATCTCACTTATGATCGGGCCGGTCGAGGGCGTGCTGCTCGTCAACGTCTTGGCCACAATGAACGCGCTGATGACAACCTTATCGGTACGGCGCGATGTGGATTGGAAAAAGTTCGCCTCCATTGCACCCTATCTTGCTGTGGGGGCGGTACCCGGGGCGTTTCTCATACGAGCGGTGTCTGCGAACGTCCTGCTTGTCATCGTGGGCGTGCTGTTGCTCATCGCGCTGGGCGCGGTGACCCTCGGCGAGCGCTTTGTTCCCCGGATGGAGGGGCGCGGGCCAGCAGCGATCGCCGGCACCGCGGGGGGATTCATGAACACTCTGGCGGGGGCGGCGGGACCGGCTATTACGGTCTATTCTCACGCGGCGAGGTGGGATCAGCGGACCTACGCTGCCACGCTTCAGCCGATTTTCATGGTCAGTGGCGCGACTTCTTTTGCGATTAAACAGCTAAGCGCCGCCGGCTCGCTAGAATCCATCGACGGGTCGATGTGGGCCGCCGGCTTGCTGGCGATGGTCGCTGGGATCGCAGCTGGCACCGCCATCGCTCCGCGTGTGCCCGGCAATCGCGCGCACGCGCTGGCGCTCGGTCTCGCCGTCGCCGGCGGACTGACCGCGCTGGCGCGAGGAGTGCTCGGCCTCCTCAGTTAAAACAACGTGGAAAGGAACGCCTGGGTGCGCTCCTCCCGCGGGTTATCCAGCACCTCGGCCGGGGCACCTGACTCCACGATGCGACCATCGGCCATAAACACGACGTGATCGGCGACCTCGCGGGCGAAAGCCATCTCATGGGTTACTACCAGCATGGTCATCCCGCCGCGGGCGAGGTCCTTCATCACGCGCAGGACTTCCCCGACCAGCTCGGGGTCGAGGGCGGACGTGGGCTCGTCGAAAAGCATGAGCTTGGGGTCCATGGCGACGGCGCGCGCAATGGCCACCCGCTGCTGCTGGCCGCCCGAGAGCTGGATGGGGTACGCCTGAGCCTTCGATTCAAGGCCAACCATTGCCAAAAGCTCCATCGCCCGAGCCTTCGCCTTGTCGACGGGCTCACCCTTGACCTGGACCGGGGCCTCAATGATGTTGTCTAAGACGGTTCGGTGGCCGAAGAGGTTGAAGTTTTGGAACACCATTCCGATGTTCCGACGCTGGCGCGCGGCGTCCTTTTCGCTCATCTCGTAGAGGATGCCGTCGCGCTCGCGGTACCCGATGAGCTCGCCGTCGACGTAGAGCCGGCCCGCCGTGACCTTCTCCAGGTGGTTCACGCACCGCAGAAACGTCGATTTACCGGACCCAGAGGGCCCGATGAGGCAGGTTACGGAGCCAGGGGCGACCTCTAGGCTCACGCCCTTGAGCACGTCCAAGGTGCCGAAGGACTTCCATACGTCCACGGCCTCGATCATGGGAGCCATTAGCGTCCTTTCCTTTCCGGTGCCGTGACGATCTCCACATTGGAGGGGATCGTCCCTTCCGCGTCCGCTAGCGCCGCAAGCTGGCGGGAGGTGAGCTGACGGGTCGCACCCCTGTCAAAGTACTTCTCGAGGTAGTGCTGGCCGACCATGAGAAGAGATGTGATGGCCAGGTACCAGGTGGCGGCGACGAGGAGGAGGGGGACGGGCTCGAAGAGTGCTGCGGCGATGTCCATCGACCTGCCGTACAGCTCGAGAGAGTAGGGGACCGCCACGACGAGTGAAGAAGTCTTCAGCAATGAAATGAACTCGTTGCCGGTGGGGGGAATGATGATGCGCATGGCCTGTGGCAGCACGGTGCGGCGCATGGTCTGCGCCCAGCTCATCCCCAGCGCCTTCGACGCTTCTACCTGACCCTCTGGGACCGAGGAGATTCCCGAGCGAACGATCTCCGCCATGTACGCGGCCTCATTGAGGCCCAGCCCGACGACGGCGAGGCTGAACGCGGAAGACGTCAACGGGCTGAGGGGGATGGAGGTGAACCCCAGGTTGATCGAGTCATAGATCGCTCCAAGCAGGCCCCAGAACATCAGCTGCACGTACACGGGCGTGCCGCGAAAGATCCACAGAAACGCCCACGCCACCGCGGTAAATACCGGGTTCGGGCTCATGCGCATCACTGCCAGCAGCACGCCACCGATCACCCCGATCACCATCGCGAGCAGGGTGATGGCGATGGTGTGCAAAGCGGCCGCCGCGATCCGGGTGTCAAGCAGGTAGGCGAAGTACGTCTCCCAGCCGTACGCCTCGTTGCGGGCGGCGCCGACGACGAACCACGCGACGAGCAGGAGAAGCAGGGCTGCCGTAATCCACCGCCCTGGGTGGCGAAGAGGCTTCGCCTCGATGCGCTCTGGGGCGCGCGGGGTTGACGTTGCACTCATGGGCTACTCCCGTCCTTCTATGGGCTGTTCGTTGATAGTCGCCTGCGTGAGGTGGCCGGAGGTGACGTTCCACTGCCGGAGAATGCGGTCGTAGTCTCCGGTGTCGATCAGGTGTTGCAGCGCTGCGGCCATCGCCGGAGCGAGGGGCGAATCTTTCGGCACCGCGAAACCGTAGGGCGCGGCATCAAACATTTCGCTGACCAGCTCCAGCTTGCCTTCCGATCGCTCCACCGCCCAGGCCGTGACGGGGGAGTCCGCGCTCAGCGCATCGGCCCGCCCGACCAAGGCCGCGAGCGCCGCGTTGTCCGACGTGTCGAATGAGAGAACGGTGATCGGGTCCTCACCGTTTGCTACACATGCGTCGCTCTTCGGCCGCACGTCGTCGGTCTCGGACACGGTAGTGCGCTGCACCGCGACGGTCAGGCCACATGGGTGGGCAGGGTCGACGTCCTTGCCCGGCTGTGTCGCCCACTGAACTCCGGCATAGAGGTAGTCGACGAAGTCGAAGGAGGCGCGTCGTTCTTCCGTGTCCGTGAATCCCGATATTCCCGCGTCGAGGCTGCCTGCTTGAACCGCGGGCAGAATCATGGAGAAGTCCATCTCCTGCGGGTCGAACTGCAACCCCATCACGCTAGCCACAGCGCGGCCCAGATCCATCTCCACTCCGACGATGCGGCCCTCAGAGTCCTTGAATTCGAAGGGGGCAAAAGGCGGGTTCGCGCCGACCGTCAATGTCCCGTCGGCGGCAACGTCTGCTGGTACGAGCTCCACGATCTCCGGTACGGGCTCGGGTGACACATCGACCCAGCCGTCGGGGTTACCCCCTTCGACGTTGGTTACGCAGGCGGGCAGCACGCTTATCGACGTGAACACGGCCGCCCCGGCCCAAAATTTACGCATAACCGTATATTAACCGGCTTCTATGCTGCGTCGAGAACGACCACCCACACGGCGATCATGTGCAACGCCGCGGCGACAATCGTCAGGGTGTGGAAGTGCTCGTGATACCCGTAGACTCGGGCGTTGCGGCCCGGCCATTTGAACCCGTAAATGACGGCGCCGACCGTGTACGCAACCCCACCAGCGAAGAGCAGCCACACCACGGCAGCCCCCGCTTGGTTCCGCAACACGGGCGCGAGGAATACCACGATCCACCCCAGTCCCACGTATACGGCGACGTCAAGCCACCGCGGGTGATTGATCCACACCAGGTTGAGTACCGCCCCCATGACCGCGCCGGACCAGGACACGGCGAGCAGCCACCACGAGTAGGGGGGTGCGAGCAGAATGACGCAGATCGGTGTGTACGTCGCGGCGATGAACACCGCGATGGTTGCGTGATCCGCCCGCCTCCACCATTGCACCGTCTCGTGGGTCCGCCAGGGCCAGCGGTGGTACATCGCGGAGACTGTAAAAAGCTGGATGAGGCCAGCCACATAGACGGTGACGCTGGCGGCCTGTGCCCACTGCAGCGTCATCCAGGAAACGGTCAGCAGTACCGCACCCGCCACGGCGGACCCCAGCGCCGCGGCGACATGGAACCAGCCTCGGGTGAGCGGGCGTGCGCCACGGTCGGCGACAACGTAGGTTCGTTCGGTAAGCACCACCTCCTCAACGCTACGCTGGAGTAGGGTTCGTCGCTTAGTTAGCGACGGACAGGCGGTCGTAGTACGCGCTCTGACCCAGCGGGTAGGCGTCCCAGGCCGGGGCTTTGGCACCCGTGAGAGCCGCGACGAGGCAGTCCAAGTAAAACTCCCAGCCCGGCCCGATATCCCTGAGCTGCGCCTCGTCGATCCCCCGGTGCACGAACAAAATCTTGGTCCCTTCCGCAGTTGGCGAAAGCTCAAAACCAATATCCCACGCCGGTGGCGCCACACCGACCAGCCGGAGTTGTCGGGGTCGCTCGCACGCAACCACCTCCATTTCGGCCCATGCTTCCTCAACTGCCATATGCACGTCAACGCGCCTTTCGCCGTCGCCCTGCCGCCAGGCACCCACCCACGCGGCGGTTTTGTCTGGGTGGGTGATCCACTGCCACGTGGCGTCGATAGGCAGGTGCGCGTCGCGAGTGATAAAGAGGTCCGAGCCATCGGGCCGGCGGTTTAGAACTCCGGTGGGTTGCGGGGTTGTCATGGGGTCGATGCTAGTGGCGGCGGCGATTGTGTTTCCGGGGGCGCACTGCGTTATGATTCTCTTCGCAGTTTTGCACGCGCCCCAGTAGCCCAATTGGCAGAGGCAACGGATTCAAAACCCGTCCAGTGTGAGTTCGAGTCTCACCTGGGGCACGATAAGGCCAGGTCACAGCGTTGTTAAGTGGCCTGGCCTTTCGTTGGCCTCCTTACATCCTGAACCCTGCATTTCCGCAGGTTGCGTCACGGCGCATATGTGAAGTGTTGCGATCGTGCAGCGGGCAGTGGTCGTGATCAACGACTTCTACGTCTCAAGCTCGCGTCTAGACTGGCTCACCGTGACGACATCCGCGAGCAAACGCCTGCTTCTCATCGACGGCCACTCCATGGCTTTCCGCGCTTTCTACGCTTTACCGGCGGAGAATTTCTCCACCTCGGGCGGGCAGCACACAAATGCTGTTTACGGGTTTTTGTCGATGTTTGCGAACATCCTCGCCGAGGAGCAGCCCACTCACGTTGCGGTCGCGTTTGACGTGGGTCGCAAGACCTTCCGCACGGAACGCTTTCCCGAGTACAAGGCGCAGCGAGAGGCGGCACCCCCCGAGTTCAAAGGCCAGGTGCCCATCATTGACAAAGTTCTGGGGGAGCTCGGCATCGTCACCTTGTCCAAGGAGAACTTCGAGGCCGACGACATCGTGGCCACCCTGGTCAGTGAGGCCCGCGCGGAGGGCGGGTTCGAGACGGTCCTCGTCTCCGGTGATAGGGACTACATCCAGCTTGTCGACGCCACAACGACTCTGCTCTACCCAACCCGCGGTGTGTCCACGCTGACCCGCTTCACCCCGGAGACCGTGGAAGAGAAGTACGGTCTCACCCCAGAGTTGTACCCAGACTTCGCAGCGCTGCGGGGAGACCCTTCCGACAACCTGCCGAGTGTCCCGAAGGTGGGGGAAAAGACGGCGACGAAGTGGATTTCCCAGTACGGGGGCCTGGAAGGGCTTATCTCCCACGCCGAGGAGATCAAAGGTGTCGCCGGGCAGAACTTCCGGGACCGGATCGACCAGGTGCGGTTGAACCGGGAATTGACGCAGATGGTCACAGACGTCGAACTACCCGTGGGGCCGGACGAATTGGTGATGCGTCCCATCGAAATCGCCCAGGTTGCGCAGTCGTTCGACGAACTCGAGTTCGGAGTCAACCTCCGCGAGCGCGTGTTGGCCGCGGTGCCCACCACGGGCGCGCCCGCTCCCAGCGCCGCGGACGAGCCAGCAGAGGTAACCCTCTCCGACGAACCTCTCGACGCCTGGCTTACATCCCGCCGCGGTGAGGGTCTCGCTCTTTACCTGCGCGGTAATGGCGCCCCGGGCAGGGGGGATGCGGCCGCGGTGGCGCTCGTCGACAAGAGTCGATGCGGCGTGCAACGCGACATGGTGGACTTGTCTCCCGCTGAGGACGCCGCGTTCAAGCTGTGGGCCGAGTCGGACTCGCCCAAGTTCCTGCACGAGGCGAAGCAGGCTTACCACATGCTGCGCGGTCGCGGAATCACGCTGCGGGGTATCGCCCACGACACCGCGATCGCGGCGTACATCCTTCGACCCGGCCAGCGGACGTACGAACTCGCCGACGTATACCAGCGCCATCTCCAGCGCCACTTGGGTGATACCAGCGGCCAGCTCAGCCTCCTCGACGACGACTCATCGCTACGCGCGGCCACTGCGATCCTGGAGCTCTCGGCCGAGCTCTCCGCGCAGCTTCGCGCCATCGACTCTTACCAGCTCTACTCCGACCTCGAGCTGCCCTTGGTGAGCATCCTCGCGGAGATGGAGGACGCGGGCATCGCCGTCGATGTGTCCATCCTCGAGGGCGAGCTCGCGCACTTTTCCAACAAGGTCACCGAAGTCGAGCAGCACGCGCGTCAGCTTGTCGACGAGCCCGCCCTCAACCTTTCCAGTCCGAAACAACTTTCTGTCGTCCTGTTTGACAAGCTCAAGCTGCCGAAGACAAAGAAGACGAAGACGGGGTACTCGACCGCGGCGAAAGAGATCGAGACCCTCGCTGCGAATAACCCGCACCCGTTCCTCCAGGCGTTGCTCGAGCATCGCGAGTATCAGAAGATGAAGTCGACGATTGAGGGGCTCATCAAAACTCTGCAAGACGACGGGCGGATTCACACGACGTTCAACCAGACCGTGGCCTCCACGGGACGGTTGTCATCGACTGATCCGAACCTACAGAACATTCCGGTACGAACGGAGGCGGGGCGCGTTATCCGTTCGGCCTTCACCGTGGGGGAGGGGTACGATTGCCTTCTCACCGCCGATTACTCGCAGATCGAGATGCGCGTCATGGCTCACCTATCGCAGGACGAGGGATTGATCGAGGCCTACCGAGGCGGCGAAGACCTGCACAACTTCGTTGGCTCGCGGGTTTTTGACGTCCCCATCGACCAGGTCACCCCGGAGCTGCGTCGTCGCGTTAAGGCGATGAGCTACGGGCTGGTGTACGGCCTCTCCGCTTTTGGACTTTCCAACCAGCTATCTATCAGTGCCGGCGAGGCAAAGAAGATCATGGAGAGCTACTTTGAACGCTTCGGCGGTGTGAAGCGCTACCTCGACGAGGTGGTTGAGCAGGCCCGTCGTGACGGCTACACCTCGACGGTGTTCGGACGCCGTCGCTACCTGCCTGAGCTGACCTCCGATAACCGGGTGGCCCGGGAAAACGCGGAGCGCGCGGCTCTAAACGCACCGATTCAGGGGACTGCGGCGGACATCATCAAGGTGGCGATGATCCGCGTGAACGAAGCGTTGCACGGCCGCGCCTCGCGAATCCTGCTGCAGGTCCACGACGAGCTCGTGGTCGAAGTAGCCCCGGGCGAGCTAGAGGACGTCAAGGACATTGTCGAGCGAGAGATGGACGGCGCGATCACGTTGCTGGTACCCCTCGAAGTCTCTGCCGGGACAGGCCCCAATTGGGACGCGGCGGCCCACTAGCAAACATGTAGCCGGTGTGCGGACCCCTCCGCACACCGGCTCCCCCCGAGGTCGTTGGCCCCGATATACGCCCACACTTTAACATCGTTCACGTGGCTAGCTGTGGGCAAGCTGGCCAATTATTTGGAAACTCTAGGTGAACAAGTGCGGCGGGCTGCGCGGGTGCGTCGACAAGTTGCCTTAGCTGGGGAAAGAGGCTAGCCTTTTACAGGCGTGTCTGCTAAAGGCGTGTCGCCTGCCGCGTAGGAGGGTGGGGTCACGGCGAAGCGAACGACACACCCATGTCCATCTACGATCTCCTACCTCTTTCGGAGCACTCTAACTTATGCCCACTTCTAACGCACCCCAGGTTGCCATCAACGACATTGGCAGCGCTGAGGATTTTCTCGCCGCGGTCGACGCCACCATCAAGTACTTCAATGATGGTGACATCGTGTCCGGCACCGTTGTCAAGGTCGACCACGATGAGGTCCTCCTCGACATCGGATACAAGACGGAGGGTGTGATTCCCACCCGCGAGTTGTCGATCAAGCACGACGTCGACCCCGACGAGGTCGTCGAGGTTGGCGACGAGATCGACGCCCTTGTCCTCACCAAGGAGGACAAGGAAGGCCGCCTCATCTTGTCCAAGAAGCGTGCTCAGTACGAGCGCGCCTGGGGCACGATTGAGGAGCTGCAGAGCAACGATCAGCCGGTTACCGGTACGGTCATCGAGGTCGTCAAGGGCGGCCTGATCCTCGACATCGGCCTGCGTGGCTTCCTGCCCGCATCGCTCGTCGAGATGCGCCGTGTCCGCGACCTGGAGCCCTACATCGGCCAGGAGCTCGAAGCGAAGATCATCGAGCTGGACAAGCACCGCAACAACGTCGTCCTTTCCCGCCGCGCATACCTGGAGGAGACCCAGTCCGCGGTTCGCTCCGACTTCCTGCACCAGCTGCAGAAGGGCCAGGTCCGCAAGGGTGTCGTGTCCTCGATCGTCAACTTCGGCGCGTTCGTCGATCTCGGTGGGGTCGACGGCCTCGTGCACGTCTCCGAACTGTCCTGGAAGCACATTGACCACCCGTCTGAGGTTGTCACCGTGGGCGATGAGGTCACCGTTGAGGTTCTCGACGTCGATCTCGACCGTGAGCGTGTATCCCTGTCGCTCAAGGCGACGCAGGAAGATCCGTGGCGCGTCTTCGCCCGCACCCACGCCGTGGGCCAGATTGTCCCGGGCCGCGTGACCAAGCTCGTTCCCTTCGGTGCGTTCGTTCGTGTCGAAGAGGGCATCGAGGGTCTGGTGCACATCTCCGAGCTGGCTCAGCGCCACGTTGAGGTGCCGGACCAGGTTGTGGGCGTTGGCGAAGAGGTCATGGTGAAGGTCATCGACATCGACCTGGACCGTCGCCGCATCTCCCTGTCGTTGAAGCAGGCGGACGAGGACTACACCGAAGAGTTCGATCCGTCCCGTTACGGCATGGCCGACTCCTACGACGAACAGGGCAACTACATCTTCCCGGAGGGCTTCGACCCGGAGACCAACGAGTGGATGGAAGGCTTCGACGAAGCCCGCCAGGCATGGGAGGCACGTTACGCCGAGGCCGAGCGTCGCTTCCAGGCTCACACCGCTCAGATCGAGCGTCACCGTGCCGCCGCGGCTGAGGCCGCGGAGCAGGGCGCCGATGCGAACTACTCCTCTGAGTCCAACGCTGCAGCTCCGGCAGCGGACCGGGGTGACGAGTCCATGGGCTCTCTCGCGTCGGACGAGCAGCTGGCCGCGCTCCGCGACCGCCTCGCCGGCAACTAAGTAGTACAGGCTAAAACCCCGCCCCGGTTTCCGGCGGCGGGGTTTTTCGCGTGGGTGCGAAAGAAAAGTCATTACACTGAGCTCATGCTGAGAGTCGGACTCACCGGTGGAATTGGCAGTGGTAAATCCACCGTCGCGCGCATGCTGCGCGAGGCGGGGATCCCAGTGGTCGATGCAGACGCGATTGCGCGTGAGATTATGGAGCCTGGGTCGCATGTGCTGGACCGCGTGGCCGCCGAGTTCGGTGCGGATCTTCTCGACGGCGGCGCGCTCAACCGCTCCGAGCTCGCCCGGCGCGCGTTCACCAGCCCCGAGGCGACGGCGCGCCTGAACGCCATTACACACCCGGCCATTCGCGCCGAGTCCGACCGTCGTTTCGAGGAACTCGAGGCCGCGGGGGAGGCGGTGGCGGTCTACGATATGCCTCTGCTCCTAGAGCTCGGGCTGGACAAGGCCATGGACCTCACCGTCATCGTCGAGGTGGAGGCGGATGAACGGGTGCGCCGCTTGGTGCAGCAGCGCGGAATGGGTGAAGAAGACGCACGGAATCGGATTGCTCGGCAGATATCGGACGCTGAGCGGCGTGCACGTGCCGACATCGTGATCGACAACAACGGAGACGTGAACGCACTGAAAGCGCAGGTTGAGGGGCTGGTCTCCCGGATAAAAGACTTTTAGTGCACCGTTCAACTGTTGGTAAAGTCCAAGTAACGTCGCCGGTTTAGGTTGTTCAAGCATGGGGACGTGGAACTATGGTCCGTTCGACAACGACAAAGCGCGTGATGTCGTTCGCCAGCTGGCGGATGGCACCTTTCGCCTGGACCAGTTCCGGTTCGATTGCGCCGACGAGCCGCTCGATTCCGAGCGTGCCGAGGCAGTTGTCGCCCTAGTCGCGGTCATGAACGGGCACCTGCCCGCCGAGGCTGACCGCGCCGCCCTGAGTTTCCCCTTCGACCTGAGCGAGCGCCGCTGGTTGCAGGCCAAACTCCGGGAGACGCTGAACCCCGAGAATTCGGAGCTTTACGAGCAGTGGCGCGATGCCGGCGAGTTGGAGCAATGGTTGGCCGCGACGGAAAAGGTAGCCCATTAACCGCGCGCTAGACTGTTCGCATGGCATTCGCTGCTGAGCACCCAGTCCTCGCACAGTCCGAGTTCCGCCCGGTCGGCGACATTGAGCGTCGGCAAAAGCCGTTTGAGGTGGTCTCCGAGTACCAGCCTTCCGGCGACCAGCCGACGGCCATCGCGGAGCTTGACCGACGCTTGCGGCGCGGCGAACGCGACGTCGTGCTGATGGGCGCAACCGGTACGGGGAAGTCCGCGACGGCGGCGTGGCTAATTGAAAAACAGCAGCGTCCCACGCTCGTCATGGCGCCGAACAAGACGCTCGCGGCCCAGCTGGCCAACGAGCTCCGCCAGCTCCTGCCGAATAACGCCGTTGAGTATTTCGTCTCGTATTACGACTACTACCAGCCGGAGGCGTATATAGCACAGACGGATACGTACATCGAGAAGGACTCATCGATCAACGACGATGTCGAACGCCTTCGCCATTCGGCCACATCCGCGCTGCTCAGCCGCGCGGACGTCGTCGTCGTGGCCTCAGTGTCGTGCATCTACGGCCTGGGCACTCCGCAGTCGTACCTCGACCGCTCGATCGTTCTCCGAGTCGGCGAGGAAGTGGACCGCGACCAGTTTCTTCGCCTGCTTATCGACGTTCAGTACGAGCGCAACGACATCGACTTCCGCCGAGGGACCTTCCGCGTCAAAGGGGACACCGTCGACATCATTCCGGCGTACGAGGAGATTGCGGTCCGGGTGCAGTTCTTCGGAGACGAGATCGACGAGCTGTACTACATCCACCCGCTGACAGGGGACGCCCTGAGCAAGGAAGACGAAGTGCGCATCTTCCCGGCCACGCACTACGTCGCGACGGACGAACGGATGGAGAAGGCGGCCGAAGCCATCAAATTGGAGCTCGCCGAACGCCTAGAGGATTTGGAGAACCGGGGAAAGCTGCTTGAAGCCCAGCGGCTGCGTATGCGCACCGAATACGATCTGGAAATGATTCAACAAGTCGGATTTTGTTCGGGCATTGAGAACTATTCGCGGCACATCGACGGACGCCCCGCGGGGTCGGCGCCGGCCACGCTCATCGACTACTTCCCGGAGAACTTCCTCACCATCATCGACGAGTCCCACGTCACCGTTCCCCAAATCGGCGGGATGTACGAGGGCGACATGTCGCGCAAGCGAAACCTGGTGGAATTCGGCTTTCGCCTGCCCAGTGCCGTCGACAATCGCCCCTTAACTTTCGACGAGTTCGAGGCGCGCGTCGGGCAGACCGTCTACATGTCGGCCACTCCGGGCGACTTCGAGCTAGAGGCATCGGGCGGCGAGGTCGTCGAGCAGGTTATTCGCCCAACGGGGCTCGTGGACCCAAAGGTCACCGTCAAACCCACCAAGGGGCAGATCGATGATCTTATCGACGAAATCAGGCAGCGCGTGGACAAGGATGAACGCGTGCTGGTCACCACGTTGACCAAGCGCATGGCGGAGGACCTGACCGATTACCTCCTGGATAACGGCATCAAGGTCCGCTACCTCCATTCGGACATCGATACGTTGCAGCGCGTCGAGCTGCTACGCCAGCTTCGGCTGGGGGAGTACGACGTGCTCGTCGGTATCAACCTCCTGCGCGAGGGCCTTGACCTACCGGAGGTCTCGCTCGTGGCGATTCTCGACGCCGACAAGGAGGGGTTCTTGCGGTCGACCAAGTCCCTGATCCAAACCATTGGCCGCGCGGCTCGGAACGTCTCTGGCGAGGTCATTATGTACGCCGACTCGGAGACGGATTCCATGCGGGAGGCGATCGAAGAGACGGAGCGTCGCCGCGAGAAGCAGCTTGCCTACAACCGCGAGCACGGGATCGATCCCCAGCCCCTGCG
Source organism: Corynebacterium capitovis DSM 44611 (assembly GCF_030440535.1). Lineage (NCBI taxonomy): Bacteria > Bacillati > Actinomycetota > Actinomycetes > Mycobacteriales > Corynebacteriaceae > Corynebacterium > Corynebacterium capitovis. The sequence continues at coordinate 1,229,705 of NZ_CP047117.1, read as the reverse complement.
CAAGAGGATCGCGGACATCCTCGATCAAGTCTACGAGGATGGCGGCGGTGACGCGGAAAGGGTCTCTGCCCAGGCGGCGCTGGCGGATAAACCGAGCGTTCAGGGGATGGCATCGGACGAGGTGGAAAAGCTCATTGAGGACCTCACCGCCCAGATGGGCGCCGCAGCGCGCGAGCTCAAATTCGAGCTGGCCGGAAGGCTTCGCGACGAGATCGCGGATCTCCGCAAGGAGCTGCGTGGTATGAAGGAGACCGGCAACTGAGTAACAAGGGAGAGACTTACATGCACACGTACACCTCGATCGCGGTCGGAACTGACGGATCTCCAACCTCGCTGATGGCGGTGCGCGCGGCGGCGAGCCTCGCTCGTGTGTACGGCGCGGACCTCACCGTCATCTGTGCCCATTACACCGCTAGTGGGTCCATGCTCAATGCGACGAACGCCGAGCTATCACAGATCGAAATCGTCAGCGACAGCGACGCGGAACATATTTTAAACCAGGCCGCGTCCATCGCGGAGGAGGAACAAGCGCCGCGGGTCACTCTCGTGGCGCAACCAGGTCAGCCTGCGTCGGTGCTCGTCGAGGCCGCCCAGAAATTCGGGGTAGACCTCCTCGTGGTGGGTAACAAGGGAATGCGCTCGCTGGCCGGGCGAATTTTCGGCAACGTCGGGGGGAACGTCGCTAAGAAATCGCCCGTTGACGTCCTCCTCGTTGACACCCGGGCGGAAGGCCACAACTAATACCCACCGGGGTATTGTGGGGATAGTTCTGACACAAAAGTACTCGGCCCTGAGAAAGGTTTGGGAGTGACAGTGGGAAGCTACTACAACACCATCGTCGTCGGGAGTGACGGGTCGAAATCGTCGCTTCTTGCTGTGGAGCGGGCCGCGAAGATGGCGGTCGCCTTTGAGTCGACCCTAGTTATCGGGACCGCCTACTACGAGACGGAGGAGGAGGCCGCAAAGGCGCTCCGTCAGGACTCCGTGACGATTCTTGGCGACGATCAAGCCCTGCGCAACCTCGAAGCAGCAGCGGAGCACGCCCGTTCCGTCGGGGCGCAAAACGTCCAGACCGCAACGCGGCCCGGGACCCCGGTCGAAGCCCTTATGGCCATCGTCAACGACAACGACGCGGACCTCCTGGTTGTGGGCAATCGGGGGATCAACTCGCTGACCGGACGCCTGTTGGGCTCCGTCCCGGCGGATGTCGCTCGTCAGTCGGACTGCGACGTCATGATTGTGCACACCGTGGACTAGCCGCGAGAGGGTTCCTCGCCGATGATGGTGAGGGTCTGTGTAGCGCGGGTGACGGCGACGTACAGGTCCTGCCAGCCCTGGGGGGAGCTGGACACGATCTGACGGGGTTCGACGACGATAACGTGATCGAACTCTAGTCCTTTCACGTCGTTGACCGTCGCCGCCGTCACGATGGAGGCGGTCCTTTCTCCGCCCTCTGTTAGCTGGGCAGCGATCACGGCGGGGTCGGTGCCAGACGGCAGGCGTCGGACCTCTAGCCCCGTCGCGCGAATCGCGGTGGCGGGTTTCGCGTCTGGGTCGATGACCGCGAGGATCTCGTCGGCGACACTCATTACTTCCTTTGGCGTCCGGTAATTCACCGTCAATTCCCGAGTTCTGAACCGCTCGCCCACAAACGGCGCCAGCGCCTCAGACCAGCTGTCCGTCCCCGCAGGTGAGGATGTCTGCGCAGTGTCGCCGACCACGGTCATCCACCGTGATGGGGAGCGGCGGAAGACCATGCGCCACTCCATCGGAGAGAGTTCTTGGGCCTCGTCAACGATGACGTGGCCGTAGGCCCACTGGCGGTCGGCGCGGGCCCGCTGCGCCGTCGAGCGAACGTCCGTTTCGCGCTGCCGCTGGGCGAGCGTCTCAGCGTCGATCACGTCGTGAGCCGAGAGGATTTCGGCCTCGAACTGATCGTCGTCGTTATCAGTCGACTCGGAGGAGGACAGGGCATCCAGTGCTTCTTCCGCCTCGGCAACGAGGTCATCGGAATTGTCCTCTTTATCCTGCGCGCCGTGGACGTCCGCTCCCGGGCCGATGAGCTCGATAAGCTCGTCGATCAGCGCGGTATCCGACTCGCTGAACCCCGAACCGGGGGAGCGGTAGAGAGCCGCCTGGGTGTACTCGTCGTAGTCACCGGCCGCCTCTTCGATGCGAGCGCGGGAGGTGAGGAGCGCGTCGAGAACGTCGGGGGCGCTGAGGACCGGGAAGTGGGCGTCGATAAGCGAGCGCACCGCGGGCTCCTCGGAAAGGTCGTCGAAGAGCTGGTCAACGTCGGCGCCGCTGAGCAAGTTCTCCCCGCCAAGGGGATCCTCGCCGATGCGCGCAGCAAGGGCGTCGGCGAGGGACTGGGTGAGGTGTTCCGCGAAGAAGGCCCGCGCCTCGTTGTGCGGTTTGCGCGAACGGCGCGCTCGCGTTCGGGCGGCGCGCACCATCGCAGGGGTCGCCTCGAGGGGGACGGACCCCACTGCGAGCGGGACAGGGTGGTCAGGAATTGTTTCGTAGGCTTGAACCGCTCGTGTGAGGATCGTGAGCATCTCCGCTGACCCCTTGACCTCGCGGGCCTCCCGCGTCTCGGCACCAGTCGGGTGAAAACCCGGAACGAGGGCGCCCACCGTGCTCAGGACTACACCGGTTTCGCCGAGCTCAGGTAGAACCCGGGAGATGTAGTCGAGGAAGGTCGCATTCGGCCCGATAATCAGCACGCCGCTGCGGGCGAGCTGCTGCCTCCACGTATAGAGAAGGTACGCGGCGCGGTGGAGAGCGACTGCGGTCTTTCCCGTGCCCGGTCCCCCTTGGACGACCAGCACCCCGCGGGTGGTCTCGCGAATGATGTCGTCCTGCTCCCGCTGAATGGTCTCAACGATGGAGCGCATGCGCCCGCTGCGCGCGGCGTTTATTGCTCGGCGCAGGGCGCTTTCCGATCCGACGTCGGATTCAAACCCGGGCGGCGGATCTCCAACCAACACTTCATCATTGACGGCGGTGACGGTCCTGCCGCGCATGCGGATATTTCTGCGGGTTTCCACGCCCTCAGGGTGGGCCGTCGTTGCTAGGTAGTAGGGGCGGGCCATGGGGGCGCGCCAATCGAGCAACAGGGTGCGGTAATGGTCACCGCGGTCGTCGATACCAATCCGCCCTATGTAGCGGCGGTCAAGCCGAGGTCGCCCCGGCGCAGGGTTTTCGGCGTTGTCATCAGCCACGTCGATCCGGCCGAAGACTAAACCAATCTCTGCGACGTTGAGCGTGTCCAGCTTCGCATTAAGGCCGTGGTACTCCGTTTCCCTTCGCACCAGCGCGTCAGCATCCGGATTATCCGGATCCACGTCAGCCTGCACCTGGTCAAGCCGGCGCTGGGCCGCTCTCACCTCCGTGTCGAGGTGCGCAAAGAGGACATCGGCGTACCTCTGCTCTTCGGCTATGCTCTGCGACGGGTTGAGGGCGCGTGGCACTAGGAGCTCCTTCTTGCCGGCGAGACAACATGGGGAAAATACAGGCCGACCAGTGTACTGGCTGGAAAAAACCCCGCACCCCACGTAGCGGGGTGCGGGGTAAGCGGTAAGTGGCTAGCGGAACTTCTTCTGCGCCCGCTTCACGGCCTTCTCGGCGCGCTTCTGCGCTTTCTTGGCGGTGCGGTCCCATTTGCGACGCTGCCGCTTCGAGGGGGCGGCGTCGAGGTTGGCAAAAGCGGATTGCAAGGAATCAACCGCGTCCTGTGCTCGGCCCTGCACCTTGGCGGCGGTCTTCGCTGCCTTCTTCTTGGCCCGCGCCTTGTCGCGGGAGCTGGGTGCGAGGGAATCCAGCTGCGACTGCAGGTCGCTCACGCGCTTGTCCACAACCGGTTTGAGATTCTGGGCTTGGTCCGTAGCCGCAGAGAAAAAGTGGGAGGTCTGCTTCTTAGCGTCCTCGAAGAGGTCACCCGCGACATCCGTGGCGTTGTCGGCGAAATGTGCAGCGGCCTTCTTCCAATCGTCCTTGTTGTCATCCACATACGAGGTGACCTGCTCAGTGGCGTCGGACAGCCAGCCGCTGGCTTTGGCCGTTGCCTTCTGTGCCTCGGACTGGGTGGGAAGAGCCTGCTGGACGTTCTTCTTCGCGGCCTTGGCAGCCGTCTGAGCGCGCCACTGCAGGTCGGGCTTGCCGGCGGTATCGACGGTGGCCAGCAAGACGCCCCCGAGCAGTGCGGCATCGGTGATCGCACCGGAGCGACGACGGGCCTTCTCCTCGGCGTCCTTCGCCTCCCAAAACGCGTTCCGGCCGATCAGCGAGGGAACAGCCGTTGCCGCGAGAAGGGCAGCGGCGGTACGAGGCGCCTTACCCAGGGCGAAAAGGGCACCGGCGCCCGTCTTCACACCACCGGCGATCTGGGCGGCGGTCTCAGGCGAGGACGGAAGCAGGGAGCGGTACTGGGCGGGCACGACCGCGCGCACCTTCTTCAGCGTCGACTCAGCACTCTCTTTGTGCTTGCCAGGGTTAAGAACGGTCTCCACTCCGTCGATAACGTAGACCGACGCGAGCATCGGACGCGCAAACTTGCGAATCATCAGTGACATTCCTCATCTCATTGCTAGTGGAAGTTGTACCTCACTAGCTTAGACAAATCTCAGACACCCGTGGGGAGGTAAGCCTCTACCAGCGCCTTTCCCACCACTCCTCAAGGTGCGGCCGCTCAGCGCCGAGGGTCGTCGCCTTACCGTGGCCCGGGCGGACGATGGCGGAGTCGGGGTATGAGTCGAAGACTCGGGTGGACACGTCACGGAAAAGCCGGATGAAGTCCCCTTCGGAACTCGTCTTGCCTAGCCCGCCTGGGAAGAGGGAGTCTCCGACGAAGAGGTTGAGCGCCTCGTCGACCTCCGCGGCGAGGCATACGCCACCTGGCGTGTGGCCGCGAAGGATGCGCACGTCAAGGCGGTGGCCAGCAAAATCCAGGTGGTCGCCGTCGGAAAGCTCGTGGTCAACGGGTGCTGGGAGAGCGGGGGCGTCGAGAAAGGATGCCCAGTGAGTCGCACCCGTCTCCTCGAGGACGGTGGGCAATGCGCGGACGTGGTCGTGGTGTCGGTGAGTGGTCAGCACGTCCGTGATTCGCACCCCCGCGTCGGCGGCGAGGCTGAGGAGCGCCTCCGGGTCGTCCGCTGCGTCGACGAGAAGGCCGACGCTTCCAGCGGTGAGGAGGTAGCAGTTGTTGTCCATCTCGGAAACCGAGATCTGACGCAGGCCGAGAGGTTCATTCATGGCACCGACAGTAGCGTCCACGCTGAAATAGCGGCCGGCGGTCCGACGTTGGTAGTTTCGTATCTATAAAACTGTGTACCAACCTCGCACAACCCTATTCAACTTCTAACCGTCATTCGAACTAAAGGACTTACACCCAGGTGGCTGACCGGCTAACAGTACGCGGCGCGCGCGAGCACAACCTCAAGGGAGTCGATGTCGAGCTGCCACGCGACAAGATGGTGGTCTTTACCGGCTTGTCGGGGTCCGGCAAGTCGTCCCTGGCGTTCGATACGATTTTCGCGGAAGGGCAGCGGCGCTACGTCGAATCCCTTTCCTCCTATGCGCGCATGTTCCTGGGGCAGATGGACAAGCCGGACGTCGACTACATCGACGGCTTGTCCCCAGCAGTGTCTATCGACCAGAAATCCACCAACCGCAACCCGCGCTCGACGGTGGGGACCATCACCGAGATTTACGACTACCTTCGTCTGTTGTACTCCCGCGCGGGTACTCCGCACTGCCCGGTGTGCGACGCACGGATAGAACGCCAGACCCCCCAGCAGATCGTTGACCAAGTGCTGGAGATGGAGGAGGGGACCAAATTCCAGGTCCTCGCTCCCGTCGTGCGTAAGCGGAAGGGAGAGTTTGTCGACCTCTTCGCTGACCTCGCAGCCCAGGGGTATTCCCGTGTCTCCGTCGACGGGGACACCCACCTGCTGTCGGACCCGCCAAAGCTGGAAAAGCAGGTCAAGCACACTATCGACGTCGTGGTCGACCGCCTGAAGGTCAAGGCGAGCCAACAGCAACGGCTGACGGACTCCGTCGAGACGGCCCTCAAACTCGCAGACGGACTCGTTGCATTCGAATTCGTCGATCGCGAGCCTGGAGACGCGGCACGCTCTCGTATCTTTTCGGAAAAGATGGCGTGCCCGAACGGTCACACGCTGGACGTCGAGGAGTACGAGCCGCGCGCCTTCTCCTTCAACTCGCCCTTCGGTGCGTGCCCGGCCTGCGACGGCCTCGGGGTGCGCAAGGAGATTGATACGGATCTGGTCATTCCGGACCCGGACGCCCCCGCCGTCGACGCGTTCCAGCCGTGGAACTCCAGCCCGAACAAGAGCTACTTTGTCAAGCTCATCGAGGCGCTGGCCGCCGAGGAGGGTTTCGACGCTCACGCCCCCTTCAGCTCGCTGACGAAGACGCAGCAAAAACACCTGGTCCGGGGTTCTAAAACTACGGTGAGCGTGCGCTACAAAAATCGCTACGGCCGTCAGCGCTCTTTCAGTGCTGCCTACGAGGGTGTCCTTGGCTACCTGGAACGCAAATTGGACCAGGCGGAGTCGGAGTCTCAAAAGGAACGGCTCCTCGCTTACACGCGAGAAATCCCGTGCCCCACCTGTGAAGGGACGCGGTTGAAGCCGGAAATCCTCGCCGTGCGCTTGGATTCCACGACGCACGGCGAAAAGTCCATCGCCGCGCTGACCGAGTTGTCCATCGAGGAGGCATCCTCATACCTGGACCATCTCGTACTTGGTCGTCGCGAAGAGCTCATCGCCGGGGCAGTACTACGTGAGATCCAGGCCCGCTTGCGCTTTCTTCTCGACGTCGGCCTGAACTACCTCACCCTGTCCCGCTCCGCCGGAACCCTCTCGGGTGGGGAGGCACAGCGCATCCGTCTGGCCACGCAAATTGGTTCCGGTCTGGCTGGGGTCCTGTACGTCCTAGACGAGCCATCGATCGGGTTGCATCAGCGCGACAACCAGCGCCTCATCTCCACTCTGAAAAAACTCCGCGACCTCGGAAACACGCTCGTCGTGGTCGAGCACGACGAGGACACCATTAAAGAGGCCGATTGGCTTGTCGACGTCGGCCCGCTCGCGGGCGAGTACGGCGGCGAGATCGTCTACCAGGGCGACCCCGCCGCGATTGTCGACGCGAAGAATTCCCTGACCGGGGACTACCTCGCCGGCCGGAAGTCCATCGAAGTTCCTGCCGAGCGCAGGGCTATCGACAACCAACGTCACATCGACATCGTCGGCGCGCGCGAGAACAACCTGCAGGACGTAAATGTGTCCATCCCCTTAGGCGTATTGGTGGCGGTGACGGGGGTCTCGGGCTCCGGGAAGTCAACCATGGTCAACGAGATTCTTGCTAAGACGCTGCAAAACCAGCTCAACGGAGCCCGCCAGGTGCCGGGCCGGGTCAAGCGCGTCGACGGCATCGACAACTTGGACAAACTGGTGCAGGTGGACCAGTCGCCCATCGGCCGCACACCGCGGTCGAACCCGGCAACCTACACAGGGGTATTCGACAAAATCCGCACCCTGTTCGCCGAAACGCAAGAAGCAAAGGTGCGCGGGTACAAAGCTGGGCGCTTTTCCTTCAATGTCAAAGGCGGGCGGTGTGAGGCCTGCCGCGGCGACGGCACGCTCAAAATTGAAATGAACTTCTTGCCCGACGTCTACGTTCCCTGCGAAGTGTGCAACGGCTCCCGATACAACCGTGAAACCTTAGAGGTGCGTTATAAGGGCAAGAACATCGCTGAAGTGCTGGACATGCCCATCTCCGAGGCGTGCTCGTTCTTTGAGCCAATCACCTCAATACACCGCTATTTGAGCACTCTTGTCGACGTCGGCCTCGGCTACGTTCGCCTCGGCCAAGCCGCCACGACGCTGTCAGGCGGCGAAGCGCAGCGCGTGAAGCTCGCTTCTGAGCTGCAAAAGCGATCCAACGGGCGAACCATCTACATCTTGGACGAGCCGACGACGGGTTTGCATTTCGAGGACATCCGCAAGCTGATGCTTGTTCTCAACGGTCTCGTCGAGAAAGGCAATACCGTTCTCGTCATCGAGCACAACCTCGACGTGATCAAGTGCGCAGATTGGATCATCGACATGGGCCCGGAGGGCGGCTCCGGCGGCGGGACGGTCGTCGCCCAGGGCACCCCGGAGGACGTCGCGAAGGTGAAGGATTCGTATACGGGGGAGTTCCTCGGCCGGATTCTTTAGGGGCGGCCGCAGACACCCCTAGTAATCGGCGTTGAGGACTTTCACCACGAGGTTGAGCCGCGACGTCGCACCGAACTGGGAGATGATGTTGGAGACGTACTTCTTAATCGTCGACTCGGAGTAGGCCAGCTCCTCGGCCATCTCTGAGTTCGACATTCCCTGGCACAGTAACACGAGCACGTTCTTTTCGGCGTTAGTAAGCGTTTGAAGTTTGAGTGCCTCGTCGATCGGGTCGACCCGGCGTTGCGGCTGATCGACTCGCAGATTTGTCACGAGCCGGCGCATCGCCGGGGCGGAGACGACCATGCCTCCGTCGGTCGCAGAACGGATGGCGTCGATAAGGATTTGAGGCTTTTCGCTCTTGAGGACGTAACCAGCTCCGCCCAACCGGAGAATGCGTCGCATCGTGCGGTCGGAATCGAACGCAGTGACAGCCACGAAAATCGGGGGCGAATCAAGCTCATTGATGTGCTCGAGAAGCGTCGGGCCGTCCATCGTCGGCATGTGGATGTCAGCGAGAACGACGTCGATATCGTGAAGTGCTAACTCGGCTAGTGCCTCCCGGCCGTTAGCGGCGTCTGCTACCACAGTGATGTCGGACGTGGTGCTGAAGTACTGGCGGAAGGAGCTGAGGACAAGAGGGTTGTCATCAACGAGAAGGACGTTGATGGGATCGCTCATCGGGGCGCGTTGGACGTGGGGCACCAAGGGCGGGTCGGGTACAATTTGCAGGACAAGAAGTCGGTCATCGTGGAATAGAAGCTGACGGACGGAGTGGAATCCCGCTCTGGTTCTGCCTCGGTGTGTGCATGAGCTGCGGGGGCCGCCCCGAACAACAGGGCGACCGAGAGGACGCCGGCTGTCAAGCGAGCTTTCATTGCAAATCCTTTCCTGAATCTTCCTGGCTGGGATGAGTAATCCTAGCTTCGTCCCTATTTTCGCCGATGTCGGGCCACACTCCACCTCCGCGGGTCCATTGAGGAACGAAGGTCTCCACCCATTTTGGGGGGCACTGGCGGGGTTGGGGCGTCTGCTCGAGGTGGCTCAGGGAGGTAGAAATCCACCACCCAGCGGTTGAGCCGTGGGCGCGCCCGGAAGGTGCCACCGTGGCGTTCAACAAGACGGCGCGCCTCCTCCAACCCAAACCGGCTCGTCATGTGGGAAAGGGAGACGGCCCCACCGACGACGTTGCTCAGCCGACAGTGCAGGCCTGTCTCGTCCTTGACAATTCGCAACAGGATCGTCGACCCCGGCAGTGCGTACTTGATCGCATTGGTAGCAAGCTCGGCGAAAAGGCGCTCGAAACCGGCGGGGAAAGACCCTTCGATGAGTTTGGCTTCCTCGTCCCCCCGCACTTCGAAGCCGTGGCTTCGCAAGAGCCTCGACGTGACGCTGACCTGCTCGGCGATCGTCCTGTCCAGGGGTTCTGTTTCGGCTTCGATCGCCCAGTCATCGCGGGTGACCTGGATGAGGTGCCGAACTTCCTGCATCGCTTCGCGTGTCTCGTCGGCAATCAGCTCCAAAGACTTCTTCACGTCGGAGCCACTGGTGGACGTGAGGGCGAGTGTCTCCGCGCGCATGACAACAGACGTGAGGGTAGTGGCTACCGAATCGTGAAGGTAGCGGGTCAGCTGCTCCCTCCGGTCATCCATTTCCGCCTCGAGTCGTTGCTGATTGGCAGCGTGGAGGAGCCGCTGCCGGCGAAAATAACTGCCAGCCCACAAAGCCACGGATAGGGCAGTGGCAAAAATCAGCGTTCCGGTGAGATCGTAGGGAGCCCATTGGCCTGTGAAGGGGCTTGTAACGCTGATGTAGCCAAGAATGAGGGCGAGAGCAAGCGCGAAGCGGAACCGCCCCGAAAAGGCGATGGAGGCGACGAAGAAGGGAGCTGTGAAAACCAGGACGGGACTACGGGTCCCGACGAAAGCGGCGCCGCAGACGAACAACACCACCATCGCGGCGCCGGTCTGGTGAGGCCACCGCTGGGAGAGCGCCACAAGTGCGATGGCGAGGAGACTCGCGCCCAAAGCCGGGAGTGCTAACGGAGAAATCGCGGCCGACAGTGCGAGCGCGAATGCGCCCAACGCCGCAGCTTTCCAGTCGACGCCGGGCGGGCGGGCTGGCGACACAGTCGTATCCACGTCGATCAAGGCTATCTCTGTCGCGCCGTTTTGAGAATCACCGCGCGCATGTTATCGTGTAGCCACTACCGCCCAGTGTGGCCTTTTTGGGGCACGCGGGCCACAAGTGGAGTTACTCCCACCCCATGCCGCTGAGTATTCGGAAGGCTACGGGTTCAACGCGCGGACGCCAGTGGTGGCCGCGTTAGGAAGAGCTCCCGTGCCGCCGCAAGCGGCACGGGTTTTTCGCGTGGGATGAGTTCGACATGAGTGGTTCGGTAGCGACCGACAGTGATTCTTTAGTCTTTAGGAGTTCTCATCAGCGCTGAAACTCGGATCAACGAGCGCATCCGCGTTCCCGAAGTTCGACTCGTCGGACCCTCCGGCGAGCAGGTGGGCATTGTCCGCACCGACGATGCCCGCAAACTGGCATACGAAGCGGACCTTGACCTTGTCGAAGTGGCTCCGACTGCGAAGCCGCCCGTAGCCAAAATCATGGACTACGGCAAGTTCAAGTACGAGCAGGACCAAAAGGCCCGCGAGTCCCGCAAGAACCAGCAGCAGACAGTGGTGAAGGAACAGAAGTTCCGCCCTAAGATCGATGAGCACGACTACCAGACTAAAAAGGGCAATGTCGAGCGCTTCCTGGAAAAGGGTAACAAGGTCAAGGTCACGATCATGTTCCGCGGGCGTGAACAGTCGCGTCCCGAGCTCGGTTATCGCCTCCTCGATCGTCTTGCGGAAGACATCGGGGAGCTCGGAGTGGTGGAGTCCCGGCCGAAGCAAGACGGCCGGAATATGACCATGATCTTCGGTCCATCCCGCAAGGGAAAGAAGTAAACATCGTTTCCAACGTTCTATAGGCACCCCGCCTTTGGACGTTTCAAACACGTTACAACCTCGGAAGGGCTTTACCATGAAGCAGAAGACCCACAAGGGCACCGCCAAGCGCATCAAGGTCAACGGCAAGGGCAAGCTGCGCCGCGAGCAGGCAGGCAAGCGCCACCTGAACGAAAAGCTCTCCTCGAAGCGTCGCCGCAAGCTTTCCGGCACCACGGACGTCGCCCCAGCTGACGTTAAGCGCGCGAAGCGCCTCCTCGGCATCTCCTAAGACCTGCCGGCGTCCTCGTACATCCCCCGATTTCACAAAGGAAGTTTTGACCCATGGCACGTGTTAAGCGTTCAGTCAATGCCAAGAAGAAGCGCCGCGCGATTCTGAAGTCCGCCAAGGGCTACCGTGGCCAGCGCTCCCGCCTGTACCGCAAGGCCAAGGAGCAGTGGCTGCACTCCCAGACCTACGCGTACCGCGACCGCCGCCAGCGTAAAAACGAGTTCCGTAAGCTGTGGATTCAGCGCATCAATGCTGCGGCTCGTATGAACGACATCACCTACAACCGCCTCATCCACGGCCTCAAGCTGGCGCAGGTTGAGGTCGACCGCAAGATCCTCGCTGAGCTCGCCGTCAACGATTTCGCGGCGTTCTCCGCTCTCTGCGCGACGGCCAAGAACGCGCTCCCGGAAGACGTTAACGCTCCGGTCCGCGCCGCGTAAACGAGGCCCGCGCGTGACCCCCACCCGCTGCCCACCGCCTGTGTGCAGCGGGTTTTAGCTTGCCTGACGCGTCTCCAAGTAATCTCTTCATTCATGACCCTAGACTTCGCTTCGCCTTTTACCGAGCGGACACCGCGCATCGTCAACGCTGCTAAGCTTCACAAGGCTCAAGGGCGGCGAAAGGCTGGCCGTTTCCTCATCGAAGGTGCTAACTCCGTTGAGGCAGCGGTGGCGACGGGCGCGGCTACGGACATCTTCGTGACGGAAGCGGCGGCTCACGAGTTTTCAGAGATTCTCACCGCGGCGGGGCACATGAATGTTTACACCCACGCCATTACCGAAAAGGCCGCCACGTACTTAGCGGACACGGTGAGCACGACGGGCCTGTTTGCTGTCTGCAAACCGGCGCTCTGGTCATTGAGCGCGGTTTTGAGGGGCTGCCCCCGGTTCCTCGCAGTGGGTGTTGCAACGAACGACCCAGGCAACGCCGGCACGCTTGTCCGGATCGCGGACGTCTGCGGGGCGGATGCGGTGATTTTTTCCGGTGACGCCGTCGACCCCGAGGCGGGAAAAGCCGTGCGCGCCTCGGCAGGGTCTCTGTTTCACGTGCCCGTCGTCCGTGAGAGAAATACCGCGGATGTGGTCGGTCAACTCCGCGCGGCGGGCCTACAGATCGTTGCGACGGCATCGAACGGTGAAGTGTCTCTGGACTCTGCTGGCGGTTTGCTTGAACGGCCGACGGCGTGGTTGTTCGGTAACGAGGCCCACGGGCTGCCAGATCGCCTCATCGCGGAGGCTGACGCGCGCGTGAGCATCCCTATCCGCGGGAGCGCGGAGTCGCTCAACTTGGCCACGGCAGCTGCGATGTGTATGTGGGAGTCATCGAAGGCGATATTTTCCCCGGGCGGCGCCGTGGGCGATTAGGTGGTTGGCGGTCGCGAGGGAGTGCCGCCACCCATGGGGGCGATGCCGCTGGGCGGTTGAGGTCAAGATCGCCTTCGTGGAGTCCGTGATGTCGTCCACCGAGGAGAACACCTCGAAGTGAATGTGTGGCCAACGCCCGGAGTAGCAGCCGGGGACGATAGTCGTGAATTCGACGGAACCGTCGTCACCCGTCACCTGCACGCCTCGCAGGTACGTTTCGTTTTCCAATCCCGCGGAATACATCGAGTACTCACCCTCCGCGTTGCAATGCCACATGTAGACCGCAGCGCCCGCCATAGGTGAGTTCGAGTTCGTCATGTCGATGATGTTCATTGTGACGCTCAGCGGGATACCGCTCGCGGTCGCGCCGCCGCCAATTGAACCGCGAATATCTTTGCGCTGAACACCTACCTGCTCCAAGACGTCGGGTCCGTTTGAACCGTCCCCCGGGTAGGGGCCGGAGGTCTCGGTTTCCATCTCGATTGCCGCAGCTGCCGCACCAGCGGTGGCGGTGGTTGTTGACGTCGCGGTTGAGGAAGCCGTCGAGGCTGATTGTCCGATGGGTGCGCAGGCCGCGAGTGCCGCCGCGCCAGCGCCAACCCCTCACATTCCCAGCAGACGTCGGCGGGTGACGCGCGTGTGTAGAGTGCCGAGGTCGAAGGCCAGGCCTTGATCTTCGACGTCCTCGTGTTGCCGGTCGAGGGGTCGTCCCTCGAAGAAACGGGTCATGGGAGTGTCCTTTCCGCAGGGAGTAAACAGAAGGGCTCGGAATCCGTGTCCGAGCGCTAGAGCTGAACCTAGGGAAAAGTGTTGTGCAGACGGTGGAGTTTCGAACCAGAGAAAGCACTAGTGAGGCGTGAGGTAACCGCACATCTGCTGGGCAAACGCTGAGTGGGCCAGATTCGCGGTCACCCGGAGCGCGCTGGGTATGCTGGTGAGCGCTTAAAACAGGCGAAGAACGAATCTATGCGGAAGGGATAAAACGTGTCCGACACTCCCAATCTGTCCGAGGAGGCGCTTGTCACTGCGGCCAACGCCGCGATTAGTGCTTTCGAGCACGCGACGGACCTTAAGTCTCTTGAGGAGGCCCACCGCGCGCACCTCGGAGACGATGGCTACATTCCCCAGGCCCGCCGAGCGCTAGGTTCGTTGCCCAAGGAACAACGTAAAGACGCGGGCAGGCTGGTGAATATGGCGCGCGGGCGCGTCGAGAAGCGGTTTGCGCAGATCCGCGAGGAGCGGGAAGCCGAGCACCGGGAACAGCAGCTTCGTGAAGAAAAGGTCGACGTGACGCTACCCACCACCCGCTCGCAGGTGGGGGCCATGCACCCGATCACAACGCTGAGCGAGAACATCGCGGACATTTTTCTCGGCATGGGGTGGGAAATTGCCGAAGGCCCGGAGGTGGAGGCGGAGTACTTCAACTTCGATGCGCTGAACATCATTCCGGACCACCCGGCCCGAACGTTGCAGGACACGTTTTACGTCGGCCACGAGGATTCGAAGCAGGTCCTGCGAACCCACACTTCTCCCGTCCAGATCCGCACGATGTTGGAAAGGGACGTGCCCCTCTACATCGCCTGCCCCGGCCGCGTGTTCCGCTCCGACGAGCTCGATGCGACGCACACACCCGTGTTTCACCAGGTCGAGGGGCTGGCGGTGGACCGCGGCCTGACGATGGCGCACCTCCGCGGTACTCTCGACCACCTCGCAACGACGCTCTTCGGCCCCGGTACGAAGACGCGCATGCGGACGAATTATTTCCCCTTCACTGAACCGTCTGCCGAGGTGGACGTGTGGTTCCCCAACAAGAAAGGCGGCGCCGGGTGGATCGAATGGGGCGGGTGCGGGATGGTCAACCCCAACGTACTGCGGGCGGTGGGTATCGACGCGGAAGAGTATTCCGGTTTCGCCTTCGGCATGGGCCTGGAGCGCACCCTTCAATTCCGCAACGGCCTGTCAGACATGCGTGACATGGTCGAAGGAGATGTCCGCTTTACTATCCCATTCGGCGTTCAGGCCTAGCAGAGGAGTTCAAACGACATGCTGATTTCGCAAGAGTGGATTACTCGCCTGCTCCGTAACGGCGGGAACGAAGGCTGGTCCGTCTCTCCCGAAGAACTCGACGCCGGGTTCGTCCGGGTCGGTTTCGAAACCGAGGGTTTCACCGCCATCCCGGAGACCACCGGGCCACTCGTTTACGGCCGCGTGCTTGAAATCGAGGAGCTTAGCGGGTTTAAGAAGCCGATTCGTTACTGCCAGGTTGACGTGGGTCGCGCGAACGGCACTGGCGAGCCACAGGGGATCATATGCGGCGCTCGCAATTTCAACGTCGGCGACCTCGTTGTCGTCTCGCTGCCGGGTGCCGTTCTTCCGGGTGGTTTCGCCATCGCCGCGCGAGAAACCTACGGTCACATCTCGAACGGGATGATGGCGTCAGCGGCGGAGCTCGGCTTGAGCGCAAAAAGCGAAGGGATTATTACCCTGCCGGACGGGTCGGGGACCCCGGGTGAGGACGCCAGGAAGGGCCTCGGCTTGGCGGACACCGTCTTTGACGTCAACATCACGCCCGACCGCGGATACGCTCTGTCGGCCCGCGGTATCGTGCGCGAGATCGCCTCGTCTTTCGGTTTGACCTATATGGATATCGCGACGCGGCCGGACGTCGCGGGCGTGGACCTCACTGCTGTTCCCGAGCCGCAGGGTTCGCTGATCGACGTCTCCCTGGAGCCGTCCACCAAAGCCCGGTGCTTCGGTGTGCGCAAGGTTGAAGGCATCGACCCTCATTCTCCAGCCCCTTTTTGGCTCCAACGCGAGCTGATGCTCAGTGGCATCCGCTCCGTCAACGCAGCCACCGACGTGACCAACTACGTGATGCTTCTCCTCGGGCAGCCGATGCACGCATTTGATGCCGACAAGATCTCGGGTTCCCTCCGCGTGCACACCGCCGCGGGCGGAGAAGAGTTTGAGACCCTCGATCATGTCCGGCGGACCCTGTCGGCCGAGGACGTGGTGATTTCCGACGCCTCCGGCATCCAGTCACTCGCCGGTGTTATGGGGGGCACCACCTCCGAGATCTCGGAGGAAACGTCCTCGGTCTATTTCGAGGCCGCGACGTGGGATGAACTCACCGTGGCGCGGACTGCTCGCCGTCACCGCCTCAGCTCCGAGGCATCTCGCCGGTTTGAACGGGGTGTCGACCCGGCCGTTGTGGAGGTTGCGCTCGACGTCGCGTGCGCACTGCTTGTCGAGTGCGCCGGCGGCACAATCGCCGCGGGTCGCACTCTCGTCGGAAGCGAGCCCGAGCGGCGAACGATCACGATGCGTGCTTCCCGCCCGGCTGAGGTCGTGGGCGTGGAGTACAGCGCGGAGGACGTCGTCACGCGATTGAGCGAAGTGGGTTGCGAGGTCGAGCGTCACGGAGACGAGCTGCGGGTTGTCCCGCCAACCTGGCGTAACGACCTCATCATGCCCGTAGACCTCATCGAGGAAGTCGTGCGCCTTGAGGGATTGGACGCGATCCCGTCCGTCCTGCCGACGCCGCGCGGCGGGCGGGGTCTTTCGCCCGCGCAGAAGCGGCGCCGAGCCGTAACTCACGCGCTGGCCTACTCCGGATACGCCGAGATCATCCCCACGCCCTTCATCGCGAATACGACGTTCGATACCTGGGGCCTTGACGCGGATGACCCGCGGCGGGAGGTTGTCACCGTCCGCAACCCGCTCGATGCGGACTACGCGATGCTGGGGTCCACCCTGCTGCCCCCCATGCTCGAGGCGGTCGGCCGAAACGTCGCACGCGGAAAGCGCGACCTGTCGGTCTATTCGGTGGCGCAGGTCACCCGGCGCCGGGCTGATTCCTCGCCTCTGCTCGACGTCACCGCGCGTCCGAGGGAGGAGGAGTTGCGTGAGCTCGTTGAGTCCTTGCCCCAGCAGCACCTCCACGCGGCGACGGTGGGTGTGGGCCTCCACGAGTTGGGCGGGCCGTGGGGCGCCGGGCGTGCGTACTCGTGGGCTGATTCGATTGAATCCGCGCGGGTCGTAGCCCGGGCGGCCGGGGTCGAGCTCGACGTGGAGGCGGCAGGGTACCTCCCGTGGCACCCCGGACGCTGCGCGGCGCTGTTCGCCGGAGGCACCGTTGTCGGGCATGCTGGGGAGTTGCACCCGCAGATCCTCGAGTCGCTCGGCCTGCCGGAGCGCGCGTGCGCTATGGAAATCGACCTGAGCAGCCTGCCCGAAAACACCCGGCTGCCGGCTCCGTCGCTTTCCGCATTCCCAGCTGTTCTCCAAGACATCGCGTTGGTTGTGGACGAGCAGGTTCCCGCCGAGTCCGTGCGACGGGCGGTTGAGCGCGGCGCCGGAGAGCTGCTGGAAAGCGTCTCGCTTTTCGACGTCTACCGTGCTGATCACCTCGGCGTGGGGAAGAAGTCCCTCGCTTTCGGCCTCGTCTTCCGCGCCCCCGACCGGACGCTCACGGAAGACGAAGCTTCCGCGGCCCGTCTTGCTGCGGTTGAGACTGCGCAGCGAGAGTGCGGCGCAGAGATGCGTGCATAGATTGCATTTGATTGCATAAAAGCCTACAGTGGCTTTTATGACACTCAAAGTAGCCGTGGCGGGTGCGACGGGATATGCAGGCGGGGAGATTCTCCGTCTGCTCTTGGGCCACCCGGCGTACCAATCGGGTGAGCTCGTCATCGGGGCGCTCACTGCGAACGCGAACTCGGGGCAAACCGGCGCCGCGCTGCTTCCGCACGTTCCGCAGCTGGCGGACCGGGTAATGGAGAAGACGGACCCCGCGGTCCTCGCCGGCCACGATGTCGTTTTTCTCGGCCTGCCGCACGGCTACTCCGCAGACATTGCCAAGAAGCTGCCGGAGTCCACTCTCATCCTCGACTGCGCCGCTGACTTCCGGCTGGAGAATCCCGCCGATTGGGTGGAGTACTACGGAAACGATCACGCCGGCACGTGGCCTTACGGAATCCCGGAGATGCCGGGCCACCGAGAGCGCATCGCCGCTTCACGGCGCGTTGCGATCCCCGGGTGTTTCCCCACCGGGGCGACGCTTGCGGCTATGCCGGCTATCCAAGCGGGTATCGCCCGTCCAGACGTGAACGTAGTGTCCGTGACCGGTGTTTCAGGCGCTGGGAAGAAAGCGCGGGTGTCCCTGCTCGGCTCGGAAACGATGGGGTCCCTCAAAGCGTACGGCACCGGTGGACGCCACCGTCACACCCCTGAAATCGCGCAAAACATCGCGGAGGTGGCCGGGGCGCGTGCCGGCGACGTCAAAGTCAGCTTCACTCCAGTTCTCGCACCGCTGCCACGGGGCATCCTTACGACCGTCACCGCGCCGCTAGAAGAAGGGGTGGATACCGCCCGAGCCCGACAGGTATACCTCGACTTTTATGCTTCGGAGCAATTCGTGTGGGTAATGCCGGAGGGAATCCAACCGCAGACGAAAAACGTGGTGGGCACCAACATGTGCCACCTCCAGGTCGAGGCTGACGAGCGTTCGGGCAAACTCCTCGTGACCACGGCCATCGACAACCTGACCAAGGGAACAGCGGGCGCGGCGGTCCAGTGTATGAACATCGCACTCGGTTTCGACGAGACCGCGGGCCTTCCCACTGTCGGCGTGGCGCCCTAAAACAGAAGGGAACCTCTTATGTCATCGTTAGGCGTCACAGCACCACGGGGTTTCATCGCGGCAGCGACAACCGCCGGGATCAAGGCATCCGGCAACCCCGACATGGCACTTGTTGTCAACACTGGCCCATTGTTCTCGGCGTCTGCAGTTTTCACCCGCAATCGCGTGGTCGCCTCGCCAGTAAAAGCCACCCGGCGTGCCGTCGCGGATGGCACGCTCAAAGCTGTCGTTTTCAATTCCGGCAACGCCAATGCCTGCAACGGGGCTCAGGGGGATGCAGACGCGGTGGAGGAGCAGGAGCTCGTTGCCGAGAATGTTGGCATCGAGCTAGACGACGTCGCAGTGTGTTCCACGGGGCTTATCGGTGACCTGTTGCCAATGAGCAAGCTCCGCGCGGGGATTGTTGAACTGTCTTCCTCGCTTGGGGACGAGGGGGAGGCCGCGGCGCGGGCGATCATGACCACCGACACCGTTGCGAAGCAGGCGCTCGCTGCCCGGGATGGGTGGAGCGTGGGGGCGATGGGCAAAGGCGTGGGGATGATGGCGCCGTCCCTAGCAACGATGCTCGCCTGTCTTAGCACCGACGCTGTCGCGACGCCTGAGACGCTCGACCGCGCTCTGCGCGCCGCGACTGCCGCGACCTTCGATACGCTCGACATCGACGGGGCGACCTCGACAAATGACACGGTCATCCTGATGGCGAGCGGCGCCAGCGGTGTCACGCCGACCCAGGAGGACCTTGATGCCGCCGTTTTAGAGGTGTGTGAGGACCTTGCCCGTCAAATGCAGGCTGATGCCGAAGGCGTCACCAAACGCGTGACGATTACTGTGACCGGCACCGGGTCCGAGGCGCAGGCTCTGAACGCGGCGCGAACCATCGGGCGGGACAACCTGTTCAAGTGCGCCATGTTCGGTTCGGACCCGAACTGGGGCCGCACGCTCGCAGCCGTTGGGATGGCCGACGCTGACATGAATCCGGACAAGATCTCCGTCTCTTTCAACGGGCAGCCCGTCTGCATTGACTCCACAGGGACGCCTGGGGCGCGCCAAGTCGACCTTTCCGGGGCGGATGTGCAGGTCCTTGTTGACCTGGGCACCGGCGGGGCAGGCACAGCAACGGTACGGACGACGGATCTGTCGCATGCCTATGTGGAAATCAACTCGGCTTACAGCACATAGGGAGGAGGAAATCTCATGATGGCATCTCCGCTTAGCGCAATGAACCTCACCAATGAGGCGCGCGCTCATGTCCTCGCAGAGGCCCTGCCCTGGCTGCAGCATTACCGCGACAAAATCGTCGTGGTGAAGTACGGCGGGAACGCGATGGTGGACGAGGACCTGAAGTCCGCTTTTGCCGCGGACATGGTGTTCCTCCGCACCGTAGGTGTCAAACCCGTTGTCGTGCACGGTGGTGGACCGCAGATATCTGCAATGCTCACCAGGCTTGGAATGGACGGCGGGGAGTTCCTCGGTGGGTTGCGAGTAACAACTCCGGAAATCCTGGAAGTCGTCCGCATGGTGCTTTTCGGCCAAGTCGGGCGAGACCTACTTGGGCGGATCAACTCGCACGGGCCCTACGCCGTAGGAATTTCGGGGGAGGACGCGGGGTTGTTCCGCGCCGAGCAGCGTTTCGTGGAGGAAAACGGGCAAGCGCTTGACATCGGCCTCGTCGGCACGATTGTCGACGTCAACCCGTCCGCCGTCATGGACCTCATCGACGCGGGTCGCATTCCCGTCGTGTCCGGGATCGCCCCTGGCGCGGACGGGAACGTCTACAACATCAACGCCGACGAGGCCGCCGGCGAGCTGGCGGCGGCGCTCGGAGCGGAGCGTCTTGTGGTGCTGACGAACGTTGAGGGCGTGTACACCGATTGGCCCAATCAGGATTCACTCGTGTCAAAGATTGAGGTGTCGGGCTTGGGCGCAATGATGCCGACGCTCGATGCCGGCATGATCCCAAAGATGGAGGCGTGCATGACAGCCGTGCGCGGCGGCGTGAGGGCTGCCCATGTGATTGACGGCAGAATCGCCCACTCGGTGCTGCTCGAGCTTCTCACAACGGGAGGAATAGGCACGATGGTTTTGCCTGACGGCTACGACGCCTCGCACTACCCGGAGGGGACAGTTTTTAGAAAGGACGATCAGGCGTGAGTACTGCGATCGACGCGTGGGCCTCCTCACTTATGGACACCTACGGGGCGCCTCAGCTCGAGCTGGTCTCGGGCGCGGGTGCCACGGTGACGGACGCTTCCGGCAAGGAGTACATCGACCTGCTCGCTGGGATTGCGGTCAACGCGCTCGGCCACGCGCACCCCGCTATCGTGCGGGCGGTAAGCGAGCAAACGGCGACGCTGGGCCACGTCTCCAACTTCTTCGCAACCCGACCTGTCGTGACGCTCGCGCAGCGCCTCCAAGCTCGAACCGGTGATGAGTCCGCCCGCGTGTTCTTGTGCAACTCGGGTGCAGAGGCGAATGAGGCGGCATTTAAGCTCGCCCGGTTGACGGGCCGGGGACGGATCCTCGCTGCCGAGCACGGTTTCCACGGGCGGACCATGGGCGCCCTCGCGTTGACCGGGCAACCCGACAAGCGCCGCCTCTTCGAACCCCTGGCCCCGGGCGTGGAGTTTTACCCCTACGGGGACACAGCTGCCCTCCGCTTCCTGGTCGAGCGCGACCCAGGTGACGTAGCCGCTATCTTCCTGGAACCGATTCAGGGCGAGTCAGGAGTTCTGCCCGCTCCCGACGGGTTCGTAGCTAGCGTGCGGGAGATATGCACGAGGCACGGCATCCTCATGGTGGTTGACGAGGTCCAGGCGGGCGTGGGCAGAACAGGAAGGTTCTTCGCTCACGAACACGACAACGTCGCCCCCGACGTCATCACGATGGCGAAGGGGCTCGGCGGCGGCCTCCCGCTCGGCGCGGTCATCGCGCGCGGGCGCGCGGCCTCGCTGTTCACGCCTGGCTCCCACGGGACGACGTTCGGTGGCAACCCCATCGCTTGCTCCGCGGCCAACGCGGTACTTGACGTCGTGGACGACGATTTCATGGATGAGGTGAAGCGGAAGGGCGAGCTGTTCTCACAGCTCCTTTGGCAGCTCGACGGCGTCAACAACGTCCGCGGCCGCGGCCTCATGCTCGGAGTCGTGCTCGCCCGCGACGTAGCGAAAGAAATGGTGACCGCCGGGTTGGGTAACGGGTTGATCCTGAACGCGCCGTCGGCAAGCGTTGTGCGAATCACGCCCCCATTGGTCATCACTGGCGATGAAATACGGGAGGCGGTGCGCCGATTTGAGGCGACGCTTGAAAGCTGTTCGAAAGGAGCAAAGTAGATGGCACTGCGGCATTTTCTTTCCGACGATGACCTCACGCCCCAGGAACAAGCCGAGGTCCTTATCTTGGCCGCGGAACTCAAGCGGCAGCCCCTGGCGCGCCGTCCGCTAGAGGGCCCGCTTTCGGTGGCCGTCTTGTTCGACAAGACGTCGACCCGAACGCGTTTCTCCTTCGACGCGGGAATCGCGCAGCTCGGAGGGAACGCCATCGTCGTCGAGACGGGAAAGTCCCAAATGGGCAAAGGCGAGACTTACCAGGACACGGCCGCTGTTCTCTCCCGCTACGTGGAAGCAATCGTGTGGCGCACGTACGCTCAGCGCGGTCTCGAAGAAATGGCGCAAACCGCGACGGTCCCAGTGGTCAACGCGTTGTCCGACGACCTTCACCCCTGCCAGATCCTTGCGGACCTACAAACGTGTGTCGAGAACGTGTGCCCCAAGGAGGGCCCCGCCGGACTCCGCGGCAAAAAGGCCGTCTACCTCGGCGACGGTGACAACAACATGGCCAACTCCTACATGATTGGCTTCGCGACGGCAGGAATGGATATCTCCATTATCGCGCCGGAGGATTTCCAACCGCGGGCAGAGTTCGTGGCGAGGGCTCGGACCCGTGCAGCCGAGACGGGGGCGACCGTGGTCGCCACTTCAGACCTCGCGGAGGTGCGCGGCGCTGACGTCGTCATCACGGACACGTGGGTGTCAATGGGGATGGAAGGCGACGGCAAAGACCGCCGTACTCCGTTTCTGCCATATCAAGTCAACGCCGACGTGATGGCTGCGGCCGGGGATAACGCGATCTTCCTGCACTGCCTGCCCGCCTACCGTGGCAATGAGGTGACGGTGGAGGTCATCGACGGGCCCGCTTCCCGGGTTTTCGACGAGGCGGAGAACAGACTTCACGCCCAAAAAGCGTTACTCGCGTGGCTGTTAGAGGAGTCGCGGTGAGCCCTTCCATTTCAAGAACGGCGCGACTTGCCCGCATCATGGAGATCCTCGATTCCACGCGGGTGTCATCCCAAGTCCAGCTGGCCGAGTTGCTTCTCGACGAGGGGATTGACATCACACAGGCAACTCTTTCCCGCGATCTCGACGAACTCGGGGCCCGAAAAGTGCGCCCAGCCGACGGCAGTAGGCCATTTTACACCGCCAACGCCGGATCACCGACGGTGGCGCCCCCACAGTCGGGGCCGCGGGACAAGCTGCGGCGCATGATCGATGAGTTGGTGGTATCGGCGGATTTTTCGGGGTCCACCGCGGTACTGCGCACACCCCCGGGTGCCGCCCAGTACCTGGCCAGCTACATTGACCGGGTTGGGCTAGACGATGTTGTTGGCACGATCGCTGGCGATGACACGATTTTCGTCCTCGCCCGAGACCCAATGACAGGCAAGGAACTCTCTGAGCGACTCTGCGGCCCCGCCGGGCTATAACCACGCGCGGCACACAGTGACGACAGTAATCACAGTAATGCACGCATTTCACACAAAAGGAGACATCATGACAAACCGCGTCGTTCTTGCGTACTCAGGTGGATTGGACACTTCCGTGGCCATCCCGTACCTCTCAGAGATGATCGAAGGCGAGGTCATCGCGGTCTCGCTCGACTTAGGCCAGGGGGGAGAGGACATGGAGTCCGTCCGCCAGCGAGCCCTCGACTGCGGGGCGGTGGAATCCATCGTCGTCGATGCCAAGGATGAATTCGCGGACGAGTACTGCCTACCCGCGATTAAGGCAAACGCTTTGTACCAGGGGGAGTACCCGCTCGTCTCGGCGATTTCTCGGCCGCTGATTGTGAAGCACCTGGTCCAGGCCGCCCAGGAGCAGGGCGGCACCCACGTTGCGCACGGGTGCACGGGCAAGGGCAATGATCAAGTTCGTTTCGAGGTCGGTTTCCTCAACCAGGATCCGGACCTGGAGATCGTGGCGCCGGCCCGCGATTTCGCGTGGACTCGCGACAAGGCCATCGAGTACGCCGAGGGCAAGGATCTGCCCATTGAGCAGTCTGCGGCGTCCCCGTTCTCCATCGACCAAAACGTGTGGGGACGTGCTGTCGAGACCGGCTTCCTGGAGGATCTGTGGAACCCGCCGACGAAAGATCTCTACGCCTACACTGAGGACCCCGCCATGGGTAATGCTCCCGATGAGATCACTATCTCCTTTGAGTCCGGCACGCCCGTCGCTATCGATGGCCGCCGCGTGACGGTTCTCCAAGCGATCGAGGAGCTCAACCGCCGCGCAGGCGCTCAGGGGATCGGCCGCCTCGATATGGTGGAGGACCGACTAGTGGGCATCAAGTCCCGCGAGGTGTACGAAGCGCCGGGCGCCCTCACGCTCATCACCGCGCATAAGGCGCTGGAGGACGTGACGGTAGAGCGCGAACTTGCCCGGTACAAACGACTTATCGACGCCCGCTGGTCCGAGGAGGTTTACGACGGGCTGTGGTTCGGTCCGCTGAAACGCTCGCTCGATGCGTTTATCGAGTCGACTCAGGAACACGTCACCGGGGATATCCGGATGGTCCTGCACGCAGGACGCGCCGTCGTCAACGGGCGGAGGTCCGACCACTCCCTGTACGACTTCAACCTGGCCACCTACGACACCGGCGACACGTTTGACCAGACCCTGGCCAAGGGTTTCGTGCGCCTGCACGGCCTGTCCTCTCAGATTGCGAACAAGCGCGACCGGGAGGCCCGAGGGTAATGGAGCAGCACACGACAAATGAGGGTGCGCTGTGGGGAGGGCGCTTCTCCGGGGGCCCTTCCGAAGCCATGTTCGCTCTGTCGGCCTCCACGCACTTCGATTGGGTGCTCGCTCCTTACGACGTGCTGGCGTCCACGGCGCACGCCAAAGTGCTGCACGACGCCGGGCTCCTGAGCGACGAGGATGCGGCGACCATGCTGACGGGTCTCGCGCAGCTCGGACGCGACGTTGCCGACGGCTCGTTCCTGCCAAATCCGACGGACGAGGATGTTCACGGGGCGATGGAGCGCGGCCTGATCGAGCGCATCGGCCCAGAGGTGGGGGGTCGTCTTCGCGCCGGACGTTCCCGCAACGACCAGGTCGCAACGATGTTTCGCATGTGGTGCCGCGACGCGCTGCGGGCAATCGCGCTCGATATCTCGCACCTTATCGACGCAATCGTGACCCAGGCGGCCACCCACCCGGATGCCGTTATGCCCGGCAAGACCCACTTCCAGGCTGCCCAACCGATCCTTTTGGCGCATTCGCTGCTGGCGCACGCCCAGCCACTGCTGCGGGACCTCGATCGGATCCGTGACGTCGATAAGCGACTCGCGGTTTCGCCCTACGGGTCGGGTGCCCTAGCTGGTTCCTCGCTAAAGCTCAACCCCGAAGCGATCGCCGCCGAGCTCGGGTTCGACTCGGCTGCGGAGAACTCTTTGGACGGCACATCGTCGCGAGACTTCGCATCCGAAACTGCCTTCATCCTCGCGCAGATCGCGGTTGATATGTCGCGTTTCGCCGAGGAGATCATCGCTTGGTCGACCCCGGAGTTCGGCTACGTCACGCTTCACGACGCCTGGTCCACGGGCTCATCGATCATGCCGCAGAAGAAGAATCCGGACGTCGCAGAGTTGACGCGCGGGAAGGCGGGGCGGCTGATCGGCAACCTGGCCGGGTTACTTGCCACGCTCAAGGCGATGCCCCTGGCCTACAACCGCGATCTGCAGGAGGATAAAGAACCGGTTATCGACTCCGTCGCTCAACTCCGCCTCCTCATCCCGGCCATGACAGGTCTGGTGTCCACACTCACCTTCCACGAGGACAGGATGCGCGAGTTGGCCCCCGCCGGGTACACGCTGGCAACGGACCTGGCGGAATGGATGGTCCGTCAAGGAGTTCCTTTCCGCGAAGCACACGAGGCCTCCGGAGCGTGCGTCCGCATCGCGGAGGTCAGGGGAGAGGGCCTCGACCAGCTCACTGACGAGGAACTGCGAAGCGTCGATAAGCGTCTGAGCCCGAACGTGCGCGATGTACTGACGGTCGAAGGGGCCATTGCCTCGCGTGATACGCGTGGTGGCACCGCCCGCCCACGCGTGGAGGAGCAACGAGACCGAGTGCAGGCACGTAACGAGGAGTTTCGACGCTGGGCGGAGACGCCTGTTCGGAGCAACGTAGGATAGCCCTCATGAGTCTTGATCCGAAGCTGCTCGAGCTTCTCGCCTGCCCTAGGGACGGGGGGCCGCTCGAGTATCACGAGGAAGAACAACTGCTGGTTAATGATCGGCTTTCGATCGCCTATCGCATCGAGGACGACATCCCGGTGCTTCTTGTCGATGAGTCTGAGCCCTATCCGGCTCAGTAGACCCGAACCCACCACCACGCGTTCACCTACGGAGAAAAGACGACTGAGATGACTTCACCTTCCGGTCCGCACGCCCCCACCTCAATCATCGACGAGCTCGAATGGCGCGGGCTGATCAACCAATCGACCGACCTTGATGACCTCCGGGAAGCCACGAAGGAACCGATCACCCTCTACTGCGGTTTCGACCCGACTGGGCCGTCCCTCCACGCCGGGCACCTCGTTCCCCTGCTCATGCTGCGCCGATTCCAGCTAGCTGGGCACCGGCCGATCGTGCTGGCCGGGGGTGCTACGGGGATGATCGGGGACCCGCGCGACGTGGGGGAGCGAACCATGAACTCTCGTGACACCGTCGCGGAATGGGCCGACCGGATCTCGGGCCAGCTGTCGCGTTTTGTCACTTTAGAGGGTGACAACGCAGCGATGCTGCTAAACAACAACGAGTGGACTCGCGAGCTCAGCGCCATCGATTTCTTGCGTGACGTGGGTAAGCATTTCTCCTTGTCAACCATGCTGAGCCGTGACACAGTCAAGCGTCGCCTAGAGGGCGACGGGATCTCCTTCACCGAGTTTTCCTACATGCTGCTCCAGGCCAACGACTTCGTCCAGCTCCGCCGCAATTACGGCTGCGTCCTGCAGGTGGGCGGTGGAGATCAGTGGGGCAACTTGGTCGCCGGGGTGGACTTGAACCGTCGGGCGGACGGCGCCAAGGTGCACGCGCTTACGGTGCCGCTGGTCACGGACTCGGAAGGCAAAAAGTTTGGCAAATCGACGGGCGGCGGGTCGCTGTGGCTCGATCCCGAGATGACCAGCCCGTATGCGTGGTACCAGTACTTTGTGAACACGGCGGATGCAGACGTCATCACGTACCTCCGCTGGTTTACGTTCCTCACCCGAGACGAACTGGCGGAGATGGAGACAGAGGTCCGGGAGAGGCCGTTCAAGCGCGAGGCTCAAAGGCGCCTGGCTCGCGAAATGACCACTCTGATCCACGGCGAAGACGCCACGGCATCGGTTGAACAGGCATCTCAGGCGCTGTTCGGTCGCGCGGACCTCGGGGATCTCGATGAGGCGACGCTGGCTTCAGCCGTGTCCGAGACCAGGGTTCACGAAACCTCGACCCGGACCGAGACGATCATCGACTTCCTCGTCGGCACTGGCCTGGCAGATTCGCGCGGAGCCGCCCGACGCTCGGTAGCCGAGGGTGGCGTTTACGTGAACAACGAGCGAATCTCCGACGAGGAGTGGACCCCCTCGTCCGAGAACT
The DNA here is from genome assembly GCF_030440535.1 of Corynebacterium capitovis DSM 44611. Taxonomy (NCBI): domain Bacteria; kingdom Bacillati; phylum Actinomycetota; class Actinomycetes; order Mycobacteriales; family Corynebacteriaceae; genus Corynebacterium; species Corynebacterium capitovis. The sequence continues at coordinate 1,202,306 of NZ_CP047117.1, read as the reverse complement.
TCCTTCACGGAAGATGGCTGGTCCTGCGGCGCGGCAAGAAAAATTTCGCCGGAGTCAAGCGGATCTAGGCCTTCGAGCTTGACGACGCCCCTGCGCACATAAACACACCGTACGCAGGGGATTTGTGTTATCTGACGGGTGCTGGCTAATGTTCTTTCTCGCCGCCGGAACGGGAAGCCCCAAGGTGAAACGGACCGAGTCGGCAGAATAATTTCAGAAACAGCGTCGCGGACGGAAAGTTACCGGTTAACGCCAGGTTGACTTCGAGAAAACGACAATGTAGCCTGAGCAAGCTGCTTTCACTTCAATCCTGATGGGTTGGTGGTGGGGTGTGCGTGTGGTGTTTGAGAACTCGATAGTGTGCCAATGTACTTTTGTTTGTGGGTTGGTTGTGTGCTGTGTGTGTCTTGCTGTGCTGCTGCTTGGTTGTGGTGGTGTGGTGGGGTGTGTGCCGGCGTGCATGTGCTGCTGCTGCTTGGTTGTGGTGGTGGTGTGTGTGGTTGGTGGCATGGTGCGTGATTGATTCGCGTGGTGTGTTTTTTGTGGCTGGCCTTTTGTGCTGCACTGCTGTGTTTTGTGGTGTGGTGTGGGGGTTGGTTGTTTTTTTGTGCGTGGCTGTGTGCGCTCTGCTTTGGTGTGGGGTGTGTGTGGTTGCGTGTTTTGGTTGGGTTTGGGCTTTTCACGGCCTGTTTCTGCTGAAACGTTTTTGTGGAGAGTTTGATCCTGGCTCAGGATGAACGCTGGCGGCGTGCTTAACACATGCAAGTCGAACGGAAAGGCCCTGGCTTGCTGGGGTGCTCGAGTGGCGAACGGGTGAGTAACACGTGGGTGATCTGCCCTGTACTTCGGGATAAGCTTGGGAAACTGGGTCTAATACCGGATAGGAATCGCATGTTGGTGTGTGGTTGGAAAGCTTTTGCGGTATGGGATGAGCTTGCGGCCTATCAGCTTGTTGGTGGGGTAATGGCCTACCAAGGCGTCGACGGGTAGCCGGCCTGAGAGGGTGTACGGCCACATTGGGACTGAGATACGGCCCAGACTCCTACGGGAGGCAGCAGTGGGGAATATTGCACAATGGGCGCAAGCCTGATGCAGCGACGCCGCGTGGGGGATGACGGCCTTCGGGTTGTAAACTCCTTTCGCCAGGGACGAAGCTTTTGTGACGGTACCTGGATAAGAAGCACCGGCTAACTACGTGCCAGCAGCCGCGGTAATACGTAGGGTGCGAGCGTTGTCCGGAATTACTGGGCGTAAAGAGCTCGTAGGTGGTTTGTCGCGTCGTTTGTGTAAGTCCATGGCTTAACTGTGGGGTTGCAGGCGATACGGGCATAACTTGAGTGCTGTAGGGGTAACTGGAATTCCTGGTGTAGCGGTGAAATGCGCAGATATCAGGAGGAACACCGATGGCGAAGGCAGGTTACTGGGCAGTTACTGACGCTGAGGAGCGAAAGCATGGGTAGCGAACAGGATTAGATACCCTGGTAGTCCATGCCGTAAACGGTGGGCGCTAGGTGTGAGTCCCTTCCACGGGGTTTGTGCCGTAGCTAACGCATTAAGCGCCCCGCCTGGGGAGTACGGCCGCAAGGCTAAAACTCAAAGGAATTGACGGGGGCCCGCACAAGCGGCGGAGCATGTGGATTAATTCGATGCAACGCGAAGAACCTTACCTGGGCTTGACATGAACAGGATCGCCGCAGAGATGTGGTTTCCCTTGTGGTCTGTTTGCAGGTGGTGCATGGTTGTCGTCAGCTCGTGTCGTGAGATGTTGGGTTAAGTCCCGCAACGAGCGCAACCCTTGTCTTATGTTGCCAGCAATTCGGTTGGGGACTCATGAGAGACTGCCGGGGTTAACTCGGAGGAAGGTGGGGATGACGTCAAATCATCATGCCCCTTATGTCCAGGGCTTCACACATGCTACAATGGTCGGTACAGCGCGTGTGCGAGCTTGTGAGAGTGAGCTAATCGCTGAAAGCCGGTCGTAGTTCGGATTGGGGTCTGCAACTCGACCCCATGAAGTCGGAGTCGCTAGTAATCGCAGATCAGCAATGCTGCGGTGAATACGTTCCCGGGCCTTGTACACACCGCCCGTCACGTCATGAAAGTTGGTAACACCCGAAGCCGGTGGCCTAAACCCTGTGTGGGTGGGGAGCTGTCGAAGGTGGGATCGGCGATTGGGACGAAGTCGTAACAAGGTAGCCGTACCGGAAGGTGCGGCTGGATCACCTCCTTTCTAAGGAGTTTTTTGTGTGCCCCCCTGCGCGCGTGGTCGTGTGGTGGGGGTGGTGGTTGATGTGTCCGTGTGTGGCACTGCCATCTTTTTTTAAATCTGGCCGGGTGGTCGCGCACCCCCTGTTGTGTGGATGATGCTGGTGTGTTGTTCGTGTGATGGTGGGCGTATGTGGTCATGACCGTGTGTCCTGCAAACGGGTGGTTGGCATGCTGTTGGGTGTCTGGGGCACTTCGCGTGTGTGCGCATGACTGTTGTGGTTGTGTGTGTGCGTGGTGTTCGTGGGCGCGCCTGTCATGATTGTGCACGGTGTGTGTGGTTGTGGGGGGTGTGTGTGGTGTGTGAGAACTGTATAGTGGACGCGAGTATCTTTCTTTTTTGTGTGTTGTGTGCCTGATTGTGTGTGTTGGGTGTGTTGTGAAGGGCGTACGGTGGATGCCTTGGCATGCTGAGCCGATGAAGGACGTGGGAGGCTGCGTTATGCCTTGGGGAGTTGCCAACCGAGCGTTGATCCGAGGATGTCCGAATGGGGAAACCTGGCACCAGTTGTGTGGTGTGACCTGCAGGTGAATTCATAGCCTGTGTGGGGGTGTACGCGGGGAAGTGAAACATCTCAGTACCCGTAGGAAGAGAAAACAAGTGTGATTCCGTTAGTAGTGGCGAGCGAACGCGGATGAGGCTAAACCATGTGCGTGTGAGACCTGGCAGGGGTTGCGTGTGTGGGGTTGTGGGATGATGCGTGTGTTCGGGCTGCCACCTGGGCCATTGTGGTGTGCGCGTGAGCGGAAGCATCTGGGATGGTGCGCCGTAGTGGGTGATGAGTCCCGTACGTGGTTGCGTGTGTGCTGTGGTGTGCGTGTTGTCCCGAGTAGCAGTGGGCTCGTGGAATCTGCTGTGAATCTGCCGGGACCACCCGGTAAGCCTAAATACTCAGTGTGACCGATAGTGGATAGTACCGTGAGGGAATGGTGAAAAGTACCCCGGGAGGGGAGTGAAAGAGTTCCTGAAACCGTGCGCTTACAATCCGTCAGAGCACCGCTGGTGTGTGATGGCGTGCCTTTTGAAGAATGAGCCTGCGAGTCAGCGGCATGTCGCGAGGTTAACCCGGTTGTGGGGGAGTCGTAGCGAAAGCGAATCCGAAGAGGGTGTGTAGTGGCATGTCCTGGACCCGAAGCGGGGTGATCTACCCATGGCCAGTGTGAAGCAATTGTAAGAGGTTGTGGAGGCGCGAACCCACTTAGGTTGAAAACTGAGGGGATGAGCTGTGGGTAGGGGTGAAAGGCCAATCAAACTCCGTGATAGCTGGTTCTCCCCGAAATGCATTTAGGTGCAGCGTTATGTGAGCTTGCCGGAGGTAGAGCTACTGGTTGGTTGAGCGGGACTATCATCTTAGCAATGTCAGCCAAACTCCGAATGCCGGTTAAGTGGTGCATGGCAGTGAGACTGTGGGGGATAAGCTTCATAGTCGAGAGGGAAACAGCCCAGATCGCCGGTTAAGGCCCCTAAGGGTGTACTAAGTGGAAAAGGATGTGGGATCGCGATGACAGCCAGGAGGTTGGCTTAGAAGCAGCCACCCTTGAAAGAGTGCGTAATAGCTCACTGGTCGAGTGGTTCCGCGCCGACAATGTAGTGGGGCTCAAGTACACCGCCGAAACCGCGGCAATGATATCCCTGTGGGGTGTTGTTGGGTAGGGGAGCGTCGCGTGTGGGGTGAAGCAGGACCGTGAGGGGTTGTGGACTGCACGCGAGTGAGAATGCAGGCATGAGTAACGAGTGGTAAGTGAGAATCTTACCCGCCGGATGACTAAGGGTTCCTGGGTCAAGTTCGTCTTCCCAGGGTGAGTCGGGTCCTAAGGCGAGGCCGACAGGCGTAGTCGATGGTCAACGGGTTGATATTCCCGTACCCGTATGCACGCGCCCAAGACGTAACGGGTGATACTAACTTCCCGCATGCTCATTATTGTGCTGCCTTCCCCTTCGGGGGGTGGTGGTGTGGTGGGTGTGTGGTGGAGGGCCTGAACCTTAGTAGGTCAGTGATGGGGTGACGCAGGAAGGTAGCCACGCCGCGGAATGGATTGCGCGGTGTAAGCGTGTGGCACGGTGGGGTGTGAAATGCAGCCCGCTTTTGTGTGAGGCGTGATGCGTAGCCCCCTAGAGGGGTGATGGTGGTGATCCTATGCTGTCGAGAAAAGCCTCTAGCGATGTGTGCGTACGGCCCGTACCCGAAACCGACACAGGTAGTCAGGTAGAGAATACTAAGGCGGTCGGGTGAACTGTGGTTAAGGAACTCGGCAAATTACCCCCGTAACTTCGGGAGAAGGGGGACCCTACGAGGTGATCACACTGTTCGTGTGTGAGCGTGGTGGGGTCGCAGAGAAGAGAGGGGAGCGACTGTTTACCAAAAACACAGGTCCGTGCGAAGACGTGATGTTGATGTATACGGACTGACGCCTGCCCGGTGCTGGAAGGTTACGAGGACCTGTTAGACCCCCCCTGGTGGGGGTCGAAGCGGAGAATTTAAGCCCCAGTAAACGGCGGTGGTAACTATAACCATCCTAAGGTAGCGAAATTCCTTGTCGGGTAAGTTCCGACCTGCACGAATGGCGTAACGACTCCCCTGCTGTCTCAACCACAGGCCCGGTGAAATTGCACTACGAGTAAAGATGCTCGTTTCGCGCGGCAGGACGAAAAGACCCCGGGACCTTCACTACAGCTTGGTATTGGTGTTCGGTGCGGTTTGTGTAGGATAGGTGGGAGACTATGACACCATCACGCTAGTGGTGGCCGAGTCGTTGGTGAAATACCACTCTGACCGTAGTGGATACCTTAACCTTGGCCCATGATCTGGGTTGGGGACAGTGCCTGGTGGGTAGTTTAACTGGGGCGGTTGCCTCCCAAAGAGTAACGGAGGCGCCCAAAGGTTCCCTCAGCCTGGTTGGCAATCAGGTGTTAAGAGTGTAAGTGCACAAGGGAGCTTGACTGTGAGACGGACATGTCGAGCAGGGACGAAAGTCGGGACTAGTGATCCGGCACCTACGAGTGGAAGTGGTGTCGCTCAACGGATAAAAGGTACCCCGGGGATAACAGGCTGATCTTCCCCAAGAGTCCATATCGACGGGATGGTTTGGCACCTCGATGTCGGCTCGTCGCATCCTGGGGCTGGAGTAGGTCCCAAGGGTTGGGCTGTTCGCCCATTAAAGCGGCACGCGAGCTGGGTTCAGAACGTCGTGAGACAGTTCGGTCTCTATCCGCCGCGCGCGTTGAAACTTGAAAAAAGCTGTCCCTAGTACGAGAGGACCGGGACGGACGTACCTCTAGTGTGCCAGTTGTTCCGCCAGGAGCACCGCTGGTTGGCTACGTACGGAAGGGATAACCGCTGAAAGCATCTAAGCGGGAAGCCTGTTTTAAGATGAGGTTTCATTCGAGGTTCCCCACAGACGATGGGGTTGATAGGCCAGAGTTGGACACACAGTAATGTGCACCAAGACGACTGGTACTAATACACCAAAACCACCCGCACACGAAACACACACCACAAAGGTGTCGTACCCGCGTCCACTATGCAGTATCTGACACACCACACCCCCCGGCCACGGGGCGCCCAACAACAAAAAAATGTGTCGGTGGTCAATAGCGGCGGGGACACGCCCGGACCCATTCCGAACCCGGAAGCTAAGCCCGCCCGCGCTGATGGTACTGCCCCCGGGAGGGGGTGGGAGAGTAAGTTACCGCCGACCAACAACTCAACAACACAAACCCCCCCAAAGCACACGCCCACAGGGGGGTTTCGTGCTTTTCCGGGCCCCGGCCCTAAACGCCCGCCATCCGCGCCTATACTGAGCGCAACTACGTGGAAAGGTTCACATGGCGTACGATTCGCAGTCCCGCGGACGACAGAGCGACGACCGCCGACGCGGAGATGGTGGCCGCGAAGGTCGCCGCGGCCGGCCCAACGACGGGCGTTCCCAGCACCGGGGAGGCACCAGCACTAATCCGCGCCGGCAGGGCTACCGCGAAGACCGCATGTCCCAGCGTCTGTCTGAACCAGATATCCCGGATGACGTGGACGTCAACGACCTTGATCGGTCCGTGCTCCAAGACCTGAAGGTTTTGTCCAAAGACAATGCCCAACGAGTGGCGCAACACATGATCATGGCCGGCACCCTCCTTGAAGACGACCCGCAACTTGCACTGCGTCACGCGCGCGCTGCGAAGAACAGAGCGGGGCGAGTCGGCGTTGTGCGTGAGACGAACGGGATTGTGGCCTACCACGCGGGGGAGTGGAAGGAAGCCCTGTCCGAGCTTCGCGCCGCGCGTCGGATCTCGGGTGGCCCGGGTCTTCTTGCTGTGATGGCCGACGCCGAACGCGGACTAGGGCGTCCGGAACGAGCGCTGGAGATCGGTCGGTCTCCCGAGGCTCGCGAACTGGATCCCGATGCCAAAAGGGAGTTGGCGATCGTTCTCGCCGGGGCTCGCCACGATCTGGGCCAGGATGAAGCGGCTCTTGCAACTCTGGACCGCTTGCAGCCTTCGTTGGAGTCGACTGAACCTTCGCTGGCGCGGCTGTCCTATGCCTACGCTGACGCGTTGCTGCGGTTGGGTCGCTCAGATGAGGCTATGCAGTGGTTCGAGCACGTGGCCAAGATTGACCTCGACGGGTTGACCGACGCAGCCGACCGTCTAGAAGAACTGGGGTAGCCCGCAGTGCCGCTCCAAGACGCCTACGACGCCCTGCTTCTCGATCTCGACGGCACGGTTTGGGAGGGAGGCCGCGCAATAGCCCGGGCGGTTGACGCCATTAATGCGGCTCCGTCGGCGAAGGTGTACATCACCAACAACGCGTCGCGCAGCCCCGCTGTCGTCGCCACGATGTTGCGCGAGGTGGGCCTAAAGGCATTTCCTCACGACGTACTCACCTCTGCCCAGGCTGCGATCGCTCTGGCGGGTGAGTTTATCAACCCGGGCGAGCCTGTTCTTGTTGTAGGTGCTCCGTCGTTTCGTGAGCTGGCGAAGGCTGCTGGGTATCGCGTGGTCGCCTCGGCAGATGACAGACCTGCGTTGGTGCTTCACGGCCACAGTCCTGACACTGGCTGGGCGGATTTGTCCGAGGCGGCTCTTGCCATTGCGCGGGGCGCTGCGTACGTAGCGTCAAATGTGGATACCACGCTACCTACCCAGCGGGGGCTCATGGTCGGTAACGGCTCGATGGTCGCTGCTGTTACGTCAGCGACGGGGGTCGTCCCCCGCTCGGCGGGTAAGCCCGAGCCAGCGATGTTTTTTCAGGCGGCGCAGCAGGTCCACTCCTCTCGGCCGCTTGGTGTGGGAGACAGGTTGGACACCGACATCGCCGGGGCGGTGGCCGCAGGGATGGACTCGCTTCATGTGTTGACCGGTGTTTCCGGCCCGTTCGCCCTTTTATCGGCGCCGCGGGAGTGCCGGCCCACGTTCGTCGCCGAAGATTTGTCCGCTCTTGCTGCCCCTGCTGGGACACTTCGGCCCGGGCCCGCCGGCGGGTTCTCGGCGCGCGTGGAGGATGGGGAGATAGTTCTTGACGGTGGCGACGCGGAGCGTGGGGGTTCTTTAGATGCGTTGTTGACTGCGCTTGACGTTGCGTGGTCGCAAGACTGCCTGTCGGGGCGCATTCGTCCCGTTTCGTCAGCAGCGCGCGCCGCCTGTAAGCAGTGGTGGTAGCACATGTCGTCCCCACGGCCGCGCGACCCGCGCGCACCTCGCATCTCGCCCGGTGAGATTGAGCAACGCATTAGCAGCATTCTCGCGGAGGACTGCGCAAACCTAGCGGAGGAGATCGACCAGCTCAACCGCGCACATTCCATTCTTCACGAGGCGTTGCGCGAGGCGTAGACTGCCCGTTTCGCGAAAGGAGACATCATGCCCCCTCAACGCCGCAGGCTCGATGCCGAGCTGGTGCGCCGGAAGTTGGCCAGGTCGAGGGAACACGCTCAGCGGCTGATCAAAAGCGGCTGTGTTGAAGTCAACGGGTTTGTTGCGAGTAAGCCGGCCACCGTCGTGGACCCCGCGGCATCGATCCGCGTCGCTGCGGCAGCCGAAGAGGACTGGGCGTCCCGCGGTGCGCACAAGCTGCTGGGGGCATTAGAGGCGTTTGAGGCGCGCGGATTAGACGTCGAGAAGCGGCGTGCCCTCGACGCGGGGGCGTCGACTGGAGGTTTCACTGACGTGCTTCTGTCGCGGGGGGTGCAGGAGGTCGTTGCCGTGGATGTTGGATATGGGCAGCTGGTGTGGCGTCTCCAGAATGACCCGCGGGTCACAGTTTTGGACAGAACGAATATTCGCACGCTTACCGCGGAGATGATGGGGGGCCCAGCCGATCTCATGGTGGGCGACCTCTCGTTCATATCTTTAAAGCTCGTCCTCCCTGCTATCGCATCGTGCATGTGCGATGGGGCGGACCTTGTGCCGATGGTAAAGCCGCAGTTCGAAGTGGGCAAAGACCGGCTCGGTAGTGGGGGAGTCGTGCGGTCTCCTCAACTGCGGGAAGACGCCACTCGCGACGTGGCTGAATGTGCGCAGGAGATCGGGCTCAGTGTCCGAGACGTCGTTGCATCGCCGCTTCCCGGGCCGAGCGGCAACGTAGAATATTTCCTGTGGCTCGTCAAAGATGCCGGTGCTTCGCGGCTCGACGGCGAGCGGCTTGCTTCTTTGGTACACCGCGCCGTCGAGGAAGGACCGACATGACATTCCGCCATAAGAGAACGATCCTTCTTGTCCCGCACACCTACCGGGCCGGCAATATCGCTGCGGCCGCGCGCGCAGCCGACCTGCTGAGCGCCGCCGGGATTGGGGTGCGCCTGCTGGACCAGGGGAAAATGGGCCCTGTCGAGGAGGAGGAGGCCCTACGCGCCCTCGAGCGGGTCGAGGAGGGGCCGGAGGCCGCGGCGGGATGCGAGCTGGTCCTAGTTCTCGGGGGCGATGGCACCTTCTTGCGCGCGGCCAATTACGCCCACATCCAAGACGTTCCCGTGTTGGGCATCAACTTGGGCCACGTGGGCTTTCTGGCCGAATGGGAGCAGGAAAGCCTCGATGAGGCGATTGGACGAGTGATCGACAGGTCGTACCGCATCGAGGAAAGAATGACCATTGACATCGTGCTGCTCGACGCGGAAGGCAATGAACTCGGTGAGGGCTGGGCGCTGAACGAGGCGAGCATTGAAAACGTTAATCGCACGAAGGTGGTGGATGCCACGCTGGAGGTCGATCTGCGCCCGGTGTCCACCTTTGGGTGCGACGGCGTCCTCATTTCCACCCCGACGGGTTCTACCGCCTACGCCTTCGCTGCTGGCGGCCCCGTCATGTGGCCGGAGGTGGAAGCGCTCCTCGTGGTTCCCAACAACGCCCACGCCCTGTTTACCAAACCGCTTGTCGTTTCGCCCCGCTCCACCGTTGCGGTCGAGCTTGAGCCCACGACGGGTGATGCAAACGTCGTCCTTGACGGCTTTCGTATGCTCTCTATGCCTCCGGGGTCCAGGGTGGAGGTGGTTCGCGGGCGTCGCCCAGTGCGCTGGGTGCGGTTGGACGAGCATCCCTTCACGGACCGCCTAGTGCATAAGTTCCACCTCCCGGTGTCGGGGTGGCGCGGGCCTGCCACGAAGTAAGCGCGTAGGTTCGCTTTGTAATGCTTACGGAACTTTCTATCTCGAACCTCGGTGTTATCCCGCGTACTACTGTGGAGCTCAGCCCGGGGCTGACGGTGTTGACGGGTGAGACGGGTGCTGGCAAGACCATGGTGGTCACTGGACTGCGCTTGCTCACTGGAGGTCGGGCGGATGCCTCCCGCGTGAGGACGGGTGCGGAACAAGCCGTGGTGGAGGGGGCCTTTAGCCTCACGGGCCTGAGCGAGGAGGCTGCCACAGAGATTCACGCCCTCGCCGCTGAGGCTGGGGCGGAGCCCGATGAGAACGGCGAATACGTAGTGTCCCGGTCGGTCAAATCAACGGGCAGGTCCCGCGCGCACCTCGGCGGCAGATCCGTGCCTGCCGCCACGCTAGCCTCGCTCGCGGGCCACCTTATTACGATCCACGGGCAGAACGACCAGATCCGGCTGATGTCGCCTGACCAGCAACTCGCCGCGCTCGATCGATACGACCCGAGAATCGGTGAATCACTGGTCGCTTATCGCGATGTGTGGACCCAGTGGCGTGCGGCGACCAGGCTGCTCCGGGAGAAGACGGAGAAGCGCCGCGAGCTCGCGCAAGAAGTTGACCGGTTGCGCTTCGCACTACAGGAGATAGACGCGGTCGCTCCCGCTGCGGGGGAGGACGATGAGCTTGTGTCCTCAATCAATTTGCTTCAAGACGTTGACGCGCTGCGGGAAGCCGCCGACAGCGCACTCGTTGCTATCGACGGAGCACCGGCAGAATTCGCGGAATCGGCAGGCAACGAAGCGGCCTCGGACCTCGTCGGCAAAGCGGCGGCATCGCTGACCGGTGCTAGCGATGCCAGCCTGCAGCAACTGGGTGCCCAGCTCGAATCGGTGGCCAGCGTCTTATCGGACGTTTCCGCCGAATTAGGCAGCTTCCTCGCAGGTTTGCCCAGTGATCCGAGCGAGCTTGAACGGAGCCTGCAACGACAGCAGGAACTAAAGGGGCTGACTCGGAAGTACGCGCCCGATATCGCGGGTGTTTTAGAATGGCGCGCAAAAGCTGAGCGTCGATTGAACAAAATCGACACCCCGCCGGAGGCCGTCGAAGAACTGAAGCGGGAGGTGGCCACGCTGGAACGCGAGGTCAAAACTCGCGCTCGGGAGTTGAGTAGTGCGCGTCGACGGGCGGCGACGGAGTTAGCCCGCGACGTCACCCGAGAGCTGCGTGGACTCGCGATGCCCAAAGCACGCCTCACCGTGCACATCAGCGAACAGGACCCGGGCCGCGACGGGGCGGATGTCGTGGAGTTGCGCCTTGCCCCCAACGATGCTCTGGAACCGCGACCCCTCGCGACCAGTGCCTCGGGCGGCGAGCTCTCCCGCGTCATGCTGGCGCTGGAAGTGACGCTGAGCTCGACGGATAAAGGCGCGACGATGGTCTTCGATGAGGTGGACGCAGGAGTCGGCGGGCGAGCAGCGGTCGAGATCGGCCGGCGGCTCGCGCGCCTTGCAACCCACAACCAGGTCATCGTCGTGACGCACCTGCCCCAGGTCGCCGCGTACGCGGATACGCACCTCCACGTCGCCAAGAATGTCGGTGACGTTGCCGTCACCTCGGGGGTTGCCACACTCACCCTCGAAGAGCGTGTTGAAGAGCTAGCGCGGATGCTCGCAGGTATGGACGATTCCGAAACGGGCAGGGCCCACGCGGCCGAGCTGCGAGACCGAGCGCGCGCGGACGTCTCGGCACTGCGGCAGGAATTGCGCGCTTAGACCCCGCGCGCCTCCACGGTAAAGACCCCGCGGCCGTGCACTATTGCTGGCATGAGTGTCTTTCCTACCGATCCCGATGCGAGGATTGCTGACGCGAAGATTGCCGAAGGGGCTTTAAGGGACTGCACTCCGCGGGGTCGCAGCTCCGGGGTAGTAGGAAGGCTTGGACGGTTTAGCGAGGGCGACATTGCTGTCGTTGATTCCCCTGAGCTCACGAGGCGGGAAACGGAGGCGCTGATCTCGGCACGACCTGGGGCCGTGGTCAACCTCGCCGCCTTTACCACCGGTGGCCTGCCTAGCTACGGGCCTCTCTTGCTCCTTGATGCGGGAATTCCTCTCATCGAGGACGCTGGGGGCGCACTTCGTTCCGCGTTGCGGGGCGGACGCTTCGGGAAGAAGGCGACGGTAACCGGGGACGGCGGGGTTACCGTCGGGAAGAAGCTCGTTGCTCAGGGCCGAATCGTTGACCGGGCTGCCGTTGACGCCGCGTTCGCGGAGTCGCAGCGGGCTCTGCTGGACCACATGGAGGCCTACTTCGGCAACACCATCGAGTTCATCCATTCAGAGGCACCGCTGCTTATAGACGGCGTCGGCGTCCCCGACATCGGTAACGACATGGAGGGGAGGAAGGTTCTCATTGCGTCGCCCGAACCGACGACAAGGGACAAACTCCTCGGGTTGCGCAACTTTATCCGGGAGTATTCGCCCGTCATCGTCGGAGTCGGCGCGGCAGCTGACACCCTCGCCGACCTGGGATACCGTCCCGATTTCATCGTCGGCGACCCCCTCGATGTTTCGGCCGAGAACCTGCGCGGGGAATCGAGGGTTATCCTGCCGGCTGACCCTGACGGCTACGCGGTTGGCCTGGAGCGGATCCAGGACCTCGGCGTGGGTGCGATGACGTTTCCCGCGGCGACGGATTCGCCGCTCGACCTGGCCATCATGCTCGCGGCCTTCCACGGTGCGGAGATGGTCGTCACCGCGGCACCGGATATCGATCTCGACAGAATTCTCGCCCATTCTGCCGAAGCGACGCCGGCGGCGCTTCTAACCAGGCTTAAGGCGGCTCCGCGGCTGGTGGACTCGAGCGTCATCGCGAACCTATATGAGGTGAACTCGGGGTCCTCGGTCGCCTGGGCCTGGGCTATTCTCGGGGTGTTGGTTGCCTTGGCTGTGGTAGTACTCATCGTCGGGTTGGGGGGAGACCAGGCGTTCGTCGATAACCTCATCCACACCTGGAACAACATCGCGTTGAGTTTCCAAGGGTGGGTTCGGGGATTGTTCAACTAAGAAGGAGGCGTTGTGGGTCATCAACGCGGTAGAGCAGCGTTCGTGCTGGCGGGGCTCGGTTGGGGCCTGGCCCTCGGCACAGCCTTTGGCGTGCTCGCGCTAGCGCCGGCCATGCAAGATGGGTCCGGAGTTCAAGCCGCCGGCCCAGACCACGCAACGCAGGAGCAGCTGAGCCGGGCTGAACGCCACGCGGAGGCTGCCGAAAATCTGCTCGGCGCCGACCCGCGGGCAGTCCTCGGTGACGCTCTGGATGGCCTGCGGGTGCTGATCGTCCGCACGTCTGATGCTAGCAACGAAGATGTCACTGCCACACGCACACTCCTCAGCGACGTCGGGGCGCGGGATGCGGGGAGCATCAGCCTAACCGACCTTTTTGTGTCTCGGGAGGGGGCGGACGAGCTGCGTTCGATCGTGGCCAACACCCTGCCCGCCGGCGCGCAGTTAAGCGTCGACAACCTCTCACCTGGGACACACGCCGGGCAGGCGCTCGGGGCCGCGCTTCGTCCCGACGCCAGCGCGGACGACCGGATCTTGCTCCTCGACGCGCTCGCGCAAGGCGGGTACCTGAGTTACGACGCCGAGGTGTCAGACGGGGCCGACGCGGTTCTCGTCGTCGGCGCACCCAGCGGAGACGACGCCGCGTTTGCGCAAAAGATGCTCGATGACTTCGTCACCGCTCTCGGCTCAAACGGGCGCGCCGCGGCACGCGATAAGGAGGGCGTCGATACCGTCGCGGGGCGCTTCGAAGCCGTCCACAACCTAGCCAGCTCGAAATCTCAAGCGGGTGAGAGCTGATGGCGCATGAATACAGGGTTACGGAGTCCGAAATACTCCTCGACGCGCCCATTCTCGCTGTGCGCCGCGATCGCGTCGTCATGCCGGGAGGGCACAGTGCAGCCCGCGAGATAGTAGAGCACTTCGGCGCCGTCGCGGTAGCCGCGGTGGACGAGAACGGCAGAATCGCCTTGGTGGAGCAGTACCGGCATTCCGTCGGCAAGCGACTGCTCGAGCTCCCCGCCGGCCTGCTCGATGTTGCAGACGAACCGGAACTGGCCTGTGCCGAGCGGGAGCTGAGGGAGGAAGCTGGCCTCGCGGCGAGCAGGTGGGGAGTGCTGGTCGATCTGATCACCTCGCCGGGGTTCGCTGAGGAAGCGGTGCGGGTGTTTCTCGCGCAGGACCTTGCAGAAGTGGCCCGGCCCGAGGCGGAAGACGAGGAGGCGGATCTCACCATCATGTGGGTGGACCTCCAGGAGGCGCGGGAACGGATCCTGAGCGGGGACATTGTCAACTCGATTGCCGTAGCGGGCATCTTCGCGGCGTGCGAGGCAGTAGAGCGCGGGTCCCAGGGGCGAGACGTGGCCGAACCCTTCTGCTGGCGTCCGAGGTCGCTCACTGAGCGCCGGAAACTTCGAGGCCATGGCCGCGACCTGAAAAGGATGTAATGCGTGCCGACGAGCTAGCTCGGGTGTGGCTTGATCACCTCGCGGTGGAACGGGGGTTGTCCAAGCACACGCTGAGCAATTACCGACGCGACGTGTCCCGCTACATTACGTGGCTTGCTCAAGCGGGGCATTCGACCCTCGACGCCGTCACGCCCCGTGACGTGGAAGCGTACCTCGCCGACTTAAGGAGGGGAACCGAAGAATCACCGCCTTTGGCAGCATCTTCGGCCGCCCGCGCTCTCGTTGTCGTGCGGGGCTTGCACAAGTTCGGGGTGGCGGAAGGGTACCTTCACGCCGATGTGGCCGCCGAGGTCAGCCCGCCGCCCGTCGGTGAGAAGCTACCGGGTGCGCTCACGGTCCAACAAGTCGCTCAGCTTCTCGACGCTGCCCCGGCCACGACCCCAACGCAGCTGCGCGACAAGGCACTACTGGAGACCCTGTACGCCACCGGCGCGCGGATCTCAGAGATTCTTGCCCTCGTCGTGGACGACATAGCCGATGTCGTAGACACCGTGGAGCTCCCAGAGAAGGAACCAGGCGACGTGGCGGTGGTGACTGTTACGGGCAAGGGGAACAAGCAGCGTCTCGTGCCAATTGGTTCGGCGGCGCGGGAGGCGCTGCGTGCGTACGTGGTTCGCGGGAGGCCGGCGCTTTCCCGGGGTGCGTCCCACGCGCTCTTTCTGAATAACAGAGGGGGCGCGCTGTCGCGTCAAAGCGCATGGACGCTCATGAAAGACGCCGCCGCACGCGCCGGCATAAACGTCGACGTCTCTCCCCACACACTTCGCCATTCCTTCGCCACGCATTTGTTGCAGGGAGGGGCAGACGTGCGAACCGTGCAGGAGCTCCTGGGACACTCGTCGGTGACCACGACGCAGATTTATACCCACGTGACGGTTGAGACTCTCCGAGAAGCCTGGCTTACCTCACACCCGCGCGCATAATGCGTAAAATGACACCCGTGTAATCTAGAAGTCAACGCTCTAGGATAGACAGGCCCTAGGGTTCCAAGCCTGGCGCGAGGGAAAGGTGTGGAATGGCGGAGGACTCGTTGTTCGAAGCCGGGAAGGCGGCCACCGGTTTGACGGGCCGACCGGTCCGAGAGTTGCCCCAACCGGAGCCACTACTCACGCACGGTCCCGCGACCGTCATCTCGATGGTGAACCAGAAAGGCGGGGTGGGTAAGACCACTTCGACGATTAATCTCGGGGCTTGTCTCGCGGAGCAAGGCCGCAAAGTCCTTCTCGTCGACCTGGACCCGCAGGGTGCGTTGTCTGCGGGGCTCGGGGTGTCACACGACGAGGAACAAACCACCGTCTACGACCTGCTGTTCGATACAACGGCAAGCATTCACTCGGCGATCCGGCACTCCAATGTCTCGGGCCTCGACCTTGTTCCCGCTAATATCGACCTCTCAGCCGCAGAGATCCAGCTTGTCAACGAAGTAGGGCGCGAGCACACGCTAGCCCGCGCGCTACGCCCCGTTCGGCGGGATTACGACTTCATCATCCTTGACTGTGGCCCCTCGCTCGGCCTGCTTACCGTCAACGCACTCGCCGCGTCCCACGGCGTAATCATCCCCATGGAGTGCGAGTATTTCTCGCTTCGCGGGCTTGCGCTTTTGACCGATACCGTCGAGAAAGTCCGAGACCGCATTAACTTCGACCTCGAGATTGTTGGGATTCTTGTGACGATGTTCGACCGGAGGACAACGCACGCGCGTGAAGTGATGGAGCGCGTTCTTGAAGTCTTCGGTGACACTGTCTTCGACACGGTGATCACCCGCACAGTGCGGTTCCCAGAAACATCGGTGGCGGGCGAGCCAATCATCACCTGGTCGCCCAGTTCCCAGGGCGCCCAGCAATACCGGAATCTCGCCCTCGAGGTCTTGGAGCGCACCGCGCGGTGACGCGCTCCGCCGGCGGGGCGCAGCCGGAGATCACCGGGTTCACCCTCGCTCTCAGTAACTTTGAGGGGCCGTTTGACCTACTTATCAACCTAATTGGTTCGAGAAAGCTCGACATCACCGAAGTAGCGCTCGCGGAAGTGACGGACGAGTTCATCGCCTACACCCGAGCGCTTGATGAATCATCACAACTCGACGAGGTCACCGAGTTCGTCTACGTCGCGGCGACGTTGCTCGACCTCAAAGCGGCCCGCCTGCTGCCCCGGGGCCAAATGAGCGATGCCGAGGGAATCGAGCTGCTGGAAAGCCGCGATCTGCTTCTCGCTCGCCTCCTCCAGTACCGGGCATACCAGCAGGTAGCCGACTTGTTCGGCGAGTGGCAGCGCGAGGCTCCCCGCCGCTACGCGCGGGCGGTGTCCCTCGAGCCGCGGTTTGCCTCGCTTCTCCCGCCGGTGGTGCTCGGCCACACGCCAGAGTCCTTCGCTCAGGCCGCCGCGGCTGCGTTCCGTCCGCGCGCCCCCGAAGTTGTCAGCACCGAGCATGTTCACGCGGCTGCAGTGTCAGTGCCCGAACAGGCGGGAAAGCTCCTCGAAGCCCTCCGGACACTCGGCGTGAACTACCCCGCCACTTTCGACGCGTTGACGCGCGACTGCACGCGCACCATCGAGGTGGTGGGGCGCTTTCTCGCCTTGCTGGAGCTGTATAAGGCGCGTGCCGTCGAGGTGGACCAGGACACCGCGCTAGGGCCCCTTCATGTTGCGTGGACCGGGCGCGATGTCGATCCGGCCGTCGTAGCAGCGGCCAACTGGAATTAGGATGGCCGGTCATGGAACCCGTCTCCCCGCTCCGCTCACGCATCGAGTCAGTCCTCCTTGTCAGCGAGTCTCCCGTGGGCGCCGCAGAGCTCGCGCGTGTCCTGGGCGGTGACCTGGGAGACGTCGAAAAGCATCTGCGTGCGTGGTCGCGCGAACTCGACGACCGGGGCAGTGGGCTGGATTTGCGGGAAAGCGACGAAGGGTGGCGCCTTTACACGCGCGCTGAAAACGCCGAAGCCGTCGAAGCTTTCGTCCTCCAAGGCGCCCAAACGCGCTTGTCTCGCGCTGCGCTGGAGACCCTGGCGATTGTCGCATATCGCCAGCCGGTGACCCGCGCCCAGGTGTCTGCGGTGCGCGGAGTCAACGTCGACGGTGTGATGCGAACGCTGCTGCTTCGCGGTCTCGTCGCTGAACACGAGCCCGACCCCGCGACGGGGGCCCTGCGGTACGTGACAACCCAGCTCTTCCTCGACCTGCTCGGGCTGGACTCGCTCGACCGGCTGCCCGACCTCGCCCCGCTCCTTCCGGACATTGAGCAGGTTGATCAGGCCTGGTAGCAACCGGTAGACTCGCGCCAGTTAACAATCGCATACAAAGTGAGGGATAGACCATGACACCTCCCGCTCGCCGAGACGGCACACCGGACAGAGGGAAGGACAAGCCGTTCTTCATCTCCTACGCTAAGCCGGCGAAGAAGCAGAACGTCACCCCAGAAGAGCTCCGCAGCCCCCACCCTCTTGAGGACAAGTGGTGGGAGGATGGCGACGACTCGTCAGATGAAGGAAAACAGTCCCGCGCCGGCGCGTCCGTGCGGCTACAAAAAGCGCTCGCCCAGGCCGGCGTGGCCTCGCGTCGCCACGCCGAGGTGATGATCGAACAGGGCCGTGTCGAAGTGAATGGCAAAATCATCACCCAGCAAGGCACCCGCGTCAATCCCGCCGTGGATGTGATTCGTGTGGACGGATCGCGCATTAACGTCAACGAAGAACACGAGTACTTCGTGTTCAACAAGCCCCGTGGCGTCCATTCGACGATGAATGACGAGTTGGACCGCACGTCCGTGGGAAGCTATGTCGCCGAGCGCACGGCGTCGGGGCAGCGCCTTTTCCACGTCGGCCGGTTAGACGCGGACACCGAGGGATTGTTGCTGCTCACAAACGACGGTGAGCTGGCCAACCGGTTGACGCATCCGAAGTACCGGGTGTCTAAGACGTACCTTGCGACGGTTCTCGGTGAGGTCAAGCCAGCCTTGGTCCGCACCCTAAAAGAGGGCATCGAGCTTGACGACGGCCCAGCCCAGGCCGACTACGTCCAAATCGTCGATGTTCATAACGGCCAGTCGCTTCTGCGCATCGAGCTCCACGAGGGACGCAAGCACATCGTGAGGCGCATGCTCAAAGCGGCGGGATATCCCGTGCAACGGCTGGTCCGTACGAAAGTACACACGGTCCAGCTGGGGGACATGAAACCGGGCTCCATGCGCGCGTTGAATAGCGCGGAGCTGGCCTCCCTGTACAAGGTGGTGGAGATGTGATGGAGACCGACACGTCCTTGTCCAACATGCCCAATGGGGGCCTCATCCTCGCGGTGGATGGACCTTCCGGCACGGGAAAGTCGACCACCTGCCGCGCCTTGGCGAAGAGGCTTGGGGCGAAGTACGTTGACACCGGAGCTATGTACCGAGTGGCTACCCTCGCAGTCCTGCGCGCCGGCGTCGATCCCGCAGACACCGCGCACGTCATCGAAGCGACCCGCGATCTTCCCTTGGAAGTATCCGACGACCCCGATTCAACGGCTGTCCTATTCGGCGGGGAGGATGTCTCAGACGAAATCCGCGGCGCGGATGTCACACGAAACGTTTCGGCTGTCAGCGCGATCCCCGAGGTCCGGGAAAACCTCGTTGCCCTCCAGCGAAGCCTCGCGTCCGGAGCCCACCGGGCGATCGTCGAGGGCCGCGACATCGGCACGGTCGTCCTTGCCGACGCCCCCGCGAAGGCGTTCCTCACCGCAGCCGCGGAGGTGCGTGCGCGCCGTCGTTTCGATCAAGACGTCGCGGCCGGTAGAGACAGCGACTACGAGACCGTTTTGGCAGACGTCCAACGCCGGGACAGCTTGGATTCCTCCCGCGCTGCAAGCCCGCTGCGCCCGGCGGACGATGCCACCGTCATCGACACCTCTGCTATGACCCCGAGTGACGTGCTCGATGCCCTCATCGCCCTCATAGAAAGGAGCGCCCAGTGACAACTGAGCCCACTGAGTACGATCCGGAATACGGAGATGGTTTCGAGGACGCCGATGTCATCGAGGGCGATTTCGCTGAGGCCGACTTCGGCGAGGATGATATTGATGAATTCGACGAATTCGACGAATTCGACGGCGAGATAGACGGATTCCCGGGAGAGGTCAAAGAGGACCTTCCCACTGTGTCTATCGTGGGCAGGCCCAATGTGGGAAAATCCACCCTCGTCAACCGCTTCCTCGGGCGGCGAGAAGCTGTTGTTGAGGACCACCCCGGTGTCACCCGCGACCGCGTAAGTTACCTGGCGGATTGGGGGGGCCGTCGGTTCTGGGTTCAGGACACCGGTGGCTGGGACCCCGACGCACGCGGCATCCACGCGGCAATTGCCCGTCAGTCAGAGGCTGCGATGGAAACGTCAGATGTCATCGTTATGGTTGTGGATTCCCACACCGGTGTAACCGAGTCTGACGCGGTCATGGCGCGTAATTTGCAACGGGCGGACGTGCCCGTCATTTTGGTGGCCAACAAGTTCGAATCGGAGTCCCAGTGGGGGGATGTAGCCGAGTTCTATTCCCTCGGGCTTGGGGACCCGTGGCCGGTCTCAGCTCTGCACGGGCGCGGGGGAGCTGACGTCCTCGACGAGATCCTTCGTCGCTTCCCCAAGGTGCCCCGTTCTACGGGGTCGGTGACCGACGGCCCGAGGCGCGTTGCCTTGGTGGGTCGGCCGAACGTCGGTAAGTCGAGCCTGCTGAACAAGCTGTCCAGATCGAACCGCTCCGTGGTAGACAATGTCGCGGGGACGACCGTGGACCCGGTCGACGAATTGATTCAGCTTGACGGCGCGCTGTGGAAGTTCATCGACACGGCGGGGTTGCGTCGCAAGGTAAATAACGCTCAGGGCCACGAGTACTACGCGAGCCTGCGCACGCGCGGGACCATCAGTGCGGCCGAGGTGTGCGTTGTTCTCATCGACGCATCTCAGGAAATTACCGAGCAGGACCAGCGGGTTGTCTCCATGGTCCTTGAGGCGGGCAAGGCACTTGTCATCTGCTTCAACAAGTGGGATCTCATGGACGATGACCGCCGCGATCGCTTTGACCGCGAGTTCGACGAGATGATCGGTCACCTGTCGTGGGTGTCCAAGCTCAACATTTCTGCCGACACCGGACGAGGCCTTCACCGCTTGGAACCCGCGATGGAGGAGGCGCTGGAGAATTGGGACAAGCGCGTCTCTACAGGCCAGCTGAACAACTGGTTGCGCGAGGCAATCGCGGCCAACCCGCCGCCCATGAAGAACAACAGGCTGCCCCGCGTGCTTTTCGCCACGATGGCATCAACGCAGCCGCCGACAATCGTGCTGTTTACCACCGGCTTCCTCGACGCGGGATACCGCCGCTACCTCGAGCGGAAGTTCCGTGAGCAGTTCGGCTACCACGGCACCCCCGTCCGGATCGCGGTGCGTGTGCGAGAGCGCAACACCCGTCGGGGCTAGCTTTCAGCGCGAGTAAGCGAACGCGTCCGTGCGGTAGGGAAGAGGCAGGAGCTGGCCGGGTTCGAACCCGAGCCGTTGGTAGAGATACCAGGTCAGGTTTTCGGTCATCCTCGCACGGGTGCTTGCCGACGCCCGCAGCCAGTACGACCGCGTGGCCATCAGATCAAAGAGATCCTCCGGGGTGGCGGGCTGGAGCCAGGTAACGCGGCGCTCATCCACTAGCGTCCAGGGCGAGCGCACATCGGGGCAAAAGCCCTCTCGGTGTATGTCACCGGAATGGGCAATGCGGCTCAGACGGAGCACCCACGGGTGCGACACGTCGAGGGTGTTCCAGCACAGCACCAGTCGGCCTCCGTCGCGTACAACTCGGTCTGCCTCCGCACTTGCAGCGGCCGCATCGAACCAGTGCCACGCTTGGGCGGATGCGTAAACGTCGACGCTCTTCGCTCTCAGCGCTGTCGCCTCGCCGGCCGCTCTCCAGACCGGAATGGTGGGGTGCTGCGAGCGAAAAACGCGCACCATCGCCGACGCCGGCTCGCAAGCGTAAACTTCGTGACCCCGGGCGGCGAGTGGGGCGGCGAGCTGACCGGTGCCGGCCCCCACGTCGAGGACGGTCGAGCCAGGGGGGACGAGCTCCGCAACGGCAGGGGGGTAGGAGGGGCGTGCGGCGTCGTAAAGCGATGCTGCTGATTGGAAGGATGAAGCAGAGTGTAATCGCGCCGCCGCACTCTCAAACGCGGGCGAATCCTTCGTGCTTGGCTTCATTTCCCCCCAAAATGCATGTGGTCGGGCTGACAGGATTTGAACCTGCGACCCCTACACCCCCAGTGTAGTGCGCTACCAAACTGCGCCACAGCCCGTTCGCTCTCGGCCGGTTGCCACCGGTCGGTGCGACTTGGCTAGATTACTGCACTCGGCTCGCGAACGACGAATCACCAGCATATCCAATGAAAATTTGTCCGAAAGCGGATGTGCAGAAAGGGCTGCGGGGCCGCTGACGTAAAGTCGTGGGTTAGTGACCGCAAGAAGAAGGGAAGTGCCATGGGCGCCTTTGACTGGTTCTGGAAGGCGATGGGCTCCGCGACAGAGCGCAACGACAAAAAGTCAAAGGGGATTGTCGAGCAGGCGCACGGTCTCATTGAAAGTGTCAGCGCCTTAACGGATGCTGAAATCGCGCAGCGCGCTGCGGAAACCGTCGACGAGGGGGCCATCAGCGACAAGGCGACCTTCTTGGCCCTCCTTTCAGTCGCTTCAGCGCGCACGCTCGGTCTGACCCCGTTCCCGGTGCAGAGCCAAGCCGTGCTCAGGTTGCTGGAGGGTGACGTCGTTCACATGGCTACCGGCGAAGGGAAGACGCTTGTCGGCGCGATGGCTGCGACGGGTTTCGCGCTGATCGGCAAACGCGTGCACGTGGTGACGGTTAACGACTATTTGGCGAAACGCGACGCGGAGTGGATGCGCCCGTTGGTCGAGCTGTTCGGTCTGCAGGTTGCGGCGGTGACAAGCGCTTCGACGCGGGAGGAGCGCAGAGACGCCTACCGGTGCGACGCGGTGTACGCGCCAGTCGCCGAGATCGGATTCGATCACTTACGCGATAACCAAGTCACTCGCCGAGAAGACGCGGTGCAGCTTCCCGCCGACGTCGCTTTAGTCGACGAGGCGGACAGCGTCCTGGTCGACGAGGCCCTCGCGCCGCTCGTTCTCGCTGGCTCGCAACCCGGCGCCCAGACGATTGGCTCCATCACCAATGTCGTCGCCCACTTGCGGGAATCGGCGGATTTCTCGACCGACGCGGAGGGTCGCAACGTTTTTCTTACCGACGCCGGGGCGGAGAAGGTAGAGCGGCTGCTCGGGATTGATTCTCTTTACTCCGACGAGCACGTCGGCACGACCCTCGTTCGCGTTAACGTGGCGCTGCACGCTCGGGTCTTGCTGACTAAGGACGTCCACTACATCGTTGACGAGGGAAAAGTCTTTCTTATCGACGCGTCCCGCGGCCGCGTCTCCGACCTCCAGCGCTGGCCCGACGGCTTGCAGGCGGCGGTGGAGGCGAAGGAAGGACTCACTGTCTCCGAGGGCGGGCGAATCTTGGATTCGATCACGCTGCAGGCTCTGATCCGTCGATACCCGTCTGTGTGCGGGATGACGGGTACCGCGGTTGAGGCGACTGACCAGCTCCGCTCCTTTTACGGCCTGCACGTTTCCGTCATCGACAGGGAAAAGGAGCTGCGCCGGATTGACGAGCCTGACCGCATCTATGCGACGACGGGCGAGAAGACACGGGCCATTGCGGACGAGATCGAACACCTGAACTCGAGCGGGCGGCCCGTGCTCGTCGGGACCCACGATGTCGCGGAGTCCGAAGCCCTGGCTGCAGATCTCATAGCCCGCGGGATCGACGTCGCGGTACTCAACGCCAAAAACGATAGTGAGGAGGCTCGAATTATTGCCGAGGCGGGCGACGTGGGACGGGTTACAGTCTCGACCCAAATGGCGGGCCGAGGCACCGACATTCGTCTGGGGGGCGCGGATGAGAAAGATCGCGAGGAGGTAGTCCGGCTAGGAGGGCTTGCGGTCATCGGCACCGCGCGGCACAGGACGGTGCGCCTGGATAACCAACTACGCGGTCGCGCTGGCCGGCAAGGCGACCCCGGTTCCAGTGTGTTTTTCGTATCTCTCGAGGACGACATCGTAGCAGTCGGCGGAGCGGACGAGGAGGTAACGGCGCATCCCGGCCCAGATGGACGTATCGAATCGGCCCGGGTACGCGGTTTTATTGAGCACTGCCAGCGCGTCACGGAAGGTCAACTACTGGAGATCCACTCCCAGACCTGGAAGTACAACAAACTGATTTCGGACCACCGGGAAATCTTGGATCGCCGGCGCGCTGACATTCTCGATACCGACACGGCGTGGGAGGAGCTCTCGGAGCGGGCGCCGGAGCGGGCCGCTGACGTCGAAAAGCTGGGTGCCGTTGCCAAACAGGCCGCGCGCGAGATCGCGCTATTCCACCTCGACGACGAGTGGTCGCAGTACCTCGCCCTCATGGAGGACGTGCGCGAGTCCATCCACCTTCGAGCGATTGCACGAGAAACCCCGATCGATGAGTTTCACCGGATCGCTGTGCGCGAATTTAAGAACTTGGCTAACCGGGCTGTCGATCAGGCTGTGGCAACGTTCCGGGCCGCCACGATTGATGGCGACGGGGTCCACTTGGCACAGCAGGGATGGTCCCGGCCAAGCGCAACGTGGACCTACATGGTCTCCGATAATCCGCTGAGCGGTCGTTCTTTCGCTTCGGGCGTCGCGAGCATATTCCGCTAGCTGCCTTGTCCCCGTCTGCAGAGGCGAACCGGTACTATAGCGTGCAGTTGATTCGAAATTCCTAGCCAGCGTCAGGAGAAGTTGATGAGCGAGAACTCTGGTATTCCGGAAACCCAGGTAGAAACCACGTCGGTTTTCCGCGCCGATCTGCTGAAGGAAATGGAGACGGGCGCGGCCGCTTCGGATGCGGCGAAGGGTATCGATAATCTTCCGGAAGGGGCTGCGCTTCTCGTTGTCAAGCGTGGACCGAACGCGGGTGCTCGCTTCCTCCTCGACCAGGACACCACCACTGCAGGACGCCACCCCGAGGCCGACGTTTTCCTCGACGACGTCACCGTGTCCCGTCGCCACGCCGAGTTCCGGCGCAATGAGGGGTCTTTCGAAGTTGTCGATGTAGGGTCGCTCAACGGCACCTACGTCAACCGCGAACCGCGCAATTCGCAGACACTGGCGTCCGGCGACGAAATCCAGATTGGAAAGTTCCGTCTCGTCTTTATTTCCGACGCGCAGTAAACCACCCTAGGACTAGAGGAAATCCGAGCCCGTGAGCGCCCTTCGTCAAACCTCCCCGCAGCAGCCGGCCCCCCGCGCCGGTAGTAAGACAATGTCCATCGGCGTGGTCCTCAACCGGCTGCGCGAGGAGTTTCCGGATGTCACGGTGTCCAAGATTCGGTTCCTTGAGTCGGAGGGGTTGATCACGCCTCAGCGCACCGCTTCTGGGTACCGCCGCTTCACAGACGACGATGTCGACCGTTTGCGCTACATCCTGGTCACCCAGCGCGATAACTACCTGCCTCTCAAGGTCATTCGCGAGCAGCTCGAGTCCATGGACTCGGGGCAGGTCACCGCACTCGTCTCGGTGTCGAGCGGCGAGCCTATCGTTTCACCAGGCACGCTGCGGCCATCCGCCGCGACGCGTTTGAGCGACCTCGATGTCGCGGACCAGGCTCGTGCCGAGGTTGACACAGTCGACGAGCTCATCAAGGCCGGTTTGATCACGCCCGACCCCGCCGGCTTTTTTACTTCGGACGACGTGCGCACCGTCACGACTGCTCTTGCACTAATGGAATTCGGGTTGGATATTCGCCACCTGAAGACCATACGTACAGGTGCGGCGCGTCAAGCTGCCTTGGTGGGACAGGTAACGGGGCCCGTGGCTCGGTCGGGGAAATCGGGCGCTCCGCAGCAGGCGGAGGAGCTAGGACGCCAGTTAACTGCGTTGGTGGCTTCTCTGCATACTTCGGTGATGAAGGCTGAGCTGCGCGGCCAGCTCGGCCAGTAGCAGGTTTCCCATGGTTCCCGTTGCGCTTGTTGGCGTGTACCCGATTGGACCCGAGGGGTACCAGTGCGCGTTGCTTGAGTGTGAAGGCAGCGGGCGGTATATCCCGGTGTGGCTCTCGCCTGCGGGAGGGCGCGAGCTCGCGCAGCGGCTTAACGGCTGGACGCCCGAACGGCCGAGCCCGCACGAGATGCTGGCGGAGGTGATTTCGAAGTCGACGACCGGCTTGCACTCAATTGAACTATCGAGTTACTACCAGGGCGTGTTCCTTGCTACCGTGTCCTTGAATGACGGCCAGGAGCTCGATGCGACGGCGTCCGATGCCCTCATCCTTGCTCTTCTTCTCGACGCCACTGTCGAAGCCGACGAATCCGTGCTAGCGCAGAGCTCCCTTCGCCTCGCCGCGGAGGATGCCCAGAAGTATTTCGATTTGGAGATTGCCCCGGAGGAGGACCCGTCGGGTTCTGCTGTTTCGGATCCGGACGCCCAGTCTTTCGGTGAGTTCCTGCGCAGTTTGGGAGTGGAGGAAGATGACCTGCGGGGTGACGGGGTCGATTAGTCTAAAGTATTGGTTTAGACTTACGGTGTGTCTGAGGCCATGAGGCTTGACCAACTCCTATCCTTGTCTTTAAATAGCCGCATAGGCCCATTTCTAAACTGCATGGGAGTAATTACGTGAGCGAGTACATAGCCGACGAGGTCGCTGTCCAAGAGTCCCTCTTCGATGTCGGGCCCTCCGATGAGGTGGGGTACCGCGTCCCCATCGCGTGCCAGGTTGCGGGAATCACCTACCGCCAGCTGGATTACTGGGCCCGCACGAACCTGGTCCGCCCTTCGATCCGCGGCGCGCGGGGGTCAGGGTCTCAGCGCCTGTACTCGTTCAAGGACATCCTCGTCCTCAAGATTGTCAAGGGCTTATTGGATACGGGGATCTCGCTCCAGAACATTCGTCTTGCCGTCGACAAGCTGCGTGATCGCGGGGTGAACGACATCGCTGAGATCACCCTTGTCTCTGACGGGACAACGGTCTACGAATGTCGCAGCAATGAGGAAATTATCGACCTTCTCGGCGGAGGCCAGGGGGTCTTCGGTATCGCCGTTCCTCAGATTGTCCGCGAGCTGACCGGGACGATCTCGTCCTTTCCCTCCGAGAGGATCTCGGAGGATGGCATCGTCGACGTCGGTGTCGACGAACTCGCAGCGCGCCGCCGCCTAAAAACCTCGTAGGGCCTCGTACCGCCTTATAGGGCCCCGTAGGGCCCCGTAGGGTTCTGCGTTGGGACCTACGTAGTGGCCGCGGTTATCGCCGCGGCTATTTTTGCTGCGTCGGCATCGGCCTCCGAAGCCGACTGGGTAGCAGTGTTGGCCAATACCCCGTCCCGCGGGGCCGAACCGACGTGGACTACGGACAGGGTAACGCCACCCGCTTCGGCCGCACGGATGGCATCCGCACATGCCGCGTCATCGCCACCGTCAGACGTGCCCGTGGTGATAACTACGATACGTAAGGGGGCACCAAGAGCCAGCGCGTACTCTAGCGCGGCGTTTACCGCTTCCCGCGTCTGTGGTTGGCCGCCCGTGCCGAATCGGCCGAGGGCCGTGCCGATATCGGCGGCGCTGTCAGTTAAGTTGACATTCTGGCGGTATCCCTTTGTCACGCCCGCCGTTAAGGGCGACGAGTAGTTCCACAGACCAACCCTGTGGCCCGCGGACACCGCTTCTTGCGATGCGGAGGCGACACCCTGAGCGACGGCGTCGTAGTACGGCGCCATCTCGGTAGACGTGTCCACGAGGAAGAGAGTGTCGGTGATCTCCGCAGCGGGCGCTGCCTCGGTTGGAGGAGAGGGCGCGGCCTCGGCGGCGGCCCACGCTGCATCGGAGACACTGATCGAGTTCGCTGGGGCGCTAAAGCTCTCGCCGCTCCGGCGCGCGAAATCTTGACCGGCGCGTGCCTGGTCCTCAGTAACAGAACCCGCCTGATTGAGGGGATACGCGCCGAACACGACAGATGCATCTAGCGGGAAGAAACTGAATCCGTCTGGGACGGTGTCGCGCTGGACCGCCGCGTATGTGTCGGCATCTTTCGCGGTGGCAACCCGCTGATTGGTCACGGCCGCGGCCGCTGCCGCCTCGTCATTCGACAACCGGGTTGCGACGGCGGCCGAAGCGACGCTGTCATCCGTCGGGAAGACGACGTCGGAAAGCGGAACGCTCTTGGCATCGGCAGGGGGAGTCCGACCAGCCAGGCCCACTTCTACGGAGGCCACGCTCGTCGGAGTTTCGCTCGCGGTGCTGCGTCCTGCGTCAGAGATCGCCCACGTTGTCTGGGGGGATTCCGCCGCGACGTACACGGCAGCATCGCTGAGGGAGTCCACCACCGTTGGATTCACGCAGTAATCGCGAACGACGGAGTTGGCGGAACGGTAGTCGTCGACAAGCTTCTGTGCGATGACTTTGCTCGAGGCCGCGACCGGAAGAACCAGCTCGCCGGAGACGCACCGCGCCGCGTCATCCGCCGCGCCCCCCGGCTGGTCTCGGACGGACCGGGTGACGACGATCGCCGCGACAGCGATGGCGAGCACGGCGACGGCGGCAAGCGCGGTAAGTAACCCTGCAGAAAGCCTGTAGTTATTCTTGCCACTTGCATGCCGTGCCATATCAGGGGACCACCTTCAGATCGCGAGAGACGTTCATAGGAAATCCTAACTGCCCGGTGCGCCACCGGACGGGCGCGACAAGCCGGGGTGCTAGGAGCTCTCGTGCGTCCAGTCTGACACTGTTCCCACGTACTCCTCGATCAGATCCTCCAGCGCAAGAACGCCGACCAGCTCGCCATTTTGCCGGACCTGGGCCATGTGAGCTGAGCGCCTGTGCATCGCCGTCAGGGCGTCGTCGAGGCTGCCGTCGCCGTCTACCGTGCTCAGCGCCCTGATTCGAGAGACAGGAACAAGTGGCGTCGCGGGGTCGTCTTGATCCATGAGATCGAGGATGTCTTTGACGTGGATGTACCCCACCAACGCTCCCTCCTGGCGCTCAACGGGGAAACGGGAGAAACC
The DNA here is from genome assembly GCF_030440535.1 of Corynebacterium capitovis DSM 44611. Taxonomy (NCBI): domain Bacteria; kingdom Bacillati; phylum Actinomycetota; class Actinomycetes; order Mycobacteriales; family Corynebacteriaceae; genus Corynebacterium; species Corynebacterium capitovis. The sequence goes on along the minus strand of NZ_CP047117.1, from coordinate 1,173,845 downwards.
GGTGGCCCGTACCGCGTCCTCCACGACGGAGACAGGAATACCCGCGGGGGAATAAGGGATCGTCTTCACCTCGGGCAGAGGGATCATGACTTCCCTCAAACTGCGCGAATCCAGACGCAGCGCGTTGGCCAAACGGACCGACTCTTCCGCGTCGAGGAGTCCCTCCTCCCGAGACTCTTGGATCATCGTGGCCAGCTGCGCCTGGTCCACGGTGGAGTCAAGCTCGTCTTTCTGCTCGAGCCCGAAGGCCTTGAGAGTGAGACGGGCAATCCAGTTCAAAAACGCGAGAATGGGCTTCGTCGCCTTGACCCAAACAGTCATCACCGGAGTAAGCCATAGCGCCAGGGTTTCCGGGCCGGCGAGTGCGATGTTCTTCGGCACCATTTCCCCGAAAATGATGTGGAGGTAGGAAATGAGCGCCAAGGCGATCACGAAAGAAACCGGATGGAGGTATTCCGCAGGCAGGCCGAGGGCTGTGAACGGCATCTCGACGTAGTGAGCCACGGCCGGCTCCGCAACCTTGCCAAGGACGAGGGACGCGATCGTAATGCCGAACTGCGCGCCTGCCAGGTAGATCGAAAGATGCTCCAGGGCATCGAGCACGCCTTGGGCGTCCCGTCGACCCTGCGCCAACATTGACTCCAAACGATCCCGGCGCGAGGAAACGAGAGCGAATTCGGAGGCAACGAAGAACGCGTTCACTCCGAGAAGAAACGCCACGAGCAACCCTGCTACCACAATACTCATCGCTAGACTCCCGCTTCCTGGCTGGCTTTTTCGGCCGGCACCGGGGTGAGGATGACCCGGTCCACCCGTCGCTCGTCCATCACAGTCACCCGCGCCATCCACCTGCCGGCATTACCCGCCGCGAACTCCTGCTGAAAGTCACCCGCAGTTTCCGGGAGGAGGACTTTGTCTCCTACACGGGGTATTCGACCCAGCGAGGACATGACCAACCCGCCGATTGTCTCGTACGGCCCATCCGGGGCGGTATAGGAGAGTCGGGCGCTTAACGCATCCAAGCGGACCAGCCCAGAGATCTCCCACGACGAACCGAAGCGCTGGATATCGCGTTCGGATTCGCGGTCGTCGTACTCGTCGTAGACTTCGCCGAGAATCTCCTCGACGACGTCTTCGATGGTCACGAGCCCTTGCGTCCCGCCGTACTCGTCGGCGACGAGAATCACCTGGGAGCCAGCGGAGCGGACGCGGTTAAGCACGGCGTCCCCGTCGAGCGTGCCGGGGACGAAGGGGACAGGCCGCGCGATCTCTCCCAAGCGTGTGGTGGCCCGATCCTCCTTGTTCACGGAGAACGCGTCTTTGATGTGGACGACTCCCACCGTGTCGTCGAGGTCCCCGCGGCGCACGGGGAAGCGCGAAAAACCGGTTTCCCGCGCCATTGCAATGAGATCGGCGATGGTGTCGTTGACGTCGAGCGAGGAGATCCTTGATCGCGGGGTCATGACGTCCTCGGCCGTGGTGTCACCGAAGCGCAGCGAGCGGTCGATCACCCGGGCCGTATCCGCATCGAGACCCCCGGCTTCCGCCGAGCTGCGCACCATCGACCCCAGCTCCTGGGCCGAGCGTGCGGACGCGAGCTCATCGGCTGGTTCAAAGCCCAGCTTTCGCACAACCCAGTTTGCAGATCGATTGAGAAAGACGATGAACCATTTCAGCGCGGTGTTGAACGCGTTCACGGGGCGCACCACAAAGCGGGCAACCCCAAGCGGCTCTGTAATGGCCATGTTCTTCGGCACGAGTTCCCCGAAAACCATTGAAAGGAACGTCGCGACGACGAGGGCCAGAATGAGCGCGGTGGGGGTGGCGGCGGACTCGCTCAACCCGGCTAGCGCAAGCAGTGGCCCGAAGAAGCGACCGAGGACCGGCTCCGCGAGGTAGCCGGCAGCGAGCGTCGTGACGGTGATGCCCACCTGGGCACCGGAGAGCACAAAGGACAGGTTCGCGTGATCTCGGGCGAGCGCCCGCGCGGTGTCGTCGCCCTTGTCGCGCACGTGCGCTTCGATTGCCGAGCGTTCAAGGCCGGTCATCGCAAACTCGATCGCGACAAACAACCCCGTCGAGGCCGTGAGCAGAATGAACCCGAGAAGAGCTAAAACAGATATGAAGATGTCCATCGTGAGTGGAACTAGCGCCCGTTACTCCTTCGTTTTCGGCGCGCCGCGGTGGGCTGGCCGGTCTTTTTCGCGCCGCCGCGTGAGGGCTGTTGGCCCGGCGGTGGCAGAGGCACCCCACTCGGAGTGCGCGCCCCTGCGATTTTAGCCAACTCCGCGGAGTCGGGAGTTACCCGCAGCGGAGTTGCGGAAACCCCAGCCTTGTGCAGCAGCTTATCGACGTCACCCCGCTGCTCGTCCATCACCAACGTCGCAACCGTGCCCGCCATTCCAGCTCGTGCGGTCCGCCCGGCACGGTGCAGATACGCCTTGTGCTCCGCCGGCGGATCGACGTGGAGAACAAGGGAGACGTCGTCAATGTCGATGCCGCGTGCCGCGATGTCTGTCGCGACTAAGACAGGGGTCGTGCCGTTCGCAAAATCCTCGAGCGCGCGAGTCCGCGCCCCTTGCCCCTTGTCGCCATGTAGGCCCTGGGCATTGATACCGACGCGGCGCAGCTTCTTCACCTGGCGGTCCACACCATGTTTGGTGCGCATAAACATGATGGTCTTTCCCTCTCGTGCCGCGACCCGGGCGACGACCTCGTTGCGCTCATCGCGACCGCCAATGAGGAAGATGTAATGCTCCATTGTGTCCACCGAGGCCTCGGCGGGGGCGGTGTAGTGCGTGACCGGTTCGCGCATGTAGCGGTCCACCAGTTTTTGGATATCACCGTCGAGCGTGGCAGAAAAAAGAAGCCGCTGGCCGCCCCGCGGGGTGAGATCGAGCAGTTTGCGCACCTGCGGCAGGAAGCCCATGTCGGCCATCTGATCGGCCTCGTCAAGGGCCGTAATCTCCACCTGGCTTACATCGAGCTTGCGCTGGTTGATCAGGTCCTGCGCGCGGCCCGGGGTGGCAACGAGGACGTCGACCGGCCGGGCGAGCGAGCGAATTTGGGTGTTGATGTTTACCCCGCCCACGACATCGAAGACCCGAAGCCCGAGGGCAGCGGCCGGCTCATCGAGTCGCTCACGGATCTGCGACGCAAGCTCGCGGGTCGGCGCGAGCACGAGGCCGCGCGGGTGGCCCGGCCTGGACGGGGCACCGGCGAGGCGGGCCAGCATGGGCAGGCCGAACGTGAACGTTTTCCCCGACCCGGTGGGGCCCCTTCCCAAAACATCCTTTCCCGACATCACATCGGGAATGGCCGCAGCCTGGATGGGGAATGCCTCGGTGATTCCTTGGCGGCCCAGGACCTGGACTATGGGGCGGGGCAGGCCGAGGTCGGTGAACGTTGTCATTAGTGGCACTCTACCTGCCGCCCCTGTCTCGCTAGTAGTCCAGCTCCTCACGGTCACCGGACCATGAGGTGTGGAACGTCCCTTCCATGTCGACGCGCTTATACGTGTGTGCCCCGAAGAAATCGCGCTGGCCCTGGATGAGGGCCGCGGGAAGCCGCTTCGACCGCAGCGAGTCGTAGTACGACAGGGATGATGCGAAGACGGGGACTGGCAGTCCCAGCTGGGTCGCGATAACAATCACGCGACGCCACGAATCCACCAGCCCTGCCAGCTCCAACTTGAAGTACGGGTCGAGCAGGAGGGATGGTAGATCCGGGTCGTTTTCATAGGCCTCTGTAATGCGGTTGAGGAACTTCGCGCGGATGATGCACCCCCCACGCCAAATTCGCGCGAGGTCCCCGGGCCGAATCGACCACGAGTGCTCCTGGGAGCCCGCATTGATCTCATCAAATCCCTGAGCGTAGGCGACCAGCTTGGAGGCGTACAGGGCGCGGCGCACGTCCTCGACGAAGGAATCGCGGTCGACGCCGAGCGATTCGAGGGTCGAGAGCTCTCCGGCGGGAAGATCGCCGTCCTGGGCAGCCTGGCGCTGGGCCAAAGCCGAAGACAGGGCTCGAGCGAATACCGCCTCACCGATGCCTGTCACGGGAACACCGAGGTCAAGGGCCTCCTTAACGGTCCACCGTCCGGTGCCTTTCTGGCCCGCGGCGTCCACGATGACGTCGATAAAAGGCTTGCCGGTCTTGCGGTCCTTCTGCCTCAGCACCTCAGCCGTGATTTCGATGAGGTAGGAGTCAAGGTCTCCGGCGTTCCACTCGGTGAAAATCTCGGCGAGCTCGTCGGGCGCAATCCCCGCAGCGTAGCGTAGGAGGTGGTATGCCTCACCGATGACCTGCATATCGGCGTATTCGATGCCGTTGTGGACCATCTTGACAAAGTGCCCGGCTCCGTCCGGTCCGATATGGGTAACGCACGGCACGCCGTCGACTTTCGCCGCGATATCCTCCAGCAGAGGGCCGAGTGTTTCCCAGGATTCCTGTGGCCCACCCGGCATGATTGACGGGCCCCGAAGAGCGCCCTCCTCGCCGCCTGAAATGCCGGCGCCGACGAAGTGGCGCCCGCGCTGTGCCACTTCGTGCTCGCGGCGGATGGTGTCCGTGAACAGGGAGTTACCACCGTCGATAATGATGTCACCCTCGTCCATGGCGTCGACAAGCTGGGCGATGACCGCATCCGTCGCCGGGCCGGCCTGAACCATGATGACTGCCTTGCGGGGCCGCTCGAGGGAGGCGACGAAGTCCTCGATCGACTCCGACGGGATAAACGCCCCCTCGCTACCGAACTGCTCCATCACCGCGCGGGTCTTTTCCGGAGAGCGGTTGAAGATAGCTACGGTGTGGCCTTTGGAAGCGAAGTTCCGCGCGAGGTTTGAGCCCATGACAGCCATGCCGACGACGCCGATCTGGGCGAGGGAGTTTGGGGCGGAGTTCGGAGCGTTCGGGCTTGTGCCAGGCCTGTTTTCGGGGTTGGTCATGGTCAACATAATAAGGGACACCCGGCGCGGTGTGGCGTACCCTGCATGAACATGACACATCGATTTGGATCAGAAGTCCTTAAGACGCCACTCGACGCCGCCGAACTTGAGCAATTCAATTCTCTCAACACGGGGTTGTCGAGGACCCTGGGCATCGCGGTCACCCACGTTTCTGGGGATAAGGTGGAAGGCTACCTTGACGTTCAGCCCTCGCACCACCAGTTCACGGGCATTGTCAACGGCGGGGTGTACTGCTCGATCGGGGAGACACTGGGTTCGATAGCCGCCGTTGCGGCAGCCGGGGTGCCCGCGGTGGGGATGAATAACAACACTGACTTATTGAGCAGTGTCTCCGAGGGGAGGATTGACGCCGTGGCAGTTCCCGTACACGTCGGGAGAACAACCCACTTGTGGCGCGTGGAGATGCGGGCCGGTGACAAGCTGCTGGCCACGACAAACCTCAAACTTATGATTCTCCGGCCCCGTTAAAGCCAGTTGTTGCGTCGGAACCACCAATACATGAGCGCCATGACTGCGACCATGGCTGCGAGAACGACGGGATAACCCCACTTCCACGACAGCTCCGGCATGTAGGTGAAGTTCATGCCGTAAATACCTGCGAGCATCGTGGGTGCGGCGGCCATTCCAACAACTGCCGAGATGGTGCGCATGTCGCTGTTTTGCTGCATACTCACCTTCGCTACGGAGGCGTCGAGCAGTGAGGAGAGCCGCTCGTCGTAACCGGAGACGCTGTCGCTGACGATCGTGGCGTTGTCTTGGACGTCTCGAAAGTACGAGCGCAGCGACTTGCGCAGCAGGTCCTTGTTGTTCGTCAGACCGTTGCGCAGTGCGGGGGCGAGAGGGTCGATCGCATGGCGCATCTCGAGAATCTCACGCTTATACATGTAGATCTTGTCGATGTTGATCGCGCGGCGCGGGGTGAACACCTCGTTTTCCAGCTCGTCGACGTCCGCGCCGAGTAACTGGGTGACGCGCAGGTAGTTGTCGACGACGTAGTCGGAGACCTTCCACGCGACCGCCGGCGGTCCGAGAATAGCCAGCTCCTCGTCCTCCTCGAGCTCAGCGGTGAGATCGGGCAGGGGAGCGTTGTGGCGGATGGTGATGGCGAAGGTCGGTCCCACCACGATCTGCACTTCACCCGTCGAGATGATCTCGCGGGCATCGTCGACTTCCTCGTCATCTCGGTAGTACACCGAGCGAACGACCATAAACAACTGGTCATCGTACCGCTCCACCTTCGGGCGCTGATGGGCGTCAACCACGTCGTCGACAATGAGGTCGTGGAGGTCAAAGATCTCCGCAATTCGCATCATCTGCTGCTGCGTGGGCTCTCGCAATGACAACCAGACGAAGGCGTTATCATGCTGCTCCGTGATCTGCAACGCGTGGTTGATCCGGGCATCACCTGGGAGGCGTTTGCCGTCGACAAAGACCCGACAAAAGTCCGCGGATCTTTCGATCGGGACCGGCACCGCCGGCTCCACGGCAGCTGGCTGCTTCGCGCGCTGACGGGGCAGCGGGATACGTGGCGGCATGAACGGCCTCCCTTCGCTTTGATTCAGACTGTCGACATAGTACGCCCCATGCCCCGCAGGCGAACGCTTAGAACACCTGCAGGCCGCGGGAGCGGAAAACGTTCCGTGCGTCCTCAACTGCCTGCGCTGAAGGGGGAGCGGTTGCCGTCAATGTGTAGGGCATTCCAATCCGGTGCCACTTGTCGGCCCCCATGTTGTGGAAGGGGAGCACCTCAACCCGTTCAACGTTATCCGACCAGCGGGCCACGATATCGGCGACCCCGCGAATGTTGTCCGGAGCGTCCGTCAAACCTGGGACAAGCACGAACCTCACCCAAACGCGCTTGCCCGCGCGGCGGAGCCGATCACCAAAGTCGATCGTGGGTTGCAGCGTGCGCGACGTGACGCACTGGTAGGTCTCTTCGCTGCCTGACTTCACGTCTAGGAGAAAGAGGTCGACAACGTCAAGGTCGGAGTCGGTTAACCGTGAGCCGAGAAACCCTGACGTGTCCACCGCGGTGTGGACGCCGGCGTCATGGACGGCGCGAAGCAGGCGCCTGGTGAACTCAATTTGAAACAGGGGCTCGCCGCCCGACACGGTCAACCCGCCGCCGGACGCATCGAAAACGCGCTTATACCGCAGCACTCGCTTTACGACGTCGTCGATCCGCTCGACGGTCCCTTCCCGCATCTCCATGGTGTCGGGGTTGTGGCAGTACTGGCAGCGCAGCGGGCAGCCGGACATGAACACCGTCATTCGCGTCCCGGGGCCGTCTACCGCCGTAACCAGTTCCCAGGAATGGACTAACCCGATTTCACCGGCGCGACGGGCGTCGAGAAGCTCTGGCCTGGCGAAGTCTTCGGTGCCGCCTAAGCCCGCGGCGACCCCGCGGACGCGCTCGCCCTGCTCGGGGGCGATCGAGACGATCCCCGTTGTACCGTCGCGCGTCATGTTAGGCGTTTTGGTGGAAAGTGCGGGAAATGACGTCGCGCTGCTGCTCGCGGGTGAGCTTGACGAAGTTCACGGCGTAACCCGATACGCGCACCGTGAGATTGGGGTAGTTCTCGGGGTGTTCCATCGCGTCAACCAGCGTGGTCTCGTCCAACACGTTAATGTTGGCGTGATAGAGCCCAGAGTCCATGTGGTGGTTGCTGCGCGATGCCTTCATATCGGCAAGACGCTCATCGAAAGTTGGGGTGCGTGACATGGGGATCCTCCTCAGTTGTCGTCCATGATGAAGACGGCGTCCAACACGCCGACGAGATTGGTCACCTGTTCGTTCTTCGTCCGACCCAGGCCAGACGGGGTGATGGTATTGGTCAGCGAGATACCGTCGAGTGCGTCGTTGTAGTCCAGCTTGCCCACGGAGAGCATGGAAGCGACCATGCCGTGGGTATCGCGTCCGTTTTCCGGGTTGGCGCCGGGCGCGAATGGGGTGCCGGCCTTATGCCCGGAGGGGAAGGCGCCGGTCGCCTTGCCGTAAACGACGTTGGAGGTAATCGTCAGCACGGACTGAGTCGGCATCGCGTCGCGATACATCGGCAGGTGGTTGATCTTGTCCATCACGGTGTGAACGACGGTCGCGGCGATGTCATCGGCTCGGTCGTCGTCGTTGCCGTAGAAGGGGAAGTCGCCCTCGGTGACATAATCGACGACGAGGCCGGTCTCATCGCGCACTGGCGTGACCTTCGCGTACTTGATGGCAGAGAGGGAGTCGGCCACAATCGACAGGCCCGCGATGCCGCACCCCATCGTGCGGAGGATGTCCGAATCGTGGAGCGCCATCTCAATGGACTCGTAGGCGTACCGGTCGTGGCAGTAATGGATGATGTTGAGCGCCTCGACATAGGTGCCCACCACCCAATCCAATATTTCTTCGTACTTTTGCCAGACTTCGTCGAAATCAAGCGGGCCGTCACCCTCGATCGGTGTGTGACCGGTCGTTATCTGCTTCCCCGTTACCTCGTCGCGCCCGCCGTTGATGGCGTAGAGTAGCGCCTTCGCAGCGTTGACTCGGGCGCCGAAGAACTGCATTTGTTTGCCCACGCGCATGGGAGAGACGCAGCAGGCAATCGCGGCGTCATCTCCCCACTTGTCGCGGATCTGGCGGTCCGATTCGTACTGGAGCGAGGATGTCTCAATCGAGATTGCCGCGCAGAATTCCTTGTAACCCTGGGGCAGAGAGGGGTCCCAGAAGATGGTGATGTTGGGTTCAGGGGCGGGCCCGAGGTTACGCAGCGTTTGGAGAAGACGGAACGACGTCTTCGTCACTTGGTGGCGGCCCGACTCGGAGAAGCCGGCATCCGACCAGGTGGCCCAGTATGGGTCGCCGGAGAAGATCTGGTCGTAGTCCTCGGTACGGAGGAATCGCACGATCCGCAACTTGATGACCAGCGCGTCAATGATCTCCTGCGCGGAGGATTCGTCGAGAATCCCGCGGGCCACATCGCGCTCGAAGTAGATATCGAGGAAGGGGGACAGGCGCCCGATCGACATTGCGGCACCATCCTGGCTCTTGACGGATGCGAGGTAGCCGAAGTAGGTCCATTGCACCGCCTCCCGGGCCGTCGTGGCTGGCCCCGAGATGTCGAAACCGTAGCTCTGGGCCATCGTTTTAAGCTTCTTTAGCGCCTTGATTTGTTCGGAGTGCTCCTCGCGGTAGCGGGCCCAGTGCTCCGAGAACTCCTGTCCCAGGCAGGCGTCCTTGGCTTGCTCTTTTTGCTCGATGAGCGCGTCGACACCGTAGAGGGCCACCCGGCGATAGTCACCGATGATCCGGCCACGGCCGTAGGCGTCGGGCAATCCGGTGATGATGTGCGCGGAACGGGCCGCGCGGATGCGGGGCGTGTAGATGTCAAAGACCGCGTCGTTGTGGGTCTTGCGGTACCTGGTGAATACCTTTTTAACCTCCGGGTTGGGCTCTTTCCCGGCCTCACGGATCGCCTGTTCAACCATGCGCCACCCGCCATTGGGCATCATCGCGCGCTTCGTCGGCACGTCAGTTTGAAGGCCGACGATGACGTCGTCATCCTCGGAGATGTACCCGGGGCCAAAGGCGTCAATGTCCGCGGGGGTTTCGGTGTCAACGTCGAAAACACGGCGCTCTCGCTCCGCAGCTAGGTACGTGGAGTCCAAGTGGTTCCAAAGCCGGAGAGTCTTTTCGGTCGGTCCCGCCAGGAAGGAGGCATCACCATCGAAGGGCGAGTAGTTTCGCTGAACGAAGTCTCGGACATCGATGTTATCCATCCACGGGCCTTCAGCAAACCCTTCCCATGGCGCAGTAGAAGAAGTCACTATGTCACCGATCCTTGAATATCGGAGTAGGGGCACCAGCGGCGAACGCTCCGGGCGAAGCTCAACAGTTAGCTTTGGGCGTCTGCCACTTTCACCTTCGATTATAAGCCCAGTTAGGGCAATCGCCACCACGCTCCGCGGACGAAAAAACCCCACCCTAGGGGGATGGGGTTGGCATGCGAGCAGGGGGTTAGTTCTCCCCGTTAGTATCGCGAATTTCCTGGAGCTGGTCGCCCTCGCCCGAGACGCCGCGAAGCTTCTCCAACGCGGTGCGGCCGTGCATCTGCTGCAGGGTGGTGGCCAGGTTGTAGCGCTCCGGGGTCACCGCGTTCAGCGTCCAGGTAAACAGAGAGACGAGGCGGTTTCGCTGGCTGGCGAGGAAGGACACGTGAACGACAAGCCACATGATCCACCCGAGGAAGCCAGAAATCTCGACCTTGCCCATCTTGACCACCGCGTCGAAGCGGGAGACGATGGCCATCGAACCTTTGTCGTAGTAGCTGAAGGGGTCGCGCTCAGCGGGGGCAACATCGTTTTCGACCTGCTCGCGGATGATGCGGGCCACGTACTCGCCGGACTGGATAGCCACCTGGGCAACGCCCGGGAGGCGGTCGCGGCTCATCATGTCACCAATGATGTACACGTTGGACCTGTCGCCGACGGTCAGATCCGCGTTGACCGGCACCTTGCCGTTGCGCTCTGCCTCGACACCGACCTGGCCGGCGACCAGGGTGCCAAGCGGGGACGCCTGAACACCGGCGGACCAAATCTTCGTGGTCGTCGGGATCGTGACCTCATCGCCGGACTTGGTGTCCTTGTAGGTCACGGACGTCGCGTCCACGTTGCTGACCATGGCGTTGAGAACGACCGTGACGCCCTTCTTCTCCAGCTCACGCTGCGCCTTCCGGCCCAGGCGCTTGCCGAAAGGCGGAAGGACCTGCGGCATGCCGTCGATAAGCGTGATGCGCGCCTGCGAGGGGACGAAGTTGGAGTACAAGCCGTCGAAGGAGCGGTGCGCCATCTCGGCGATCTGCCCCGCCAGCTCAACACCGGTTGGGCCGGCGCCGACGATGACGATATTGAGGTGGCGCTCGCGTTCCTCGGCGGTCCCTGCGACCTCCGCGCGCTCGAAAGCGCTGATGATGCGGGAGCGGATCTCGAGCGCATGGTCCAAAGTCTTCAGGCCCGGGGCGAACTCCGCAAAATGGTCGTTGCCGAAGTAGGACTGGCCAGCGCCCGCCGCAACGATGAGCGAATCGTAACCGTAGGTCCGCGTGTACTCGCCTTCGACGGAGGTGACGGTTTGCGACTCAACGTTGATATCGACGACATCTCCACGAACGACGTTGATGTTGTCCTGGTGGGCGAAAATCTGGCGAACGGACGTCGCAATCTCCCCAGGGGAGAGAAGGCCGGTGGCAACTTGGTAAAGCAGCGGGGCGAAGAGGTGGTGGTTCGTGCGGTTGATGATGGTGATGTCAACGTCGGCACCAGCGAGCTCGCGGGCTGCGAAGACCCCGCCAAAACCAGCGCCGATGATGACGACGTGATGGCGGTTGCCTGCGGGGCGTACGACCGTATCAGCCATGGAGTACCTTCCTTTAATGGTTCTTTGTGGTATTAGCTCGGGCTACCGCAGCTATCATACGCCGTCGGGCGGATGCGTCTATTTGAACCCCGTCGCGCCTGAACCGCTGCGCCCGCGATACGTCTTAAGGTGAAGAACGTGGCCTCAAACCGGACTGTTCCCCCGCACCTTGACGCCGTCGATGCCACCGCCTGGCCTGGAGTCGCTCGCCCCCCGCGCGGACCATGTACCGGGTTGCGTGCCCGCGTCGCCGAAATGTCCTTCGCCCGCGCGTGCTCGTCCGCGGGTTTGGAAGTAGGCGAAGGGGAAGGAGCGGATCTCACAGTTGAAAGGGCCGAGCTCTTTCCTCGTCTCGCCGTCTCGGGCTGGGTCGGGCTCGCCGAAAGCTATATGGCTGCCGAGTGGGCCACGCCAAGTACGCAGTCGCTTGTTGACGCCATCGTGGCCCTCATATCCGCCGGGTACAGACCGCGCGCGACCCCGCGTTGGAGCCTGAGCTCATGCGAGCACGCTCGCCCGAGCGGTGACATTCCGCCGGACCTAGTCCAGCACTACGCCGGCGACGGGACGAGCAGTTTCGCCGGGCATTTTGCGACGGGCGTGGCGACGAGCGAGCGTGTCAAGTTCCGCTCACACACTCCGGGTGCGGGTCGACGCGGTGAACCGGCGGCTTATTTCGTCGACGTGACGAATTATAGTGACCCCGTGGGGCCCGAACGAGGCGACTTGGGGGACGCCCAGCGTCGCTCGGCCGAGATGCTTCTCGACGCCTGCGGGGCCGGGCCCGGAACGCACCTCATTGAATACCCGTCGTCCGGCGGGACGCTCGCCGTGCTCGCAGCGCACCGCCGGGGAACGGTCGACTCCCTTACGACCGACCCCGCGATGGCCCGCTCCCTGGCGGAGCACTTAGTGTACGAGGGGGTTGACGACGCCGTTCGTGTCGAGCTCGGCGGTTCGCACGGCGGCAGGGTGGGCTCCTACGACGCTGTTGTGGCCGCAGAGAAGCTGGAGACTCTGTCAGACAAGAGCAAGGAAGCCTATCTGCGGTCAATCGGCCGCCTTGTGCGCCCGGGAGGGCGGGTGGCGCTGCAAACGATCGTGCAGACCCCGAGCTACACCAAGGCCGCGGACGCGGCGGTCGATTCGCTGCGCGCATATGTATGGCCCGCGTTGTCGTATTGCGCAGTAGAAGACATAGGCCAGATCGTTGACAGGGCGACGCCGCTTCGCATGGTGGCGTGTACTCACGCGCCCGGCCACCTGGCCGAATCGCTGCGTCTGCAGCGCGAGTTATTCGACGCTCATCTGCGCGAGGCCGCTGCCGACGGCTACGACCCCGTGTACCGCAGATTGTGGCGGTGGCAATTCGCGGTGCGGGAGGCGCTGGCGCGGATGGGGATGCTCGACGTCGTGCAGATCACCTTCACCGCGCGCCGGCGGGCGGGGAGCCGCTAAGAGGAGCTACTTGACATAATGTACATTATCGGACAATCACTTGGAGAGGTTGAGCCGGATATCGACGCTGCCTTCTTCGGCGATCTTGGCGGCAACGAAGTCGGGTGACTCGACTCCGAAATCGGAGCGCTTGACCGGAATCGACCCGGCAACAATTACGGAGTCCCCGGATCGCGCGACCGAGAATTGCTGGGTGACAGACTTCGTCTGGCCGTGGATGGTGAGATCCCCAGTGAGATCGACGGAAGCCACGGAACCGTCGCCGGGTAACTGGGACACGTCGACGGGCTGCGTGAGCACGAACGTCGCTTCTGGGAACTCGTCGGTGTGCAAGATGGAACGGCGGACGTTCGAGTCGCGCACGTCGCTGTCTGTAGTCACGCTGGCGACGTCCACGTGGATGTCACCGGAGACGAGTGTGCCTGAGTCGACGGCCACGGTCCCGGTGACGTCGCGGGTAGATCCGGAAGTAACCTTCTTCTCACCGGGCAGGATCTCGTAGAAGGTGAAACCTGCCGACGTGTGATTGGACCCGGGCGCGGACGAGACTGTCCACGTGCCGTCGAGATCCGCCGTAGCGGGCTTGAGCTTTGCGGCGTCGATACCTTCGGTCTTCACCCCGTGGCCGCCAGAAATGAGTGCGAGGAGCAACGGGACGATTGCGACGGACGCTGCCATCGCGATAAACACAGCACCGATGATCACGATCGGTTTCTTGGCTCGAGCCGTAGATTCATTCACCCTTGCTACCCTAACCCTTCTGCCGTCTTGGTTAGAACTATTAATTCGTCACACAAGTGACGAATTTCTTCGCTATCCGCGCCATCCTCATATGCGGTCGCGATATCTTCGGCAGCGCACCTCACCTGGAATAACTGATCGCGCAGTGTCGCAACTCGTTCCGGGCTCATGATCACCGCATCTGCCGTCTGCTGGGGCGAGCGTCCCCCGCCAACGCTGAGGCGGTGCTCATACGCGCGTTGCTTGCAGGAGTCACTGCAATACTTCCTACGCCGGCCCCTCCCCTGTGGCTGCATCAATTCGGCCCCGCACCACTGACAGGTGGGAAGGCGGACTCCGCGGGCTGGCATGGTGACAGCCTATCACCGGGCGAGGTCGCCGCCGGCGACCCGGGAACAATCGAGCGGGGCCAAGCGTTACACTTATCGACTGTCTCCGGCCCTCCACCGGCCGGGGCATAAGGCAAACGTAGGAGGGACACTGAATGGCCGATCGTGTTTTGCGTGGTAGCCGCATGGGCGCCGTGAGCTACGAAACGGACCGCGACCATGATCTCGCACCGCGCCGCATGGCGAAGTATCGGACGCCGGACGGCGAAGTTTTCGACGTCCCCTTTGCCGACGATGCGGAGCTACCCGAAGAGTGGATGTGCAAGAACGGCCAGGTCGGAACTCTCATGGAGGGCGACGGGGTTGAGGCGAAGCCGACGAAGCCCCCGCGCACTCACTGGGACATGCTGCGGGAGCGTCGCACCATCGAGGAGTTGGATGTCCTCCTCGAGGAGCGCTTGGAGCAGTTGCGGAAGCGCCGGCGCACCGCCGCCCGCATGGCGAAAGAACAGCAGGACGCTTCCCGCTAACCCCGCTTTGTCAGCTCGTACGAGCCGAGGCTGATGCCGGCGCGGGCCATATCAACCGCGGCATCGGCCACCCGAGCTGCCCGTCGGGTAAGCCCGTGAAGCGGCGAGCGCTTCAACTCGTACGCCACGAGGCGGGAGCCCTCGGAGAGGGCCTCCACAACCTTCTCTGGGACTGTACCGATCGTGCGGTTGAGCTTCCACAGCCCCGCGTGGTTCGCCTCGTATTGGGCGAGTTTGAGCCCCTCCTTCGCAGCCTCACCGATAAGTTCGCTCTTTTCGGCGACGGCCCACTTGGTTACCTCAACGAACGATTCCCCAGCGAAGCCCGCGTCCAGCTTGGATTCCCCCGCGGTGCGATCAACGAAGGTAATGGGGACCTCTCGGACATCGAAGCCTTCCGCGATAGCACGGTGGGCAAGGTCAACCTGGAAAATGTAGCCCTTCGGGGAGAGGGCGTTGAGGTCGACTGTCTCGAGGACCTCACGGCGGAAAGCGCGGAAGCCCGCGGTCATGTCGTTCACGTGGTCGCCCAGCGCGAGGCCAATATAGCGGTTTCCCCACTTAGACAGCTGGTGGCGGCTCTCGGGCCAATCCTTCACCACGCCGCCCGGAACGTAGCGGGATCCGATTACAAGGTCCGCACCCCGGTCGATCTCGGCCAGTAGCTTCGGCAAGTCAGCCGGCGCGTGAGAACCGTCTGCGTCCATTTGAACGACGACCTCGTAGTCGCGCTCCAGCGCCCACCGGAAGCCCTCGCGGTACGCGGCTAGGAGCCCCTCCTTTCCCGCGCGGTGGACGACGTGAACCTCGTCGTGCTGGGTGGCGAGCTCATCGGCGAGCTGCCCCGTCCCGTCCGGCGAATTGTCGTCCACGACGAGGATGTCAAGTCCGCGGCCGGCGTCCTTCGCCGCGGTGAGCACACCCTCCACGATGCGTGAAAGGTTCTCAACCTCGTTGTACGTCGGGATGATGACCACGGTGGTGTTGGCCACGGCACGTTCTCCTTTGTCTCTTACGCTTCGATATCGGCGCCAAGCGATGCCCGCCGACGTCCCCAACGCAGCATACCCGCCCACATCGTGACGACGGCGCCCGCTGCCACAAGAAAGCCTTGGACGTATGCGCCGTAGCGCACAGCCGGGGTGATGGAATCCCTGAGGGGCAGCGTCTGCACGAGGTAGGCGGGTTCGAAGATGGAGGTCTGTTGCGCGACGGTGCCGTCTGGGTTAACGATTGCGGACACCCCCGAGGTCGCGGCCACGACAACGGCACGGTCAGTCTCTATCGCCCGCATGCGGCTCATGGCAAGTTGCTGGTATGTCATGTCCGTAAACCCGAACGTCGCGTTATTTGTGGGGGTCGCTAGGATCTGGGCTCCTGAATTGACCGCTGTGCGGTACGCCGCGTCGACGGCCACTTCATAGCAGGTCGCAATCCCCAGCGTCGCCCCGCCGATCCGCACGGTTCCCGTTCCATCCCCTGGCTTGAAATCCCCCGCCATGTCCACATAGTGCGAAAACCGCCGGAAAAAACCGCGCCAGGGCATGTACTCCCCGAATGGCTGGAGGTATTTCTTATTGTGGTAGTCCCCCGCCTGCCCGTCCGGGTTGAACACAACCATGGTGTTGCGTGCGCCAACGGAATCGCGGGTGATTGTTCCCACCAAAATTGGAACATCCACCGCGTCAACGGCGCGATCAATGAGGCGCGAGGCCTCCGAATCGCTAAATGGGTTGACGTCGGAGGAGTTTTCCGGCCACACGACGAAGTCGGCGAGCACGCCTGAGTCAGCGAGGGCCTCGGTTTGTGCAACGTGGTTGGCTAGCACGGCCCTTCGTTGGGCATTGAAATCCAAACCCATCCGCGGGACGTTCCCCTGGACCGCCGCAACAGTGACCTTGCCTACTTCGTGCGGGGCGGGGTGAGCCGAATCTTCCGGCAAACTGACAACCACGCTGGCCGCCACACCGAGGCTAAGAGGGACCAGGGCGAAAAGGGACGTCGAAAAGCGATGCGTTCGTAGAACCATGCTGGCGGCGCTGCTCGCGACAGCGACCGTCGCGGCGGTGACTAGAGCTGGCCCTCCCCACGCGGCGAGCCCTGCGAGCGGGCCTTCTATTTGCCCCCAGGCGAGACGGACCCACGGGAACCCACCGAAGGGGACCGAGGATCGAACGTATTCGCAGGCAAGGTAGAGGAAAGGAAACGCGGCGAACCCCCATCTGCCGCGTCCGAGCAGGACACCGAACGCACCCACCGGCAGGGAGAACAAAGCCAACGTTATCGACAGCGCCACAAACGGCGCGGGCCCCACAAACTCCCCGACCCACGGGAGGAGGAGGAGATAGAGGCTTAAAGCGTGAACGAAACCCAGCAGCGCGCCGAAGCGGCCCGAAGGATTCGACCGGGCCCAACTCCCCACCCCTGCAGGCCAGGGCATCAGTGCGGCATAAAAGGCACCGATTCCGACGACGGCGAGGGGCCACAGTCCTAACGGCTCGTACGACGTAAAGACGAGTGCACCCGAAACGGCTGCGAGTGCGAGGCGAAGGAGTGCACCCACCTAGCTCGACTCGCCCGGGCGTCGGTCCTGATCCCCTGCGCTGTCGGCGTGGTACCACCGTTCGAGCTCGGTGGCATCGATCACTCCCGGTTCGGACCGGAACGTGCCGTAGCTCGTGTGCTGTTGCCCAGCGGGCGATGCGGAATAAACACGAGCCCCGAAGTGTTCGACGGTGTCCTTGACGCGAGTGGTGAGGATGCGACGAATCGCGCCGCGGGTCGGCCCTGCCACAAGAGCCACACCGAGGATGGACGTGACGTACCCGGGAACGACGCAGAGGGCCCAACCCGCAGCCAGCAAGGCCGTGTCCCCTGCCACCTGGCCGATGGACCCCTGCCCATGAGCGGCTCGCGCTAGCACTCCCCGTAGCGAGAGGCCCGCAGCGGCGCCACCAAGAGCCATCACCGCCACGAGCGCGAGAAACGCCCACCCCCACCCGAGGAGTTGAGCGACCCCGACATAGGCCAGGGCTTCGATAAGAACGTAAGCAACGAGGACGAGCGGCATGGGGATAGCTTACCCGCCCAATTGGCTTACCAACCATCGAGCGTCCCGGTGTAGACGCAGGTAATAAGGTGCGAAATGGTTAAAACCGCTCCGGCCGGGAACTCGGGGAATGCGCGACTCTGCTAGCTTCACGCCCCACGCGCGCGCGAGGCTCAGCGAACTGCTAAACGGTACGACATCGTCGTGCAGTGCGGCCCAAAATCGGACAGGAATGTCCGGAATGGCGTGCCGCCCCAGCACGTTTCGGTCAAGGTAATCGCGGGTTCGCGGGAGATGCTCCAGCGTATCGCTCATGCGCAGCCCGCTTTGCGTCCACTCTCGGGTGCTCCGCCAGCGGGTGTGCGCGACTGCACCTACGGCGCAAACGCGCTCTCCGAGCTCGATAGCCGCGAGACCGGAGGGGCTGAGGACAGCGGCGATTTCTGCGGCAATGCCTGGGTCCGCCGCCATCATGCCCGCCACGGCATAGAGGATTACGGTCGAGGGAAGCGAACCATCGACGTGGTCTAAGACCTCGGCGAGATTGGCAGGCGGGGATCCAATCACGGCCGCCAGCGGTTGCAGTTCGGGGGCGTAGTGGGAGTTTTCCAGCCACGCGCCGATAGCACCACCTCCCTGGGAAAACCCCCAGAGGCCCAGGTTATCGGACCCGATGCCGAGCTCGGCCGCGGCGCGCAGCGCGTCGGCGAGCGCGCGAGCCGCCGAGAGGTGATCACAGTACAACTGCACCCCCGATTCCGGCTCTCGCGGGTAATCCGTGAGGACCACGTTGCACCCGGCGGCGAGGAAGAGGTTGATGGTGGGTTGTTCGTACGACGCGATGAGGTCGAGGGGCTGGCGGCGCAGCGCGACACCCACCGTGCAGGAATAGGACGGGTCGCACCTGGGGGCGACCCCCTGTGTCGAGGGCGCGAAAGCAACTGTGGGACGCGGCCCATGACCCCGCCAGGGACACAACGAGCGAAACACGGCGCCCGTTGCGCTCACGACGCGCCGCTGGGCGTCGGAGGTGGCGTAATCGATGCGCCATGCGCGGGCGGGGTTAAGCCGCGACCCCAACCCGATGGCTCGTACGCAGTGGGACTGGAGTAGCTGGCCGGGCGTTGTCCCCACCAACCACGTCGCGTGGCCGAACTCTGGGTCTGTTCCAGGGTGCGCGCGCGTGGCGTCGAAAAGAAGGGGTACGGTGGCCCTCGCGAAAGCGCTGAGCATTTTTAGCGCGGCATATGTCGCCAGATCGGCCGCGGGACAATGCGCATCACGGCCGCGAGAAGAGCCAGTCGGCGCGGAACCCACACCGTCCGGCTGCGTCCAAGCGCGGCCACGACCGCGTCTGCGACGTCGGAGGGCGTGACGGAGAGTACCGCGGGTTTCATCCCCCTGGTCATCGAGCCGATAACGAAACCCGGCCTGGCGAGTACCAGGTTGACGTCCGAACCGTGGAGCCTGTCCATCAGGCCCTGGCAGAACGCGTCGAGGCCCGCTTTGGTTGAGCCATAGACGTAGTTCGCGCGGCGGGCGCGCCACCCGGCGACGGAGGAAAAAGCGACGATGTCACCGCTCGTCATGACGTGTGCTAGCACCGTCAGCGCGTTGATCTGTGCGAGGTAGTCCACCTCCGCGATGCGCGCGGCCTCGCGCTCGTCGCGCTCGGCCAACGCCTGATCCCCCAAAATCCCGAAGGAAACCACCGCGGTGGTGACCGGGCCAGCGTCTTCGATGACACGCCGGTGAGAAGCGAGGTCGGTCGCCTCGAAGGGGGTCACTGTGACAGAAGCAGCTCCCCCATCGCGCAGTCGCTTCTCGACGCCCGCCGCCCGCTCCAGGTCACGCGCCGCGAGCACCACGTGCCTGCCAGCGCACAAACGGAGAGCGATGTTCTGGCCAATATCGCTGGTAGCCCCGAGTATGAGGAGGGTTCCGTCTGCCATGGCGTCGAGCTTACGCGCCGATCGCGACAACCCCACGGCGAATGGCATCAATGGCCCGGTGCGCGGTGCGGCGAATGGCTGAGTCGTACCCCGTCGTGGCAACTTGCTCAAGCAGGTCGATCACTTGCCGGCACCACCGCACGAAGTCACCGGGCGTCAGTTCGGCCCCCGATTGCGCTGCCGCAGCGAGCGCATACCCGAGTGGGGCGCCCGCTGCCCACTGATGAACCGACAAGGCAAAGCCTTGGTCCGGAAGCCGCGTGGGGGGCAACCGGTGACGGCGCTCGTCGGACACTAGCTCGTCGTAAATCCGCATCGTGTGGGAGATCGCCTCGGCCATCTTTTCGGTTGGCGCCTGCGGGCTGCCCCCGGTGGCCTTACGGTTTTCGAACACGCACAGGGAAACGACGCCCGCTAGCTCGGCGGGGTCCAGCTCTTCCCACACGCCCCTCTTAAGACATTGGGCGACGAGCAGGTCGGAGACGCTGTGTATGGCCGCCAGCCGCTCACCCTCGTCGGTGACGGTCACGTCGCCACCCTCGATGTCGACGTAGTTCATCTCAGCAAGCAGACCAATGATGCGTTCAAACGTGCGGCCGAGGGAGTCGGTGTCCGAATCGAGCTTGCCTTGGACCCCTTCCAGCTTGCGTGTTTCTCGCGCGAGCTCCTCCCCCACTCGCGCGAGCATCTCTCGGTCCGGGGCGGGCCAGGAGTGCACGGGGTGGCTGCTCACGGCCTCGCGCAACGCGGAGACCTTCTTATTCGGGCGGGTTCGCGCCTCCACGCGCAGTTTCCGGGGGGCGCGAAAGGTGCCGGAGGCAAGCAAGCTCACCACTTTCCGGGCGTGTTTGCGCGGCTGGTCCTGCATGTGGCGCGGGATTTTGATACGTCCTACGACAACGGGTGGGTTCCGGAAGGCGGAGGCGTCGACTCTCCCCGACCACCCGCGCTCCGTAGTGATCCACGGCCGATCTCGGCCCGCAACCTGCACAACCGCGGCCAGCTCTGGCCGTTTCTTACCAGGAAGCGCAATAACCTCGCCGACCTGCAGGCGGCTGAGAATCATCCGCGTTTCTTCCGCACGCTCCTCCATGGCCCGAGCGCGGGATTCCCGCTCGGCCTCGCGCAAGTTCCGGCGGAGGGTGAGATATTCCAGTAGATCCCCGCTGGGGTCGGCGGAGGGCGGCGCGAAGCTCGCGATGTCCCGCTCGAGCTGAGCGCGCAGCTTATCCACTTTCGCGCGCCTGCGCTCAACGTCACGAACCTCCCCGACGACGGAACGATCGGTTTGGAACTGGGCGAAGGACTGCTCGATGAGCCGGATGGAATTGTCGTAGCCATTCATCTTCACCATGTTGATGGCCATGTTGTACCCAGGTTGGAAGGGAGAGATAAGCGGGTAGGTGCGTGTGGAGGCCAATCCCGCGACCTCGTGCGGATCCACGGCCGGCGCCCACTGCACGACGGCGTTTCCGATGTGGTCGATACCCCTACGCCCAGCTCGTCCCGTGAGCTGGGTGTATTGCCCGGGAGTGAGGTCGACGTGTGCCTCGCCGTTGAATTTGACCAGCTTTTCCAAGACCACCGTGCGGGCCGGCATATTGATGCCCAGTGCGAGCGTCTCGGTAGCGAAGACGACTTTGACTAAGCCCTCAACGAAGAGCCTCTCCACAATGTGCTTGAAAGCAGGTAGCAGGCCCGCATGGTGCGCCGCGAACCCGCGCAACCAGGCGGTCCGCACGTGACGGTAGTTCAACACGGCCAGGTCTTCGGCGGGAATGTCGGCCACGCCGTCGTCGATAATCGTCGCGATGCGCTCTTGTTCCTCCGGTGAGGTGAGCTCTCGCCGGGAGCGCAGGCACTGGATCACCGCACCGTCGCACCCCGCCCGTGAGAAAATAAACACAATCGCAGGCAGCATGTCGCGGCCCTGCAGTGCCGAAATCACCTCCGGCCGTCCAACCGGTCTCATTCGGTCCTGGCTTCGATCCCGCCCAGAGCGGCGACCCTCCGCCCGGGCGCGGAACCCACGCCCCGACTCGAAGTCTCGCCTGCCGTCGTCGGCGGCGCCCGCGTCCGCTCTCTCGATCGCGCGGGCCAGATCGCGGTTGACGGCACCGTCGGATCCAGGTTCGAACAGCGGGAAGACCTTGCGGCCAACCATCATGTACTGGCTGAGCGGGACAGGCCTGTGCTCGGAGACGATGACGTCGGTGTCACCCCGGACCGTGGCCAGCCATTCGCCGAACTCCTCGGAGTTGGACACCGTGGCGGACAAGCCGATGATAGACACGGAATCATCCAGATTGAGGATGACTTCTTCCCACGCGGCCCCGCGGTCGCGGTCGGCGAGGTAGTGAATCTCGTCCATCACAACGTGGGAGAGCCGGTCGAGCTGCGGTGACTGCGCGTAAATCATGTTGCGGAGGACTTCGGTGGTCATGACGACAACCTCGGCCGACCCGTTGATGCTCACATCCCCGGTGAGCAACCCCACAGCGTCAGCGCCGTGCTGACCCACAAGATCGTGATACTTCTGGTTGCTCAGCGCCTTGATGGGCGTGGTGTAAAAGCACTTCGTCCCTCGGCTGAGGGCTAGTGAGACCGCGAACTCCCCCACAATCGTTTTGCCTGAACCGGTCGGGGCACACACCAGCACCCCGCGGTCCTTCTCCACCGACTGGCAGGCCCGCACCTGAAAATCATCGAGCTCGAAGCTTATCGACGCCCTAAAGTGCGCGAAATGGGAATTCGAAGTGGCCGTCGGAAAAGAGGCAGACATGCCCCCTAGAGTACGTCTCGAAAATAGTCGGCGTGTACGGGGCGTGGGCTCGCTTGGACAGGCTCCGGCGCGGCGATGGGGCCGGAAGCAGACTCGTCGTCGGTATCCATCCACGCGGGCCGCTGCGCGGACTTTTTCTTGTCGCGGATGCGGCAGAACTGGAAGGCCAACTCGACCAACAGGGACATCGCAGCACCCAGGGCGATCATCGAGAACGGGTCCTGGCCAGGAGTGATGAACGCGGCGAAGATGAACAGCCCTACCGAGATCATGCGTCGTTTGTCGCGAACGTGCTCGTAGCGGAGGAGGCCCGCGAGATTGAGCATGACGATGACCAGTGGAAGTTCGAAGCTCACGCCGAAGATGACGATCAAACTGAGCATGAAGCTGTAGTACTCGTGGCCCGTCAGAGCCGCGACTTGAACCTCGGAACCGATCGACATGAGCACGTAGAGGCCCTTGTCCAGGACGAAGTACGCGAGCATCGCTCCGAGAACAAAGAGCGTCACCGCCAGCGTGACAAAGCTGAACGTGTAGCGCTTCTCGTTGCGGTGCAAGCCGGGCGTAATAAACGCCCAGATCTGGGTTAACCAGATCGGTGAAGACATGACGATGCCGGCAAGGAACCCGACCTTGAGGCGGAGCATGAACATCTCAAACGGAGTCGTTGCTAGCAGCCGGCATTCCCCGTCACCCGTGAAATCCGCCCGCAGGTCAGCAGGGAGATTACAATACGGCCCACGGATGATCTCTCCTAACGGCAACAACCCCGCGGGCGCGGATTGATACCACACGAACCCGACTACGGTGCCCGCGAGCAGGGCGAGCATGGAGATGACAACGCGCCGTCTCAGCTCCTGCAGGTGCTCGACGAGGGACATGTTTCCCTCGGGGTCTTTGGGTTTCCGCTTGAGCGTCCACCGCTTGCGCGTCGGTGTGCTCACTGCTTAGCGAGGCTGGTTCTCAGGCCGGTCCCAAAAAGTCTCGGCGCTCTTTGTCTCCTGGTTCGTCTGAGGCACCTCGCTCTTCGGGAGCTCCGCCGGGCGATCGGTAGGCGCTGCGGCCTCAACCACGGCATCGTCGTTGCGCATTTCCTTCACCTCGGACTTAAAAATCCGCGCGGAGCGTCCCATAGACCGCGCGAGGTCCGGCAACTTGTTTGCTCCGAAAAGAAGCAGGATGATGGCCAAGATGATGAGAATCTCGGTCCAACCTAGGTTCGCCATAATTTTCCTTTCTGCGGGCGCCGTCCGGCGTTGCATCGACCTATCTTAACCTCTCCGCCGCCAACCGCGCCCGACGCGCAACCTCTTCCGCGACGTCTGCGGGGTGCCGAAGAACCACGCGGTCAGCCTGAGCGAGGCAAAACCTGATAAGCCATTCGACGGTGCCGTAGGGAATCTCGGCGCTTACCCATCCCTCGCGAGCAGGTGCGGAAACCTCCAGGTCAATCTCCCAATAATCGGCCAGCCACGTCGCCTCGCGACGCACCTCGACGCGGGCGCGTGCCGCGTCGGAGAAACCAAACGGATCACGCGCGTCAAAACCGCCCGCGCGGGATATCACTTCAGGCGGTGCCGGGGCATCCAGGACAGTCGCCGCCCGCACGCGGTCAAGGCGGAAAGTTTTGACCACATCGTCCTCAACAGCTCTCAGGTACGTCTCACTATCCCGGTGAAATAGGTTGACAGGCGTAACTCTTCGTGTGGAGGTCGTGTCGGACGACGCGGAGTAATACACCAACTCAAGCTTGTGCTTCACCGCAACCGCCTCGGCCACGGCGGCTGCCGGGCCGGGCTCCGCCGGATGGACGGCATCTGATACCCCGGACCCAGCGACTACCTTCCGAATCTTCTCCGCCGCGGACGTCACAGCCTTCGTATCGACGAGGCCGGGCATTGTCTCTAAGGACTCCAGCGTGAGGAGCAAAGCGTTGGCCTCGGTGGGTGTGAGCCGAAGTGGCCGGTTGAGGCCTTGATCGTCGATAAGCGTGATGCCCGTCCACGAAGCGACGAGATCGATCAATTCCCCCGGGCCCCTGCCCACCCCCGACAGGCTGAGGCGGGAGAGGTCGTCCATCACCTGCTGATGAGTCGATCCCAGGTCGCGCGCGATTTCCATTGGCGTCGCCGCGGTGTGGGTGCGCAGATAGGGGATGAGATTGAGTGAGCGCACCAGCCCTTCGAGCTTCTTGGGGCTATCCATCAGTTCACCCCTTCGGAGGTCCCGCGGGCGTGGCTAAGCAGCGTCACGACGTCGTCGCGCACGTCCTTTGGCTCGATCGCGGCGATGTCCGTGGCCACGCTCGCAACGGTCCGCACAAGCCAGTCGCGCTCCACTGACGTGAACACGACTTCGCTGCCCTCCCGGCGCCCGCGCTCTGATAGCTCCCCGAGCTCCGCATCGACCCGGGCGAGGGTGAGGCGCGCGTCGGTGACCGGCCCACGCAGCGTCTCTCGCACAATCTCGGCGAGGGGACGGTTCGGCTGATGGAATGGCCCCGAGTAGCCGGCTCGCCGCACGTTGGTGACACGTTTGGCACGAAATACCCGCACCTGCTCTCGCTCCGGGTCGAACCCGACGACGTACGCCCGGTTGTTCAGCGCGACAATGCCCCAGGGGTCCATCACTCGGGTCTGGGTGGGTGCTCCTGCGGCTGGGGCGTAGTCGAATACCATTCGCTCCTGGCCGCGCACGCAGGCAGTCACGTCACGCACGACGGTGGCGTCGAGGCGAAGGACGTCATTGTCGGCGGAGGCGAGTGCGGGACTATCGAAAGAGCGCGTGACTCCGGAGGCCGCCAGCTTGACCCAGCCCGATCGAGCGAAAGCCCCGAGGCTCGTTCCCTGCCCCAATTCCCCGGCGAGGCCGAGGACCGTCGCCTCCTCGTCGGTAAACGCAATCGCGGGCAGCTCGTAGGCATCTTTATCCACCCATACGAGCCCCCCGTCGGCGCGCGCGGGCACACCCGCACGGCGGATCGTCTTGACGTCTCGGGCGATTTGGCGTTGGAGAGCGCCCGGCCCGCGGCCTTCGTAACCCTCGACGTGGGCTTGGATCCACGCGAAGTCGCGGGGCCGGGGCGAACCCAGTAGGGCGAATGTGAGGTTGGTCAGTCTCCGGATCGCGGCGTCCTCTCCCGCCGGGCGTGTGTTCACGGGTGCCCCGCTTCGATGTCCTCGATGAGCCGGTCCACGCTCTCGTTGTGCGACTCAAACGGGTCGAGCAGCTCGACTGTGCGGGGCTCGGGTCGGTTGAGCTTGAGGCGCACCCAGTCGGCGTTGTACTCGGCACCCTTCGCTTGAGCGGCAGAGACGAACCGGCCACGCGATCGGGCGCGGGTCGTGTCTGGCGCGTGCTCGACAGCGTGCTCGATGTCGGCATCGCTCACCCACCGCGCCGCGCGGCCACGGCTTTGCAAAAGATAGAACAACCCCCGGTCTCGACGGATGTCGTGGTAGGCGAGATCAAGGTGGGCGAGTTTCGGGTGGTCCCAGTCGCACCCGAGGCGCGTCCGAAACTGATCCAGCAACCTGCGTTTAATCACCCAGTCAATGTCGGTCTCCACTCCGCGGAAATCCTGGGTCTCCACCGCTGTCACCGCCCTGTCCCACAAATCGACGACGCGCTCGAGTTCGCCTCCTCGGTCGCCGAGCCAGCTTCGAGCCGCGTCGACAGTGGCGCGCTGCACCTCGACGGCGCTAACCGTGCCACCGCGCTTCAAGTTCAGTACGGTGCCCCCCGTGGGGTCTGCAGCGATATCGCGGATGTGCGAGATGGGGTCGGCCAACTCGAAATCCGGCAGGTCCACGTCGGCCTCGAGCATCTCCAGAACAAGCTGAGTGGAGCCCATTTTCAGCGCACACGTCGTCTCCGACATGTTCGAGTCCCCAACGATGACATGCATCCTACGGAAACGGTGCGAATCTCCGTGCGGTTCGTCGCGCGTGTTGATAATTGGCCGAGTCCGCGTCGTGGCCGAGGAGACGGCCTCCCATACTTGATCCGCGCGCTGGGACAGGAGGAACGTGCCGTCTTTAACCAGGCCGGCGCCGCAAACGAGCTGGCGGGTAATCAAAAACGCCAGCAATTGCCGGGACAGGTTCTTGAGCGCTAGCTCCCTGCTGATGAGGTAGTTTTCGTGCGCGCCGTAGGAGTTTCCGCGCGAATCGACGTTGTTTTTGAACAGATAGATGGATCCGCCGATGCCGTCTGCTTCCAACGTCTCTTCGCCGCGGCGCGCCAGTCGGTCGTAGATCACCTCCCCCGCCTTGTCTTGGGCGACGAGCTGGGCGACCGAGTCGCACTCAGCGGTGGCGTACTCGGGGTGCGCCCCCACGTCGAGGTATAACCGCGACCCGTTGGGCAGGAACACGTTCGAGCTTCGGTGTTGAGCGACGACCGGCCGAAAGAGGTAGCGCGCGATTTCCTCCGGGCTGAGTACGGCTTTGCCGTCGCGCATCGCGGTGACTCCGAACTCGGTCTCCACCCCGGCGATGCGGCGCAGGTATACGGCGGGCACGCTGGCTACTCCCCGCCTTTTTGCACGTAGGAGCGGACGAATTCCTCGCTGTTCTCGCCTAACAGCGAGTCGATTTCGTCGAGCAAGTCGACTGCTTCAGTTGTGTCGAGCTGCGCTTGACCCGCCTCGGTTGCTTCACCGCGGTCGTCGCCGCCTCCGGCGGTGTGCTGCTGTTGTTGTGTCGCCATACTCCTACCCTAACCGGCTTCTATGGTGGCGATGAGCTGCTCGACAGACATGTTGTCGCCCAGCGTTATCCGCTCGCGCGTGTAGCCGCCAACGTCGTCGATGTTCACCCGGCGCGGCCCGCCAGCGGTATCGAACAGGATGGACTGCCAGCTCGAAGCGATGATGTGTTCCCCGTAGTTCCTACTCAGGGTGCCGCGAAGCCACGCGCGGGTATCAGCCGGGGGCGTATCGGCGGCCCGCTCGATCGTGGCGGAATCGACGAGGGTACGCATTCGGCCGCGCCGCACGAGCGCGTGATAAAGGGAAGAAGCTGGGTCGATGTCCGCATAGCGCAGGTCTAGCGCTTTCAACTTGGGGTCGCCAATGTCCACACCGCGAGCTGTAAACCCCCGAATCAGTGCCCACTTCGCTGTCCAGTCAAGCCGGTCGGCTGTGGACAGAGGGTCGCGCTCCAAGTCATCGAGAATCTCACCCCATAGTTCGAGCACTCGCTTGTCGACGTCATCGCGCGCCCGGCACCGGGCGCGGTATTCGCGTTGGATGGCGATGGCGGTGAGCCTCCTGCCGTCGGCAAGCACAAGCTCCCGCGTGCAGCGCGGGTCGTGAGAGACGCGCTTGATGTCCGCGACGGCATCTACGAGCGAGAGGTCTCGGAAGTCGACCTCGTCTTCGATGGCATCGAGAACGAGTTTGGTCATGCCGAGCTTGAGGAAGATCGCGTGCTGGCTCATATTCGCGTCGCCAACAATGACGTGAAGGCGGCGGTATTCGCGCTCGTCGGCATGGGGTTCGTCGCGGGTGTTGACGATGCCGCGGTTGAGCGTCGTCTCGAGACTCACTTCCTGTTCGAAGTAATCGGCGCGCTGCGAGATCTGGAAGCCCTCTTTTTCCCCCTCCTGCCCGATCCCAACGCGCCCCGCACCGATGATGACCTGGCGCGTGACGAAAAAAGGTATGAGCGACCGGGTGAGCACGGCGAAATCAGTGTGCCGAGAGTACTGGTAGTTCTCGTGGCTGCCGTACGACGCCCCCTTGCCGTCCACGTTGTTCTTGTAGAACGTCAGCGGCGGGCACGGGGCCGTGTCCTTCAACACGCTCGCGCCCTGTTTATACAGGTCCGCGATGGTGGTTGCGGCGCGGCCCAGCACAACGTCCCCCGCGACGTCGTAGATCATCGCGTCCCACGCGTTTGACACTTCCGGCGAGGAGTACTCCGGGTGCGCGTGGTCGACGTAGAAACGGGCACCGCTAGCCGTGACGACGTTGGCCACTCCCATCGCATTGGCGTCGACTACGGGCACCGTGTGGTAGCGCTTGAGGTCGAACCCGCGGGCGTCTTTCAAGGGGTGCTCGGCCTCGTAGTCCCAGCGGGAGCGCGCCGTGGTCCGCATCGCGGCGTAGGCGACGACGGCGTGGGTCGAGGTGACAATCGGGCTCAAAGTCGGGTCGTTCGGCGAGGTGATGCCGTATTCGGTCTCTGTGCCCATGTAGCGCGCCATGCGCCTCAGGCTACCTTTTCCACAAACCTCGCGTGGATCGTCGTATCCCCCGTCAGCTCCGGGTGGAAGCTCACCGCCAGAGCGCTGTGCGTCTCGACGCCCACGATCCGCACGCCCTTGGTGGCGATGACCTCGACCCCGTCGCCGACACTTAAGACCTCCGGCGCGCGGATGTAGGCGGCGCGCACCGTGCCGTAGGCGGTATCGATCTCCTCGACCGCGCTCTTGACCTGACGCCCGAACGCGTTGCGGCGCACTCGCATCGGGATCACGCCCAGGCCCTCCTGCCCCGGCGCCGGGTCCTCGATCTCGGTGGCCAGCGCGATAAGCCCCGCGCACGTGCCGAGCACCGGAAGCCCGTCACGCAGCGCTGCGGCGAAGGTTTCGCGCTGGCCGAAGATGCGCAGTAGCCGATCGATTGTCGAGGACTCGCCTCCCGGGATGACCAGGCCGTCGACGTCTTCGAAGCGGCGCAGCAGCACAACCTCGGCGCCAAGGGATTCAAGCATCTCTGCGTGCTCGCGCACCCCGCCCTGTAGTGCGAGGACGCCGATCCTTACCATCCGCGCTCCGCCAGGCGGTGCGGCGCCGGGACATCGGCGACGTTGATGCCCACCATGGCCTCGCCGAGGCCGCGGGAGGCCTCCGTGACGGCCTCAATGTCGTCCCAGGCGGCGGTGGCCTTCACGATGGCCGCCGCGCGGGCGGCCGGGTCGCCGGACTTGAAGATGCCGGAGCCGACGAAGACGCCGTCGGCGCCGAGCTGCATCATCAAAGCGGCGTCGGCAGGCGTCGCCACACCGCCCGCGGTGAACAGCACCACCGGCAGCTCTCCGTGCTCGGCAACGTATGCGACGAGGTCGTAGGGCGCCTGGAGCTCCTTGGCGGCGACGTAGAGCTCATCGCGGCTGGAGTTCCACAGGGACTGGAGCTTGGCAATCTCCGCCTTGATGGTGCGGATGTGCTTGGTGGCCTCGGAGACATCCCCGGTGCCGGCCTCGCCCTTGGAGCGGATCATGGCGGCGCCCTCGTTGATGCGTCGCAAAGCTTCGCCCAAGTTGGTGGCCCCGCACACGAAGGGCACGGTGAAGGGGCGCTTGTCAATGTGGTTGACGTAGTCGGCGGGGCTTAACACCTCGGACTCGTCGATGTAGTCGACGCCGAGGTGCTCGAGGATGCGGGCCTCGACCGTGTGGCCGATGCGGGCCTTGGCCATGACGGGAATATCCACGGCAAAGGTGATCGCTTCGATGAGGTCGGGGTCCGACATGCGGGCCACCCCGCCCTGGGCGCGGATGTCGGCGGGCACGCGCTCGAGCGCCATGACGGCCACGGCGCCGGCATCTTCGGCGATGCGAGCCTGCTCGGGCGTGACGACGTCCATGATCACCCCGCCCTTGAGCATTTGGGCCAGTCCAGATTTCACGGTGGTATCGGTCATGCCTTCCAGGGTGCATGTGCAACTGGTAGATTACAAGGGCCAGTAAGACGCGAATATTTTGGACCAGTTTATGTTTACCGTCGATCGCTCCCTTCCAACCTCCTTGCCGAACCAGATCGCGACCGGCATGCGCGCGCTGTTCGGCTCCGGGAAGCTCGCCGCCGGCGACAGGGTGCCCTCCACCCGCGAGCTCGCCCGCCAGCTCGGGGTCTCGCGCGGCAGCGTCGTGGCCGCGTACGACCAGCTCGTCGCCGAGGGCTTCCTCCTCTCGGCGCAGGGCGCGCCGACCGTCGTGCACCCCTGCCTGCCCCGCCGCGCAGCGGTGGCGCCCCACTCCCCCGCGCCCGCACGCCCCTCGCAGCAAAGGACAATCTCCTTGCGCCCCTCCTCCAGACATGCCGGAACGATCGGCACCGCCGCGTGGCGCCGTGCCTGGCGGGAGGCCGCGGATGCCCCGGCTCGGGACATCGACAAGTCGGGAGAGCCGAGGCTGCGCAGCGCCATCGCGGAGCACCTCCGGCTCGCCCGCGGCCTCACCGTCGACCCGGGCACCGTGCTCGTGACCGGCGGTTCACGCGACGGCCTACTGCTCATCCTCATGTCCTTGGGCCGCAGCCTGCGCGTGGGTGTGGAGGACCCAGGCCACCCCGGGCTGCGCACGATCATCCCCCTCGCGGGACACACGCCCGTGACGTGCCGCACCGACGCGCGTGGGGTTGTGGTCGAGGCGCTTCCGGACGACCTCGACGCCCTGTTGGTAACGCCCTCGCACCTCTACCCGCTCGGCGGGGCGATGCCGGCCCCGCGGCGCGCTGAACTGCTCGAATGGGCGGCTAGCCGCGGGGTGGTTGTCATCGAAGATGATTTCAACAGCGAGCTGCGCTACCGCATCTCCCCGCAGCCGCCCTTGGCCACGCTTTCCACCGACGCCACCGTGATCACGCTGGGCACGTTCACGACGCTGTTGAGCAAGCAGTTCAGCGCGGGCTACGTCGTTGCCGGCGCCACGGCGGTAGGGGCGCTGCGCCGGACGCGAGAGATGCTCGGCATGCCGGTCTCCCCCGTCACCCAACACGCCATCGCTAACCTCCTCGAAGGCGGGCACGTGCGGCGCAACGCCAGGGCCATGCACAGGCGGCTTGCAGAGCGAAAAGACATCGTCAGCGCGCAGGTTGTGCCCGCGTTGCGCCGGAATGGGGCCACCGAAATCGAGCGAGAGGAGGTCCTCGGCGTCGACCTGCTCGTTCGGTTCGGCGACGGCGCAGCGCAGGAAGAGTTCGAAAACCGGCTCAATGCAGGAGGGTTCGAATGCGGCCACGTCGACGCCGAGTCACCGGAGGGGATCTTGATCAGCTTCGGGCACCTGAGCCAGCGGGAATTCGACGCCGCGATGGGCGCGATAAGGAAGATACCAGGCGAGGGATAGCTCTCCATCGATTGCGTAGGAGGCATGCGAACGGCAATTAATTAACAAAGCGGACCGGCGCTCGCAGGAAATGACTTGAAGCCTAGTTATCATTTACCGAGCGCCATGTTTCAGTGCCACCGGCCGACGTAATCAATTTTTGCGCCATGTCGCCGCAAGCAACACAAATTAATGCAAGGTGCCAATCAAAGTGTGGGCCTGTACGATGCTGATTCCTGGCCGGCTTTCGCGGAGAGCCCGAATGGCTGCAGTCTGACCCTCTTCCGCTTTAACTCGCTTGAGGATGAGTTGTTCCTCTTCTGGCAGTACGACATTTTCTACGCTTTCGCCTGACCGCCATGATAGACCGAAGACAAGCAATGCGAGCGAAAAGCCAATGCTGATAAACCCGATGATCGCAAGTGCACTACTCGGGCCGTCGGAAAGTGCTACGCAAAGGCTTCCCACTATAAGAACAACGACAAACGATTTTAGAAGCTTATTACGCATTAATCCTCCTCAGTGCACGTTAAGCACAGTTTTCTCTAACTGCAGTAATCCCTAGAAGTTCGGATGCAGTAGCGCCGGCTGCGTCAAGCCCCGCTTGCAGGCGCTCCGCGTTAGTTGTTGCGCCAGTTAGCAGGTCAATGACAGTTACATTCAGGGATTTCGTCTGCTGCAGCTTCGGATGCCCGTGTAAACGACAGGCAGGTATCAATAAAAAGCGGTGTGAACTTCCTCATGTCCTAACGCCAACTCTTTTTTGGGGGTCATGTCAAGGCATAGTTGAAAACGATTGTCGTAAACGGCACACCGTTACACGTTCTGATTCGTTACCCCAGCACCTCCGCCGCGACGACGCGCCGACCCCGCCGACCAGTGATCCGCGCCCACTCGTCGGGGTTCGCGGTGTTGGGCAGGTCCTCGCTCTCGTCCTGCTCGGCACGCACCGCGGCGCGCAGGTGCTCGACAGTCACCCCGCTTGTCGACGCCCCCGCGATGTGGTCCTTGATAGCGAGCTTCTTGGCGCGATCGACGATGTTGGCGATCATCGCACCGGAGACGAAGTCGCGGTAGTGGAGCACCTCGGCGGTGCCGTCGACGAGCTCGAGGCGGACGAAAGGGCGAGGTGCGAAAAGGGCGTCGACGGCGGCGTCGATAAGCGCCGCGATGGGCTCCGCGTGCGGGACGGAATCGGTGAGGTAGCGGGAGAAGATGTCGCGGACCTCCTCGCGAGTGGGCCGCGAGACGCGGATTTTGATGTCGAGCCGGCCTGGGCGGAGGATCGCCGGGTCGATGAGCTCCTCGCGGTTCGTCGCGCCGATGACGATGACGTTGGCGATGCCCTCCACGCCGTCGATCTCGGTGAGCAGCTGCGGCACCACCGTCGTCTCCATGTCCGAGGACACGCCTGAGCCGCGGGTGCGGAAGATGGACTCCATCTCGTCGAAAAACACGATGACCGGGCGGCCATCCGAGGCCATCTCGCGGGCGCGCTCGAAGATGAGGCGGATGCGTCTTTCGGTTTCCCCGACGAATTTGTTCAGAAGCTCTGGGCCCTTGACGTTGATGAAGTGGGTCGTGCCGCCGCTGCCAATCTGCGCGGAAAGAGAGTTCGCTACGGCCTTCGCGATGAGTGTCTTGCCGCACCCGGGAGGCCCGTAGAGCAGGAGGCCCTTTGGCGGGGTGAGGTCGTACGCTCGGTAGAGCTCCGGGTTGCTAAAGGGCAGCTCCACGGAGTCGCGGATAGTTTCGATCTGCGAGTCGAGGCCGCCAATGTCGGCGTAGGTGACGTCCGGTACTTCTTCGAGAAACAACTGGTTGACCTCGGTCTTGTCAACCCGCTCGAAGGCGAACCCAGAGCGGGTGTCAACCACGACGGTGTCCCCGGCCCGGGCTGTGGACAGCAGCGGCTGGGCGAGCAACACGAGGCTCTCCCCGCCCTGCTGGTCTGCGACGACTGCCCGGTCGGCGCCGATTCTTTCTACGACCGTTGCGAGCTGGCCCGAACGCTCGAAACCGCAGGGCTCGACGACGACGGTGCCATCGCCAAGGCGCACCACCATGCCGGGATGGAGCTCACCGGGGTCAATAAGGGGCGACACTTTGACCCGCATGCGCCTGCCGGACGTGAACACATCCGCCTCGTGGGGGTTGCGCGCCGCGGCGAGGTACACGCCGTAGGTCGACGCCGGCTCCTCGAGCTGCTGCAGCTGTGTGGTGAGGTCACTGAGTTTATCCCTGCTCGCTTTGAGCAGCTCGGCGAGCTTCTTGTTTCGGGACCGGAGAGCTGCGTTTTCGCGCTGGATTTCCCGTTCCATTCCGCTCTGGGTGGAGGCGGAATCGGCGTCGTTCATGGTTTATTCCTACCTCCGGGCCTTGCGTTGCGGTCGGGGCGGCTTGACACCGTCGGCAAGTCTGCGGGTCCACACGAGGAACGCGGTGTGGGCGTTCATCCGGTGCTCTGGGCGGGTGGCCAAGCCCTCAACTTTCCACTCGCGCAACAGCGTCTCCCAGGCTCGTGGCTCGGTGAAGCACTCCGCGCCCCGAATCGCTTCCATAATGTTCATCAGCTGCGGCACCGTTGCCACGTAAGTCATGAACACCCCACCGGGGATGAGCAATTGACGCACTGTGTTGATGTAGTGCCAGGGCTCGACCATGTCCAAGATGAGGCGGTCAACGGGGCCACCGAGGTCGTCTGTACTGATCTCACCGAAGTCCCCCAGCCGTGGTGTCCACCATTCCGGCTCACCGCCGAAGTACTCGGAGACGTTGCTGCGGGCGAAAGAGAGGTGGTCCTCGCGGATTTCGTAGGAGAATACGCGCCCCCTCGGCCCAACTGCGCGGAGCAGGGACATCGACAGGGCCCCGGAGCCGGCACCCGCCTCAAGGACCCGCGCACCCATGAAGATGTCACCCTCGACGAGGATTTGTGCCGCATCTTTGGGGTAGATCACGGCGGCCCCCCGCGGCATGGACAGGACGTGGTCGACGAGTAGATGGCGGAAGCAGAGGTAGTCGGCTCCGAGGCTGGATTTGACCACGGAGCCCTCATCGGCACCGATGAGGTCATCGTGGAACACAATGCCTTTGTGCGTGTGGAACTGCCCGCCGGGCACGAGCTCCACGGTGAAGTGGCGGCGTTTAGCGTCAGTGAGCTGTACCTTATCGCCTGCCTGGAACGGTCCGGAATACAACAGGGAGCCTCCTTGAAAAGCGTCGTGGCCGTTTAGTATGCCCTACTCCGCGTAGAAGGCCGTCAGCGCATCTGTGAACCACCCGAGGTCTTGCACCGAACACAGCTCGCGGGCGGAGTGCATTGATAACAGAGCAATGCCCACGTCCACGGTGGGAATCCCGAGGCGCGTGGCCGCTATCGGCCCGATCGTCGAACCGCAGGCAACGTCGTTGTTTCCCACGAACGTTTGGTGCGGAACGCCGGCGGCCCGGCACGCCCGGATCCACGCAGCCTCCGTCGCAGCGTCCGAGGCGTACCGCTGGTTCGCATTGACTTTCACCACCGGGCCGCCTCCCAAGCGCGGGCGGTGGGTGGGGTCGTGCTTCTCAGGGTAGTTCGGGTGCGCCGCGTGCGCGGCGTCCGCGGAAACGAGTAGCGAATCAGAAAGAACGTCGTCTACGTCCCCGAGGGATGCGGCCAGCTTCGTCACAATCCTCTCGAGGAGCGGCCCACCCGCGCCCGTCGGTGACGCCGAGCCCACCTCTTCGTGATTGAACGCGGCGAGGACGAGCACGTCACGCGCAGAGTCCTTCGCCGAGAGCAGCGCGCTTAACGACGCCCAAACGCTGCTTAAGTTATCCAACCGCCCCGCGGCGAGCAGCTCGTCAAGCATTTCACCTCGCTGGGTGTCGGCGGAAACCAGCTCGTGCGCGATGATGTCCCCCGCATCCACGCCCGCCGCCCGCGCAACCACCTCGAGGAAGGGCTCTTTCGTGCCCAGCACGGGCTGGGTGTGGGTCTGCCGGTTCAGCGGCGCAG
Organism: Corynebacterium capitovis DSM 44611; assembly: GCF_030440535.1. Classification (NCBI taxonomy): domain Bacteria; kingdom Bacillati; phylum Actinomycetota; class Actinomycetes; order Mycobacteriales; family Corynebacteriaceae; genus Corynebacterium; species Corynebacterium capitovis. Next base: position 1,138,584 of record NZ_CP047117.1, on the reverse strand, counting down.
AATCCGGCCGCGTCAGGTGGATGGCCAGGTTGGGGATCCGCGCGACGGGGTCGGTATGAACGAGGCGTAGCGAGCCGTCGGCTAAGGCAATCCGCCCGGCAAAGGCAAGGTCGCGGTCGAACCACGAGTGTAGGATCGGGCCGCCGTATATCTCCACCGCGACCTGATTGAGCCCTTCGCGCTGCATTTGCGGGTCGGGTTTGGCCATGAACCCCGGGGAATCGGTATGCGAACCGACCACGCGCAGGCGGGGGCGTGGGTTGTCGGGCACCCACCACGCGAGCACCGCACCCCCGCGGACGAGGACGTGTCCCCCGGGGGTGAGGGCGGAATCGGGGGCGAAGGAGGCGTCGACAAGCGTCTGCCCGACAACGTCCGCCGCGTGGAACGCGCTGGGGCTAGCTGAGAGGAAGGAGATGAAATCGCGCGGGTTCATGCCCCCACTCTAAGATGAGAAGGACATGTCTACGCCGCTTCCCCGCCCTCTCGCGCTTTCACCCTCTCGAGCAAACGACTATCAGCAGTGCCCGCTGCTGTACCGCTTCCGGGCAATCGACCGCCTTCCGGAGGATAAGACCGAAGCTCAGGTCAAGGGGACCCTTGTTCACGCCGTTCTTGAAGAGATGCACGGCTGGCGGCGCGACGAGCGCACGTACCCAGCCGCGGTGAAGCGCATTCGCCCCGCGTGGGAGAAGATGTGCGCCGAAGACGCGACGTGCGCGGACCCCATCGCCGATGAGATGGAGCTCTTCGTCGCCGCCCGGGAACTTATCCGCGGCTACTTCTTCATGGAAAACCCCGCGGGTTTCGATTCAGCCGAGCAGGAAATGTACGTCAACGCCGTTTTACCCAACGGCGTACCGGTGCGCGGATTCATCGATCGGGTTGACGTCGCGCCTACTGGGCAGGTGCGGGTCGTTGACTACAAGACGGGCAAGAAACCCGCCCCCCGCTACTCCGCAACCGCGCAGTTCCAGATGCGGTTCTATGCTCTCGTGTATTGGCGGCTAACGGGTGTCCTCCCCAACCAGCTTCGCCTGATGTACCTCAAGGTGATGGACTCGCTCTTCCTTGCCCCTTCGCGCGAGGAGCTGGAGTATTTCGAGCGAGACCTCGGCGACCTGTGGGACAAGATCCTTGCCGACGGCGCCTCGGGAACCTTCCGCCCCACCACCTCGAAGCTGTGCGGGTGGTGCCCATTCCAAGCTCTGTGCCCGGCCTTCGGCGGGCATCCGCCTGCTTACCCCGGCTGGCCGGGGTCCGCTGCGGACTAAAACAGTCCGGTCACGACACCGGCTGAGTCAATGTCGATGTTATTCGCGGCAGGTTTTTTCGGCAGGCCCGGCATGGTCATCACGTCGCCGGTGAGCGCGAGGATGAAGCCAGCCCCCGTCCGGGGGATGAGCTTGCGCACGTGCAGCGCGTGCCCTTCGGGGGCGCCCAAGCGCGCAGGGTCATCTGAGAAGGAGTACTGCGTTTTCGAAATGCACACCGGCAGCGTGTCCATTCCGTTTTTCCGCAGAGTTGCTAGGTCGCGCTGCGCATTGACGGAATACTGCACCGCCCCGGCGCGGTAAATCTCGCGCGCAATGGTGGCAATGGAGTTTTCCACCCCTTCCGCCGGATCGTACAGGGGGTGTGAGGCTCCCTCGGCAAGGTTGGCGAGGACCACGTCGGCGAGCTCGCTCGCTCCCGCCCCGCCGTCAGCCCATACCGTCACTTCGGCGAACGTGACCTCGCGGTCTTCTGCCCACTGCCGGACGCACTCCCGCTCGTTTTCCGTGTCCGCCGAGAAGAGGTTCAACGCGACAATCGGTGTTACGCCGAACTTCCGCACGTTGTCGACGTGCCGCTCGAGGTTGACCAGACCCGCGCGGAGCGCATCGACGTTTTCGTGGGTGAGCTGGTCTTTGGGTACTTCGCCCTGGTACTTAAGGGAGCGGATCGTCGCCACGATCACGGCACCGGCCACGTCTAGGTCGCCGCACCTGGCCTTGATATCGAAGAACTTCTCCGCCCCGAGGTCGGACCCAAACCCGGCCTCGGTAAAAACGTAATCCGCGCAGCTCAATGCCGTGCGGGTGGCGACCAAGGTGTTACAACCGTGGGCGATGTTGGCAAAGGGTCCGCCGTGCACGAACGCCGGCGTGCCTCCGAGGGTTTGCACAAGGTTGGGTTTGATGGCGTCCTTGAGCAGCGCGGCCATCGCCCCCTCTGCCCCAAGATCACCCGCCGTCACTGGGTCGCCGTCGTAGGTCAACCCCACCGTGATGGATGCGAGCCGCCGTTTCAGATCGGACAGGTCCTTGGCGAGGCAGAGGATCGCCATCACCTCCGAGGCGGCGGTGATGGTGAACGAAGTCTCGGCGGGCACCCCGTGCGCCGGCCCCCCGAGTCCCGCCACGACGTTGCGCAGGGATCGGTCGTTGACGTCGAGGCAGCGCTGCCACGTCACGCGCCGCGGGTCGATGCCCAGCTGGTTGCCCTGGTGGATGTGGTTGTCGACGAGGGCGGCAAGCGTGTTGTTGGCCGAGGTAATGGCGTGAAAATCACCGGTGAAGTGAAGATTGATGTTCTCCATCGGGACGACCTGGGAGTATCCCCCACCGGCCGCGCCGCCTTTCATCCCCATAACGGGGCCGAGGGAGGGCTCCCGCATCGCGACGACAGCGTTAAGGCCCTTCTTAGCGACGGCATCAGCCAACCCGATCAAGACCGTCGATTTCCCCTCCCCGGCCGGGGTGGGCGAGACACCCGTGACCAGAATGAGCTTCCCCGGTCGTAGGGCTCCGGTGTCTGCGGCCTGCCCGGCCTGCCCGGCCTCCCCCGGGTCGACTTTGGCCATGTGCCTCCCGATGGGGATCAGCGCGCCGTCAGCGATATGGGCGCGGCGGGCAATCTCCGTAATTGGCTCGAGAGCATGGGCCTGTGCGATCTCAACATCGGAAGTCATGGGTCTAGATTACAATCGCTCCCAGCGCGTAACCGAGGATGACGGCAACCGCGATGCAGACCACACCGGGCAGGATGAACGGGTGGTCAAACACGTACTTGCCAATGCGCGTCGACCCCGTATCGTCCATTTCCACGGCGGCGAGGAGCGTCGGGTACGTCGGCAGAACGAACAGCGCGGACACAGCCGGGAAGGCGGCCACAGCCGTCAGCGGGCTGACCCCAATGGCAAGGGCGGCCGGTATCAGGGCCTTTGCGGTGGCGGCCTGCGAGTACAGCAGGGACGCCGCGAAGAAGAGGACAACGGCAAGCAACCAGGGCTGGGAGGTGAGCACGCCGCCGGAAATGTCCTGGATTTGAGCGATGTAGTGGTTGATGAACGTCGTCCCCAGCCACGCGACACCGAGCACGCACACGGACGCCGACATGCCGGAACGGAACACCTGGGTGTTGAGGATCTCGGCGGCCGAACTGCGCGTCACTAGGAGGATCGCTGCAGCGGCCGCAAGCATGATGGCCATGATTGCTTCGTTGCGGGGGATGGTTGGGTTTGCAATCAGCCCCACTTGATCTGAGATAAGCGTGGCGTACGCCATCACGAGGACAATGGCGATGACGAAAATGAGCACCGACGCCTTTGCGCCTTTCGGGGCGACGTACTCGGAAGCCGGCGCCGGGTGGGAAACTAATCCCGCTTCCACGCGCCTCTGATACTCGGGGTCGTCCCGGAGGTTCTTTCCAAGACGGTTAGCCAACCACGCCGTGGGGAAGATAGCCAAGAACGTGGCGGGGATCATGACGGCTAGCAGCTGGAGGTAACCGACTCCAAGGGGTTCAAGGGTGGCGGCCATGAACACGACCGCGGCGGAGATGGGCGAGGCGACGATGGCCATTTGGGAGGCGATAACCGCGACGGACAGGGGCCGCGATGGACGGACGTTTCCTTCCTTGGCAACCTCGACGATGACGGGAAGCGTGGAAAACGCGGTGTGGCCCGTGCCGGCAAGCACCGTCATGAGCCACGTGACGATTGGCGCGTACAGCGTTACCCGGCTGGGATTGCGGCGGAGGAAGCGCTCAGCGAGCTGGACGAGGTAATCCATGCCCCCTGCCAATTGCATCGCGGAGATGGCGGCGATGACGCACATGATGATGCCGATGACGTCGAACGGAATGTCATCGGCGGTGACCTTCATACCGGTCAGGCCGAGAAGAAGGACCCCAAGGCCGCCGGCGAAGCCGATGGCAATGGAGCCCATGCGTGCGCCGAGAACAATGGCGCCGAGAAGGATGACGATCTGTAGTGCTAGTAACACCGGAGACTCCCTCTAGGAGGTACTTATGACAAGGTTAAGTATCCGCTGAAAAGGGCGACTCCGGCAAACCCGCGACTAGTCGTCGAGGTACAGCTTTCCGCGGTATTCGGGGTGCATCAGGTTCTCCTTCGAGAAGACGCGGTCGAGATCCGCCTCGGTCATAAGCCCCCGCTCAAGCACCAAATCGCGCACGCTCCGGCCGGTCGCCGCGGCCTCTTTTCCGATCACGTCGCCGTTGTGGTGACCGATGTAGGGGTTGAGGTAGGTGATGATGCCGATCGAGCTTGTGACATATCCCTCACACACCTCCTTGTTCGCGGTGATGCCCGTGACACACTTCTCGCGGAGGGTCCGCGCCGCGTTGCGGAGCAAGCCAATCGAGCCGAATAGGGCCTGGGCGATGACTGGTTCCATCACGTTGAGCTGCAGCTGACCCGCCTCGGATGCCATAGAGACGGTGAGGTCATTGCCGAAAACCTTGAAGCAAACCTGGTTGACAACCTCGGGGATTACGGGGTTGACCTTGGCCGGCATGATAGACGAGCCCGCCTGACGCTCCGGGAGGTTAATCTCGTTGAGGCCCGCGCGGGGACCAGACGAGAGCAGGCGCAGGTCGTTGCAGATCTTGGAGAGCTTCATCGCGGCGCGCTTGATGGCGGAGTGCATCATCACGTACCCGCCCGTGTCCGACGTCGCCTCGATGAGGTCCGGCGAGGCCTGGATATCCAGCCCGGTCACTTCGCGCAGTGCGGCGACCACCTGATCGCGGTAGCCGCTGGGGGTGTTAATCCCGGTGCCAATCGCGGTCGCACCCAGGTTCACCTCCAGGAGCGCTTCCGCTGCCGTGCGAATCGTGCGCTGTTCTTCGCCCAGGTTCGCTCCGAAAGCAGTGAACTCCTGGCCGAGGGTCATGGGCACGGCGTCCTGCAGCTGCGTGCGGCCCATCTTGATGATGTCGGCGAACTCATCGCCCTTGGCGCGGAACGCCGACTGCAGCTCGTCGAGCTCTTCAAGCAGACCCTGGACGGCGTAGTAGACACCGAGACGGAAACCCGTTGGGTACGCGTCGTTGGTCGACTGCGACATGTTGACATCGTCGTTAGGGTTGATGATGTCGTAGGAACCCTTCTCCTCGCCCAGGTGCTCGAGCGCGAGGTTGGCCACGACCTCATTCGTGTTCATGTTCACCGAGGTGCCAGCGCCGCCCTGGTAAACGTCGATCGGGAACTGGTCCATGCAGCGGCCGTTGAGCAAGATCTCGTCACAGGCCCACATGATCGCGTCGGCCTTCGTACGGGGCAGAGCGTGGAGGCGTCGGTTTGCCATCGCGGCGGCTTTCTTCACTTGCACCATGCCCCGGATGAAGTCCGGGAAGTCACTGATTGCGCTCTTGGAGAGCTGGAAGTTATCGACGGCACGAAGCGTGTGCACGCCGTAGTACAAGTCGGAAGGAACCTCGAGTGTCCCGAGGAGATCCTCTTCGATGCGCGTAGTCATGAGCGCAATACTACGCACCCTCACAGGCGCGCGATGCGTAGCTCTGTGGCTAAGATACCCTCTGCTCCTACCCCCGCCAGCGCGTCCATAACTTTGTTGGCGTCGACCTTTGGCACCATGGCCCGCACGGCCACCCAGCCCTCCCTCGACAGGGGGGAGACGGTGGGCCCCGTGATCCCGGGCGTGATCGCCGATGCCGCCTCCAGCCCCGCGCGCGCAACGTTGTAATCGATCATGAGGTACGTCTGGGCGTTGAGGATCCCGCGGATCCGCTTGAGGACGACGTCGTGCGCCGGGCCGAGGGTCAAGCCTTTTCGTGTGACGACGACCGCCTCGCTGCTGGCCACCGCCTCCCCGAAGGGCACGAGGCCCTGTTGCCTCAACGTGGCTCCCGTGGAGACGACGTCCGCGATCACGTCCGCCACCCCGAGTTTGATGGAGATTTCCACCGCGCCGTCAAGACGGATGACCTGTGCGGGCGTGATTCCCCGCGCCGCGAGGTAGTCCTCCACCAAGTTCGCGTACGACGTGGCAATCCGCGCGCCGTCGAGCTGTTCGACCGTCCACGCTTCATCCTTCGGCGCGGCGAAGCGGAAAGAAGAGGCGCCGAAGCCCAGGGCCATTACTTCTTCAACGTCTGCGCGGGAATCGAGGGCCAGGTCACGCCCCGTAATGCCCAGGTCCAGGTGACCCTGCGCCACATAAATAGCAATGTCCTTCGGGCGGAGAAAGAAAAACTCGACCCGGTTGTCCTCATCGAGGACGTTGAGGGCTTTGTTCATGCTCCGACCCTTGTACCCGGCCTCGGTGAGCACTTCCACCGCGCGGTCAGAAAGCGCGCCCTTGTTGGGCACAGCGATCTTGATGATCTGTTCGTTCACGCGCGCTCCTAGAGGTATCGATAAAGGTCGTCCGGGGTCAGCCCGCGCTTGAGCATCATGACCTGTGTCCAGTACATCAGTTGGCTCATCTCCTCTGCCAGCTCCTCATCGGACTGGTACTCGGCGGCGATCCAGACTTCTCCGGCTTCTTCGATGATCTTTTTGCCAATGAAATGTTCGCCCTTGTCCAGCGCTTCCACGGTGGAGGAGCCGTCGGGGCGGAGCTGGGCACGGGTGGCCAACTCGGCATAAAGTTCATCGAAAGTTTTCACAAGGCCACATAATATCCCATTAGGCTGCGTCGCCATCGGAGAACCATGCCTCGACATCGCGAGCCGTGGCGCCGACGAACCGAGCCGGATCAAATCGCGTGACTCCGCGCGGGACCGCCTCCGCGAGACCGAAGACCCGGCACCCAGCGGCGGCGGCGGCACTCATCCCTGCCCAGGAGTCCTCGAAGACCAAACAGCGCTCCGGGCGCGCCCCCGCCCTACGCGCAGCCTCGGCGTACATGTCCGGGGCGGGCTTGGGGTGTGCCACCTCATCCCCCGTGATGGACCCCGCGAAGTAGTCGCGCCCGACGGCGTTGATGCAGACATCGGCGAGGCGGCGTTCGGTGTTGGTGGTCACGTACATGGGCACGCCGGCCTCGGCCAGGTCGGCGAGTAGTCCGTCAATGCCGGGGTTCGGCAGCAAATCGTGGCCAATGAGCTCGCTCATCCGCTGGTACATCCACTCCTTGTAGTGGGCGCTATCGGCGTCGTCAAGCGTGAGCCCCGCGTGCCGTGCGCACACAGCGAGGGTGTTGGCAAAACTGCCGCCTACCGTCGCTTCGCGAAGCTCGGGCGTGAGGCGACGGCCAAGGCGTTCGGAAAGCTCGTAGGTGGCCACACCCCACAGGGGCTCTGTGTCAACGAGTGTGCCGTCCATGTCCCAGAAAATCGCGTCGAGTGTCACGTCACTCCAGCTCGGGTACAGCGGCAAGCGCCTCGTCATCGGCACCGGTCGCTGCAGCGGCTCGGTAGACGAGCTCCGCGATGTCTGCCTTTTCTTCGGGTTCGAGAACGGCATCGGCGTGAGCGCGGTTGAAGGCTTGCAGGTTGTCGTAGAAAGGCGTTACCACCCTAGCTAGCGCCTCCCCGTCCGGGTCGTCACCGAGGAGCTCGAGGGCGTCGAGGAATTTCTCTAGTTCACCCTTCAGCTGCGGCAGCACCGAGGGGTCGAAGGGCTCGTCCCACGATTCCCGCTCCTCGTCTCTGAGGTAGGAACCGGAGGCGAAAGTGGTCAGGTCGGAGATGAACTCGTCGACGTCGGGCTGAAACTGCTCGCGGATGCTCATGTACGCAATTGTGTGTCAAAGAACCTAGAGGCGCACGCCGAGCAGGCCGTCGAGAGCTGCGGCGATAATCCCGTCGTGATCGCCGCGCGCCTCATCGACGCATGTCAGCGCCCGCGGGGTGTCCAAATCATCAGCCAGCGCGGTCCGCATCTTGTCGACGACCTCCGTGGCCTCCTCCAGCGTCACCTCGCGGGACAGCGTCTCTCGCCACGACGAGAGGCGCCGCCCAGCTAACTCCAGCGCGGTCTCCGAGAAGTCACGGTCCGCGCGGTAGTGGACCGCGAAGAGCGCGAGCCGGATGGCTGAGGCCTCGTGACCGGCGCCGGTGAGTTTGTGTACAAAGACGAGGTTGCCCAACGACTTCGACATCTTCGTTCCGTTCAGGGCGATCATCCCGGCGTGGACGTAGTGGCCCGCCATCCGCGGCACGCCATACGCGGCCTCGGCGTGTGCAGCCGAGAACTCGTGGTGCGGAAACGCAAGGTCCGAACCACCGCCTTGGATAGCGAAGGACGCGCCGAGCCGATTCGTCGCAATCGCCGAGCATTCCACGTGCCACCCGGGTCGGCCGGGCCCGAGGGCGCCGTCCCAGGCTGGCTCCCCCTCGCGGTAACCACGCCAGACGAGGGCGTCGAGCGGGTCGCGCTTTCCCTCTCGTTCGGGGTCGCCGCCGCGCTCCGCGAAGAAATGCTCCATGTCCTCGCGGGTGAAGTTCGATTCGTATCCGAACTGTGGCGTGGCGTTGACCGACGCGTAGATGTCGCCGTGGTCGAGCCGGTACGCCGCGTTGGCGTCGAGAAGCGAGGCGACCATCTCGATGACCTCGCCCACGGACTCCATCGCGCCGACGTACTCGCGTGGGGGGATGACCCCGAGCAGTTCCATATCGCTGCGGAACAGGTCTACTTGACGTGCCCCGAGGTCACGCCAATCGACGCCGTCGCGCTCGGCGCGTTCGAAAAGCGGGTCGTCGACATCGGTGACGTTTTGCACGTAGTGGACGCGGAGACCGTTAGCCAGCAATTGGCGGTGAATGAGATCGAACGTGAGGTATGTGGCGGCGTGGCCAAGGTGGGTTGCGTCGTAGGGGGTGATCCCGCACACGTACATTCCCACCTCCCCACGGGGATCAGGCGTGATGTCAACAGGTTTTACGGCTTGGTCTGCGGTGTCATAAAGGGATAGGGCGACTGGGGTGCCGGCGACAACGGGAACGGAGGGGGCGGGCCAAGAATGCATGTCGTTACCCTACCGCCGGGCTCATCATGCCTGTGGCTAGGAGTACCGCGACCAGGACACCCAGGGGAATGCGATAGGCGGCGAACCAGGCGAAGGAGTGATTCGACACAAACTTCAGCAGCCATGCAATAGAGATGTAGCCCAAGACGAAAGCAATGCCCGTTCCCACCGCCAGCTGCGCGCCGGTGGCCGCCTGTCCATCCTCGGGGTGGAACGCGTCCGGCAGGGAAAACAACCCCGAGGCCAGGACCGCGGGGATAGCCAGCAGGAAGCTAAAACGGGTGGCTACCTCGCGTTCGAGGTTGAGGAAAAGCCCGCCCGAGATCGTGCCACCGGAGCGCGACACACCGGGAATAAGCGCGAGGCACTGCCACGCGCCCATAATCAGAGCGTCTTTCATCGTGAGGTCTCTATACCCGCGCGACTTCGTGCCGCGGTGCTCCGCGAGGATGAACACGAGCGAAAAGACCACCAGCACGGTTGCTGTGATCCAGAGGTTGCGAAAGTTGTCTCGGATCAGGTCTTTGAGAAGGACACCGAGGAGCGCAACAGGAATGGTGCCGGCGATGACCATCCACCCCATTCGGTAGTCGTAGTCGCGCTTGTCTTTGTTGAACAACCCGGCGAACCATGCCACCGCGATCCTCCAAATGTCTTTTGCAAAGAACACGAGCACCGCTGCTTCCGTACCCAGTTGGATGACAGCTGTGAAGCTCGCACCCGCATCGTGACCCCAGAACGCCTGGGAAACGATACGGAGGTGCCCGGAGGAGGAAACTGGCAGAAATTCCGTTAGGCCCTGGACCACGGAGAGAACCAAAACCTGAACCCAGCTCATGGAATCCGCCAGAGGAGAAGCGTCAGTCATGGGTTCACACCCTACCCCCGGTTGGGGCGTTGCTAGTCTGGGCTAGTCTGGGCCGTTGTGAGGAAAGCAAATTTAATGGTCGCCGCCCTAATCCTCGGGGCGGTTGTGGCCGGGTGTCAGTCCACCCCCTCGGGTGAACCCAGCGACGCTGCCGAGTACATGGGCAACGCCTCCCCCGCCGCCTCGCCCGACGTCACGGTGGAACCTGCGGGAGAGGTCACTTCCTCCCCCGCGGTAACGTCGCTCGCAACCGACGGCGCATTGATCGCGGTTCGATCTGCCGGCACGCTCACGGTGGGAACGCTCGATGAGATCGTCTCCGGTGCAGGGCGCTCGTTCGCGCTGGATGACTCCTGTGGTGCTGTTTCCGCCTCCCCCGGCGTCTTCGCCGCGGGCTGTGGGGACACGATCCGGATGTTCACCCCCGGCGGGGAGACGGAGACTCCGGCGGAGGCAAACGCCACGGCGGTCGCGGTGACGTCGGCAGGCGACGTGCTTGCCGCAAGCGACGCGGATCGCACCGTGCACGTCTACCGCGATGGAAAGGTCGCGGACTCATTTACCGCGGCGAGGGAGACCGACCTTCTGGTAGCGGTGCCCCGCGGGGACGCTGGAGACTCGACAGATCAGGCGGTGCGCGTCAACCGCTTCGACACGACCGTCCAAAACCTCGACATCGCCAACGGGCGCCAAGGCGGGACGCTGCGCGCAGGGTTGGGCATTGGCACGATCGCGACGGGGCCGGGCGGACTCGTTCTCGCGTCGGACGCGACGGGGTCCCAGCTGCTGGTTTACCTCGTTGACAACGTGATTCGCCTGCAAATGAGCGCCCCCGTCGCCTCGAATCCCTGGGCTGTCGCGTGGGATGACGCTCACCGCCTCGCCTGGACGGCTTCGACGGCGCTGAACACGGCGGAGGGTTATGACCTCTCGAAGGGCGTCCCATCGCGCCGAGCGAGCTTTCCGACGGTCCGCGACGCGCAGTCCATGATCTCGCTGAACGACGGCACCCTCGTCCTGGCCTCGGCTGCCGGCGACGGAATACAAGTAGTTTCCCCCTCCACCATTGAAGGAGCACTCTCGTGAGGCTGTACGATTCCGCACTCAAGGCCATGTTTCTCCTTCCTCCAGAGCGCATCCACGGCATCGTCAGCGGGGGGTTGCGCGCCCTGCATACCCTCGGCCCCGTCAATGTCTCCATGGAGCGCGCGCTCCGGGTGCACGACCCGGTTCTAGAGCAGGACCTCTTCGGCGTGCACTTTCCCGCCCCGCTAGGTCTCGCGGCAGGTTTTGACAAAAACGCCCGCGCCCTGCGGGCGTGGGGCGCGGTGGGCTTCGGCTACGCCGAGATGGGCACGGTGACTCCACTTCCGCAGCCGGGCAACCCCGCGCCCCGGCTCTTTCGGCTTCCCCAGGACAAGGCCCTGCTGAACCGAATGGGTTTTAACAACGACGGCATCCTGAACGTCGCCAAGAACCTGCAAGCAAAGCGGGCCACCGACGTGGTCGGGATCAACATCGGGAAGAACAAGACGGCGGCCGACGCGGTGGCCGATTACCGATCCGGGGCCACCGTCCTCGGTCCCCTCGCCGATTACCTGGTAGTCAACGTCTCCTCCCCCAACACGCCCGGGTTGAGGGATCTGCAGGCCGTCGACGAGCTCCGCCCCATTCTGCGGGCCGTCACGGGCGCCACCGACGCCCCGGTCTTAGTAAAGATCGCGCCCGACCTCAGCGATGATGACATCGACGCCGTCGCCGATCTGGCGGTCGACCTCGGCCTCGCCGGCATCGTTGCGACCAACACGACAGTTTCGCGCGCCGGGCTGCGCACCAGCGCCTCCGACGTCGAGGCGATGGGACCCGGAGGGATTTCGGGAGAGCCGCTGAACGCTCGATCCCTAGAAGTGCTGCGGCGCCTGCACGGGCGGGTAGGAGACCAGCTCGTGCTCGTGAGTGTGGGCGGAATCTCAACACCAGAGCGCGCCTGGGCAAGGGTGAGTGCTGGGGCGAGCTTGCTGCAGGGTTACACCCCGTTTATCTACGGGGGCCTTGGGTGGGTCCGCGGCGTACACCAGGGACTCGCTCGGCAGGTCAGGGCGCACGGGTTGACGTCGATTAGCGATGCCGTGGGGAGCGGCCTCACATGGCGTTCCGACGCAGAATAAGCGCGCACACCGCCGCGACCACCGCCCACAAGATGAGCCAGAACGGCTCCGCGTAGAACAGGACCACCCGAGGCAGAAACGCCCCGCACGCGAGGAGCGCGACCGCGACCCCGAGGAGGCCAACCTGCCCCCGCGTACGCTCCTGCCCCTTGATGAAGGTCGCGTTGGCGCCAAAGATTGCGGCCGCGACTGCAATCACGGCCTCCCGCGCGGTGATGGCGACAATGTGCTCCCCGCGGAAGAACGCGAGCGCCGCGAGGAGAAGAAAGACGACGGCGAGGACCATGAAGGCCCCGCCGGCTCGAAGCTGAACTGGAATCATGCGTCAGTTGTTCTCGTACCAACCCCACAGGATCGCCCGACCCAGCGAGTGGAAGTAAAGGTTGAAGCCGAGGGCCGCGGGAGACGCGTCATCCGGGACGTCGAGCGTGTCAACGTCCACCGCGTGCACCGCCACGATGTACCGGTGAGGCCCGTGGCCCGCGGGCGGGTTCGCGCCGTAAAATGCCCGCTGTCCCGAGTCCCCCACCAGCGTGGTGGCGCCGACCCCGAGATCAGGTGTGGCGCCCGAGCCAGAGGGGAGCTCACTCACTGAGGCTGGGATGTTGAATGCGGCCCAGTGCCAGTATCCCGAAGCTGTGGGCGCGTCGGGGTCGAACAGGGTCACTGCGAGGGATTTCGTCCCCTCCGGCAGGCCCGACCACGCAAGCTGCGGGGAGGTTGCGGCCTCGCCGACGAGCTTCGGGCCCAGCTTGTCCCCGCTGCTTAGGTCGGTTGAGGTTAGCTCAAAGGCTGGGAGTTCCCGCAGCGGGGCATAAGGGTCCGGTCCGGGGAAGGCGTCCGAAGTGTAGTCGTAAGTAGTCATGCCCTCCGTTCTACCGAATCCTCCACCACTACGCAGGCAAAGTGCCCTCTGGCCTGGCGATTTTGTAAGGAGCGGCGCACCACCTTATAGTATTCCAAGTGCCCAGCCGAGAGGCTGAAACACTACCCGGCCCGGGTGGCGGAATGGCAGACGCGCTAGCTTGAGGTGCTAGTGTCCTATTAACGGACGTGGGGGTTCAAGTCCCCCCTCGGGCACAGTCTCCCGAGACACGGTTTCCACGGTGTCTCGGGTTTTTCTTTGCAATGGAAGGGCCGCCGGTGCAGAAATCCTCGATCTGGCGCGTCATCGCGCTCATTGTGGTCGGCGTCGCTTTTCTGGTGGCGTGGAGGTCCCTCGAGATCCCGTCGCTGTCCAGTCTCCGACAGTGGTCGGCGCACGCCGGTGAGTGGTTCCCGTTGCTGTTCTGGATGCTCTACGTCCTCGTGACCCAGTTCCCCGTCCCCCGGACCCTCCTGACGATTTCCGCGGGGGTCTTGTTTGGAGGGGTGTGGGGTGCGGTGCTTGCCATCACGGCGACTACCGCCTCAGCCGTCGTCTCCCTGCTCGTCGTGAGGGGGTTGCTGCGGGATTGGATCGCTCCCCGCCTCACACACCCGGCTGTCGAGCTGGTAAACCGCCACCTAGAGCAGCGGGGGTGGCTGGCGGTGGCGAGCCTGAGGATGATTGCGGTGGTTCCGTTCTCCATCATGAACTACACCGCGGCGCTCACCCGCGTTCCAGTGCTCCCCTTCGCCGCGGCAACCTTCGCGGGTTCGCTCCCCGGCACCGTCGGCACGGTCTTTTTCGGCGACACGCTCACCGGCACGGCGAACCCCGCGGTCGTAGCCCTCACGGTCATCCTCGCGCTATGCGGGATCGGGGGGCTCATCGCGGATGCCGCCTTGCCCACCCGCTCAGACACTCGAGCATCCGCCCGCGTGTCGAGTCAAGGCACAGGGGTAGACAACTAGACTCTCAGACGTGATAGCCGTTCATGCCCGCTACCGAGGTAGGGAGAGGCGCCGCGCGGAGTTGGTACGTCGCTCTGCCGGCGCGTTATCGACGCTGCCGGGTGTCGAGGACTTCGAGGTGTGCGGAGTTGAGGACATTCGCGCTGCCGTGTCCAGCCCCGAAGCTGTTCTCAACGTCATTATGGCCTTGCTTGCCGACGGCAACTGGGCCGTCGGCCTTGGCATCTCCGACACCAACGACGCCCTCCCCTTGGCGACGGCGGCTGCAGGCCACCGGGCGGGGGTGGTATCCGTCAAAGTGGAGGGACGCGGGGCCGGAACCGACGCCGAGGATATTGCAGCCGCCCTTGCCTTGCTTGGGCACCTTGTACACAAGCGCACCTTCGAAGGGCGGCAGGCCACCGCTCTCTTGCGGGGCGGGTATAACCAAAACGAGGCAGCCGAAGAGCTCGGCATCTCCAAACAAGCGATGAGCCAGCGCCTGCAGGCCGCCGGGTGGCGTGCGGAGCAGGCTGGGTGGAAACTGGTTCTTAACCTTATCGCTCGGGCTGCGGCGCCGTCGCCCGCTCAATAGTTGGCTGTGCGGTGGGGTCGGGGTCGTCGACGTGCTTGTTCGCCACCGCGCGCGCCTCGGCCAACGCTTTGGCCAGCTCAGGGTCAGTGGAGGTGTCGAACCACTCATCTGTGTCCTCCTGACCGACGAGATCCCGGGTGTCTTTGTCGACTCCGGAGGGCTCATAGCGGAACACACCGTCATCATCCTTCTTCGCCATGGCGCGTGCGAATTGCTCTAGCGAGTCGCCGAAAGCGGAGGGGATCATCCACATGGTCGCCGCCTTGTTCTCCGCAATCTTCGGCAGCTTCTCTAGGTACTGGTAAGACAACAGCTCGGGAGTCACCCCCGACGCCTTGATGGCGGCGTTGACCTTCTGGATAGCGCGCGCCTCGCCCTGCGCCTCAAGGAACTTGGCGGCCCGCTCGCCCTCTGCACGGAGAATCGTCGCCTGGCGCTCCGCTTCCGCGTTGAGAATCGCGGCGTGCTTTTCACCTTCCGCGGAGAGGATTCGTGCCTGCTTCTCACCCTCCGCCGTTTTGATGTCGGACTCGCGCTTTCCCTCAGCGGTGAGAATCATCGCCCGCTTCTCGCGGTCGGCCTTCATCTGCATTTCCATGGATTGCTGGATTGACGGCGGCGGATCGATCGCCTTGAGCTCCACTCGGCTAATTCGCAGCCCCCACTTCCCCGTCGCTGCGTCCAGTTCCCCGCGCAACCGACGATTGATTGTCTCTCGAGAGGTTAGGGTCTCTTCGAGCGTCATGCCACCCACGACGTCTCGCAGCGTGGCCACGGAGATTTGCTCCACGCCGACCAAGTAGTTATCGACGCCATAAATCGCCCTCGCAGGGTCGTTAATTTGGAATGTCACCACGGTGTCGATGGCGACGGTGAGGTTGTCCTGGGTGATCACGGCCTGAGGAGGGAAGGACACGACGCGCTCGCGGGTGTCCACTCGCGCGCGCACCCTGTCGATGAACGGCACGAGCAGCGTGACCCCACCCGAGACGGTGCGGGTGTAGCGCCCGAGACGTTCGACGACAGCGGCCTCCCCCTGCGGTATGAGCTTAATTGAGGTGAACAACACCGCCACGACAAGCGCGATGATTATGAGGGCGACGATAGGGCCCATCATCCTTCCTTCCAGACGACCGCGACGGGGCCGTCGATAGCTGACACGGTTACATGGCCACCCGCAGGGATCACGACGGCCGGGTCGAGCGAACGGGCTGACCAGATAGAACCCTCTAGGCGGATCTGACCGCCCGAGGGGGTGATGTCCTCGATCACCACAGCCGGTGACCCGACAAGAGCTCGTGGCGAGTCGTCGAAGGCAGCGGGCGCGAGAAACCGTCGGTGCAGGTATGGGCGCAGGAAGAACCAGAACGCTGCGGAGGAGACGGCAAAGACCGCGACCTCGGCCCACAGAGGTAAACCGAAGGCGGCGGCACCGGCGGTGGACAAGGCACCCGCGGCAATCATGAGGAACGTGAACTCCCCCGCCGCCAGCTCTAAAACGGCAAGAACAGCTGCTGAGATCAACCAGACGAGAGGGCCCACGGGACCACCCTACACGTCTTCTTTCCGCAGTTCAGGGTTTGTTAGGAAGTCAACGAGGCGCTCGACGGCTCCGATCAACGTGTGGTCTAGGTCTCGGAACGTTCGCACGGCACCGTATACGCGATTCCATCCTTCCTTTGTGTCAGACCACCCAAGGCGGGCGCACACCCCAGTCTTCCAGTCCTCCCCATAGGGGACCTCCGGCCAGCGGGCAATCCGCACACTCGATGGCTTCACCGCGGCCCAGATGTCAACGTACGGGTGGCCAGTCACGAGGACGTCGGGGCCAAGACTGCTGGTGAGGAGCGACTCCTTGGTCCCCTCCAGAAGGTGGTCGGCGAGCACCCCTACGCGACGGCCCGGGCCGGGCTGGAATTCGCGTAGGCGGTCCGGCAGGTTGTCTAGGCCCTCCAGGTACTCAACGACAACGCCTTCGACGCGCAGGTCGTGACCCCACACCTTTTCCACAATGGCCGCGTCATGAATTCCCTCGACCCACATGCGGCTCGGTTGCGCGACCCGCGCCCGAACGTCTTCCACGCGCCGTGACCCCGAATTGGACTTTCGGGGGGATGCGGGTGGCTGACCCGCGTGACGGGTGAGGGTGGAACGTGTGCCGTCGACAAGAAAAGCCCCGGGAAGCAGCTTGAAGAGTCGCTGGTTTCCGTAGCGGTCTTCGAGGCGTACAAACTCGCCGTCGTAGGTTCGTTCCGTATTGATCACTGCACCGACGAAGTTTCCGCCGTACACCTCTACGACGCGGCCCGGAACAGCTGGGACCTGAGGGTAAGCCGGTTTCTCACGGCGGCGGTGGCCGGAAAGGATGTCCCCCGAGTAACGATCGTCGTATGCCATAGTCGTGCCATTCTATCCGCTAAGATAGCCGCGGTGTATACGCGCGCTCAGGTCTATTCCCCCCTGCAAAACACCGCGGTGTGGCTCGCGGCGTGGCTCTACGGGGCCGAATCGACGGACGAGGTTTTAGATGCCCTCACCGACCTTGGAGGGGATCACTCGTTCGCAGGTGAGGGTGTTGCGCACCTGCTTCGCGACGTCCGCCGTGCCGCCGATCTCACGGCGCCCGGTGCGCTCCGGCTCATTTTGGCGGGGCCCGGCCAGGCTGCGGCGCTTCCTGCCGGTTCGGACGCCGCGGCGGCGTTGACTTCCGCCGGGTGCATCGCTATCAGGGGAACGGACGCGCTGAACCACATTCTCGTTCCTGCTTATGCCACCGACGGCGTCACCTGGCGCTGGTTCGTGGAGGAGGAGCGCCTTCCGGAGCCGTCATGGTTGAGCCCCGGGGAGGCCGACCGGCTGCTGGCGCGCGCGACCGAGGAAGCCGCGCTGCTCATTGAGTCCGGCGGAGGCGTGAGCACTCGCGTACCAAACGCTCGATTGACCGTCGGTACCCTAGCCGACTTTTACGACACACCAGGGCTTCCGCTCGACGTGAGCCCGCGTGCAGCCAAGCTCTTTGCGCGTGCGGACCGAGTGGCGGCCATCGTCGAAACAGTGGCCGACACGCTGGGTGATCATACTTATGACCCGCAGCTAAACGGGTTGTGGTCCTACATCCGCACGGCGCGGATGGTTGGGGTGACCGAGGCTGTTTTGTCCTACTGGAGGGCTCGGCAGGAGCGCTAGCTGGCGTTCGCGTGGGCAGGCCGGGACGCCGTGCAGCATTCCGGGCTGCACGGGGCGCCGTTGACGGTGCAGCCCTGGGCGGTAACCGTCGACAAGCTGGCTGGCTCCGCGCCCTGCGCGACATTTTCCGCTAAATCGACGACTAGTCCGGCGAACTCGTCCGTGAGGCCGACCGTAGCGAGGCGGTTGAGCGTCATCCCGCGTTCCTCAACGGCCTCGCGCAGCTCGGTATCGAGGTCCCAGATAACCTCCATGTGGTCGGTGATGAACCCGATGGGCACGCAGATGATGTGGCTGGCACCGGCATCACCGAGCTCCACAGCGCGGTCCACGACATCCGGCTCGAGCCACGGGGTAGCGGGATTGCCCGACCGCGATTGCCAGACGACCTCGTAATCGCTCACGCCGGCCTCGTCCGCGACTAAGCGAGCCGCCTCCGCCACCTGCCGCGAGTACAGCTGTGCATCCTCGGGCCCGCCGGAGGCGTTGTCGGCTGCAGTGGGGACGCTGTGAGCGCTGAATAACACTCTGGTACCTTCCCCGCCCTCTTTTTCCCACGCTTCACGCAGCTCATCAGCGTGCAGTTTGATGAACTCCGGGTGGCCGAAGAACTGCCAGAGCTTCGTGAACTCCAGCTCCGGCGCGTTCTCGCGCAGCCGTTGGATATCCTCGTCATACTGCCTGCACGCCGAGTACCCGCCCCAGGCGGAAGTGGCGAACACGAGAACCCGGTGATGCCCATCAGCGACGATCTTGGCGGCGGCGTCCTCCGCGAAGGGGTGCCAGTTGCGGTTGCCGAAGTACACCGGCAGGTCATGGCCCCGCCGGGCCAGCTCCTTTTCGACGTTCGCGATGATCGTGCGGTTCTGATCGTTGATCGGGCTGACCCCGCCGAAATGGAAATAGTGCTCTCCCACTTCCGCCAAACGCTCACGGGGAATGCCCCGGCCCCGCGTCACGTTTTCAAGAAATGGAATGACCTCGTCCTCCCCTTCGGGGCCGCCGAAGGAAAGGACGAGGAGCGCGTCGTAGTCGTATAGAGCCATGGCTCTCATGCTAGAGCAGGCGTACGGCCTTCGCGGACATTCCCGACCAACGGACGGGAGAAATCTGCACGTTTTGGCCGGCTTGGGGGGCCTCGATCATGCTGCCATTCCCCAGGTAGATGGCAACGTGCTGGCTGCCCTCCGGACCCCAGAAGAAGAGGTCTCCTCGTTTCGCTTCGCTGGGGTCAATCTGGGTGCCGCGGAGGTACTGGTAACCGGTGTAATGAGGCAAGGAGATGCCGGCCGCAGCGAACGCGTAGAGGACCAGCCCGGAGCAGTCGAACCCGAGCTGGTCGCCACCGTCAACGCCCGCGGTGGGGCCGCTCGCGTCTCCGCCACCCCACACGTAGGGGGTGCCGATCATCGACTCCGCGCGGGCGATCACCGTTTCGATGGACGCTCCGGAGGTGGCGGTGCTGACCTGTTTGCTCACGTCCTCGGCCGAATTAACCTTCGGGAGGATGTCAGCGACAGTGGTGGATCCCGATTCTTCTTTAGCGTCGGAAGCCTCAGAGGCCTCCAACGCCTCACCCGCGGAAAGGGCTGCGCTGAGGCTGGTGGAGAATGCGGCGATGAGTTTGCTCGTACTGTCCCCGTACGGGTTGTCCAGCTTGCCGTGATCGGCCTGGGTCGCGCCCACGTGCGCCGCGGCAGCGACGATTGACGACGCCTGCGCAACCGGGTCCGACGCTTCCTCGCTCGATTCATCGGCGACAGTCCGAGCGACAGCGATCGCGTTCGCAATTTGCTCGTCGCTTGGCTGCGGGACGTCCGGCGCAGCATCGGCCACCTGAGAACGGACCTGTTCCACGACATCTGCGGAGACAGATTCAGGCTGGATTGCCTTCTGCTGAGCGTAGTTTTCCCCGGCCCCCGCACCCGGAGTTTGCTCGCTCGTGGCCGCCTCGGGGCGAGCCTTAGCAAGAGCCTGTCGGGCGCTACGGAGGTCGTCTTCCGCCTGTGTGCGGTCGGCAAGTGCGGAATCGAGAGACGACTGACTGTCCTCGAGCGCGGTGCGCGCGTCCTGTTCGGCTTCAGACGCCTCGGAGGCTGTTCGCTCGGCCAGCTGGCTGGTTTGACGCGCGAGTGACTCGTCGTTCGCCGCCGCGGTTCGCGCACGCTCTACGTCAGCGAGGCGCTGTTGTTTTTCCGCCGTTTGTTGATCCAGGTACACAGACCGGTCGAGGAGATCTTCCTGCGCACTCCCCCCAGTCAACCCCGCCACACGGGAGGGGTTTCCCTGGTTGCGGTAAGTGCTGCGGGAAATCTCGGAAAGCGCCGCGCGCGCTTGAGAGACGGCGGCCTGTGCCTCGGTTAACTGGTCCTTGGCGTCGAGGGAGCCTCTGCGAGCCTGCTCGGCTCGCGACTGCGCATCGTCGAGATCGACGAGCGCCTTGTTGGCCGCCTCGCGCAAGGCGCCGAAGTTGCGGTTTAACTCGTCGATACGGCTCTGCGCTTCCGACACTGATGCGATGAGCCGGGTCACCGAGCTCTCCTGGCTGTCCTGGCCGTCCGGGGTAGCTTGCGCACGCGAGGGGGTCGGAGAAACCGTAGAAACGATAGATAGGCTGGCGGTGCACGCCACAACGCTGATCACGACGCGAGACCATCGCGTTCGCATGCCCGTGGAAGGGTTGCCCATAGAGGAGCTCCTCACACCGCGTATCA
Organism: Corynebacterium capitovis DSM 44611; assembly: GCF_030440535.1. Lineage (NCBI taxonomy): Bacteria > Bacillati > Actinomycetota > Actinomycetes > Mycobacteriales > Corynebacteriaceae > Corynebacterium > Corynebacterium capitovis. The sequence goes on along the minus strand of NZ_CP047117.1, from coordinate 1,118,014 downwards.
AGGTTTGAGGCTTGACATGCGGATCATCTGCTGACTACTGACACGGCCCCTCGGTGAAGGTGACCCATCCGCCGGGACGTGCTTCCCCGCAGGCCTGACGTAGCCCACCAATCGCGCCCGAGCTGACTAGGAACTAGCGCGAAAACAGGTGAGAAGGATGTGCTTACCTTCGACTCTGGAGCCGACGAAAGAACCATACGTCACTTATTTAATTCGTGTCTTAATCTTTACCGTTTTTCACGCGGATATCAGTTCGCCCCACGCTTCACGCGGGCGACACGCTGGGGAGAGGCGCGCCGGCGTGCCAGGTGTGAAATCTGTCACAGACGCCGATTCAGTCAAGAATGCGAGCTTGATATAACCCATGGGCGGTGCGTTTAAACGTCGAGAAGAAGGCGAGTACTACCACCACGGCGAGGAGCATGGAGAGGGGGACCCACGGGGTCGTTTCGTGGCGAGAGGCCTGCGCGAAGGCGGTCACGCTCGCTCCATATTCCTTCTCTTTGACCATTGCTACTTGGGCACGCTCGACTTGAGCTCGGGTGAGCTTGCTACTTACCGCCATGGCAACGTCGGGGGTCCGGACCACCACGGTGTCCAGCCCTGTCGCGCTCGAGAGGTCGTGTGCGATATCGCGCATGTCTGCGGGTTGTTCCGGGGTCGCCGCGAGGGCAACGAAACCGACAGATCCCAGTGAGGAGACGTCGGTGCTAGAGAGGGCACGCAGGACCGAGGCTTCGATTCCCGTATTTACTGGCGCAGTGTCGGCGAACGCCACTCCGTCTTCCTCTAGCTGGCTTTCCAATGACCCCATATCGACATCGGTGGGAATCATGGCTCTGCCTTTCTTATTGGGTCTGCGCGGGCTGCCCGGACCGCTCGAGTCCAGTTTCGTTCGAATGGGCAGTTTACGTCACGGGAATGGCAACGGGGTGGGTGACGCTCTACACCCAAAGGGGGGACAAGTAAGGCTTCCCTTAGCAGGCATCCTTGGTGGTGAAAAGGTCTTAAGCTGGAGTGAGAGCGAAATCACAGGCTGAACATAACGATCGTTACGTTAAGAATGCCGTCGGCCCCCGTTTCCTCCCATACACTTGGACAACGACCACCCGCTGGGTCCTCGCGCCCAGATTGGTTTAACGACGAGAAATGGAGCTCACTGTGGCTGATAGCAAGAACTCCTTCAATGCCAAGAAAACTCTCGAGGTTGGTGGCAAGTCTTACGACTACTTCGCCCTCGATGCAGTGGAAGGCATGGAGAAACTGCCCTACTCCCTGAAGGTTCTGGGCGAAAACCTCCTCCGCACGGAGGACGGCAAGAACGTCACCGAAGACCACATCCGTGCGATCGCCAACTGGGACCCCGACGCCGAGCCGTCCGTTGAGATCCAGTTCACGCCGGCCCGCGTCCTCATGCAGGACTTCACCGGTGTTCCCTGTGTCGTTGACTTGGCCACGATGCGTGAAGCCGTGTCCACTCTGGGTGGCAACCCGGATCAGGTGAACCCGCTCAACCCTGCGGAAATGGTCATCGACCACTCCGTCATTATCGAGGCGTTCGGGTCGACCGAGGCGCTGGATAAGAACGTTGAGATCGAGTACGAGCGCAACGAGGAGCGGTATCAGTTCCTTCGCTGGGGTGCGGAGAACTTCTCGAACTTCCGTGTCGTCCCCCCGGGAACGGGCATCGTTCACCAGGTCAACATTGAGTACCTGTCCCGCGTCGTGTTCGATAACGACGGGGTCGCATACCCGGACACCTGTATCGGCACCGACTCGCACACGACGATGGAAAACGGCCTGGGTATCCTCGGCTGGGGCGTCGGAGGTATCGAGGCTGAAGCGGCCATGCTGGGCCAGCCCGTTTCCATGCTGATCCCGCGCGTTGTCGGTTTCAAGCTGACCGGTGAGATCCCTGTTGGCGTCACGGCCACGGACGTTGTGCTCACCATCACCGAGATGCTCCGTCAGCATGGCGTGGTGCAGAAGTTCGTTGAGTTTTACGGCAACGGTGTGAAGCAGATTCCGCTTGCTAACCGCGCCACGATCGGCAACATGTCCCCCGAGTTCGGTTCCACCTGTGCGATCTTCCCGATCGACGAAGAGACCATCAACTACCTCCACCTCACCGGACGTGACCAAGAGACCCTCGATCGGGTCGAGGCTTACGCCAAAGCGCAGGGTATGTGGCTCGAGCAGGACGCCCCCGAGGCCAAGTACTCTGAGTACCTGGAGCTGGACCTGTCCACGGTCGTGCCGTCCATCGCCGGCCCGAAGCGCCCGCAGGACCGCATTCTGCTGAGCGAATCCAAGGCGACCTTCCGTGCGCAGCTGCCCGATTACAACGACGCCGGAGACCAGACCTTCGAACCGGTCCGCGCCCCCAAGACGGAGTCCGTTTCCTACAACGAGTCCTGGCCGGGCCACGGCGAGTCCGCTGCCGTGGGCGCTGAGGGCCGCGCTTCCAAGCCGGTTGTCATCGAGTCCCCGCAGGGCGGCGAGTACACAGTGGACCACGGCATGGTGGCAATCGCGGCCATCACGTCGTGCACGAACACGTCCAACCCCTCGGTGATGGTCGGCGCAGCGCTTCTCGCCCGCAAGGCAGCGGAGCGTGGCCTTCGCGCCAAGCCATGGGTGAAGACCATCATGGCGCCGGGCTCCCAGGTCGTCGACGGGTACTACGAGCGCGCCGACCTGTGGAAGGACCTCGAGGCTGTCGGCTTCTACCTCTCCGGTTTCGGCTGTGCATCCTGCATCGGAAACTCCGGCCCTCTGCCAACCGAGGTGTCAGAGGCCATCAACGAGTTCGATCTAACTGCTACCGCCGTCCTTTCCGGCAACCGCAACTTCGAGGGCCGCATCTCCCCCGACGTCAAGATGAACTACCTCGCCTCCCCGTTGCTGGTCATCGCTTACTCCATCGCCGGGACGATGGACTTCGATTTCGAGACCCAGGCGCTCGGCCAAGACCAGAACGGCAACGACGTCTTCCTCAAGGACGTGTGGCCGTCCGCCGAAGAGATCGAGAAGACGATCGCCGACACCATCTCCCGTGAGATGTACGAGGCCGATTACGCCGACGTCTTCAAGGGTGACGCCCAGTGGCAGGGTCTCGACATCCCCCAGGGCAAGACCTTCGACTGGAACGAAGACTCCACCTACATCCGGAAGGCGCCGTACTTCGACGGCATGCCGACGGAGCCGGAAGCTGTGGAAGACATCTCGGGCGCCCGGGTCCTGGCAAAGCTGGGCGACTCGGTGACCACCGACCACATCTCCCCTGCTTCGTCCATCAAACCGGGCACGCCGGCCGCGAACTACCTCGACGAGCACGGTGTCGCGCGTCAGGACTACAACTCCTTTGGTTCGCGCCGCGGAAACCACGAGGTCATGGTGCGAGGCACCTTCGCCAACATCCGTCTGCGCAACCAGCTCGTGGACGAAGCCGGCGGGTACACCCGCGACTTCACCCAGGAGGGTGCGCCGCAGGCCTTTATCTACGACGCCGCGCAAAACTACGAAGCGGCCGGTATCCCGCTGGTCGTCCTCGCTGGTAAGGAGTACGGCACCGGTTCCTCCCGCGACTGGGCCGCTAAAGGGACGAACTTGCTTGGCGTGCGCGCCGTGATCACGGAGTCCTTCGAGCGCATTCACCGTTCGAACCTGATCGGAATGGGTGTGCTCCCCCTCCAGTTCCCGGCTGGGGAGTCCCACGAGTCGCTGGGTCTCGACGGCACCGAGACCTTTGACATCACGGGCATCACCGCATTCAACGACGGGGAGACTATCCCGTCGACAGTCAAGGTCACGGCGACCAAGGACAGCGGCGAGACGGTGGAGTTCGACGCCGTCGTCCGCGTGGATACACCGGGTGAAGCTGAGTACTACCGCCACGGCGGCATTCTGCAGTACGTGCTGCGTCAGATGGTGAAGAGCTAACTCGCCAGCATGAACGGAGGGGTCATTCGGTTTCGGCCGGACGGCCCCTTCACCCTTTTTCTTCCCGTATCACTCCCCGAGGTGTGCCATGCCCATCGTCTCCGCCAGCGAGTTAAGCCGCCGACGCCAAGAAATTATCGACGCCGCACGTACCTGCTTCGCCCGCTACGGGTACGAGGGGGCGACCGTCACCCGATTGGAAAAAGCGACCGGCAAAACACGGGGCGCCATCTTCCACCATTTCGGCGACAAGGAGGCGCTATTCCTCGCGATCGCGAGCGAGGATGCGGCCCGGCAAGCCGAGGTCGTGGCCGAAAACGGCCTGATTGAGGTGATGCGACATCTGCTGACGAACCCGGAACAGAACGAGTGGTACGCTACCCGGGCAGAAATTCTCCGTCGATTGCGGACAGACGAGGATTTCGAGGCGCGGTGGCGCAGCCACCAAGAGGTCTTGGAAAACGCCGTCCACGCGCGCTTAGAACGTAACTCGGTGATGCGCGAGGACGTCTCCTTGGACCTGCTGCAGACCTATCTTTCGACAGTGATGGACGGGCTGATTTCGCGGATGGCGGCCGGGGAGCCCGTCGATAAACTTGAGCGCATGCTTGACTTCGTGGAACAGTCGGTGCGCCGACCCGATGCGGAACTATAGACCGAGCGGTATAGAATACCGTTCATGCCCTCGTTTCTCCTGATTTCGCTTCGAAACGGGGAGATCGGACCAGCCGTAGCGGCCGCCGAGCTCCACGACGTCTTAGAATCCACGGGTCTGGGCGCAGCAGATGTGGAGATGCGTGTCATCGCCAGCGTCAACGACACGGTGGGCCCCCTCGACGGGTTTGCGGGTGTGATTGTGGGGGGCAGTTCGCTTAATATCACCTCCCCGAGTTACTCGCCCTGGCAGTTGCACATTCACGCCCAGCTTTCTCAGGTCCTCTCTAGCGGCGTTCCCACGTTTTTTGTCTGCTTTGGAATCAGCTGGCTTGTCGACAATCTGGGAGGAACCGTCAGCCATTCCGCCCCCGAGGTGTCTGGCCCCACGGTCGTTAATCTCACCCCGGCCGGCCGCGAAGACCCGCTCCTCGACGGGTTCCCCACCACGTTTCAGGCGTTCACGGGCCACACCGAGAATCCCGAGGTCCTACCATCGCCCCTCGAGATCCTGGCGACGGGTCCAACGTGCCCCACGCAGATTGTCCGGTACGGGAGCAACGTATGGGCGACCCAGTTTCACGCCGAGATGGACGCTACGGCGATGAAGAGGAGGATGGACTTCTACTACGACTACGGGTACTTCCCCCTGACGGAGTACGACACGATCGTCTCCGCACTCCCGCAGATCGACGTCCACTGGGCTAACACCCTGCTTCGCCGCTTCACCGAGTTTTGCCGCTAGAGGTCTGAGACGCTCCCCGCCCCTCCGACGAACTCGAGTGGATTCGGCAGGCCATCCCACGACGCGCGCCCGACCACCTCCGCGATGACCTGCGCAACGAGCTCCCGCGGCGTGTCGCGCCGGGAACTGTTTCGGTAAAACTCGATCCCCGTCGACGGTTTATCGGTCAAGGCGCCGGGTCCGAGGATGATATGCGTTAGCTGCGACGCGGACAATCGCTTGTCGACGGCTTTCTTGCTCTCCACATACGCGTACCACGAACTGCCGTCGTCCTCCGCGGTCGCGTGCATCGCCCCTGCGTAGGACACCATGACCAGCCGCGGCGCCTGATCGCCCAGCTGCTCCAAAGCGTCAACCACCGTCATCGCGGCATCACGGTCGACCGCGAAGGTGCGCGCCGCGTCTCCCCCACCGGCGCCCGCCGACCAGACAACGGTCTCGAAACTGGGGAGGAGCTCGACCCACTCGGAGACAGTGGTTGCCGTTAGGTCACGAAGCAGAGGGGACGCCCCGGCGTCGATAAGCGGCTGCTCGTGCCTGGGGTCTCGAACGAGCCCAGTAACCCGATGGCCTTGTTCTACTAGTAGGGGCACGGCGAGCGCGCTAACTCTGCCGCCCGCACCGAGGACGAGGATGCGCGAGTCGCGGTTCATGGGCTCCACCGTAGCGGCGCGGGATAAACTTCTGCCACATGCACGCAATTATTACGACTACGGGCGCGGACCGCGTCGGCATCATCGCCGGCGTTGCGGGAGCGGCAGCGGAAAATGGGCTCAACATCCTCGACCTGTCGCAGACAATCATGGATGACTACTTCACCATGGTCATGCGAGTGGAAACCACCAAGGACGGTGCCGACGGCCCCGACGTCTCCACGCTCCAAGAACGCTTCGATGAGGTGGGAGCGCGCCTGGGAGTTATCGTCCGCATCCAGTCCGAGGCACTGTTCACTGCCATGAACGAGGTTTAGCGTATGGCCGTCGATTTCGACTTCAAGTCCAGTCACATCCTCGATGTCATCCACATGATCGAGGACTATCGCCTAGACATCCGAACGGTAACGATGGGCATCTCCCTTATCGGGTGCACCCGCAGCTCGATGGAAGAGACGTGTCGTGCCGTCTACGACGTGGTGAGTACCCGCGCGGCCAGACTGGTCGAGGTGTGCGAGGGTATCGAGCGTGAGCTGGGCATACCGATCGTGAACAAGCGGATCTCGGTTTCGCCCATCAGCCTGGTGGCGGCAGGTGTCGACGGTAACCCCGTCGACCTAGCACGCACCCTCGACCGCGCTGCCCGCGAGCTCGGTGTCAACTTTGTGGGAGGGTACTCGGCGCTCGTCGAAAAGGGAGCGACTGCCTCGGATATGCGTCTCATCCGCTCCATCCCGGAAGCCCTCAGCGACACCGAGGCCGTGTGCGGTTCCGTCAACGTCGCGACGTCACGGGCGGGGATCAACATGGACGCGGTGCGCACCATGGGTGAGGTGATCAAGGAGGCCGCCGAGCTCACCAAAGACCGCTCCTCCATTGCGTGCGCGAAGCTCGTCGTCTTCGCCAATGCGGTCGGAGACAACCCGTTCATGGCCGGGGCGTTTCACGGGATCGAGGAGCCGGACACCGTCGTATCCGTGGGTGTATCCGGGCCCGGCGTCGTCGACCACGCGATCGGATCCCTCGAGGGCGCCAGCCTGAATGAGGTTGCGGAAGAAATCAAGAAGGCAGCGTTCAAGATCACGCGGGCGGGCCAGCTGGTGGGCACGATGGCGTCGGAAAGACTCGGCGTCCCCTTTGGCATCGTGGACCTCTCTCTGGCTCCCACCGCCGAGGTTGGGGACTCCGTGGCCCACATCCTGGAGCGCATGGGTCTAGACCAAGTGGGCACCCATGGGACGACCGCGGCCCTCGCGCTGCTCAATGACGCCGTGAAGAAGGGCGGCATGATGGCGTGTTCGCGCGTGGGCGGTTTGTCAGGTTCCTTTATCCCCGTGTCGGAGGATCAGGGGATGATCGACGCCGTGCGGGCTGGTTCCATTTCCATGGACAAGCTTGAGGCGATGACCTCGATCTGCTCGGTTGGCTTCGACATGATTGCGATCCCCGGAGACACATCAGCTGAGCTCATCGCCGGCATGATTGCCGACGAGGCCGCGATCGGCGTGATGAACCACAAGACCACCGCCGCGCGCCTCATCCCCGTACCCGACACCGCTCCAGGCGACGAGGTCAACTTCGGCGGCCTGCTAGGGTACGCGCCGGTCATCCCGGTCAGTCAGGTGGGCAATGCGACGTTCATTCAACGCGGGGGGTTCATCCCCGCCCCGGTTCACGGTTTCCGAAACTGATTCGAACACGCATGCTCGTTTCACGACGGTGGGGCCACCACCGTACCCTTGAACCTCATGAGTCCCAGCCGGCGACGACACCTTCACCAACCAGCTGATGGCGAACTTTGCGCAGCGGTACCGGCAGTTCTAACTCGGCCGGTCCGTCTGGAGCCCGTCGACAACCCGTTTCGCGGCACTGAGGGACAGGCCGGTTTCCTCCCGCAATCGCTTGATCGCCGCGATGGGTTTCCCCTCCTCGACGAGATCGCGCACGGCCTGCGAAACCAGCGGTTTCCCGGGCGGGACCTCGATCCCGGCCCGTGCGGCGAGATCGACAACTGTGCTTTCCAGGTGCGCGATCCGGATGACTAAGTCGTCAAGTACCTGCTTGTCCCGGTTCCAGCAGAACATGGCACTGAAGCTATCACAGGTTCCTAAGCCAGCTCGACGATCTCCATGTACTCGTCGCTCCACATGTCCTCGTCGCCTTCGGGCATGATGATGACGCGCTGCGGCTCCAGCGCGCGCACCGCGCCTGGGTCGTGGGTGACCAGGACAACTGCGCCCGTGTACGTCTTGAGCGCGTCGAGCACCTGCTCGCGGGACTGCGGGTCCAGGTTGTTCGTGGGCTCGTCGAGAAGTAACACGTTCGCCCGCGAGGAAACCAGCGTGGCCAGCGCCAAACGGGTCTTCTCACCGCCTGACAGCGTCCCGGCTGGTTGATCCAACTTGTCCCCGGAGAACATGAATGCCCCGAGCAGGCCACGCAGGTCCTGCTGCCCGGCGTCCGGACAGGCGGCAATCGTGTTTTCCCACACAGACCGTGTGCCGTCGATCGTGTCGTGCTCCTGAGCGAAGTAACCGATCTTCAGACCGTGGCCGGTGACCAGCCCACCTTCGCCGTCGGTTCGTTCTACCCCGGCGAGCAGCTTCAGCAACGTCGTTTTGCCGGCGCCGTTGGTTCCCAGCACCACTACTCGTGAACCTTTGTCGATGGCAAGGTCAACGCCCGCAAACACCTCCAGGGAGCCGTACATCTTGGTCAGGCCCTTGCCGTAGAGGGGAGTTTTGCCACAGGGCGCGGGCTCGGGGAAAGAGATGGTGGCGACCTTGTCGGCAACGCGGATGTCGTCAAGCTCGTTCATCAACCGATCGGCGCGGGCGAGCATCTGCTTGGCTGCCGCCGCCTTCGTCGCCTTCGCCCCCAGCTTCGCCGCCTGCTTCTGCAGCGCTGAGGCCTTCTTCTCCGCGTTAGCACGCTCGCGCCGCCGTCGCGCTTCGTCGAGGGCGCGGGCATCCTTGTACTTGGCAAAACCCATGTTGTACACATCGGCCTCGGCCCGCACTGCGTCGAGGAACCACACCTTATTGCACACCTCGTCGAGAAGGTCGACGTCGTGGGAGATCATGATCAACCCACCTTCGTGTTTGGACAGGAAGGCGCGCAGCCAGTTGATTGAATCGGCGTCGAGGTGGTTCGTGGGCTCGTCGAGAAGAAGCGTCGTCGTCGACTTGCCCGAGCCATTGTTGGCGGCAAATAGGATCTGGGCGAGCTCGACGCGGCGGCGCTGCCCGCCCGAGAGCGTTTTCAGCGGCTGGTCGAGGATGCGCTCGGGCAGCCCCAGGTTGTCGCAGATCTGCGCCGCCTCGGCGTCGGCCTCGTACCCACCCAGCGCCTGGAAGCGCTCCTCCAGCTTGGAGTATTTGGCGATCGCGCGGTCGCGCTGCGCGCCCTCCGCGGTTTCCATGATCGCCTGTTGCTTGTCCATGCCGCGGCGGATCTCGTCGAGGCCGCGTGCGGACAGCACCCTGTTGCGCGCGGACTGCTCGATGTCACCCTCCTTCGAGTCCTGGGGAAGATACCCGATCTCTCCGGAGCGGATCACCGAACCACCGTAGGGTTCGGTGGCGCCGGCGAGGATGCGCATGGTGGTGGTCTTGCCGGCGCCGTTTCGCCCGACCAGGCCGATGCGGTCCCCCGCCTGGACGCGGAGGTGCTGCCCCGGAGCGGTGAGCAGGGTGCGGGCGCCGACGCGAACCTCGAGGTCTTGGGTGACAATCACGGGGAATTACTGTATCAACCGAACGCAGATCCCCCGCATCGTCTCGTCGCAGCTACGCTATACCGCGAAACCGAGCGCGCGCAGCTGCTCGCGACCTTCTTCAGTGATCATTTGAGGCCCCCACGGCGGCATCCACACCCAGTTAATGACGACCTCGTCCACCTCGGTGTTCTGCACCACCGCGAGTTCCGTCTGCTCCTCCAGCATGTCCGTGAGCGGACACGCCGGGGACGTCAGCGTCATGTTGATGACAGCCTTCGTGGTCTCTTCTTCTTCAATCCAGATGTCGTACACGAGGCCCAAATCGATGACGTTGATTCCCAGTTCTGGGTCAATGACGTCGTGCATAAACTCAGCAACATCGGATGCGAGCTGGATCTGCTCTTCTGTCTGAGCGGGACGCGTGTTTTCAGCTTCGGTCATCGTTCCTTCTCCTTATCTCCCCGGGGTCTTCCCCAGGGCGTCCGCTGTCGCTGCTTGGAACGCTTTCCACCCCAGCAGCGCGCATTTCACGCGAGCGGGAAACTTAGCCACGCCGGCGAAAGCGACGCCGTCGCCGATAACCGCTGGGTCGCCCTCACGCGTACCGCGCGAGGTCACCATCGCTTCGAACTCCGCCAACTTCTCGAAGGCCTCCTCGACGCGGTGGCCGATCACTTCCTCGGCCAGCACGCTTGTCGACGCCTGGGAGATACTGCACCCGGTCGCCTCGTATGACACGTCCGCAACCGTGCTCCCGTCGTCGGAAAGCTGGACCCGGAGCGTCACTTCGTCCCCGCAGGAGGGGTTGACGTGGTGCACTTCCGCCGCGTACGGCTCGCGCAGGCCCGCGTGCTGCGGGTTCTTGTAGTGCTCCAGGATGACCTCTTGGTACATCGACTCTAGGTTCACGCGCCCACCCCAAAGAACTGCTGGGCGTACCGCACCGCGTCCGCCAGCGCATCCACCTCTTCTAGGGTGTTGTAAAGGTAGAAGCTGGCCCGGGCCGTCGCCTGTACGTCTAGGCCCCGGTGAGCGGGCCAGGCGCAGTGGTGACCCGTGCGGATGGACACGCCACGCGAATCCAACACCTGGCCCAGATCGTGGGGGTGGAGCCCGTCCACGGTGAAGGCGATCGCACCACCGCGATGATCCGGCGTCGAAGGCCCGGTGATACGGAGGCCTTCGATCTCCGCCAACTGCGTGAGAGCGTAGGCGGTGAGCGTGTGCTCGTGTGCCTGGATGGCGTCCATTCCAACATCGCTGAGGAAGTCAACCGCCGCACCGAGGCCAACGACTTGGCTGGTCATCTGAGTGCCCGCCTCGAACCGCTGGGGCGCCGGAGCGTAGGTCGAGTGATCCATGTGGACCACTTCGATCATCGATCCGCCCGTGAGGAACGGCGGGAGGGCGTCGAGAAGCTGGCCCTTGCCGTAGACCGCGCCGACACCAGAAGGGCCGCACATCTTGTGGCCCGAAAATGCAGCGAAATCGACGCCGAGCGCGTGAAGGTCAACGGGCATGTGCGGCACCGACTGGCAGGCATCGAGCACCGTGAGCGCTCCGACAGCTTTTGCGCGGCGAACCATTTCGGGGACGTCGGCGTGGGCACCCGTCACGTTGGACTGGTGGGTAAAGGCGACTACCTTCACGGTCTCGTCGAGCTCGAGCGAATCGAGGTCGATGCGTCCGTCTGGGGTCATCGAGTACCACTTCAACTGGGCCCCGGTTCGGCGCGCCAGCTCCTGCCACGGCACGAGGTTGGCGTGGTGCTCGAGTTCGGTGACCACGATGGTGTCCCCTTTGGACACGCGTAGGTCGCCGGCGCGGTCGTCGCCAAGAGTATAGGCGACGAGGTTGAGGCCTTCCGTCGCGTTCTTGGTGAACACGAGCTCGTGACCGTCTGCCCCCACAAACGCCGCGATCTTCGCACGCGCCGACTCGTAGGCGTCGGTCGCCTCCTCCGCCAGCTGGTACGAGCCGCGGTGCACGGGCGCGAAGGTGTTCAGCACGAAGTCGCGTTCCGCATTCCACACGCGTTCCGGTCGCTGCGATGTCGCACCGGAATCAAGGTAGACCAAGGGCCTTCCCTCGCGGACGGTGCGGGACAGGATCGGAAACTCCGCGCGGACGGCGTCTACGTTGAGTGTTCCGTCTGAGTTGCTAAAAGCCATTAGATGAACTTTTCGTAGCCTTCTGCTTCGAGGACATCAGCCAGGGAGGCGTCACCGGTCTGGACAACCTTGCCGTTGGCGAAGATGTGAACAAAATCCGGGCGGACGTAGTTGAGAATGCGCTTGTAGTGGGTAATCATGAGGACCCCGCCCCCCGTCTCCTCCTGGTAACGGTTGATACCCGCGGACACGATGCGCAGGGCGTCGACGTCGAGGCCCGAATCCGTCTCATCCATCACTGCGAACTTCGGCTTCATCAGCGCGAGCTGCATCACCTCGTGCCGCTTCTTCTCGCCACCGGAAAAGCCCTCGTTCACGGAGCGTTCCGAGAAGGACGCATCCATCTGGAGTGAATCGCGGGCCTCGTTGAGCTCTTGGACCCACTCGCGCAGTTTCGGCGCCTCACCGCGTACCGAGGTGACCGCGGAACGCATGAAGTTCGACGAAGACACACCGGGGACCTCAACCGGGTACTGCATGGCAAGGAAGAGGCCGGCGCGGGCTCGCTCGTCGACCTCCATCTCCAGAATGTTTTCACCGTCAAGAAGGACCTCGCCGTCGGTGACTTCGTATTTGGGGTGCCCAGCCAGGGTGTAGGCCAGCGTCGACTTGCCAGAACCGTTAGGGCCCATGATGGCGTGGGTCTCGCCCGAGTTGATCCTCAGGTTAACGCCCTTCAAAATCGGGGTCGGCTCCTGGCCCTCTTCGGAGGGGATGACGTTAGCGTGCAAGTTCTTGATCTCAAGAGTGGACATACTTTTATACCGTCTGCTTTCTGTGTTTCAGCCTGGGTATCGGCGGTTTAAAGGTTGGCGAGCTCGAGTTCCCCGGACACCCGGGCGATGAGTTCGTTGCGCACGGACTCGACCGGGATGCGGTTGAGTACTTCGTTGAAGAAGCCACGGATGATCAGGCGGGTCGCTTCCGCCTCGGGAATGCCCCTCGAGCGAAGGTAGAACACCTGCTCCTCATCGAACCTGCCAACAGTAGCGGCGTGGCCCGCGCCGGCGATCTCTCCGGTTTCGATTTCCAGGTTCGGAATGGCGTCGGCGCGCGCTCCGTCGGTAAGAACCATGTTGCGGTTTGTCTCGTAGGTGTCCGTGCCATGCGCGGCCGCGCGAATCAGCACGTCGCCAACCCAGCAGGTGCGCGCGTCGGGAAGGTGAGACGACTTATCGCCCTGAAGCGCGCCTTTGTACAACACGTTGGACCGGCAGTTCGGCACGGCGTGATCCACGAGCAGTCGGTTCTCGATGTACTGTCCGTCATCGGCGAAGTAGACGCCGGTGAGCTCGGCATCGCCACCCGGGGCGGTGAAGGACACGCGCGGCGTGATGCGCACGACCTCCCCACCGAACGTCGCAACGGTGTGACGCAGTGTCGCGTCTCGTCCCACGGTGACTGCCTGCGAGCCGAGGTGCACCGCGTCGCGGTCCCAATCCGCGTCCACAACTGCATGAACGCGGGAGCCGTCTCCGAGAACCCAGTTCACGTTGTCCGCGTGCGTCCCCGAACCGGCGTAACGCACGATCACCGTTGCCGTGGAGTGGGCACCGGCGTCGATCAGCACTGTGCCGAAGGTGGTCACGTCGGCGCCGGAGCCGGTGACAGTCACCGTCACCGGCTCCTCCAGCTGGGCATCCGCGGGGATGGTCACGAGCGTGCCCGACTTCGCCGCCGACCACGCCTGGGCTGCCACGCGGTCTACGGGTGCGCCCGCTGCCTTGAGGCGGGGATCGTCGGCAGGAAGCTTCTCGACGCGAACCTCAACCGGGCCGGATACCTCGATGTTCGCCTCCGCTACAGGGGCGAACGTGCCGTTGTGCAGGCCGCGCAGACGGCGCAGGGAAATGAACCGCCACACCTCATCCCTGCCGCCCGGAATGTCGAACTGTTCGACGTCGAAGGAGGAAAACAGGTCCCCCTTGTTGTTGTGGGTCGTCGCGTTCTTGACGGTCTCCACGGTTGCTTCTGCCATCGGTTAACCCACCGATCCTTCCATCTGCAGTTCGATAAGGCGGTTCAGCTCAAGCGCGTACTCCATGGGGAGCTCCTTGGCAATCGGCTCGACGAAGCCGCGGACGATCATGGCCATCGCTTCCTGTTCCTCGATGCCACGCGACATGAGGTAGAACAGCTGCTCCTCCGACACCTTTGACACCTTGGCCTCGTGGCCGAGGGTGACGTGGTCGTTACGGATGTCGTTGTAGGGGTACGTGTCCGAGCGGGAAATGTCATCCACCAGCAAGGCGTCGCACTCGACGTTCGAGGTGGAGTGGTGCGCGTTCTGGTTGATTTGCACCAGCCCTCGGTACGCAGCGCGCCCGCCGCCGCGAGCCACAGACTTCGACACGATCGACGAGGAGGTATGCGGGGCCATGTGCGTCATTTTCGCGCCGGTGTCTTGGAACTGGCCCTCGCCGGCAAAGGCGACGGACAGCACCTCGCCACGGGCGTGCTCTCCCGTCATCCACACGGCCGGGTACTTCATCGTGACCTTGGAACCGATGTTGCCATCAACCCATTCCATCGTCGCCCCGGCTTCGGCCTTGGCACGTTTGGTCACTAGGTTGTAGACGTTGTTCGACCAGTTCTGGATCGTGGTGTACCGGCAGCGGCCACCCTTCTTCACGATGATTTCCACCACGGCGGAGTGCAGTGAGTCCGACTTGTAGATCGGGGCGGTGCAGCCCTCGACGTAGTGCACGTAGGCGTCTTCGTCGACAATGATGAGCGTCCGCTCGAACTGGCCCATGTTTTCCGTGTTGATACGGAAGTAGGCCTGCAGCGGGATGTCCACGTGAACTCCCGGCGGAACGTAGATGAAGGATCCGCCCGACCACACCGCGGAGTTCAGCGCGGAGAATTTGTTATCGCCGGCGGGAATGACGGTGCCGAAGTACTCGCGGAACAGCTCTTCGTGCTCCCGCAGTGCGGTGTCGGTGTCGACGAAGATAACGCCCTTCGACTCGAGGTCTTCACGGATCTGGTGGTAGACCACCTCTGATTCGTACTGGGCCGCAACGCCCGCCACTAGGCGCTGCTTCTCGGCCTCGGGGATACCGAGCTTGTCGTAGGTATTCTTGATGTCCGCTGGGAGTTCCTCCCACGACGCGGCCTGCTTCTCCGTCGACCGGACGTAGTACTTGATGTTGTCGAAGTCGATATCGGAAAGGTCCGCGCCCCACGTGGGCATCGGCTTCCTATCGAAGATATCCAGTGCCTTCAGGCGCTGGTTGAGCATCCACTCGGGCTCGTTCTTGATACCCGAGATGTCGCGCACGACGTCTTCGTTCAGACCGCGGCGAGCGGCAGCTCCGGCGACGTCTGGATCGTGCCACCCGTAGTTGTAGGCGCCGATGGACTGGATGATCTCATCGTCGTTCATCGGCCTTTCCAAGCCGGGTGCGGGGGTAGTCTCAGTCAAGGTCTCCGCTCCTTTCAGTGTGGGTCCCGTCCGCCGGTTTCGCGACGTTCAGGGGAATGTTTGTCGTGCAGATGTCGCTGCCACGCGTGATGAGCGCGAGCGGCTGGACGTGCCGACCCGTGAGCTGCGATATCGCTTCGTGTTCCGCTTCGCACATCTCCGGGTGGGCTGCGGCGACGGCCGAAATGGGGCAGTGGTGCTGGCACAGTTGGATCCCGGCGCCGACCCTCGTCGCCTTCGCAGCGTACCCGTTGCGATCCAACGCGTCCGCCAACTGGCGGGCGGTGTCCGCGGGGTCATCACTGGGATCGATGCCGTCAAAGATGCGCCGCATTCGCTCGCGCGCCAATTCCAGCACAGCATTGTCGCCTCCCGCGCGTGCAAGTGCGCTCAGCGCGTCAGCCGCCAAAGAGTCGTAGTCCGTGCCGAAGGTGTTTTTTCCGGCCTCAGTCAGCCGGTAGTGCTTGGCGGGGCGGCCCCGGCCAGCTTCCTCACCGGCCACGGCGCGCGGCGGGCACTCCTCGGCTAGACCCTCGTGGGCTAATTTCTCCAGATGGCGCCGCGCTCCGGCAGCGGTCAGCCCCAGTGATTCTCCAACTGCGGAGGCGGTGACGGGGCCATGCGCAAGAAGCTCGGACAACACAGCGTGGCGGGTGTCTCGGCCACGTAGCCGGGGTTGTTCCTCCATGTCCTCACCTCGTTTCACAGGATGTTTCACATGATGCCGACGGTCGAATCACCGCTGCCTTTTTTCAACACTAGTGTGTCGTTATTCATTCCGTCAGGACGGGTGGGGCACTGCCGTAGACTGTGCAGCCGTGAGTTTCCCCCGACGCCGTTTAGCAGCTCTCCCGCTGTGGATCCTGCCCCGCTTGGGCCGGCCCGGATCGCGCTCGTCGGAGCTGCATGCGCGGGAGGAGGACCCTCAGGCGGCCCCCCAGCCGTCGACAAGCGAGCTCAATCGCTTCTCGCTGTTGCGATGGCTGGGAGCGGTCGGCACCCTGCTCATGGGCCTCGGTGGCCTCGGGGGTGGCGCGCTGCCGGTGGTGGGCAACCCCTATTTCACGCTGCCGGGGGGAGCGTTTATGGGACGGATGCTGCAGGCGTCGTCGGCGCTCGTTCTTATCGGCGTCGGGCTGCTGGTTACGGCGTGGGTGTGCATGGGTCCGTTCCTGGGAGTGAGCCGCGGTCACCCGAGAGTGCGCTCCGGGGTCATTGTGCAGACGTGGGCGGTGTGGGTGCTCCCCCTGCTTTTTACCGCGCCCCTTTTCACACAAGACATCTATTCCTATCTTGCTCAGGGATCGATTGTTCGACATGGCCTCGACCCCTACGCCGCGGGACCAGTGGAGCTGCTCGGGACGGAAAACCACTTGGCCCGGTCGGTGCCCTTCATTTGGGCACACTCCCCTAGTCCGTACGGGCCCGTGGCGCTGGGTCTGGCGGGAGCAGTCTCGCGGCTGACGGGAGACTCACTCGTCCTTGGAGTGCTCGCCCACCGCGCCCTTGCTCTTGTGGGGATCGCATCGGCGGCGTGGGCAATCATCGCGCTCGCTCGGCGTTGTTCCGTGGCACCAGCAACTGCGCTATGGCTCGGTGTTCTCAACCCCCTCACGTTGCTACACCTCGTAGGGGGCATTCACAACGAGTCGTTGCTGCTCGGTGTTGTCCTTGTCGGTCTCGAGGTGGGCCTGCGCGCAATAGAGGCGGGCTCGAAAGTCCGGCGCTTTGGCATGCTCTGCGCGTCCGGCTTCCTCATCTCATGTGGTGGCATGGTCAAAGTGACGGGCTTCATCGGGCTCGGTTTCGTGGGGATGGCTCTGGCCCGGGCACTGCGGTCGAAGTACGGCAGGGCAGCGATCCCCTTAGCCGCGTTCATCATGCTGGCCGTGCTCGTATTGTCCGTCGCCGTTGTGTCCGCAGCGACGGGGATTGGCCTGGGGTGGGTGACCAGCCAGGGGGGCGCCGCGACGATCCGCAGCTGGATGTCTCTGACCACGGTTATCGGGGTCAGCGCAGGGTTTTTCGGAATGGTACTCGGCTTGGGCGACCACACAGAGGCCATGCTCACCGTCACCCGCGGCGCGGGTCTCACCCTCGCGGGAGCCTTCCTCATCCGCATGCTGTGGGCAACGTTTCGCGGATCCATCCACCCGGTGGGGGGACTCGGCGTGGCAACCCTGGTTCTCGTGGTCCTATTCCCGGTGGTTCACCCGTGGTACCCACTGTGGGCCCTTTTGCCCTTGGCCGCCTGGGCCAACCGCTTTGGATTCCGCGCAGCGGTGGTTGTCTACTCCGCCGCCTTTAGCTTCTTCGTTCTCCCCCGCGGCCTCGCTCTATCCCCCGGGGCCGTGGCCACGATTTACTTCTCCGCCGCGGTGTACTTCGCCCTCTTATGCGGGTTGGCCTGGCTGGTGTACCGCCGTTGGGGCCGCCGGGGGTTACACTAACCACCCATGAGTACAACCTTTGGTGGAGGATCCCCTACCTTCTCCCCCTCCACCTCGGACGACGCTTTAGTTCACGCTTTGGTCGTCGATGACGTCCGCAAGCGGTTCGCGAATACCGAGGCCGTGCGAGGGGTGAGCTTCACCGCCCAGCGCGGTGAAGTGCTCGCGCTTCTCGGGCCTAATGGGGCTGGCAAAACGACAACGATCGAAATGTGCGAGGGGTTTATCGCGCCCTCGCACGGAACCATCCGCGTCCTCGGCCTCGACCCCGCGACACACCCCCAGCGAGTTCGCGACCGCATTGGGATCATGTTGCAAGGCGGTGGCGCGTACTCGGGGATTCGCGTCAAGGAGATCCTGTCCCTAACGGCCCGTTATAACGCCGATCCCCTCGACCCCGAATGGCTCCTCGACACCCTTGGCCTGCGCGGGGTCGAGAAGACAACGTACCGGCGCCTCTCGGGCGGGCAGCGTCAGCGTCTCTCGCTCGCGCTCGCAATAATTGGCCGGCCTGAGCTCGTTTTCCTGGACGAGCCGACCGCCGGCATGGACGCCCAGTCCCGGCTTGCGGTCTGGGACCTTATCGGCGCGATGAAAAACGACGGGGTCACTGTCGTACTGACTACGCACCTGATGGACGAGGCAGAAGCTCTCGCCGACAAGGTGGTGATAGTGGATCGCGGACGCGTAGTAGCGCAGGGCTCCCCCGCCGAACTCACCCAGGGCGTGGCAGCTCCGGGCATTTTCTTTTCGACGTCCACCGCCCTCGCCACGTCCGAGCTGGAGGGAATGTCCGTCGAGGCGGTGCGCCCGCTTCACTACCGCGTGCCAGGCGCCGCGTCCCCGGACGTGGTCGCCGCGGTCGCCGCCGCGGCGGCTGCGCAGGGGGTGCAGATCCGCGAGCTCACAGTGGATCACCGCACGCTCGAGGACGTCTTCCTCGACATCACTGGCCGAGATTTGAGGAGCTGACAGATGCGCTTTGCCCCCGGAACGTTCACTCCCCGCCCACAACGCGCCCCCGCCACAACGATGGCGTTGGCGCAGGGCCGAGTGGAAGCGCTGTTGATGCTCCGCCACGGCGAGCAGCTCTTGCTCAACATCATCGTGCCGGCCTTTCTCCTTGTCGCGTCACGCTTCCCCTTCGTCGGTGATTACCTCAGCATCGACAGGGCCGTCCCCATGGTTTTCGCTGTCGCTGCCAGCAGTGCCGGGTTCACGGGCCAAGCGATCGCCCTTGCATTCGACAGGCGCTACGGTGCCTTAAAGCGGTCGGGGGCCTCGGGTGTGCCCGCGTGGACGATCATCGCCGGCAAGGTGTTGGGCGTGGCGGCCATGGTCGCCGTGCAGGTGGTGTTCCTCGGTGCGCTGGCGGTTGCGCTCGGGTGGCGTTGTTCGCTGCTCGGGGCGGCGGCGGGTTTGCTCACGCTCCTCGTGGGCGTAGCTGCCTTTACCTCCCTGGGGCTGCTGATGGGTGGCACGCTGAGCTCGGAGCTGGTCCTGGCACTCGCCAACCTCATGTGGCTAGTCCTCATGGCGTTGCTCGGGTGGGTCGCATTTTCTGGGGACCTCGCTCACGCCGGCTGGTGGAACATCGTGCCTACTATCGCGCTGGCCGGTTCGCTCACCCAGGCTCTCCACCTCGCGGCCGACCCAGCCGCGCTGGCAGCCCTGGTTGCCTGGGCCGTCGCGGGAATCTCCGCGGCGGCTCGGTGGTTTCGCTTCGATGGTTAGTATCCGCCCGGGCTGGGATAGGCTGACATGCGTGAGTACGGCGACTAGCAAGACGACGTCCGGGCGAACCCAGACCCCCAGCCTCCACCTGCAGCGGATTCTGGCGCTCATCCTCCTTATCGGCCAGGGCGGGATCACCGTGACTGGGTCCCTCGTTCGTGTCACGGGCTCCGGACTCGGCTGCGATACGTGGCCGCTGTGCCATGAAGGCTCGCTGGTCCCCGTCGCCGGCGCCGCCCCGTGGGTACACCAAGCTGTGGAGTTTGGTAACCGCATGCTGACTTTTGTGCTCTCCGCGGCGGCGATCGCGGTTCTCTACGCCGTTGTCCGGGCCAAACGACGTCGCGAAGTGAAAGCCCTTGCGATTGCCTCCCTCGCCGGGATCGCCGTCCAAGCTGTGATTGGTGGGATTTCCGTCCTCGTCGACCTGCGGTGGTGGGCCGTTGCCGTCCACTTCTTGCCGTCGATGGTGCTCGTGTGGATCGCGGCATTGCTTTATATGCGCGTCGCAGAGCCCGACGACGCGACACCCCAACAACGGTTCTCCTCTTCCGCCCGCGCGCTGTCGATCCTCGCTGCGGTCGCCCTCTCCGCCGTTCTGGTGACGGGGACGATGGTGACCGGTTCGGGGCCGCACTCCGGTGACGCGGGCGCGGGCATGCAGGGCCGCCTCCAGATGGACACGCGCATTTTGGTGTATGTCCACGCGGTGTGCATGTACACATATCTCTTGTGCACCCTGATCACCGTTTACTTGCTGCGCCGCAGCCACGCCCCACGCGACGCCTTCCACACGGCATCCGTCCTGGTGGGAATGATCGTGGTCCAATGGGCCGTCGGGGTGACCCAGTTCTACCTCGGAGTACCGCGGTGGACGGTGCCGGGTCACATCGCAATGTCGTCCATCGTGGTCGCATTCAGCGCGTTCCTCTATGCGCACGGCCGGAGGCGGCTGAGCTAATCTGGTTACCCTGGCGGTATGAAAGCGATTCTCGTAACCCGCCACGGTGGACCAGACGTCTTGGAGCTCGCTGACGTGCCCGTTCCCTCGCCCGACCCGGACCACATCTTGGTCCGCGTCCTCTACGCCGGCGTCAATTACATTGACACCTATTTCCGCTCCGGCTCCTACCCCTCGTCACCCCCGTATATTCCGGGCACCGAGGGATGCGGCCAGGTGCTGGAGGACCCGTCGGGGGACATCGCGCCGGGAACGCTCGTCGCGTGGCACGACGCGCCGGGGTCCTACGCCGAAGTTGTGTCTGTGCCCCGCGGCCGGCTTGTCGCGGTGCCGGACTCGGTCCCTCCTGCCATTGCAGCGTCCATGCTTCTCCAGGGGATGACCGCCCATTACCTGCTTCACGGCACGCGGGAAACGAGGCCCGGCGACACGATGGTAATCACGGCCGGTGCTGGCGGCGTGGGCCTCATCCTCACACAGATGGCCACCGAGCTCGGCGCCGTGGTCTTTTCGGTCGTGTCTTCGGAGGACAAAGAGCGGCTCGCTTACGACGCCGGTGCCGCTCACGTATTCCGCTACGACGCCAACCTGGCCGAACAAGTCCGGTCCGCCACCGGAGGCCGCGGTGTGGACGTGGTGTACGACGGCGTCGGCAAGTCGACGTTCGCTATGGCTCTCGACGTCTGCCGCCCAAGGGGGCTCGTTTGCTCTTTCGGTTCCGCGTCGGGCGAGGTAGAGCCATTTCAGATCCAGGAGCTCAACCGGCACGGTTCCCTATTCCTCACGCGCCCCTCGCTCGGCGCCTACGTCTCCACAGACGACGAGTTTCGCTTCCGAGCCCAAGCCGTTGTCCGCGCCGTGGAGTCCGGTTCGATCACCGTACGAGTCCACGAGCCTTACCCGCTTGCCGACGCATCGCAGGCGCACCAGGACCTCCAGTCGCGGTCCACGTCTGGGTCTGTGGTCCTCAAAGTGAATTAGAGCAGGGGTGGCAGGCCCACGACGGCGTCAAAAGAAAGCGCCAGGAACAGCACCGCCAGGTAATTATTCGACAGAATAAACAGCTTGAGGGGCTTGACGTCGACGCCGCGCTTCACGCCGTTGTGCAACTGCGTCGCCCGGGTTAAGAACGCGGCGCCGGAAAGTACAGCCGCAACGGCGTAGATCCACGAGGTCGCAGGGATGAGCGCGAGCGAGGTAAAGGCGGTGAGCCAGGAGTAGAAGACGATCTGCCGCGTTGTCTCCACCGGCGAAGCAACGACGGGCAACATGGGCACCTCGGCCCGCTGGTAGTCATCCCGGTACTTCATGGCCAGAGCCCACGTATGCGGTGGCGTCCAGAAAAAGATGATGAGGAACATCACCACCGCCTGCCACCACCGATCAGGCGTGCCGTCACTGACGTTGTCGCGGATCACCGCCCACCCAACAAGGACCGGCATGCACCCAGCAGCGCCGCCCCAGATGACGTTTTGCCAGGTGCGGCGCTTGAGCCACTTTGTGTAAACGTAAATGTAGAACCAGTTGGTCAGCACGATAAAGAACGACGCGAGCCACGAGTGACACACAAGACCGAGCCACAGCACGCTGATAAGCAGCATCACCCACGCGAAGACCGCGGCGCGCCCTTTCGTCACGGTGGCGCGGACTAGGGGGCGCGCCCGGGTGCGCCCCATTTTCTGGTCGATGTCGTAATCGGCCACCATGTTGAATGTGTTGGCGGAGGCTGCACCCATCCACCCCCCGAGGAGCGTAGCCAGGATGAGCCACACCGGAACGTTTCCTCGATCGGCCTGAAGCATCGCCGGAATTGCCGCCACAAGCAGGAGTTCAATCACCCGCGGTTTCGTCAGAGCGAAATACGCCTTGATCGTCTCCAAAGATTGTCCTCCACTTTGTAACCTGTGAGCGGTGCTCGGACGCACGGCCACCTTTAGTAGTCGCGTGCCACGGGCGGAAAGTTCCACCGGACTTTGACCCTTCGACCGAGGTTACCGCCACGCGATAGTCGAAGGGTAATTGAACGGACACGGGCGAATGCAACCGATTAGGCTAGGTGTCGCAGACATAGCTACCCACACACTCCGAAGCGAGGATTCTTTTGTCTCTGGCACCCGAACTGCACGCCATGACCGTCCGCAACTACCCGGAAAACTGGACGGACTTAGACACCCGGGCGGTCGATACTGTTCGCGTGCTCGCAGCTGACGCGGTGGAAAACTGCGGGTCGGGACACCCAGGTACGGCGATGTCCTTGGCCCCACTCGCTTACACGCTGTACCAGCGCGTCATGGACATCGACCCGCTCGATCCCCACTGGGTCGGACGCGACCGGTTCGTTCTGTCCAATGGCCACTCCTCTTTAACCCAGTACATTCAGCTGTACCTGGGTGGCTTCGGCCTTGAAATCGAGGATCTCAAGGCCTTGCGCACGTGGAGTTCGAAGACACCGGGTCACCCCGAGTACAACCACACGAAGCACGTGGAAATTACGACGGGCCCGCTCGGCCAGGGCTTAGCTTCCGCCGTCGGCATGGCTGCCGCAGCGCGGCGCGAGCGTGGCCTTTTCGATCCAGACGCCCCGGCCGGCCAGTCCCCGTTTGACCACTTCATCTACGCGATCGCGGGCGACGGCTGCCTCCAGGAAGGTGTCACCTCGGAGGCATCCTCCTTCGCTGGCACCCAGCAGCTCGGAAACCTAATCGTATTTTGGGATGACAATCGAATTTCGATCGAGGACGACACCCGGATTGCCTTCACTGAGGATGTCCTCGCGCGCTACGCCGCCTACGGATGGCAAACGCTGACGGTCGAATCAGGCGAGGACGTGGTGGCAATTGAGAAGGCGGTTGCCGACGCCCAGGCAGACCGCACCCGCCCGTCTCTCATCCGGGTTAAGACCGTGATCGGCTACCCCGCGCCGAACCTGCAGAATACGGGCGCGGCTCACGGCGCCGCGCTCGGAGCCGAAGAGATCCGCCTGGTCAAGGAAGAACTCGGCTTCGAGCCGAACGTCTTCTTCCCCGTCGAAGACGACGTCATCTCCCACACTCGCCAGCTTGTCCAGCGGTCGGCGGAAAAGCGCGCACGCTGGGACGAGCGGTTCGCCGCGTGGGCCCAAGCGCACCCCGACAGGAAGGCGCTGCTAGACAGGCTCAGCGCCCGGGCGCTGCCGGAGGGCTGGGACGCTGATCTGCCCGCCTGGGAGCCCGACGCCAAGGGAATCGCGACCCGCAAGGCGTCCGAGGCCGCGATTCAAGCCGCGGCGCGAGCGCTCCCGGAGCTGTGGGGCGGGTCAGCTGACCTTGCGGGGTCCAACAACACTCTCATTAAGGGGGAGCCGTCCTTCGGGCCGGAGTCCATCACAACAGACATGTTCACGGCCAACCCCTACGGTCGCAACCTCCACTTCGGAATTCGCGAGCACGCAATGGCCGCGATCATGAACGGCATTGCGCTGCACGGTGGCACCCGGGTGTACGGCGGCACTTTCCTGATTTTCTCGGAGTACCTCTACCCTGCCATTCGCGTGGCTGCCTTGTCCGGAATCGACGGCTACTACGTTTTCACGCACGACTCAATTGGCCTGGGCGAGGACGGCCCGACGCACCAGCCGGTCGAGACCCTCGCGGCCCTGCGGGCTATCCCGGACCTGGCGGTGATCCGCCCGGCGGACGCGAACGAGACCTCCGCGGCGTGGAAGGCCGCCCTCGAGGCGAAGGAGCAGCCGAAGGCGCTCGCGCTCTCGCGGCAGAACCTGCCGGTTCTCGAGGGCACACGGGAGAAGGCTTTTGAAGGCGTCGCCAAGGGGGCCTACGTGCTCGTGGAGGCCTCTCGCTCGACCCCGGACGTCATCCTCCTCGCCACCGGGTCCGAGGTGCAGTACGCGGTATCGGCGGCTGGACGGCTCGAAGCGGAGGGGACGGCAGCCCGTGTTGTAAGCGTGCCGTGCGTCGAGTGGTTCCTCGAGCAGGACGACGACTACATCGAGTCGGTCTTGCCGGCGGAGGTCAAAGCGCGCGTGTCCGTCGAGGCGGGCGTCTCGATGCCGTGGCACCGCTTCACGGGTGATCACGGTCGGACCGTCTCGCTCGAGCACTTCGGGGCATCCGCTCCTGGCAGCGAACTGTTCGAGAGGTTTGGGTTTACCGCCGACGCGGTATACGAGGCCGCTCAGGACTCTCTCGCCTCCGTTCAGAAATCCCGCTAGCAGGCCCCTCAATAGGCATCAGAAAGGCACAACCATGACCGCCATCGATGAACTCTACGAAATTGGAACGTCCACCTGGCTCGACGACCTCTCGCGCGATCGCATTACGACGGGCAACTTGGCCAAGATCAAGGCATCGAAGTCGATCGCGGGGGTGACGACGAACCCGGCCATCTTTGCCAAGGCGATGTCGGGCGGCAACGCCTATGACGTCCAGCTCGCCGACCTGAGGGCCGCTGGTTCTCACCCCGACGAAGCGGTCTACGCCATGAGCGTCAAGGACGTTCAAGATGCCTGCGACCTCTTCCGCGACGTCTACGAGCGCACCGATGGGCGCGACGGACGCGTCTCGCTCGAGGTCGACCCGCGCTATGCCGCTGATGAGGAGCGAACGGTGGAGCAGGCGAAAGAGCTGTGGAGGTTGGTTGGCCGCGACAACGTGATGATCAAGATCCCCGCGACTGACGAGTCCCTCCCTGCCATCACCGCGGCGCTGGCGGAGGGGATCAGCGTCAACGTGACGCTCATCTTCTCTGTGAAACGCTACAAGCAGGTCATCGACGCCTACAAGGCCGGCATCCGCCAGGCGGCCGAAAACGGGCGGGACGTTTCCGCTATCCACTCGGTCGCCTCGTTCTTCGTCTCCCGAATGGACACGGAAGTCGACCGGCGCCTCGACGTGATCGGCAGCGAGGAAGCCCTGGCTCTGCGGGGGCAAGCCGGCATCGCCAACGCCCGGCTCGCATACCAGCTTTTCCTCGACGAGTTCCGCGACATGTCGGATCTCCCGGCAGGCGCCACCAAGCAGCGCCCGCTGTGGGCGTCGACGGGCGTGAAGAACCCCGACTACCCCGCGACGATGTACGTCACCGAGCTTGCTGGCCCTGACACGGTCAATACGATGCCCGAAGAGACCCTCAACGCCGTGCTCGAGCTCGGAGGTCTTCACGGCGACACTCTCACGGGGATGGCCCCCGCAGCGGAGGAGGTCTTCGCCCAGTTTGAGTCCGTGGGCATTTCGCTTGACGACGTCGTCCGCGTCCTGGAGCGGGAGGGCGTCGATAAGTTTGTGAGCGCGTGGCAGGAATTGCTCGACTCGATGCTCGAGAACCTGAAATAGGCGGCGGTGGATAACGTGACGTCAGCACAAGCTGATGGTGGGCAGTGGGTCAATCCCCTTCGCACCCCAGACGACAAGCGGTTGCCTAGAATCGCTGGCCCATCGGGAATGGTGATCTTTGGGGTGACGGGTGACCTGGCGAAGCGCAAACTCCTGCCAGCCGTCTACGACCTTGCCAATCGCGGCCTCTTGCCAGCCGGATTCACTCTCGTGGGTTTCGGGCGTCGCGACTGGTCCAAACAAGACTTCGAGGATTACGTGCGGACCTCGGTGGAGAACGGGTCGCGCACCCGATTCAACGAAAATGTCTGGAACCGTCTTGCCGAGGGCATGCACTTTGTAAAAGGTGCGTTCGACGACGACGAGGCTTTCGAGAGGCTTGCCAGCCTGATGTCCGAGATGGACACGACGCGGGGCACGGCGGGGAACTGGGCATTTTATCTCTCGGTGCCCCCCGAGCATTTCTCTTCCGTCGTGCACCAGCTCGATCGATGCGGGATGGCCGCGCCGAGAGAGCGACAGTGGCGCCGCATCATCATCGAAAAGCCCTTCGGCCACGACCTCGCGTCGGCCCATGAGCTCAACGAGGTGGTCAACCAGGTCTTCCCGGAGCACGCCGTGTTCCGCATCGATCATTATTTGGGCAAGGAAACAGTGCAGAACATCATGGCGCTGCGCTTTGCCAACCAGCTGTTCGAGCCGATCTGGAACGCCAATTACATCGACCACGTTCAGATCACGATGGCCGAGGATATCGGTCTCGGCGGGAGGGCTGGGTATTACGACGGGATCGGAGCTGCCCGAGACGTGATTCAAAACCACCTAATCCAGCTCCTCGCCTTGGTGGCGATGGAGGAGCCGGCTTCGTTTTCCCCGCGCCAGCTCAAGGCGGAGAAGCTGAAAGTGCTGCGGGCCACGTCCCCGGTCGAGCCCTTCGACCAGACGACGGCCCGGGGCCAGTACGCCGCGGGGTGGCAGGGCTCCGAGCGGGTGGTCGGGCTGCGCGAGGAGCAGGGCTTCGACCCGAACTCGCTGACTGAGACCTACGCCGCGTGCACCCTCCGCGTGAACACGCGTCGTTGGGCGGGTGTTCCGTTCTATCTTCGCACCGGCAAGCGCCTGGGGCGGCGCGTCACGGAAATCGCTCTGGTGCTCAAACGCCCGCCCTACCAGCCCTTCCAGGAAGGCCAGACGGACCTGCTGACCAACAACGCGGTGGTGCTGAGGATTCAGCCCGACGAGGGTGTCTTGATGCGGTTCGGGTCCAAGGTGCCCGGGTCGACGATGGAGGTCCGTGACGTCAACATGGACTTCTCCTACACCGAGGCCTTCACCGAGCAATCCCCAGAAGCGTACGAGCGGCTTATCCTCGATGCTCTTCTCGACGAGTCGAGCCTCTTCCCCACCAACCAAGAGGTCGAGCGGAGCTGGGAAATTCTAGACCCGATCCTGAACTACTGGAGCCAACACGGGCGCCCCGACGAGTACCCAGCGGGAACATGGGGCCCCGACTCCGCCAACCGCATGCTCGAAGCAAACAGGCACGTGTGGCGGCGGCCCTAAACCGGAGGATTTCAATGATTATTTCCTTGCCCGACACCACCACGCGCGAGATCTCGCGAACCCTCCTCGAGGCGCAGGAGAACTACTCGCTGGCTACGGGCCGCGTGCTCACGCTTCTCGTCTCGGCCCGAGAGAACGACGATCTGGATTCAATCCTCCTGTCTGTGCGTGAAGCCACGATGGAGCACCCCGCCCGGGTGCTCGTCATGATTCTGGGGGATTCCTCCGCGCCGACCTCGCTCGACGCGGAGGCCATCCTCACCGCGGATGCCGGGGTGTCAGAAATGGTGGTGATGCATCTCAAGGGAGAGCTCACCCACCACTTGGACGCCGTAGTCACCCCGCTGCTCCTCCCTGACACCCCCATCGTTGCTTGGTGGCCCACCACGGCACCGGCCCGGCCCGCCGAGGCCCCCCTGGGGCGGATTGTCCAACGCCGCATCACCAACGCGCGCCGTAACGTTTCCGGTAACGCGCTCCTCCGCCTCTCCAATGGGTATACGCCTGGCGACTCGGACATGATGTGGTCCCGCATCACGCTGTGGCGAGGCATCGTCGCATCCGTGCTGGACCGCGACCTCAGCGAGAGAGTAATGGCTGTTGAAATCACCGGACCGGTCGACAACCCGAGCGTCGACATCGCCGCCGGCTGGCTTGCCAGCTGCTTGAACGTCGACGTGGTGCGAAATCCCGCGGAAGACTCGTGCGCCATTATCGAAAACGTTCCGATTACGAAGCTCGTCCTCTCGCGAGCAAGCGGCGACATCGTCATTGCGGTTGTCGACGAGCAATCAGTCCGCGTCTCGATCCCCGGCCTACCCGATTCATACGTGGCCATGACGGCGCGTACGGATGCGGAATGCCTCGCCGAGGAATTGCGCCACCTCGACCCCGACACGTCCTACGCGCGGGCGTTAAACAGCCTTTCCCACGTTGTCGAAACTCACTAAAGGACCCAGGCCTTGGACATTTCCCGTTACCCCGATCTCGACTCACTGCTATCGGCGGCTCGGACGCGATTCGTGCAGCTCATTTCCGCGATACACGCTGACCCCGTGGGCGGAGTCAATGGCGACGGCAGCGCACGCATCGTCGCCACAGGGGGAACGGCCGGTATCGCTTTCCTCGCCTCGCTTGTCGACGCCCCGGTGGACTGGTCCCGGGTCCACGTCTACTTCGGCGACGAACGCAACGTGCCGGTGACGCACGACAACTCGAACGAAAAACAGGCGCGGGATGCCCTTCTGGACCGCATCGCGATCCCGGGGGCACATATTCACGGGTACCGGCTCACTGGCGCCGGAATGGATGAACAGGCGGAAAGCTACGAGCGCGACATCACCATCACCGCTCCCGAGGGTTTCGACCTCCACCTCCTCGGCATGGGCGGCGAGGGCCACGTCAACTCGCTTTTCCCCCACACCCCAGCCCTGGCGGAGAGCAGCCGGCTCGTTGTCCCCGTCACCGACTCCCCCAAACCCCCGGCGGAGCGCGTGACCCTCACACTCCCCGCGATATCCCGCGCCCGCCGGGTGTGGCTGCTCGTGTCCGGGAAAGAAAAAGCAGAGGCGGCAGGGCACGCCGCCCGTGGCGACGACCCCGCCACCTGGCCGGCCGCAGGAGTCCGGGGCGCGGAGGAGACCCTGCTGCTGGTCACCGAGGACGCAGCAACTCGGATCTAGACTGCGAAGGACTGGATCAGATTCAGGCCCAGAATGCAGGTGATCCACACCACCGAGATGACGACGGTGTAGCGGTCGAGGTTTTTCTCCACGATCGTCGAGCCAGACAGGTTTGACTGAACTCCACCGCCGAACAGGCTCGACAGGCCGCCGCCCTTGCCTTTGTGCAGCAGCACAAACACTGTCATGAGCACGGCGGCGAGTACCAGCACGATTTCGAGCGCTAGAACCATGTGGGAATCTCCTCAGTTCGCTTCTCTAGGTAACCCGAAACAGCCTACACCCCGGGATTCGCGCTCGCGTTAGCAGCAGCGGCCGCGAGCCGGGCGAATTCCTGCCCGTCGAGTGAGGCACCGCCAACGAGGGCGCCGTCGACATCCGCCTCGCCGATGATGTCTGCGATCGTGTCGGTTTTGACGGACCCGCCGTAGAGAATGCGCATGGCTTGCGCCGTCTCCTCGCCGGCGAGCTCGCGCACCAATCCGCGGAGCGCGCTGCACACCTCTTGGGCATCGGCCGCCGAGGCAACCTTGCCCGTTCCGATTGCCCAGACCGGCTCGTAGGCGATCACGACGTCGGTGAGCTTGTCCTCGAGCCCCGCAAGCGACTTCCGGGTCTGGTTGACGACGTAGTCGACGTGGGTGCCCGCTTCGCGGACGTCGAGAGGCTCCCCCACGCACACAATCGGTCGGATACCGTGCTCGAGCGCCTTCGCAGACTTTTTCGCGACAATCTCATCGGTCTCCGCATGGTACTGGCGCCGCTCGGAGTGCCCGACGACAACCCATGAGCACCCGAGTTTGGCGAGCATCGTCGCGGAAATGTCCCCGGTGTACGCGCCGTTGTCGTGCTCGGAGACGTCTTGGGCGCCGTAGGTGATGGCCAGCTTGTCGCCGTCGACAAGCGTCTGCACGGAGCGCAGGTCGGTAAAGGGCACCGTCAAGGCGATGTCGACGTGCTCGTACCCGTCTTTCGGGAACGCGAAGGCGAGCTTCTGCACGTTTGCGATCGCCTCGAGGTGGTCCAAATTCATCTTCCAGTTACCCGCGATGAGGGGGGTGCGTGCCATAATTGCGTCCTTCCTACTCGCTGACGACCGTGACGCCGGGCAGCTCTTTGCCCTCGATGAGTTCGAGGGAAGCGCCGCCACCGGTAGAGATGTGGGAGAACCCGTTCTCGTCGAGCCCCAGAGCTCGTACCGCGGCCGCGGAGTCGCCGCCGCCGACGACAGTAAAGGAGTCGTTGGCGCTCGTCGCTTCAATCATCGCTTCCGCAACGGCCTTCGTGCCATCGGCGAAAGCCGGGAACTCGAACACGCCCATGGGGCCGTTCCAGAACACGGTCTTGGAGTCCGCGATGACGGCACCGAAGGATTCTGCGGTGCGGGGGCCGATATCCAGGGACATCCACCCGTCTGGGATCTCGTCGAGCCCGACGATTTTCCTCTCGGCGTTCTTATCAAACTCTGGCGCTGCGGCTAGGTCCTCCGGCAGCACGAGCTTGTCGCCGTAACGCTCGATGAGCTGGGCGCAGGTGTCAACCATGTCCTCTTGGAGTAGCGACTTTTGCACGTTGTGGCCGAGCGCAGTGAGGAAGGTGTAGCACATGCCGCCACCGATGATGACCTTGTCGGCCTTTTCGGCCAGCGCCTCAATGACGCCGAGCTTGTCTGAGACCTTCGATCCGCCCAAGACGACGACGTAGGGGTGTTTGGGGTCGTCCTTCACGCTCTGCAGCGTGTTCACTTCTTTTTCCACCAGGTAGCCCGCGTACGCCGGGAGCTTGCGTGCCACGTCGTAGACGGATGCCTGCTTCCGGTGAACCACGCCGAACCCGTCGGACACGAACGCGCCGTTGTCCGCCGCAAGCGCTGCGAGCTCGGCGGCGAAGGACTCGCGTTCCGCCTCATCCTTGGACGTTTCGCGCGCGTCGAAACGCACGTTTTCGAGCAGGAGAATGTCGCCTTCTGTCAAGCCGTTGGCGCGTTCGTGGGCGTCCTCCCCGGATACATCACCGGCGAGAGCTACGAACCGCCCGAGGCGCTCAGACAGGGATTCGGCGACCGGACGCAGCGAAAACTCGGGCTTGAACTCGCCCTTCGGCCGCCCGAGGTGAGCCATCACGATGACCTTTGCGCCGCCGTCGAGGAGAGCCTTAAGCGTGGGCAGGGACGCATCGATGCGCCCGGCGTCCGTGATCGTGCCGTTGTCATCCAGGGGGACGTTGAAATCGGAGCGGACGAGGATGTGGCGGCCGCGGACCCCCTCGTCGAGGAGCTGCTGAAGAGTCTTAAGGGGCATTGTTTCTCCTTCAATCTAGATTGAAAACACCCGAGCGCGCCGAAGCACGCACCGGGTGTTCACAGGGGTGGAAGCACTTACTGCAGCTTGTCGGCGACGGTCTTGGTCAGACGAATGAGCTGGGAGGTGTAGCCACGCTCGTTGTCGTACCAAGACACGACCTTGAGGACGTTGCCGCCGATGACCTTGGTCAGGCCGGCGTCGAAGATCGCGCCCTCGTTCGCGCCGAGGATGTCGGAGGAGACGATGGGGTCCTCGGTGTAGCGCATGGCCTGCCCGAATCGCGGGTCGGACACGGCCTCCTTGACAGCCGCGTTAACTTCTTCGACGGCGACCTCGCGGTTGACAACCACGGTCAGGTCGGTCGCGGAGCCCGCGATTGTCGGAACGCGCATTGCGAAACCGTCGAGCTTGCCCTCGAGGTTCGGCAGGACAAGGGAAACGGCCTTTGCGGCACCCGTCGTGGTGGGCACGATGTTCTGGGCCGCGGCGCGGGCGCGACGCAGGTCGCGGTGGGGGGCGTCCTGCAGGCGCTGATCGCCGGTGTAGGCGTGGACGGTGGTCATCAGGCCGGAGGTAATGCCGAACTTCTCATCGATGACCTTCGCCAGCGGCGCAAGAGAATTGGTGGTGCACGATGCGCCGGAGATGACCGTCTCGGAACCGGTGTACGCGTCATCGTTGACACCCCACACGTAGGTCCCGTCAACGTTCTTACCGGGGGCGGAGATAATTACCTTCTTGGCGCCAGCGTCGATGTGCGCCTTCGCCTTCTCGCCGTCGGTGAAGAAGCCGGTGCACTCGAGAACGATGTCGACGTTAGCGTCGCCCCATGCGACGTTGGCGGGGTCCTTCTCAGCGGAGACAGCGATGTGGTTGCCGTCGATGATGATCGAGCTGTCGTCGAAAGACACCTCACGGTCGAGCGGGCCGAACGCGGTATCGTACTTCGTCAAGTGAGCGAGGGTCTGGATGTCGGTCAAGTCATTGATCTTGACGACCTCGAGCTCTCCCTCGTACTTTTCCAAGATGTCGCGCAGTGCGGCGCGTCCAATTCGTCCGAAGCCATTGATGCCGATGCGGGTGGTCATTCAGTCACTCCTTGTCGTTGAGATCAGGCCAAGGGTCTTGGGGGTCTTGGGGTCTTGGCCCATCCCCGTCCAGTGTAGCCACGCGCGTCCTCGGCTGCAGGGACTACTTTTCGACGTCGACCGCGTGCGTGTCTGGCACGCCCAGCTCTGCCGCCCGCCGGTCTGCCAGGGACAACAGCCTGCGGATTCGCCCCGCCACCGCGTCCTTCGTCATCTGCGGATCGGCCAAGCGTCCGAGCTCCTCTAAGGACGCAAGCCGGTGTTCGACCCGGAGAATGCCGGCCTCGGCGAGGTGCTCTGGCACGTCGTCACCGAGGATATCCATGGCCCGTTCCACCCTGGCAGCCGCGGCGGCGGCAGCCTGTGCCGAGCGCCGCGTGTTTGCGTCGTCGAACGTCGCCAGCCGTTGCGATGTCTTGACCCCGGCGTCGAGCACAGCCCTCTTCTCGTCCCATTCCAACCGGGCGCGGTGGGCGCCCATCCGACTCAGCAAGACCCCAATGGCTTCGCCGTCGCGCAGGCACACGCGCTCGACTCCGCGGGTTTCTTTGGTCTTTGCCGAAACTGACAGCCGGCGAGCCAATCCGACGAGAGCCAGCGCCGCTTCTTGGCACGGGCTGGTCACCTCTAAGCCGGTGCTGCGGCCGGGCTCCGTGAGGCTTCCCCGCGCGAGAAACGCGCCTCTCCATGCCCCCTCTACCTCCGCCACGTTGCCGGAAATGATATGACGCGGCATTCCAACGACCGCGTTGCCCGCGGGCGTGACGAGCTTGAGTTTGCGCACCACGTCCACCGCGCCACTTCCGAGGAGGACCTCGAACCTAGGCTCCCGCTGGCTCGACGTCGGAGGCGCCGTCGTGATAGAGGCTTGGACATCACACACCGAAAGCAACAACGACACCAAACGCTGCGCAACCTCGCGCTCGGCGAAATCAGCGACGATCGCGAGTCCCACCGGGCCGGGGCGCAACTCTGCGCCAAACCGGATTAGCGCGGCCGCCTCGGCTGCGCGGACATCCGCCGCAGCAGCGTCAATGCCCAGCAACTCATCTTTCGCTAGCGCGGTCAACGCGGATTGCGACACGTGGCACCCTCCCTCTTACACAAAACTCCGCACAGTTTAGCGGCCGCGGTAGACCTCAATGAGGGCGGCAGCTAACTTCTCTGGGTCGTGACTGTTCAGAGGCAGCCCGCGGGAGTCGGCGAGGCGAACGTCCCGGTACTCGATCTGCCCCCCCACTCCGAATGCGGCCCGGCGCAGGTGGCGCCGCTCGCCCTCGGTCGGGCTGAGCTCCTGCTCTGCGATGAAGCGATCGACCTTCACCGCGGGGGCGTGCTGGGAGAGCATGTGTATGTGGCGCTCGGTGGTAAAACCTTGCGTCTCCCCCGCCTCGGGGGACAGATTTAGCACGACCACCACCATTGCCTCAGTTTCGTTCAACGCGGCGACGATCTCAGGGACCAGAAGATGGGGTATCACTGAGGAAAACCACGACCCCGGCCCGATCGTCACAATGTCAGCACCGAGAATGGCATCGATGGCGCGGGGGTTGACCCGAGGAGAATCCGGCAGCAGGCGGACGCGTCGGACCGTGCCGGGGGTGGTCGCCACCGCCACCTGGCCACGAACCGTGCGGAGGACGCGGGGGTCGTCGTCAAGTCCTGCGACTTCCGCCTCGATCTCGAGGGGCTCGGTACACACTGGGAGAACGCGACCGGCCGAGCCTGTCCAGCGGGAAACGACATCGAGCGCATCTTGGACGTCTCCGAGTTCCTCCGTCAGGGCGGCGATGAGGAGATTACCAAGGGCGTGGCCGGCCATCGCCCCGTTCCCCCCGAAGCGATGCTGGAGCGTCTCGCGCCACAGGGCACCGTCCGCGGCGTCCCCGCACAGCGCGGAGAGAGCCATGCGCAGATCCCCTGGGGGGATGATCCCCAGTTCGCGGCGTAGGCGCCCAGACGAGCCGCCGTCGTCGGCAACCGTAACGACGGCGTCGATCGAGCGCGCCCCGGCCTCCCGGGCTGCCAGAAGCGTTTGATACAGGCCGTGGCCGCCGCCGAGGCAGGCGAAGGAAGGTTGGTTCATCGCTCTATTCCGGTTCGTCGTGCGGTCGTTATTTCAGGATCGGTCGAGGTCCCGGTGGAGGACCCTCACCTCGAGGTCGCCGCGTTGTTTGAGCTTATCCCCGACGGCCTCGGAGACCGCGACGGACCTGTGGTGTCCCCCCGTACACCCTATTCCCACCGTGACAAAGTCTTTTCCTTCGTGGCGGTAACCCCGCAGCATCGACGCCAGGAGCTCCACGACCTTGTCGACGAACTCACTGGCGCCGGGTTGAGACAACACGTACTGCGCGACGGGCTCGTCAGTTCCCCGGAACTGCCTCAATCCTTCGACCCAATACGGGTTGGGGAGGAACCGGACATCAAAGATGATGTCAGCGTCCCGCGGGGATCCGTGTTTGAACCCGAACGATTCGACGGTGACATGCTGGCGGTCCGCGGGGAGCTCCCCGACCGATGCCTCCACGGCCCGCCGCAGGTCGTGAACGGACAAGTTCGAGGTGTCGATGATGACGTCGGCGCGATCGCGCACATCCGCCAGCTCGATCCTTTCGCGCTCGATTCCCGCGTGCAGCGTTTCCCCGAGCTGCAGGGGGTGGGTGCGCCTCACGCTGTCGAACCTGCGGATGAGAACGTCGTCGCGCGCCTCGAGGAAGAGAACAAACGGGTCGTAACCGCGCGCCTTAATCTCCTCGATCGTTCCGAGGAGGGAGCCGTTGAACATCCGCGCACGCACGTCCGTCACGAAAGCGATACGGTCGACGGGCGACTCATCTGAGGCCGCCAGATCTATCATTTCCAAAATGAGCTGCGGCGGGAGATTCTGGGACACAAAATACCCCTTGTCCTCGAACACCTTGGCCGCGGTGGACAACCCGCCCCCTGACAGACCTGTGATGATGACTGGCCGGGCGGCGGCTTGACTCAACATGGCGCCTATCCTAGCGGCCTTTCCCGTCATTCTTCGGCGAGATGCAGAGCAATTGCCTCTGCCAGCTTGGGACCGATCCCACTTACCTGCTGAATTTCTTCTACGGTCGCTTCGCGGATCTTCTTCACGCTGCCGAAGTACTTGACCAGGTCCGTGCGCCGCGCTGGGCCGAGCCCGGGGACGCCGTCGAGCGCCGAGGCGCGCATCCGGCGGGAACGCTGGTGGCGGTGGTAGGTGATAGCGAATCGGTGGGCTTCGTCGCGAATCTGCTGGAGCAGGTACATGCCCTCGGAGTTACGCGGCAGGATGACGGGTTCGTCGTCATCGGGGACCCACATTTCCTCGAGGCGCTTCGCCAGTCCGACGAGAGCGACGTCGACAATGCCGAGCTCCTCAAACACGCGCTGTGCGGCGGTGACCTGGGGCTTTCCACCGTCGACAATAAACAGCTGTGGCGGGTAGGCGAAGCGTTTCGCGCCCGTCGTTTCGACTTCGTCTTCGAAAGCGTCGTCATCCGGGTTGGCCAGCTTGTCTTCGTTGTAGCGCTTGAAACGCCGCCGAGTCACCTCGGCGATTGACCCGACGTCGTCGGAACGACCCTCTCCCGCGGCTTCCTTGATGCGGTAACGCCGGTAGTCGTTCTTCTTGGGCAGGCCGTCTTCGAAAACGACGAGAGACGCTACGACATCCGTGCCTTGGATATGGGAGATGTCGGTGCACTCGATGCGCAACGGGGCTTCTTCCAAGCCCAGCGCCTCCTGGATATCCTGAAGGGCCTGCGAGCGCGCCGTAAGGTCCCCAACTCGCTTGAGTTTGTGCTGATGGAGGGCCTCGGCTGCATTGCGGTGCACGGTGTTCATCAGCGCGGCTTTGTCTCCTCGGACGGGCACCTTGACGTGGACAGGGCCGCCGCGCAATTCGCCGAGCAGTTGGGCCACGTCGGCCGCTTCGTCGGGCGCCGTCTCTACGAGAATCTCCCGCGGCACCGGTTGGGAGGGGTGGGCGAGCGCGTGGGACTCTTGGTCTACTCCCCTGCGCCTGATCTTGCTTTCCCGCAGCGCCTCATCCTCAGCCTCTTCCTGCGCCGCACGCTCGACCGCGTCCGAGTAGTACTGCACGAGGAAATCCTGCATGAGAGTCGCATCGGTCTCCTCACCCGTCTTTTCAACGACCCATCCCCGCTGCGCTCGGATCCGACCGTTACGGACCGTGAAAATCTGGACGGCAGCCTCCAACTCGTCGGATTCTATCGCGATGACGTCCGCGTCGGTATCGGCGCTAAGCACGACCGTCTGGCGCTCCATGACCTTGGTCACGGCGCCGAGGTCGTCGCGAAGTCGTGCGGCCTTCTCGAACTCGAGGTTTTCCGCCGCGTCGTTCATGCGGTTCGTCAACTCGCGTACAACCTGGTCGGTGCGCCCCGACATGAACGCCACGAATTCGCGCACCGTGTCGTCGTACTCGCTCTCGCTGACGCGCCCGACGCACGGCGCCGAACACTTGTCGATGTACCCCAGCAGGCAGGGCCGCCCCAGTTTTTTGTGACGGTTGTAGACGCCGTTCGAGCACGTCCGAATGGGGAAGACCCGCGTGAGCAGGTCAAGCGTTTCGCGGACTGCCCACGCGTGAGAAAAGGGGCCGAAGTACCTCACGCCTTTGCGCCGCGGTCCGCGGTAGAAAAACGCCCGCGGGAATTTCTCTCGCACGCTCACGGCCAGCATCGGGTACGTCTTGTCGTCCCGGTACATGACGTTGAACCACGGGTCGAAACGCTTGATCCACGTGTATTCGAGCTGCAGGGCTTCGACTTCCGACGAGACAACCGTCCACTCGACGGACGCCGCGGTGAACACCATCTGCCGGGTGCGGGGGTGGAGCTGGTGGGGTGGCTGGAAGTAGTTATTCAACCGGGCGCGGAGGTTTTTCGCCTTGCCCACGTAAATGACGCGGCCTGTAGCGTCTCGAAACTTGTAGACGCCCGGGCTCGTTGGGATAGTTCCGGGAGCCGGGCGGTAACTGGCGGGGTTGGCCACGAGCCTGCTAATCCTCCGGCATGTACTGAGCTTCGATGCGGCGGAACTGCTCGACAGCCGCAAGCGCTTTCTCGCCGTCTGCGGACTGGATAGCCCAGAGCGGAACGTACTCGAAATCGGGCAACTCCAGCCGAGCCATCCGCGCACCGCGGGGGAACGACAGGCCGTAGATGACCAGCCACGGGTAGAAGCGGGTACCGATGATATTGCGCACCTCCACACCGTCTTCGTTCGCCCGAACGCGCGGTCGCGTCAGCGCGATCCAGGACAGGACGCTGATGATGGCTCCGATTCCAGGGAACGCGAATTGGTCAAGCGTAGTGATGGTGAGGCCGGTGTACCCGACGTTGACAACCGCGCCCATGAAAATGTGCACGGCCATCACCACGGCCACCCATGCCACGGCGACCTTTTTCAGGAAGGGTGAGCGGATCTCCAGTTCCCACGGCTTCATCGACGTCGACGCGTGCGGGTCCGCCGCGTTGAGATCGGCGAGTTCCCGGTCACTGAGTTTGCGACCTTCCCCCACTACTTGCCAACCACCTTGCGCAGCTCGGCTGCCGCTCCGAGGGCGGCGCGCACGGAATCGGCGCCTTTGTCCTCTTTGGCGTCTTCTCCTCCCGCGCGTTCGAAAGCCTGGTCCTCCTCTTCGACGGTGAGGACCCCGTTGCCGACGGGGGTGTTCTCATCCAACGCGACGCGTGTGAGGCCGGCCGTGACGGAGTCACAGACGTAGGCGAAGTGCGCCGTCTCCCCCTTGATGACGCACCCGAGAGCCACAACCGCGTCGTAACGTTGCGCGCATGCCTGCACGACGACGGGGAGCTCCAAAGCCCCGGCGACGAAGTATTCGTCCGGATTAACCCCCAGCTCGCCGGCGGTGGCTACCGCGCGGTCCCTCATCTGGTCGACGATATCGGCGTTCCACCTCGTCGAAACGATGGCGAGAGAAAGCCCCTCGGCCTCTATGTCATACGGCTCGGGTGCTCCGCGGTGTGCCATGGGACGTGTTGCTCCTTTAACGTTGTCGTTCAGATGTGCTGGCGGTGTGGTCCGTCCACTCCTCCACGAGGGGTAGATCGTGTCCAAGCCGGTCCCGCTTCGTGCGGAGGTAGCGGATGTTGTCGTGCGACGGGACAATTTCGATCCTAACCCTGCCCGAAACGCGGGGCCCGTAGCCATGCAGGGCATCGACCTTTTGCGGGTTGTTGGACAGGATTTGCAGGGACGCCACTCCTAGGTCGGCCAGAATTTGACCCGCCACGGAGTACTCACGGGCGTCGACTGGCAATCCCTGCTCTAGGTTCGCGTCCACGGTATCGAGCCCCTGATCTTGCAGGTGGTACGCCTTGAGCTTGGCGAGTAACCCGATGCCGCGCCCCTCGTGGCCGCGCACGTAGACAATGACTCCGCGACCGGCCTCCTGGATTCGCCGCATGGATTCGTGCAGCTGGGGGCCGCAATCGCATCTTTTCGACGCGAATACGTCTCCGGTGAGGCACTCCGAATGCACACGGACCAGGACGTCCTCGCCCTTGTCCACGTCCCCTGCGACTAGGGCGACGTGCTCGGTTCCGTCGACCGTGTTGCGGTACCCGTAGGCAGTAAACTCGCCGAACTCTGTGGGCAGGCGGGTGACCGCGATTCTCTGGATGAGCGGCTCGTGGTGCCGTCGAAAAGCGATGAGCTGCTCAATAGAAATCATCTTCAGCCCGTGGGTATCAGCGAACCGCCGCAACTCGGGGCCGCGGGCCATGTCGGTCGGGTCCTCTTCGGAAACGACCTCGCACAGTGCCCCGACGGGGGCGAGTCCGGCCAGCCGGGACAGGTCGACGGACGCTTCCGTGTGACCGTCGCGGGTGAGCACGCCGCCGCGTCGCGCGCGCAGCGGGACGACGTGTCCAGGACGGGTAAAATCCGCCGGCCCGAAGCCGGGGTCTGCAAGCCGGTAGATGGTCTCGCAGCGGCTCCGGGCCGAAATCCCGGTCGAACCGGTTGCTGCGTCGACCGTGACGGTGTAGGCGGTGGACCGCGCGTCCTCGTTGCGGGCGACCATCGGCGGAAGGTTCAAGTCGTCGGCGCGCTCGTCTTCCATCGCGACACAGATGTAGCCCGACGTGTAGCGAACCATGAAGGCGACGAGTTCCGGGGTCGCCTTTTCCGCGGCAAAAATGAGATCACCCTCGTTTTCCCTGCCTTCGTCATCGACGACGATAACCGCCTCACCGCGACCAATGGCGGTGATGGCGTCTTCGACTGGGTCGAGCGCAATCGCTTCTTTCATGGGAGGTAATGCTAGCCCATTGGTTTCGCAACGAGTTTTTCGATGTACTTGGCCACAATGTCGACCTCGAGGTTGACACCGTCGCCCACTTCGAGTGCCCCCGCTGTGGTATCCCTCAGGGTCGCGGGGATGAGGGAGACCTCGAACCAATCATCGCCGACGGCCGACGCTGTCAAAGATGTGCCGTTGACCGTGATCGAGCCCTTCTCGACAACGTAGTGACTCAGGCCCTCCGGCAGGCTAAACCTCACAACCTCCCAGTGCTCCGACGGGGTGCGGGAGACAACGTTTGCGACCCCGTCGACATGACCCTGCACGATGTGGCCGCCCATCCGCTGTCCAGCGGCGAGGGCTCGCTCGAGGTTGACCGACCTGCCCGGGCGGTAACCGCCGAGCGTGGAGCGGCTCAGCGACTCCGCCATGACGTCCGCGGTAAATACTCCCCCCTCGCTCGACACGACGGTGAGGCAGACCCCGTCGACGGCGATCGAGTCACCGAGCCGGGCATCCTGGGTCACGAGAGGCGCGCGCACGCTGAGGCGAACGGCGTCACCGACATCCACGATCTGCTCGACCCGACCTACCTCTTCCACCAAACCAGTGAACATTTACCTCTCCATTTCAACAAGCACATCATCACCGAGGCGGCGCAGATCAGTCAGAGTGTAGCGCTGCGCGTCCCCGAGGGTTTCCGCCAGCGCCCGGTCCACGACGCCGCGCCCCCCGCCGAGCACCACGGGCGCGAGGTACGCCTGGATCCGGTCGACAACTCCCAGCTCAAACACGCTGCTAAGAAGTCTCGCCCCGCCCTCCACGAGGACATCGCGCGCCCCGCTCTCCCACAAGGCGGCCAGCGTATCTTCCGGCGTGCCATATTGCTCGAAACCGAGGTCGTGCAGGTTTCCGGGGGGCACATCCCGCTTGCCGACGACGACCCGCCGCGGCTGGGTCGCATACAGCGAACCGTCGTTCCGGCGCGCCGTCAGAGAGGGGTTGTCGGCCAACACAGTCCCGCTCCCCACGACGATCGCGTCCCGCTTCGCTCGGTCTCGGTGAACGTAGTCGCGGGCCGCGGCGCCTGTTATCCATTGGCTTGTCCCATCAGGTGCGGCGGTGAAGCCGTCGATAGTAGAGGCGAACTTGGCGGTCACGGATACCCGCTCGTGGCGGACCGACGCCAGCCACGGCTCGAGGGCCGCTACGCGAGACGGCACGTGCGTGGTTTCAACGCCATGGCTACGCAGGAACTCCGCACCACCCGAGGCGAGGGGGTGTGGATCCCGAGCGAGGTAGATGACCGCGCGAATCCCGGCGTCGAGCAAGGCGACCGTGCACGGACCCGTCCGCCCCACGTGGTTACACGGCTCGAGCGTAACGACGGCCGTGGCGCCCCGGGCCGCGGAGCCCGCGGCGCGCAACGCGTTAACCTCCGCGTGGGGTCCGCCGACTGGCGACGTCGATCCCGTTGCGATGACCTTCCCGTCCGGCGAGACGATGGCGCACCCCACAGGGGGATTCGGGCTCGTCGTGCCGCGGGCTCGTTCGCCCGCGGCGAGGGCCTCTTCGACACCCGCGAGCATCAACGCGCGGCTTCGCTTGCCAAAGCGCGCAGCCGTTCAACCGCCTCAGCTGGGTTAGCGGCGCCGAACACTGCAGAACCCGCAACGAACGCGTCGACCCCCGCTTGGGCAGCCTGCGCGATTGTGCTCTCCGCGATCCCGCCGTCGATTCCGATAAGCGTTGCCGCGCCCGTCTGGGCAATCCGATCGCGGAGTGCGAAGACTTTGGATAGGACCTGCGGCATGAACTTCTGGCCCCCGAACCCGGGTTCGACGCTCATGATCAGCACTTCGTCGAAGTCCTCGAGGTCGTCCAGGTAGGGCTCGACCGGCGTCGCCGGTTTAATCGCGATGCCTGACTGCACCCCCACCTCGCGGCACTGTCGGGCGGCCACGCGTGGATCTGCCACCGCCTCCACATGAAACACCAATCTGTCACCCCCTGCAGCGGCGTAGGTGTCAAACCATCTTTCCGGTTGCTCGATCATCAGGTGCATGTCGAGGAACAGGTCGGAGACCCGGTCGACCGCCTTCGTCACATTCGGGCCGAACGACAGATTGGGGACGAAGTGCCCGTCCATGATGTCGACGTGGAGCATGTCCGCGTTGGACACGGCGCGGACGTCCCGCCCGAGCTCCGCATAATCTGCCGCCAGGATGGAGGGCGCGATGTACATCATGCGCTCCACCCTAACGTTCCGCGGGTTTCCGCAGGACGGCGAAGAACATCGCGTCGGTCCCGTGGCGGTGAGGCCACATCTGGACGGACGGGCCAGGACCGACATTGTCCATCCCGAGAACGAAGTCGCGCGCGTCCACCTCTTCCACCTCACCGCCAGCGAGCACCGCATCAACGACGGCTCGCGTTTCGCGCAGATCCGGTGAACACGTCGAATACACCACCACCCCGCCGGGTTTCACCAGCCGGAGCGCAGAGGCGAGTAGTTCGCGCTGCAACTGAGTCAGCCCGACGATGTCACCC
This sequence comes from Corynebacterium capitovis DSM 44611, assembly GCF_030440535.1. Lineage (NCBI taxonomy): Bacteria > Bacillati > Actinomycetota > Actinomycetes > Mycobacteriales > Corynebacteriaceae > Corynebacterium > Corynebacterium capitovis. Next base: position 1,075,740 of record NZ_CP047117.1, on the reverse strand, counting down.
TCACTCTTGGTCCACCGGGCTTCCGGGCGGCGGCGCAGGGCACCGAGACCGGAGCAGGGAGCGTCGACAAGAATGCGGTCGTACCCTGGTTCCAGCCCTGGGACGCGGCCGTCGGCCACCCGCACGGCGACGGGCAGCCCGGCCACGGCTTCGCGGACTAGCTCAGCTCGGTGGTCGCTGACCTCGACGGCGTCCACACGTGCGCCGTCGATGCGCGCTAAGGCCCCAATGAGGGCGGCCTTTCCGCCGGGCCCTGCGCAAAGGTCGAGCCAGCGGCCGGAATCACTGTCGACGGGTACCTCGACAAGCGCTCTCGCGATGAGCTGCGAGCCCTCGTCTTGGACAGCGGCTAACCCGTCCCGGACAACGTCGAGCTTGCCTGGATCCCCCTCCGTCAGATAGACGGCGTAGGGCGAGTAGTGTCCCACCTCCCCACCGGTGGCGAGCGCTAGCTCTTCTGCGGTGATCTCACCGGGGCGCGCGACGAGATGAACGATCGGTCGTTCCGAGTCAGCAGTGAGCGCTTCGTCCAGCTCGACTCCGCCCAGCGCGGTATCGAAGGAACGGGCAATCCACTCTGGGTGTGCTGTACGGAACGCGGCCCGGGCAACGCGACCACTCGGGGAAAGCCTCGACATCCACTGCTCAAACGGTGTCCGCGCAATTGTGCGGAGGATTCCGTTGGCAAACCCCGTCGCCTTTTCGTTCCCGCTGGCACTGACGAGACGCACCGACGTATCGACGGCGGCGTGATCGTCTACCCGCGTATACAGCAGCTGGTACGCACCGAGGCGGATAGCCGCCAACACCGCGGGCTCGATGTTGTCCAGCGGACGGGATGAACAGTGGCCTATCACGGCATCAAGCACACCTAACGCGCGCAGCGTCCCGTATGTCAGCTCCGTGGCAAACGCAGCATCTCTGCCGGTAATCGAGCGCTCCCTCAGCAGCTTTGGAAGCACCAGGTTCGCGTATGCGCCCTCTTCGGCGACTCGCAGGACCACGTGCCAGGCTGCTTCGCGGGCGGCGTCGCCTATGGGCGCCTTCCTTGGCGGGGCTTCGGCCGGTTGCGTACGGCGTCTCGCCGACCTAGAACGAAACCCTCCGCTCATTCGAACATCATCCCTTCTCCAGCACTTGGTTTGCCCAACCCCCGGCCCCAGTCTGCGGCAGCCATCATCTTCTTCCCCGGCGGTTGCACGCCACCGAGCTGAACGTCTTTTGTAGCGGTACCGACGGTCACGGCGTGCTTTTCCACTCGAAGCTGGCCCGCGCCTAGCGTGTCAGAGTCGGTCACAGTGACGGGCCCCAGCTTGACGCGCTGGCCGTGGAACGTCGTCCAAGGCCCAGGCGCCGGCGTGTATGCACGCGCCATGCGGTCGATGTCTTCGGCTGGCGAGCCCCAGTGCACACGAGCGTCGTCTTGCGACACTTTCGGGGCGTACGTGCCTTCGGCCGGCTGTGGCTTCGGCGAAGCGCTCCCCCGTTCGAGAGCCGTCATCGTCTCGACAAGCAGGTCTCCTCCCACTCCGGCTAGCCGGTTCAGCAAATCTTCTGCCGTGTCCGTGGGCCGGATCGGGTGCTCCACCGCCCCGAGCACGTCACCGGTATCGAGTCCCTCGTCGATGCGGAATGTTGTCACCCCGGTCGCGGGCTGGCCGCTGTGAATCGCCGACTGAACAGGGGCCGCTCCGCGCCACTCCGGCAGCAGGGAAAAGTGCAGATTGACCCACCCGTGGCGGGGGATTTCCAGCATGTCTGCGGGCACGAGGTTGCCGTAGGCGACAACAGGAATTGCGTCGGGTTGCAGGTCTCGAAGCTGGGTACGGATACGTTCATCGGTCTTGAGCGACTCTGGCGTCAGCACGGGGATTCCTCGCGCCACCGCCAGCTCCTTGACCGGCGATGGGTGGTACGACCGGCCCCGGCCCCGCCGCGCGTCCGGGCGCGTCACAACGCCCACAACGTCGTGCTCGGAAGCGAGGAGCTTGTCTAAAGCCACCGCAGCCGGCTCGGGGGTTCCCGCGAACACAAGTCGCATCCAATTTCCTCTCCGTCGTCAGATTAGGCGCAGGTCAGTCTACCCTCAGCCGATCTGCAGGGGATCCACCTGGATCCGCAGCGGAAGAGCATTCCTTCTCGACGCCCTCCCCACCGCCCCGGCCCGCAGCGCCCGCCCAAGGTCGGAACGCCCCGTCAGCGGCGACCGGACCAGCACGCGCTGGGCCGGACCGAACTCCGTCTTGTCCCACTCCCCCGGCAGATCCACCCCGGCAGGAAGGTCGACCGGGCCGAGGACCTCGGTGTTCTGCGGTAGTTCGACGTGCGCCATGAAGTCGTCGAGTGCGGACCTCGGGCTATCGATCACCGCGATATGCACCGCGGGAGGAAAACGCGCATCCCTCCGCTGAGCGAGCTCCCCCGCCGCGAAACCGGGGGCGTCCCACCGAATCAAGTGCTGGACCGCGGGAATTCCGGGGTCCGCTACGACAACGACCTCACCGTGCTGAGACTGCGACGCCACGAGGGCGCTAGCTGCCATCCATGTGGTGAACGCCTCCTCGGTTGCGCGAAGGTCGGGTCGCCGGAGCAGCGCCCAGGTGTCCAAGAGGATCGCCGCGCCGTAGGAACCGTCCTCGACGTCTGGCTCCGCCCCCGGCGACGCCACGATGAGAGCCGGCTCGTGCGCAATGGTGGAAATGATGCGTTCCCCCCACGACGTCTTCACCGGGGTGCGAGGGAAAGCCCGGCCCAGCTCCTCGGCTGTTCGTTCCGAACCCACGACGACAGCGCGTAGACGTCGGGATCCGCATTCGGGGCACACGTGGACAGGGTCAACGCGACCGCACCACCCGCAGGTGGGAACGACTTGTTCGCCACCGGAGGGCAAGCCCAGCGGCCCATTGCAGGCACGGCAGCGCGCCGGACTGCGGCAAACCCCACACGCCAGAGCGCGCACGTAACCCGTGCGCGGAACCTGGAAAAGGACGGGCGCCCCGCGTTCGAGGGCGGCGGAGGCAGCGCGGAACGCCGCCGACGGGAGCCTCGCGTCACGCGCGCGCGGATCGCGCTCGAGTTCGAAGTCCGAATCCCCCGCCGCGTGGATGCGGGGCGCGCGTCGCCGTAACACCTCCCGGGAAGCGAGTAACTCGTGCATCCACCCGGACTCCACGAGGAGCTGGGTCTCTGCCGTCCGGGCGTACCCCCCAATGAGGATGGAGGCCTGCTCGATCGCGGAGCGGGTCGTGAGAACCTCTCGGGCGTGGAGGTAAGGCGCGCGGGGATCGACAAGGCTCGAGTCCCCGTCGTGTAGGAGGACAACGAGCCGCAGATCAACGACCGGCGCAAAAGCCGCCGAACGCGTCCCCACCACGAGACGCCCTTGGCCGTGGAGCACGGAAAGATACCGGGAGTACCGGGCTTGTGGCCCCTGGGCAGCGGTAAGCGTCGTAATCTGGCGCTTCCCGACGAAGTCTCGCAGCGCCTTTTCACACTTGTCGACGTCCCTCTGATCCGGGACGACGACCAGCACACCGCCGCCATCCGCGGCCACCTTTGTGGCGAGTGCCGCCACGGCCCCCGCCCAGTGTTCCCCCGGCGCTATCTGCCACGCAGCGCGTGCGACTTTGCGAGACAACACCGCGTCGACGTACGACGGGCCCAGCTGGTACGAAGCCCACGGCGAAAGGTCGGGTTCCGCCGCGTCGCCCAACTCGTCCCACGGGGTAGTAGTGTCCGATTCCTCGGCGCGTGCGTGGCGTGCGGGAATAGCGGAACGATAGATGTCGGAGCGCACCCCTGCGTAGCGCTGCGCCAACGCATCGACGAGCGCACGTAACGTGTCCGGGGCCACGACCTCTGGAGAGATCACGCGTTCGATGAATCGGAGGTCACCGTCGTGCTCCGAGGCGGGCTGGCGGGCCAGCACGATGGCGTCGACAAGCCTCCCTGCGAATCGCACGCGAACGCGCACGCCGGGTTGCACCACAGGGCCATCGGCCTCGGTGACTAGGTAGTCAAAGGGCCGATCCAAGTGTGGTAGGCCGAGCATGGGTAAGACGCGCACGACCGGCAGGTTCGTAGCGGCTGGGGATGTCGGCATGGCGCACATTGTAGCGAGAGCCCCGGCCTACTCAGGCGCCGGTTGTGTGTGTACCAGCCAGGCCAGACACGTATCCCCCGCTACAACCCCGCGACACGACGCAGCTCTTCCGCCTTATCTACGTTCTCCCAAGGAAGATCGATGTCCGTGCGCCCAAAATGCCCATACGCTGCAGTTTGGGAATAGATCGGGCGCAACAGATCTAGCTCTTGGATAATCGCAGCCGGGCGTAAATCAAAGACCTTTTCGACAGCCTGCTGAATCGTCTCGTTAGTCTGCCCCTCCGCGGCCGTGCCGAACGTCTCGACGTAGAGACCTACGGGACGGGCGCGGCCGATGGCGTAGGCCACTTGAACCTCCACCCGGTCCGCCAACCCCGCAGCCACGATGTTTTTGGCGACCCACCGCATTGCGTATGCACCCGACCTGTCCACCTTCGATGGATCCTTGCCCGAGAACGCGCCCCCGCCGTGGCGGGCCATTCCGCCATACGTATCGACGATGATCTTTCGCCCAGTCAATCCGGCATCGCCCATCGGCCCGCCAAGCACGAAGGAGCCAGACGGGTTGACCAGCAGCGTTGTATATGCGTCGTAGTACTGCCCAAGACCGGCGTCTTCGATGACCCATTCCACCACGTGGGTACGAACCGCCGCCTCGAGTTCCTCGCCACTGAAACCCTCGTCGTGCTGCGTCGAGATGACGATCGTGTCAAGGTGCACGGGCGTGTCGCCGTCGTACGCGAAGGTGACCTGGGTCTTACCGTCGGGCCGCAGTCCGACCACCTCACCCAGCTTGCGTACTTCGGTAAGCCGACGGGCGAGCCTGTGCGCCGTCGAAATGGGTAAAGGCATGTACTCCGGAGTTTCATTGGTGGCGTAACCAAACATCAGGCCCTGATCCCCCGCACCAGCCTGATCACGCTCTTCGGCAGATGTCTTTTCCCGGTGCTCCTGGGAGGTCGTCACGCCCTGGGAAATCTCCAGCGACTGCTCGCCGATCGCGATGTTGACCCCGCAGGTCCGCCCGTCAAAGCCCACCTCCGAGGACGTGAAGCCAATGCCGCGTAGCTTCTCGCGCACGATCTTTGCGATGTTGGAGTAGGCGGTAGTAGACACCTCCCCCACGACGTGCACCTGACCTGTCGTAACGAGAGTCTCCACCGCAACACGGGCCCACGGGTCCTGGGAAATAATGTCGTCGAGGATCGCATCCGAGATCGCGTCGCAGATCTTATCGGGGTGCCCCTCGGTGACGGATTCGCTGGTGAATAACCGATAGAAGGTGTCGCTAGACAAAGCAGTCAATCCTCACTGAAGTAACGTACGTGTAGTCTGCGACAAATATAGACCAAGCGGTCTAATTTAACAATGTGGATTCAACCGCATCCCAGATGCGTGCGGCAACCACGTGCTTGTACCCGTCGGCAATCTCCGTCACGGAGCCGTCGCGGCCGAGGAGCCATCCCCCGTTCCGCGGCTCGCCAAAGACCTTCCCGCCCGCCACGGAATTCACCATGAGCATGTCCGCGCCTTTGCGCTCGAGTTTGGCGCGACCGTACTCGAGGGGGGTGTCCGTCTCCGCTGCAAAACCAACGATTACAGCATCGGTCTCACCGGCACGTCGCTTATCGACGAGCCCCCGCAACACATCCGGATTTTCCACCAGGTCGATGGCGGTGAGGTCGGTGACCCCTTTCTTCATTTTGGAGGTCGCCTCCATCGCCGGGCGGTAATCTGCCACGGCGGCCGCCATGATGATCACGTCGGCGCCAGCGGCGCGCGCATTCATCTCGGATTGCAGCTCGCGGGCCGAACGCACCCGAACGACCGTCGCCCCGGCAGGAGTGTCCAAATGGTCGGTCGCCCCGGCCACCAGGGTCACATTGGCGCCCTTGTGGGCGGCGATATCCGCAAGCGCGAACCCCTGGCGACCCGAGGAGCGATTGCCGAGGTATCGCACAGGGTCCACGTTCTCCTGAGTGCCACCAGCGCTAATCAGCACGTTGACACCCTCGAGAGTGCGCGGTAGAGCGCCCACCGTGTGGACGGTCCGCGCGAGTTCCGCGATCGTGCTCGGCTCCAGTAACCTACCCGGGCCGGAGTCGGCCCCCGTCAGCCTTCCGTGCGCCGGCTCGAGCACAGTCATCCCCCGCCGCCGGAGAGTGGCCACGTTTTCTTGGGTCGCCTGGTTGAGCCACATTTCGGTGTGCATCGCCGGGGCGAAGACGATCGGGCAGGTGGCCACAAGGATCGTGGCGGCAAGGAGGTCGTCCGCCCTACCCGCAGCCACACGCGCAAGGAGATCCGCCGTTGCTGGGGCGACGACTATGAGATCCGCCTCTTTCCCCACGCGCACGTGCTGCACATCTTCGACGCGCTCAAAAACACCTGTGTCCACCGGGTGCCCAGAAAGCGCCTCAAACGTAGCGGCACCCACAAAACGCAAGGCGTTTTCGGTGGGGACGACACGGACACTATCGCCGCGCTCCGTAAAGTCGCGGATCACATGGCATGCCTTATATGCGGCAACGCCGCCGGACACCCCAACGACGATCGTGCGAGATTCGCTCATGGCGGAAGTGGCCTATTGCCCTTCTTCGTGCTCGAGAAGACCCGCCTGGATTTCCCGCAGGGCGATTGACAAGGGCTTCTCGCCCGCCTCAGGGTTGACCAACGGGCCGATGAACTCGAACACTCCCTCGTCCTGCTCCTGGTAGAAGCTGTTGATCTGGCGAGCGCGTTTGGCCGCAAAGATGACCAAGGCGTACTTGGAGGAGACCTTCATCAGCAGCTCGTCGATAGGCGGGGCCGTGATTCCGTCCGGGGTGTCGTAGACCATCTCCTCGGCGAGGCCGGTGGTCGAGTTGTCAGTTTGGTTGCTCACGTGCACCTGTCCTTATTCATCATTGTTTGTTGTGCCGGAAAGTATCCCTGCGATTTCCGCCACAGCGTCCTCAACGTCCTCGTTGACCACGACGTGATCGAACTCGCCCTGCGCTTGTAATTCCAAGCGAGCGGTCTCCAGCCGCCTCGCGATCACCTCGGAGGGCTCCGTATTCCTCCCTGTCAACCGCTCGACGAGGGTCTCCCACGACGGAGGCGCCAGGAAGACCAAGGTGGCCTCCGGCAGGAGAAGTTTGATGTTTCTCGCACCCGCGAGGTCAACCTCAACGAGGACCGGGCGCCCCTGCTCAAGCGATTCTTTCACGGGGCCTGCAGGGGTACCGGAGCGCTGCAATCCACCGTGGATGTCGGCCCACTCGAGCATCTCACCGGCGTCAATGCGCCGCTGAAACTCTTCGGGGCTCACGAAGTAGTAATCGACGCCGTCTATCTCCCCAGGCCGGGGTTGACGCGTCGTCATTGACACGGAGAAATAGAGGTTCGGCACGTCGGTGCGCAGACGGCTCACGACCGTTGATTTGCCGACAGCGGAGGGGCCGGCCAAGACAACGAGCCGGCCCCGAGTCGCCACGTCCGACACCGATTTAATCCTCGGTGTAGTTGAAACGCTCGAGCAGTGCGCGACGCTGGCGCTCACCGAGCCCGCGCAGCCGGCGAGTCTGAGCGATCTCAAGTTCTTCCATGATTTCGCGGGCTTTGACCTTGCCCACCTTCGGGAGCGCCTCGAGGAGTGCGGATACCTTGGTCTTGCCCACGATCTCGTCAGACTCGGCCTTCGCCAAAACATCCTTCAGCGTGGTGTCTCCGCGCTTCAGGGACGCCTTGAGCTCCGCACGCTGCTTGCGCGCCTCGGCAGCCTTCGCAAGCGCTTCCTTGCGCTGCTCATCCGTCAACTGTGGAAGGGCCACGGTTCCTCCATTGGGTAGTAGTAATTTTCTCCGGATCAGTGTAACACCGGGTCGGACACGTTACGATGACGCCGGTTGCATTTCGGCACGTCATCGCGGTGACGCACCTAAACTACCAACTAAACGTCCAGATAGGAAAAGCGACGCGGGCTATGCGCGCGACAGGCAAGTGGCCACCCGTTTACGCAGGTCGGCAACAGACGGGCCCGCGCTCAGAACGGAACGCGACACGCTGGGGAACACGAGGTCACGGACCCGCCCCGCGACGCGGTCGACGTCCGCGAAGGTTGCCCCCTGTGCTCCCACTCCCGGCATGAGAACAGGCCCGTTAAGGCTTTCGAGGTCGGGGGGCGTCCTGACGGTCGCTCCCACCACGACGCCCACGTCCCCGACACCGCTCTTCCCGGTGTTATACGCAGAGCAGGCATCAACCATGAACTGGGCGATGGTGGTCCCCCCAATCTCCTGGGACTGGAAGTGCTCCGCCTCCGGGTTGGAATTGGCGGCCATCACGAACACCCCCTTGCCCGACACCTGTGCGCGCTCAATTGCTGGCGCCAAGGATCCAACCCCGAGGTAGGCAGTCAGCGTGAGCGCGTCCGCCTCCAGGGGTGAGCCCGGTTCCAACCACGCGCGGGCGTACCCCTCCATCGTGGAGCCGATATCACCGCGTTTCGCGTCCGCGATGCTCAAGCAGTGCGATTCCCGCAGCGCGGCAAGCGTTTCCTCCAAGACGAAGAAGCCGGCGGCCCCGTAGCGTTCGTAAAACGCTACCTGAGGCTTGACTACAGCCACGCGGCCGGCAAACGCCTCCACGCATCGCAGGGAAAAGGCGCGTAGGCCATCGACGTTGTCTCCGACGCCCCAGCTGTCGAGAAGCGCAGGATGCGGGTCGATGCCCACGCAGAGGCGGCCGAGCCGCTGACCGGCGTCGACAAGAGCCTGCCCGAATCCCATCTAGTGGTCCCCCACCGCGTGATCGAGTTCCTGGAGGCTGAGCACGCTGATCGCCGCTGTATCGGGCGCGCGGTAGGCCTCAATAGCCTGCACAGCTGCGGTCGCTCCCTGGACCGTGGTGATGAGCGGGACCCCGCTGGCTGCTGCGGCAGCGCGAATCTCATAGCCGTCGTGGCGAGCACCCGAGGACCCGGCGGGTGTGTTGAGGATGAGGTCAACGTCGCCCTCCTTGATGCGTTGGACGATAGACACCCCTGTGGCCCCGTCGCGCACCTCAGACGCCTTCAACGCGACCTCACACTCGATGCCGTTGCGGCGCAGCATCGAGGCCGTGCCCGCCGAGGCAAGAATGTCAAAGCCCATGGTGTAGAGGCGATGGATCGGAAGGATCAGCGAGCGCTTGTCCCTGTTGGCGACTGAAACGAACACCGTCCCTCCTGTCGGCAACGCCCCGAATGCAGCCGCCTCTGCCTTGGCGTACGCCTGGCCAAACGACGGCGCCAAGCCCATGACCTCGCCTGTGGACTTCATCTCGGGGCCGAGAATGGTATCAAGCACCTCTCCCGCCGGGGTGCGGAAGCGGGTAAAGGGCAGGACCGCCTCCTTCACCGCGATCGGGTGATCGAGAGGCAACGAGCCGCCGTCGTAGGTGGTCGGGATGAGCCCCTCGTCCTTCAGCTCCGCGAGAGTCGCGCCCATCATGATGCGCGAGGCCGCCTTGGCCAGGTGGACTCCGGTCGCCTTGGACACGAAGGGGACCGTGCGCGACGCCCGTGGGTTGGCCTCGATGACGTAGAGCGTGTCGTCTTTCAACGCGAACTGCACGTTCATCAAGCCGCGCACGCCGATGCCGTGGGCCAGCGCCTCCGCGGAGCGGCGCACCTTTTCGACGTCACCCGGGCCGATGGTCATCGGCGGCAAGGCACACGCCGAGTCACCGGAGTGGATTCCGGCTTCCTCGATGTGCTCCATCACGCCGCCAAGGTAGACCTCCGTCCCGTCGCACAGCACGTCGACGTCGATCTCGATGGCCGAATCCAGGAATCGGTCGACCAAAACGGGGTGGTCCGGGGACAGTTCGGTGGCCCTGTTGATGTAATCTTCCAGGCTCGCCTCGTCGTAGACGATTTCCATACCCCGCCCGCCAAGGACGTAGGAGGGTCGGACCAGCACGGGGTACCCGATTCGCTCGGCCACCTCACGCGCCTCAGGGAAGGAAATGGCTGTGCCGAAAGCGGGGGCCGGGAGACCGGCGGCCTCGAGCACGGTGCCGAAAGCTCCGCGGTCCTCCGCTAGGTCGATGGCTTTGGGGCTCGTGCCGACGATGGGTACGCCGGCGTCGGCAAGCTTCTGAGCAAGACCGAGCGGGGTTTGGCCACCTAGCTGAACAATGACACCGGCGACGGTGCCTGACGCCGACTCCGCGCGGTACACCTCCATCACGTCTTCGAAAGTCAGTGGCTCGAAATAAAGACGATCGGCGGTGTCGTAGTCGGTGGATACCGTCTCCGGATTGCAGTTGACCATCACGGTTTCATAGCCCACGCGCGACAGTTCCAATGCCGCGTGCACGCAGGAGTAATCGAACTCGATGCCCTGGCCGATGCGGTTCGGGCCCGAACCGAGGATGATGACCTTCTCCCGGCCGGTGACCGCGATCTCGCTTTCCGCGTTGGGGTCGAACTCGTAGGCCGAATAGTGGTACGGGGTTTGTGCCTCAAACTCACCCGCGCACGTGTCCACTGTCTTGTACACCGGGTGAATATCCAGCGACCAGCGCAGCGAGCGGACTCCGTCCTCCCCCGCGAGCTCCGGGCGCAGGGCCGCGATCTGGGCGTCCGATAGGCCATACACCTTGGCCTCGCGGAGGAGGTCTGCGTCCAAGACGGGGGCGTCGGCAAGCGCGGCCCGAAACTCGACGAGGTCTGCCAACTCGGCGAGGAACCACGGGTCGATGCCGGAGGCCTCGTGAACCTCATCGACGCTGGCCCCGAGGCGGAGGGCGAGCTCAACGTCGTACATGCGCTTATCTGTGGGCGTGGTGAGGTCGCGGAGGACAGCGTCCACGTCCGACTCGCGTCCTGCGGCGAAAGAGGAATCGGGGCGGGTCCAGAAGCCGTTCGGCTTGTCCTCCATCGAACGCATGACCTTATTCAAACCCTGAATGTAGGTTCGCCCAATGCCCATCGCCTCGCCGACGGCCTTCATGGAGGTGCCCAGCGTCTCATCGGAGCCCGGGAACTTCTCGAAGGCGAAGCGCGGCATCTTCACGATCACGTAGTCAAGCGTCGGCTCGAAGGCGGCAGGGGTCACCCCGGTGATGTCGTTGGTGATTTCATCGAGAGTGTAGCCGATCGCCAGCTTGGAGGCGATCTTGGCAATCGGGAAGCCGGTCGCCTTCGACGCCAGCGCCGAGGAGCGAGACACGCGCGGGTTCATCTCGATCGTGATGATGCGACCGTCGACGGGGTTGACGGCGAACTGGATGTTGCATCCGCCGGTGTCCACACCGACCTCACGGATAATCGCGATGCCCTGGTCGCGCATGGTCTGGTACTCGCGGTCCGTGAGCGTCAAGGCGGGTGCCACTGTTACCGAGTCGCCGGTGTGGACGCCGAGCGCATCGACGTTTTCGATCGAGGCGATGACCACGACGTTGTCATCGCCGTCGCGCATAAGCTCGAGTTCGAACTCTTTCCAGCCCAGGATCGACTCTTCGATTAAGACGTTTGCCTCGGGCGAGGCCTCCAAGCCACCGCCGGCGATGCGGTCGAGGTCCTCCATGCTAAAGGCGAGGCCAGAGCCGAGCCCGCCCATGGTGAACGACGGGCGCACGACCACCGGCAGGCCCAGCTCGGCGACGGTGTCGTGGACCTCGTCCATCGTGTGGCAGACCCGCGAGCGGGCGGATTCCCCGCCGATCTTGGCCACGATGTCCTTGAACTTCTGGCGGTCCTCGCCGCGCTCGATCGCCTCGATGTTCGCGCCGATGAGCTCCACGCCGTGCTTTTCTAGGATGCCCCGGCGATCTAGCTGGATCGCCGCGTTCAGGGCCGTTTGCCCGCCGAGGGTAGCCAGGATTGCGTCGACAGGCGTGCCCTGCTCCGCCTCGCGGCTGAGGATTCGGTCGATGTAATCGGGCTCGATCGGTTCGACGTAGGTGTGGTCGGCGAACTCCGGGTCCGTCATGATGGTCGCGGGGTTGGAGTTAATCAGGGTGACGCGCAGGCCCTCCTCCTTGAGCACGCGGCACGCCTGGGTGCCCGAGTAGTCGAACTCGCAGGCTTGGCCGATGACGATGGGGCCGGAGCCGATAACCAGGACGTGGTTGATGTCTGCTCTTTTCATGGGACTCCTCCTGGTTACTTGTTGTTCGGGCTGTGCGTGGTCATGAGCTCGATGAACTGTTCAAAGAGCGGGTTTGCGTCGTGCGGACCTGCCGCGGACTCCGGGTGGTATTGCACTGAATAAGCCATCCCGTTTTCCAATGCCACGCCTTCGACGACGTCGTCGTTGAGGCAGGTGTGGGTCACAACAGCGGGACCGAATTCGGTGTCGAACGTCTCACCCGCCTTGCCTTTTAGAGCGAACCCGTGGTTCTGGCTGGTGATGTCGATCTTGCCAGTGAGGTGGTTCTTCACCGGCACGTTGACACCGCGGTGCCCGAATTTCAGTTTGTACGTTTCCATGCCGAGCGCGCGACCCAGGATCTGGTTGCCGAAGCAGATGCCAAACAGCGGAATTTCGTGCCTGATCACCTCGCGTGTGGCGGCCACCATCTCATCAGCCGTCGCCGGGTCGCCCGGCCCATTCGAGATGAACACGCCGTCGGGTTTGTACTCCGCCACCTTCTCGAACGGCGTATTCGCGGGCACCACGATGGTCTCAATGCCCCGGTCGGCGAAGTGGCGCGGGGTGGCGGTTTTGATCCCCATGTCGTAGGCGACCACGGTGAACCCCTTCTCCCCGCGCGGCTCAACCGTATAGGGCTGCGCGGTAGTGACCTCACCGGCGAGGTCCGCACCAGCCATATCCGGTTGCGCGTTCACCTTTGCAACTAGCGTGTCGACGTCGTCACGCGCCGCCTCTCCAGAGAAGAGACCGGCCGCAATCGAACCGCGCGAGCGGAGGTGACGAACGACGGTGCGCGTATCCACACCCCGGATACCGATGATGCCCTGGTTGGCCATCTCTTCTTCCAGGCTGCGGTCGGCACGCCAGCTGGACACGCGCTTTGCTAGGTCGCGGATGACTAGGCCAGCCACCCAGATCTGCTTGTTGCGGGACTCGTCGTCCTCATCATTCCACCCGGTGTTGCCGATCTGCGGGGCTGTCATGACCACAATCTGGCGGTGGTAGGACGGGTCGGTCATCGTCTCCTGGTAGCCGGTCATCGCGGTGGTAAACACCGCCTCTCCCAGCACCTCTCCCTCGGCACCGAAGGCGTAACCGGGGAAGGTGGTTCCGTCACCGAGAACGAGGACGGCGGGGGTCTTCTTATTCGTCATGTTGGGTCCTTAGTTCTCGAGGAGGTGGGTCACGGTGCCACGCAGCATCGTCAGGGCTACGCGAGCTGAAAAATCGGATCCCTCAAAGGGGGTGTTCGACGCCTTGGAGGCGAGGTCGTTGCCGCGCACGGTCCATGGGGCGCGCGGGTCGACAATGGCGAGATTTGCCGGTTCCCCCACTGCAAGGGGGCGGCCCTGGTCCTGTAGCCCGAGAATCTCAGCAGGCCGTTCGCTCATGACCTTCGCCACGAAACGCCAGTCTGCCAACCCGGATTCAACGAAGACCTTGGCAACCACCGCCAGCGAGGTCTCCAACCCGAGCATGCCCGGCTTGGCGTGCTCGAATTCCACGCACTTATCCTCCGAACCGTGAGGCGCATGATCTGTGGCGACGACGTCGACGGTGCCGTCGAGAAGTGCGTCGCGCAACGCACGGGCGTCGCGGGACTCGCGGAGGGGCGGGTTCACGCGGAAGACGCCGTCGTAGCTCTCCAACACTTCATCCGTGAGAAGGAGGTGGTGGGGGGTGACCTCGGCGGTGACGGAGATGCCCTGCGCCTTCGCCCAGCGCAGCAGCTCGACCGTGCCCTCGGTGGAGGCATGGCAGATGTGCAGGCGGCCGCCGTAGTCTCGGGTGAGCAGCACGTCGCGGGCGACGATCGACTCTTCGGCGACGCGTGGCCATCCGCGCAGGCCCAGCCGCGCGGCAACGTCTCCCTCGTGAGCGGACGCCCCCTCGGTCATCCGGTGGTCCTCCGCGTGCTGAGCGATGACAACACCGTGGGCCGAGGCATACTCAATGGCCCGGCGCATGAGTTGCGGATCCACCACGCAGCGCCCGTCGTCGGAGAACATACGCACATGGGATTGGCTCATGAGGCCGATTTCCGACAGCTGCGTCCCCGCGAGGCCCTTTGTAATCGAACCGACCGGGTACACGTCGCACGCGCCGTACGTCTGCCCCTTGTTCCAGACCGCGTCGGCGAGAATGGGCTGATCGATTACCGGGTTGGTGTTTGCCATCGTGAAGACGGCGGTGAAGCCACCACGCGCGGCAGCGTCAGAGCCACTCGCGATGGTCTCGGTGTCTTCCCTCCCGGGCTCACGCAAATGCACGTGCATGTCAACAAGACCCGGCAAAAGCACCTTGCCCTCGGCATCGTAACCGTTGTCCGCGCTGCGGGCGTCGACGTCTGCACCCAGCGCGGCGATGATCCCGTCCTGAATGAGTACGTTAACTTCGTCTCCGCCGTAGGGCCGGACGTTTGAAAGACCGAATGTGGACACTAGTGCTCCTCTCCCGCCAGCAGCGTGAACAAAACCGCCATGCGGGTGTACACGCCATTTGAGACTTGTTGCAGGACGGCCGTATTCGTCCCGTCTGCGACCTCGAAGTTGATTTCCATCCCCCGCAGCATCGGACCGGGGTGCATGACGAGGGCGCCGGCTTTCATCCGCGCGGCGCGGTGGGCGCTCAACCCGTAAAGGGCTGCATACTCCCGGCTGGAGGGGAAGAACCCGCCGTTCATCCGCTCGGCTTGAACGCGCAGCATCATCACCACGTCAGCCTCCGGCAGCTCCGCGTCGAAGCTGTCACCCACGCGCGCGGGCCAAGAGTCGACCCCGAGCGGGAGGAGCGTGGGAGGCGCGATGAGAACGACCTCGACACCGAGTTTCGAGAGCAGGTCCACGTTTGAACGCGCCACCCGGGAGTGGAGGATGTCGCCGACGATGAGGACGCGGCGCCCCGCTACTTCTCCGAGCTTTTGGCGGATCGTGACGGCGTCAAGAAGCGCTTGCGTCGGGTGCTGGTGAAGGCCGTCGCCTGCGTTGACGATGGACACGTCGGGAAGCCATCGGCTCAGCAGCCGCGGGGCGCCGGAGGAGGGATGGCGCATAATAATCGCGTCGGCACCGAGCGCAGCGAGAGTCGACGCGGTGTCTTTCAGAGATTCGCCCTTTTGCACGCTGGACGAGGACGCCGAAATGTTGATCACGTCGGCGCTCATCCACTTGCCAGCCGTCTCGAAGGAGGCACGAGTTCGCGTCGAATTTTCGTAGAAGAGGGTGAAGATCGTTCGCCCGCGCAGCGTGGGGAGTTTCTTAATCTCCCTGCCCTCGAGCGCTTCGCGGAAGCGGTCCGCTTCATCCATAAGGCCCGAGATGTCCTCGGCGGTGAGGTCATTGATATCGATAAGGTGTTTCACGCACCTGTCTCCTGCCTGGTCAGGGACACCGCGTCCGTCGCGTCGATCGGGGCGAGGGTGACAACGACATCCTCCCCCTTTGCGGTGGGGATATTCTTGCCGACGTAATCCGCGCGGATCGGCAGCTCTCGGTGGCCCCGGTCCACGAGAACCGCCAGTTGGATGGCCTGGGGGCGCCCGATGTCGCGTAACGAATCGAGAGCGGCCCGGATGGTGCGGCCAGAGTACAAGACATCGTCGACAAGAATGACCACGCTGCCGGTGATGTCCGCGGGAATCCGCGTGGGCAGCAGCGCCCTGTGTGGGCCGACCCGCAAATCGTCACGGTAGAGGGTGATATCGAGGCTGCCCGTCGGTACCTGAACCCCGGAAAACTGCTCGATGGCCGTGGCGATGCGCTGAGCCAGAGGGACTCCCCCCGAGGGGATGCCCAGAAGAATGACGCGGGGAGCGCCTTCCGAATCCAACGCCGTCTTTTCAATAATTTGGTGCGCGATGCGTGCGATTGTGCGCGCGACATCCCGGGCGGACAGCAGCTCTACTGCCTGCCCCGTTGCCACGTTTCCAACTTCACTCATCGGACCTCCTTCCCCGCCTCTCTGTGCGGAATTTAAAGGATGCCGAAACTTCTCCCGCTGACTGTACCACCCCGCACCGCGCGGCGGACGGACGGTATTGTCGCCTGAGTGACAGTAGACGAGAAGCGCGACAACCTCGCGCCCGCGGACATCGAAGCGGTTGCCGGAATCCTCCGCGAGGAGGGCCTGGAATACCGGCTAGAAGAAGGGGTGCTTCGCACCGGGTTTGTCAACGCAGCAATTGTGTGCGCCCGCGACGGCGATTCCCTCATTTTCGAGGCGATCTGGCGAGGTGCGATTCCCCGTGACCTCGCCGCGACGGCCATGTTCGCGTGCAACGAGTACAACCAGACGCACTTCGCGCCCACCCTGCGCTTCTTCGAGCGGGGTGACGAGCACCTCGCCGTAAGCGCTGTGCGCGCCCTGAATGTAACCCACGGCGCGTCTTTCAACCAGCTGGGCTCGTTTGTGGTCAGCTCTATTCAGGCAACGTTGGAGGCCTTCGACTTCCTTGCCGCCACTTTCCCCACCCTGATCACATGGGAGGATCCGCACGATGAGCACTAATGCGCCCGTTACGGTTGACCGCATCATTGCGGCCGCCTCAGACCAGGGCATCTCGCTTGTCGACGACCCCACTGGACGCGTCGCCCGCGGGCGCGAGAACGACCTCGATTTGCTGTTCGTTTTGCTCGATTCGGTGCTGATTGTTCGCGCCGACACGTCCACGGAGGTGCCGTCGAACTCCGCACAGGCGCAGTTCTATCTCGCCGCGAACCAGATCAACTCTGGCCGCCCGGGACCGCGGGCTATCGTTGCTAATCGGGGGGACACGCTGGTGATGCGCGCCGAGGCCGAGCTGCCGGTGACCGCCGGTCTCACCGACGAACAGCTCGCCACGGCTCTCAGCGAGGGGGTCGGATCCGTGGTTCGGACGCAGGACGGTTTCCGCGCCCTGCTCTAGGGTTCCCGCCGCAGCTCGTGGCTGAGCTCCTCAAGCTCGCCGCCGCCGGCCATGCGCAGCGTGAGGTTGTCCAGCGATACCTCCCTGCGGGGAACATCGAGCTCTTGACGGCCTAGCTTGAGGATGGTGAAGTGGTCCCCCACCAAGTATGCGTGATGGGGATTGTGGGTAATAAGCACCACTCCCACCCCTCTGTCGCGTGCCGCCGCGACAAAACGCAGGACCACGCCGGACTGCTTGACCCCCAATGCTGCGGTGGGTTCGTCGAGAATGAGCACCCGCGCCCCGAAGTACACGGCGCGAGCGATGGCCACAACCTGGCGCTGGCCACCGGACAGGGTGCCCGCCTCGACGTCAACGTCGGGGATGGAGATACCCATTTCTCGAAGCTGCTCGCCGCAGATCCTGCGCATCGACTCTGCCTTGAGCGTTCCCAGCGGCCCGGTGATTTCCTGGCCGAGGAAGAAGTTACGCCACACGCTCATCTCGTTGACGATGGCCAAATTTTGGTGCACGGTTGCAATCCCGCGCGCGATCGCGTCGCGGGGGCTGGAGAAGCGGACGGCGCTGCCGTCGACAAGAATCTGTCCGCTCGTCGGCTCGTGCAGGCCCGACAGGACCTTGATCAGGGTTGACTTGCCCGCTCCATTGTCACCTAGCACACACGTCACCTCGCCCTCGTTAATGCTGAGGTTGATGCCCTGAAGCGCCTGGAAGCTGCCGTAGGACTTGGAAATGTCCCGCAGTTCAATGATTGCCATACGTGCGCCTTACCTGCTGTGTGTGTACTTCTGGAACGCCGTGTTGGTGAACACCGCGAAGAGCAGCATCACCCCGAGGAAGAACTTAAACCAGTCGGGGTTCCAGCCTGCGTAGACGATGCCTTGATTAGTTAGCCCGAAAATGAGCGCGCCGATCGCAGTGCCAACAGCCGTTCCCCGGCCGCCGGTGAGCGCGCAGCCACCGATAACTGCCGCGATGATGTAGAGGAACTCATTTCCGACGCCTTGGCCAGCCTGAATAGAGTCGAACGCGAAGAGGGTGTGCATTCCGACAAACCAGGCCGCGAAACCGACCGTCATGAAGAGGATGATCTTCACTCGTCGAACCGGCACGCCGACAGCGCGCGCGGCTTCTTTGTCCCCACCCACGGCAAAGACCCAGCCGCCAAAACGCGTCTTAAACAATACAAAGGTGGCGATCGCCACGAAGAGAACCCACCACAAGACTGTGACGCGCAGGTGGACCCCGCCTACGGAAAGGGTCCCTGCAAAGAACGCGTGGGCGGAGTCAAACCCCTCCATGTTGGAGATGCTGGGGGTGGCCACGCCACCCGTCACCAGCTTGGTCACCGCAAGGTTGAGCCCCTGCAGCATGAGGAATGCGGACAGAGTAATAAGGAAGCTGGCAATGCCGGTGCGGGTGACAAGGACGCCGTTTAGGGCACCGATGCCCAGCGAGATGGCCAGCGCCAGCGCGGCGCCAACCCACGCATTGAGGTGCAGGTTGTAGTTGAGCATGGTCGCTGCAAGCGCCGAGGTGGTGACAGCGACACCCGACGACAGGTCGAACTCGTCGCCGATCATCAGGAGGCCGACAGCCAAGGCCACGATGCCCAGCGTCGAGCTGGCGTAGAGAACCGTTGCGAAGGCATCCAGGGAACGCAGCGCGGGGGCAACCAGCAGGAAGAAAACAAGGATGGCCACGAAGCCAAGCAGGCTAGCGAGCTCGGGGCGCCGGGCCAGCCGGGTGAGGCCACCCGTCATCGCAGGCCAGCTTTCGCGGCCTCGGAGATGTTCGCCACGTTAGACGAATCGACGAAGCTAGGCCCCGTATAGACCGGCCGGCCCCCGCCGAACGTCCCCCCGTTGCGCTTAGCTACCCATAGGGAATCTACTGCGAGGTAACCCTGGAGGTAGGGCTGCTGATCCACCGCCCACGACACGCGCCCGTCCGCAATAGCGTCCACCAGTTCGGAGTTCGTATCAAATGTGACAATCGACGCCTGTGAGCTAGCCTCCTCGACGGCTGCCGTCGCACGCATCGCGACGGGGGCCTGCAGCGCGAGAAGAGCGTCGTAGCTCGCATCCTGCGCAAGCTTCGACTTGATAGTCGCCTGCACCGACGTGAGGTCCTGCCCGTTGACGTAAAGCAGCTCTACCTGCCCGGTGGCACCCAACCCCTGCTGGGCGCCCGCGCACCGCGCCTCCTGGGAGGAGTTGCCCTGCTCGTGGATGACGCACAATACGTGCTTCTTCCCCTCGTTTTTGAGGCGCTCGCCGGCGGCGGTGCCCGCCACAGTCTCGTCCTGTCCGAAGAAACCGGAAATGCCGTAGGTGGCGTAGTCGTTCATACCTGAGTTCAGTCCGACAACGGGGATGCCCTTATCGACGGCTGCCTTTGCGGCGGGCCCGATCGCATCGGCGTTGGGTAGCGTCACCGCGATGCCGTCCACATCGGAGTCGATCGCGGATTGGACGAGGTTAGCCTGGTTCGGCGCCTGGGGGTCCGAGGAGTAGCGCAACTCAATGTTGTCTTTGCGCGCCGCGTCCTCAGCGCCCTTGCGCACCAAATCCCAGTAGGTGTCACCCGGTGCCCCGTGCGTCACCATGGACACGACGTAACGGGGGGTGTCTACCCCGCCGGCCGACGAGCCTGAACCCGAAGTTTCGGGTGACCCGCCCGTAGACGAGCACGATGTGAGAGCGGCCGCGGTCGAAAACGCGACGAGGAGAGCTGAAGCCTGAAGATTTTTTCGCACCCGTCGATAGTGGCTTACCCCCTGTGACCTCGTCAAATAGGGGTGTCCCTACGTGAATCGATACAGTAGCGATACACTGCGCGGATGCCGGCAGAATCTACGCGTTTTCTAGGCGGCGCAGCTCAACTTCGGGGTCGAAATCGGCTTCTGGCCACGCGAGGTCTAGCGACGAGAGGGCGTCGTAAAGCAATGTCTTGACAACGGTCCTGCAGTAGCGCTTGTTGTCGGACGGGATGCAGTACCACGGCGCCTCGTCGGTCGAGGTCCGCCGCACTGCGATCTCGTAGGCCTCCATGTACTCGGGCCACAACGCGCGGTCCTCGATGTCGCCAGGGTTGTACTTCCAAAACTTCTCCGGGTTACACAGACGCTCCCGGAGGTTCTCGGCCTGGTACTCGCGGGAAATGTGGGGCATGACTTTGATCACTCGAGTGCCCGAGCGCGCAAGACTGCGCTCGAACTCGACTATCGCGTTGTAGCGCCGATCGATTTCCTCCGGCGGCGCCATCTTTTTCACGCGTTGAACCAGCACGTCTTCGTAGTGGGAACGGTCCCACACCGCGACCTGCCCGGGGCGGGGCAGGTGAGGCTGGAAGCGCCACAAAAAATCGTGACGCGCCTCCTCCTCTGTGGGGCGGCCGAATGAGGCGAGGTGCACGCCTTGGACGTCCATAACCTCCCCCACGACGTGGCGGACAATTCCTCCCTTTCCGCTGGTATCCATCCCTTGGAGCACCAGGAGTACCGCGCCTGCGTCGTCGTCCCCGGCCCGACCGCGCGCGTAGAGCATTTCCTGCAACCGCGCGATGTCCTCGTCGTAATGACTAAAGGCATCCTCGAGGCCGTCGGCGTCCACACCGGGCGTGGCAGCGGGGTCGATTGACCCGATGGCGAAGTCTTCACCGGCCCTAAACCGGCGGGCCTCCTCAACCGAGATCTTCGCCACTGTTCGCCTCCTCGTGCTCCTCCTGCTCGCCGGCCGGAGATTTGTTCTCCTGGGCGATGTCGTCGAGCACAGCGTGGATGTAGGGGGGCGCCGCATCCCCCGCGTAGTCGGTAGCGAGGAGCAGCGCGTTGGAAATCGCGATTGGCGCGTCGACCTCGTCGTTGAAAGAGATCTCCCAAGCCGCCACGCGCAGGATCTGCCGGTCAACGACCGGCAGGCGATCAAGCTGCCAATTTTCGGCCAAGTAACGCTCAATCGAGTCATCGACGTCGTCGAGCCGCTCCGCTACGCCCGAGACAATCTGGCGGGTGTATTCGGCGACGGGGGCTACGGCATTCTGCGGGTTCAGGGATAGCTCCGTCCTGTCCGCGACGATTTCCACGGGGTCGATGTCGCGAGTCTCCGCCTCGAAGAGAATGTCCACCGCCCTGCGCCGGGCACCGTACCGCGCCCCACGGCGCTTGTAGTCAACCATTAGTTGTTAACGCGGGAGAGGTAGTCACCCGTCCGGGTATCCACCTTCACCACGTTGCCGGTCTCGAGGAACAGTGGCACCTGGATCTCAGCGCCGGTCTCAAGCGTTGCGGGCTTGGTGCCACCCGTTGAGCGATCACCCTGCAGACCCGGCTCCGTGTGCTGGATGGCCAAATCCACCGACACTGGCAGTTCTGCGAACAGAGCGTCGCCGTCGTTGAACGACACCTGGAGGCGCATGTTCTCCAGAAGGAAGCGCGCCGCGTCACCGAACTTTTCCGCGGGCAGCTCGTACTGCTCGTAGGTCTTATCGTCCATCACGACGTAGTTGGTTCCGTCGTTGTACAGGTAGGTCATGTCGCGCCGATCAACGGTGGCCGTTTCCACCTTCACGCCGGCGTTCCAGGTCTTGTCCACGGTCTTGCCCGAGACAACGTCCTTCAGCTTCGTGCGCACGAAGGCCGGGCCCTTACCCGGTTTGACGTGCTGGAATTCGACGATCTGCTGCAGCTTGCCGTCAACCTTGAGCACGAGGCCGTTCTTGAAATCAGCTGTGGATGCCACGCGAAATTTTCCTTCTCGGGTAGATGGACGTGATCAAACACAGCAATGCTACATCAGAGAGTGACAAGCTCCCGCGTCCACTCGGTAATGGCACGCGGCGCACCGGCCGTAATGACCAAAGTATCCTCAATCCGCACACCACCCCGCCCGGGAACGTAAATCCCCGGCTCGATGGTGAGCGTCATGCCCTCCTCTAATTCACCGGTCCCGGATGTCGCGGCGTAGGGGGCCTCGTGGACCTCCAGCCCGACCCCGTGGCCCGTCGAGTGGACGAAGTACTCTCCGTACCCCGCGTCCTCGATGAGGCTTCGGCACGCCTTATCGACGTCGACGAGCGCCGCCCCAGGCCGCGCCGCGGCCATACCTGCCGCCTGCGACGCCTTGACGACGTCGTAAATCTCGCGCAGGAAAGGGTCGATCTCTCCGACAGCGAAGGTGCGGGTCATGTCCGAGTTGTACCCGCGCCGGTGCGCCCCGAAATCAATCGTGACCAGGTCGCCCTGTTCGATAACGCGGTCGGATGCGCCGTGGTGGGGCATCGCGGAATTCGGGCCGGAGGCGACGATGGTGTCAAAGCTCACGCGCTCAGAGCCCAGGGTACGCATGCGGTACTCCAGGTCCGCAGCAACCTGCCGCTCTGTTCGCCCCGCGCGGAGTTCTCCGGCGTTCAGCAAGCCCTGCAGTGCCTCCACTCCGAGCTGGGCGACGTCCTCCAACCTGCTTACCTCGGTTGCGTCCTTAGTTAAGCGGATGCCTTCGATCACGCCACTGACGGGAACGAGGGTGACGCCCTCCGGGCAGGCGGCTTGCAGGGATTCCAGCTGACTGACGGTCACATGGTCTGCTTCGTAACCGACACGGTGGCCGTCGACAACCGTGCCCAGAAGAGCGTTGGCGACCTCTCGGGTGATCGTCGCCTCGATATCGGGTACCTCTTGGGCGATCTGGGTGATGTAGCGGCCGTCCGTGGCGATACGGGCGGTCCTGTCCTTGGAGACGAGCAGCGCGCCGTTGGACCCGCTGTAACCCGACAGGTAACGCACGTGAATCAGGTTTGTCACCACCATGTCGTCGATTCGCTTCGCGGCCAGGGTGCTCGCCAGCGTGCGCCGACGCGTTTCGAATCGAGTGTCAGCCATTCCCATTGTTCCTCCTCGCAAAATATTCGAGAGCTAGCTCGTAACCGAGCGTTCCCAGACCCGCCACGACCCCTTCCGCGATCTCCGAAAGATAGGAGTGTTGCCGGAACTCTTCCCGGGCGTGGACGTTTGAAATGTGGACTTCGACAAAACCCGCGCCGTCGGCTACTTCCGCCAGCGCATCCCGCAACGCGACGGACGTGTGGGTCCAGCCGCCGGGGTTGATAACCACGGCCCATCTGTTGTCGGCCGCCTCATGCACCCAGTCGAGCAGGTCGCCCTCGTGGTTGGATTGTCGGAAGTCAACGCCAAGCCCGAGGTTGCTCGCGCGAGTACGCACTCGCTTCTCGACGTCCGCGAGCGTCTCAGCCCCATACACCTCGGGCTGCCTCTTCCCCAGCCTGTTGAGGTTCGGCCCGTTCAAGACGAGGACGTGGTGCACGTTAACCACGGTTAACCTCCTCGTAGGCCGCCCGCATCTCCTCCACCGACGCGTCCTCGAGTCGAGCACACTGGCCCAGCCCGCTGAGGACGACGAATCGGATCCGGCCGTCTCGGTTCTTCTTGTCGTGCTTCATGGCGGCGAGGAGGTCATCGAAGGCTCCGGGGTCATAGGTCGTCGGTAGACCAGCACCCGCGAGGACTGTCCGGTGAAGACTGACGAGTTCGTCATCGATGAGCCCCCGGTTGCGGGCGAGGTAGGCGACGAACATCATCCCCACGGCCACGGCGTTGCCGTGGCGCCACTGGTAGTTCTCCCGGCGCTCAATCGCGTGTCCGAGGGTGTGCCCGTAGTTGAGGATTTCGCGCAGCCCCGATTCCCGCAGGTCCTGGCTGACCACGCCCGCCTTGACTCGTACGGAACGGGTCACAAGCTCCTCCCAGTGGCTCTGCGGATCAGCTCGGTAAAGGTCAAGGATTCGGGGGTCCGCGATAAAGCCCGTCTTGATCAGTTCAGCGGATCCCGACACGATCTCTTCTTCGGGTAGCGTGTAGACGCGGTCAAGATCGACTAAGACGGAATCGGGTTCGTGGAACGCCCCGACCAAGTTTTTCCCCGCAGGCGTGTTGATTCCGGTTTTCCCCCCGACTGCGGCGTCCACCATCGCGAGAAGGGTCGTGGGCACCTGAATCACCCGTATCCCGCGCATCCAGGTGGCAGCGACGAACCCGGCCAGGTCCGTAGCTGCTCCCCCTCCGAGACCGACGATCACGTCTTGTCGGGAGAAGTTGTGGGTTCCGAGCACGTCCCACAGCTCCGCCGCCACCTCACGCGTTTTCGCCTGCTCGGCATCCGGGACTGGAGCTAGGACGTATTCGAGGTTTGCCACCTCCAACTCGCGCGCGATGTGGCGCGCCACGGCGGCGAGGGGCTTCTGGTGGATGATCGCCACCTTGCGCGCACCCAACGACGCCGCCCGCTCAGCCACCTGCCCCGTTACCCCGTGGCCAATCGTGACCGTATACGGGTTGGGGCCGGTGACCTCTACGACTGACATTGGCTGCTTCCTCTCGTTGTTAGCGGGTGTATGTCCCGGCCGCTACTGAGCCTCGATGATGCCGAGCACTTCGGCGACAACCCGCTGCGGGGGGCGCTCGTCCGTTCGCACACGGTAGTCGGACACCTCGCGGTAAAAGGGCTCGCGTGTGGCGAGCAAGTCGCGGTAGTGCTGCGCAGGGTCCGCGGCGGCAAGGACGGGACGCGTCGTCTCGTTCGCGGTGCGACGGATGCCCTCCTCCGCCGTCACGTCAATCCAGACGACCGTGTGGTTGGCCAGCAGCTGCCGGGTTGCGGAATTAAGAACGGCCCCTCCCCCGAGGCTCGCAATGCCGCCTGAGGCAAGGGCTTCTGCGACGTAAGCCGCCTCCAGCTCCCGGAAGGCTTCCTCACCCCGCTCGGCGTAGACCTGCCCGCATGGTTTGCCCTCCCCCGCTTCGATGAGCAAATCGGAGTCCACCAGCGGGAGGTTGAGGGCGCTGGCCAGCCGCCGACCGATCGTCGATTTGCCGGCGCCCGGAGGGCCGACAAGGACGACCCGAGGGCGGGTGTGAACGACCTTGACCGAGGTGGACTCAGCCATCAAGACCTCCGAAGCTCAAGCGGCGGGAAACGTATTCATTGTACGAGAATATGTTCCGCTTCACTTCCGCGAGGCTGTCGCCTCCGAATTTTTCCAACACGGCCCGCGCCAAGACCAAGGCGACCATCGCCTCAGCCACGACGCCACCGGCCGGAACCGCGCAGACGTCCGAACGCTGGTGAATGCCGGTTGCCACCTCGCCGGTGGCCATGTCTACGGTTTTCAGCGCGCGCGGCACCGTCGAGATCGGCTTTAACGCCGCGCGCACTCGCAGCTGCTCACCGTTTGTCATGCCCCCCTCGAGTCCGCCCGCCCGGTTGCTCAGGCGGTGCACTCCGCGCCCGTCGCGCACCATCTCGTCGTGAGCCTGGCTGCCCCTGCGACGCGCCTCCTCGAAACCGTCTCCGACCTCCACTCCCTTCACGGATTGGATTCCCATGAGCGCCGCGGCGAGCTGGGCGTCAAGGCGGTGCTCGCCCGAAATGTGAGAGCCGAGGCCGACCGGCAAGCCATTGACGACGACCTCGACGACGCCCCCTAGGGTGTCGCCGTCTTTTTTTGCTGCGTCGATGCACGCCACCATGTCCGCCTCCGCTTCCTTATGGAAGGCACGAACGGGCGAGGAGTCAATCGCGTCGATATCGGCGGCGGCGGGAGCCGGCCCGGTATACGTTGCCGACTCACCTATCGAGATGACGTGCGAGATGACGTCGACACCGAGCGCTTCGCGCAGGAAGGATCGCGCCACGGCACCCGCGGCGACGCGTGCGGCTGTCTCGCGCGCGGAGGAACGCTCGAGGATCGGCCGGGCGTGGTCGAAATCGTATTTGATCATTCCTGCGAAGTCAGCGTGCCCCGGGCGGGGTCGGGTCAGCCGCGCGCCGCGCCCAGAATTCAGGGTCTGCGCGACATCCGGATCCGTCTCGTCTACTTCTTCGGGGGACATGATCGTGGTCCATTTCGGCCACTCGGTGTTGCCGATCATCAGCGCAATGGGGCTACCAAGCGTCGTGCCGTGCACCACCCCGGACAGGAGCGTGAGCTCGTCTGCCTCAAACTTCATTCGCGCTCCGCGGCCGTACCCGAGCCGGCGCCGCGCAAGTTGGTGGGCAATGTCGTCTTTACTGACGGGCACGCCCGAGGGCATGTTCTCGACAAGCGCGATGAGAGCCTGGCCGTGGGACTCCCCGGCCGTAGTCCAGCGAAGCATGGCGCTCATTGTGTCACAATGGCCAGGCTTCGCTGCCTACTAGCCCAGCGATCCACGCCGCGCCACTCATCGCTGGCCCGTGTGGGAGGGAGTGCCTCCCCGTCAGCCGCCCGACACCATAGGTAAGCAGGGCAGCGACAAAGATGGCGCCAATGACGCCGCCCGCGCCGGAGGCGAGGGCGACGCCCACCCCGAGCGGGACAGCCAGCTTGACATCTCCCCCGCCGATTCCGCCTGGCAGCGCGATGTAGAGGGCCGGCCACATAAGGCCCCAGAGCCCGGCGGGGTGGACTACGCAGAAAGCGAGGGAAAGCGCGGCCGCGGGAAGGGTGAGGAGGTTGGGAAGGCGGCGCGTCGTGGCGTCGATAAGCGAAAGCGCACAGCTCCACGCCGCTGCCGCCAGTATCCCCCCGGTGAGCACACCTACAGCATATGGCGCAACAGCGCGTCGCGCATCGCGTCTCGTGGTGCGGCGACGCCGGTGAATTGTTCGAACTGCGAGTAGGACTGCGCGGCCAGCATGGACAACCCTCCAACCGTGCGGTACCCGTTGGCGGCTGCGGATGTGGCAAGCGCGGTGGGCCAAGGGTCGTAGATGACATCGAAAACTGGGGCGTGTCCGAGCGCGGAAGCGTGGGCGTTGAGCGCGGCGGCCGGCACCGTGGAGACGATGACGTCGGTAGAGACGGCTAGCGCCCGAAGATCCGCGTCGTAGCTGACAAATTCCAGCTCGGCGGCGCCCACCACGGGGGCGATGTCCTCCGCCCGATCAGTGCGGTTGAGCACAGTGAGCTTTTCGACGCCCCTTTTCTGCAACGCCCACAGCGCTGGTCGCGCCGTCCCCCCGGCCCCGATTACCAAGGCGGAGGACACCGGGGAGCCACCCAGCAGCTCGTCTAACGCGGCGTCTACTCCCTCACAATCGGTGTTGTCGGCGCGCCACCCGCCTGCTGTGCGCACCAGCGTGTTCGCGGAACCGATGGCCGCGGCGCGAGAACTTACCTCATCCGCGAACTCGAGTGCGGCGAACTTCGCGGGCATTGTGACGGAGAAGCCTCGGAACGACTCGTCGGCGCCGCGCACGACGTCCGCGAGCTGGTCCGCGGTGCATTCGATACGCGTGTACTCCCAGTTACGTAACCCTGCGGCGGCATAACCCGCGGCATGCAGCACGGGCGAAAGCGAGTGCGCAACCGGGGAGCCAAGAACCGCCGCGCGGCGGGTGATCGCGTCCACTTCTGCCACCTAGCGGTTGGAATCGAGGACGCCCGCCTCTTGGGCGCGTTGGACGTCGGCGAGGTGTTCTTCGAAGGAGTTGTTAAACACCGTCGTGCCGTTCTTGTCCACCGTGACGAAGAAGAGCCAGTCGCCCTGAGCCGGGTTTTCCATGGCTTCGATGGCCTCCAATGAGGGCGAAGCAATGGGCGTCTCAGGCAACCCGTCCTTGGCGTAGGTGTTCCAGGGGGTCACGCGCTGACGGTCCTCGTTGGTCGTGGCCACTTCGACCGAGGTGAGACCGTAGTTCACCGTCGAGTCGAACTCGAGGCGCATCGGGGCAGCGAGCCGGTTGAGGATCACGCGCGCGACCTTATCGAACTCACCCGCCGGAGACTCCCGCTCCACCAGGGACGCCGACGTAAGCAACTCGTAGGGCGACAACCCGATCGCCTGTGCGCGTCCAGTGATGTTCGTGGATTCGTACAACGACGCTGAGCGGGTGATGAGGTCGGTCAAGATCGATTCCGCTGATGCCTGGGGGTCCACGATGTAGTCACCCGGAGCAATGAGCCCCTCGAGGCGTTTTGCGTCACCCGCTTTGGCGGTCACCGCAGCGCGCGCCCACTCGGGCACGCCCAACGTTGCCGGGTCGGCCGTCGAGGCGACACGAGTGAGGTCGTCCATGGTCACGCAGCTGGACGAACCGCTGGTGTCGCAGGCGACCTGACGAATCAACGAAAGAATGCCAGAGCGGGTCTGACCACCAACCACGGTGACGTCCATCAGCGTCGCGCCGCCGTAGACCTGAAGCGGGGTGACGCGGTTTGCCGGGTCGAGCAGTGCCGTGACCGCCGCCTGAGCACTCATTCCCTTCTGCAACCGATAGAAACCGGGCTGGATGTCGTCGTAGTCCGAGCTGGATAGCGCGGCCGTTTGAAACGCCGCGTTCGTCTTTACCACGCCCAGCTGCTCCAGGTTGGGACCGAGCTCAGAGACAGAGGATCCCTCCGGGACCTCCACGATCTGCTCCTCGCCTGTTCCTTCTCCGTGAAAGTCCCCGCCAGCGCCGTTGGAACGCGCAACCGCAATCCACGCAACGAGGCCGATTATCAGCAAGACAGAGACGACGAGCACTGCTGTGCCGCGGGTTCGCGCTCTTGAGGACTGACGTGCAGATGCGTTCACTTCGTCTCCTTCAGGTAGTTCGTCCGTCCGTCGAGCCAGGACTGGAGGATTTCGACGGCGGCAGCCTGGTCTATAACCCGTCTCCCGGCTTTCTGCTTGACGCCCGCGCTGCGCATCGCCCGCGTTGCTACGACAGTGGTGAGACGCTCGTCGGCGAAGCGAACCGGCGCCTCGCACCGCTTTGCCAAGCGGGAAGCAATGTCCTTGGCATCCCGGACGCTCGCCGAGCCGTTGCCTTTAAGGTCACGGGGCAGGCCGACAACGATCTCGACGGCTTGGTACTCCCGCACGAGCTGCGCGAGCCTGTCAACATCCGCCCCGTCTGGGTCGCGGTGCCGCGTCACCCGCGGCACCGTCTCGACGGGCATCGCCAGCGTGGCGTCCCGATCGGACGCGGCCACCCCGATGCGTGCGGTGCCGACATCGATTCCAAGACGTCGCCCCGCTCCCGGGTCGTCAACCCCCGGAGTATCAGGCTGCACCTTCATCGGCTGGTCGTCGCTCCTTCGGGGATTTCGGGGGTGAGGAAGAAACAGGCCGGGCGATCCAGCCCATTTTGTTTCCGTTTTGTTACCTTACCTGCTCCCCCCTTCACGTGCCTGCAGGTCCCCTCGAACAGCCTGGAGCGCGGCGTGGATCCCGGCAGCGTCAGTTCCAGAGCCCTGCGCCATGTCGGGCTTTCCGCCACCACGACCCGCCACGTGAGTACCGATCACTTTGACCAGTTCACCGGCCTTGACGCCGAGCTCTACCGCCGGGGCGGTGACCCCGACGACGAAGGGGACTTTGTCCCCCTCCTGGCTGATCAGGGCGACTACGGCCGGGCGGGTGCCGAACCGCCCGCGCAGATCCGTCGCGATCGAGCGAACGTCGGCGGCCGCGGTGCCGTCGGGAAGAGCGACGGCGAGCAACGTGACCTCACCGATTCGCTCGGCCTTTTCGACGAGCGCAGCCGTCGCCCCCGCGAGCTGCTCGCGGCGCAGCGCCGCCACTTGCTTTTCCGCGGCGCGCAGGCGCTCCGTTAGCTGGGCGATGCGGTCCGGAAGCTCGGCGGTGGGCGCCTTCAGCTCGGCGGCGAGTCCAGATGCCAAAGCCGCTTCTTTGGAGAAGTAACGGAAGGACTCCATGCCCGAGTACGCCTCAATGCGGCGCGCACCCGAGCCCACCGAGGATTCCCCTAGCACCGCAACCGGGCCGATCTGCGATGAGTGTTCGACGTGGGTTCCGCCACACAATTCGATAGAGAAAGGGCCCCCGATCTCCACAACGCGGACGCGCTCGCCGTAGTTCTCGCCAAACAGCGCCAGCGCACCCATCGCCTTCGCACGGTCAAGAGAGGTCTCGATCGTGTTGACGGTGAAATCAGCGTCCACAGCTTGGTTGGTGATCGTGGCGATGTCGTCGAGCTGCGCGGGAGTGAGCGCCTCGGTGTAGTTGAAGTCGAAACGCAAGTACCCGGGCTTGTTTAGGGATCCCGCCTGCACGGCAGTCGGGCCCAACACCTGCCGCAGCGCCCCGTGAATGAGGTGCGTGGCGGTGTGGGCTTGGCGGGCTCCGTGACGCCACGCAGCGTCTACCTCGGCGGTAAGTGACGTGCCGAGGTCAATCGCCCCGCTGCGAACGGTCGCCTTGTGCACCCAGAGCTTCTTGCCTACCTTTTGCACATCGCTGACCTCAACGAGGGTGTCTCCCACCACAAGGCGCCCGCGGTCACCCATCTGGCCACCCGCTTCGGCGTACATCGGGGTGACGTCGAGGATGACCTCGACGTCCTCACCCGCTTCAGCCTCGTTCACCTTCGCTCCGTCGCGCACGAGGCCCACCACCGTCGCTCCGTGAGTCAGGTCCTCGTAGCCCACGAATTCGGTGGCGTTGTTGTCAATCCACTCGCGGTACAGGGACTCGTCGACGTTGCGGTGCTTCTTCGCTTTGTTATCGGCCTTAGCGCGGGCGCGCTGCTGATCCATTTCCAAACGGAAGGCCGCCATATCGACCTCCAGGCCCGCTTCGCGCGCCATCTCCAACGTGAGGTCGATGGGGAAACCGTAAGTGTCGTGCAGCTCAAATGCTTTCTCACCCGGCACCACGGACGCGCCCGCGGCCTTCAATTCGCTCGCTGCCTCGTCGAAGCGGTTGGTCCCCGACTCAAGGGTTTTCAGAAACGCCCGCTCCTCAGCCGCAGACACGCGGAGGATGCGTTCGCGGTTGTCGGCGATTTCGGGGAAAGAGGGGGTCATCGTGTCCATGATCGTGGTCATGAACACCTCTAGGACGTTGCCGCGCGCACCGAGCAGGTGGGCGGAGCGGATGATGCGTCGCATCAGGCGGCGGAGGATGTACCCGCGCCCCTCGTTCGACGGAGTGACGCCATCGAGAATGATCATCATCGCGGTGCGGGAGTGGTCGGCGATCACACGGAAGCGCACGTCATCCGCGGGGCTGCCCGCGTCGTAGCGCGTTCCGGTCAGCGCGGCTGCGGCATCGATAACGGGCCGCAGCAAGTCGGTCTCGTAGACGTTGTCGACGCCTTGCAGCAGGCAGGCCAGGCGCTCTACGCCGAGCCCGGTGTCGATATTCTTCTTGGGCAGCTCGCCGACGATGTCAAAGTTGCCCTTCTTGTCCCCGTCGCCACGAATGGACTCCATGAACACCAGGTTCCAGATCTCCATGTAGCGGGTGTCGTCCACGGCGGGGCCACCCTCCGCGCCGTGTTCCGGGCCTCGGTCGTAGTAGATTTCCGAGCACGGACCGCATGGGCCAGGGATGCCCATCGACCAGAAGTTGTCCTCCATCCCCATGCGCTGGATGCGCTCTTCCGGAATGCCCACGACGGTGCGCCAGATCTCGGCGGCCTCATCGTCGTCGTTGTAAACCGTCACCCACAGCCGGTCGGGGTCGAGGCCATAGCCGCCGTCCTCCACCGGGTTTGTGAGCAGCGACCACGCCTGGGTGATCGCCCCTTCCTTGAAGTACTGGCCGAAGGAGAAGTTCCCGGCCATTTGGAAGAAGGTGTTGTGCCGGGTTGTGACACCCACTTCCTCGATGTCGAGGGTGCGCACGCACTTTTGGATGGACGTAGCCATTCCACTTGCAAACGGGGGGTTCTGCTGCCCCAAAAAGTAGGGCTTGAATGGCACCATTCCGGCGTTGACAAACAGCAGGGTCGGGTCGTCGAGGATCAGCGAGGCACTCGGCACGGGCACGTGCCCGGCCTTCACAAAGTGGGCGGTGAAGCGCTCTCGGATCTCATGTGTCTGCACGGGTGGCGTCCTCCCAGAATGAGTGCGGAAGTGTAAAGAGTCCCGTGTAACTCTACCCCGTCGCCGAGTTGCTACCTTCCCCGCACCATTCGTCGGAGTCTGCCGATGTATTCGCCGATCCGCTTCTCGTTACCGTGCTCGGAAGGTTCGTAATAGACCGCCTCGTCCAGCCCTTCGGGGATGTAGCGCTGCGCGACCACCCCACGCGGATCGTCGTGCGGGTAGAGGTAACCCACCGCGTGCCCGAGCTTCGCCGCGCCCTCATAGTGCCCGTCGCGCAAGTGAGCTGGGACCGGGCCCGCCGCGCCAGCCCTCACGTCGCCTTGGGCCCGCGTGATCGCCGTGACCACGGAAGCCGACTTAGGGGCAGTGGCCAGGTGGATCGTCGCTTGCGCGAGGGGAAGGCGGCCCTCTGGCATGCCAATGAACTGCACCGCTTGGGCCGCCGCCATAGCCACCTGGAGGGCAGAGGGGTCTGCCATTCCGATGTCTTCGGCAGCGTGGATGACTAGCCGCCGCGCAATGAAGCGGGGATCCTCCCCCGCCTCGATCATTCGCGCGAGGTAGTGCAAGGCGGCATCGACATCGCTGCCCCTGATCGACTTGATGAAGGCGGAGACCACGTCATAGTGCTGGTCCCCATCCCTGTCATAGCGAATGACCGCCCGGTTCACGCTCTGCCGAACGGTGTCCAATGTCACCGTTCCCCCTTCACCCGCCGTCTCCGCGGCGACTTCCAGGTAGGTCAAGGCGCGACGCGCGTCGCCTCCTGCGAGAAGAATGAGCTGGTCGCGCGCGTCGTCGTCAAGCGAGACCGTGCCTTTTAATCCCCGTTCGCTGACTAGCGCCCGCTCAATGACCGTCCGAATATCGGCGTCACCGAGAGGTTCGAGCTGCAAGAGCAAGGACCGCGAGAGCAACGGGGCAACGACGCTAAACGACGGGTTTTCGGTCGTCGCCGCCACGAGCAACACCGTGCGATTTTCCACGGCCGCGAGCAGGGCATCCTGCTGGGTTTTCGAAAAGCGATGGACCTCATCGATGAAGAGAACCGTTTTCTCACCCCGCGCGAGGCCGCGACGCGCCTCGGCGATGACCTCACGCACTTCCTTCACACCCGCCGACAGGGCAGACAGTGCAACGAAATGCCTGCCCGTGGTCTGCGCGACGAGCGACGCAATCGTCGTCTTTCCCGTACCGGGCGGGCCGTAGAGCACCACTGATGCGGCGCCGGAACCCTCGATGAGCCGGCGCAGGGGTTTGCCCTCCGAGAGGAGGTGGCTTTGACCGGCAACCTCGTCGAGGGAGCGGGGGCGCATGCGGGCCGCAAGCGGCGCATCGTCTCTGGCGGCGAAGTAGTCACTACCCCGGGTCTCGCTATTGCCGAAAAGCCCCTCCTGCATTCTGCCGAACCCCCTACGCTAGACGCGCGGCGACGCCCCGGGCCCAATCAGCAATAACCAAATAAGCGGTATCGCGTCCGGTGCCGGAGTAGCGCGCGAGCGCGTCGAAGGTCTCGTAGAGATCGCGACGCAGCATGCGTTCATCGTCGTCGAACGGGCCCTTCGAGCGCAGCCGGAACAAGTCCGCTTCGTGGCTCATCCCCACGCTGGACAGAGCCCAGCAGAGAAGAGCCGCCGTCATGCGAGCTTGGAGGGTGTCCTCGTGCCGGACCGCGGGCCAGAGCTTTTCCACCTCGCGAACCCACGCGTCGATGAAAGCGCCCGCCTCGTTATCGCTGATCGGGTAGGACAACACGTGGTTGGGGAACCCGGCGATAACGAAAGCGACGTCGAAGGTGACGTCACGGAACCCCGCCCACTCGTAATCGAGGAACTGGGTGCGATCCGCGTAGATGATGTTGTCGGGTGCGAGGTCGAACGACGTGAACGCGCGGCTTCCGCCCTTGAGCAACCGGGTTTGTGTGTTGGCGGCTGCGATGGACACCTCGGTCGGCAACGTGATGCCGGCCGCCTCGAGGGCTCGCGCCCCAGTTTCCATCCGGTCCACCAGCAGTTTGTCCCGCTGCTGCTGAACCCGCTTTCCGTCCGGGTCGCCTTTGACCATGCGCGCTAACAGCGTGTCGTAGGACACTTCCTTGCCTGCAGTGCCGGCATGCATTCGCCCCAGGGCGGTTCCCAGGTTGCGCAGAACCTGCACCCGGTTGTCCTCATCAGCCGAGTTCAGCAGCGTCTCCAAGGTGTCGCCGTCTCCTGAGTCGGAGATGATGATGAGGCGCCGCGAAAGGTCGTACCCCAGCAAGACCGGGCCCGGACGCACGTCCTCGCTAAGCGATGTTGTGAACTGGTAGGCAACGACCTCCCGGATAAACGCCCCGTCCTCGAGGGCGTCGCCCGTTTCCGGTGACTGCTTGACAACGACAGACCGGTGCTGGAGGAACGGGCTGGTGGCCACGCGGGCGCGGAACACCCCCGCGGAGCCGGAGCCGTAGAGCCGCGTGGCGTCGACAAGCTTCTGCGACCCGCCGTAGCGGTGGGTGAGAACCTCCTCCGCCGCGGCGATGACCTCGTGCTGGTCCATAAAGTTACTCCTGGGACGAAGATCCCGTTTTCGGCTCCGCATCCACGCCGCTTTCTTTCCGCTGGGCGGCGGTGATCGGGGCCGGGGCGTCGGTCAGCGGGTCGACGCCACCGCCCGACTTCGGGAACGCGATGACGTCGCGGATTGAGTCGAAACCGCCGAGCAGGGAGACGATGCGATCCCAGCCGAAGGCGATCCCGCCGTGCGGGGGCGCCCCGTAGGAGAAGGCGTCGAGAAGGAAACCGAACTTCTCGCGCGCCTCCTCTTCGCTGATCCCCATGACACCAAAGACGCGCTCCTGTACCTCGCGATCATGAATACGAATCGACCCACCGCCGATCTCATTGCCGTTGCAGACGATGTCGTAGGCGTAGGCTAGCGCCTCACCCGGCGCAGAGTCGAAGGAGTCGAGGTGCTCCGGCTTGGGCGAGGTAAAAGCGTGGTGCACGGCGGTCCACGAAGAGTTGCCCAGGGCGACATCGCCGGAAGCCGTGGCGTCGGCGGCGGGCTCGAACAGAGGCGCATCGACGACCCAGGTAAAGGCCCAGTCTCCCTCCTTGATCAAGCCCAGCTTGCGGGCGATTTCCCCACGCGCGGCGCCGAGCAGAGCGCGCGAGCTCTTAGTGTCTCCGGCAGCAAAGAAAATGCAGTCACCGGGCTGCGCACCGACGTGCGCAGCGATGCCGGCCTTTTCCTCTTCCGTGATGTTCTTGGCGACCGGCCCGCCCAGCTCGCCGTCTTCACCGACGAGGATGTAGGCGAGCCCCTTCGCACCACGTTGCTTGGCCCACTCCTGCCA
Organism: Corynebacterium capitovis DSM 44611; assembly: GCF_030440535.1. NCBI lineage: Bacteria > Bacillati > Actinomycetota > Actinomycetes > Mycobacteriales > Corynebacteriaceae > Corynebacterium > Corynebacterium capitovis. The sequence continues at coordinate 1,040,432 of NZ_CP047117.1, read as the reverse complement.
GGCATCGAGCTGGCGGCGCGGCTGGGAGGCGCCGCCCTCCATGACGACGGCGCCGACGTACTCGTTCTGGAACACGCGGAAGGTGGTGTTGGCGAAGAACTCGGTGCAGTCCGCCAGCTGGATGTCGAAGCGCAGGTCCGGCTTGTCGGAGCCGTACTTCTCCATCGCGTCCTTGTAGGTCATGCGCGGGATCGGGGTGGTGATCTCGTAGCCGATGAGATTCCACAGCTCGACGAGGATCTCCTCGGCCAAGGCGATGACATCGTCCTGATCGACGAAGCTGGCCTCGATATCGAGCTGGGTGAACTCGGGCTGCCTGTCAGCACGGAAATCCTCGTCGCGGTAGCACCGAGCGATCTGGTAATAGCGCTCCATGCCGGCGACCATGAGCAGCTGCTTGAACAGCTGTGGGGATTGCGGCAGCGCGTACCACGACCCGGGGCGCAGGCGGGCCGGGACGAGGAAGTCGCGCGCACCCTCCGGCGTCGAGCGAGTCAACGTCGGCGTCTCGATTTCGGTGAAGTCGTGGCGGTTCAGCACCTCGCGCGCGGCACGGTTTACGGCGGAACGCAAGCGCAGCGCGTCGGCTTGCCGTTTCCTGCGCAGGTCGAGGTAGCGATACTTCAAGCGCGTCTCTTCGCCCACCTCGGCGGAGGAAAAGTCCTCTACCTGGAAGGGAAGCGCAGCGGACTTGTTGAGCACTGTCAACTGAGTCGCGTTGACCTCAATGTCGCCCGAGGCCAGGTTCGGGTTGGCCGACCCCTCCGGCCGCGGCTCCACCACACCGGTAACCTGCACGCAGTATTCACTGCGAAGGTCATGGGCTACCTCAGCCACCGTGGACTCGCGGAACACCACCTGGGCGAGCCCCGAGCGGTCTCGCAGGTCGATGAAGATCACGCCGCCGTGGTCACGGCGCCGGGATACCCAGCCGGTCAGGGTCACCGTCTGGCCGTCGAGTTCTTTGCGGAGGTCCCCCGCAAGGTGAGTGCGCAGCACTGTAACGTCCACGTCCTTCCACGTGAGAGCAGTAGTTAACGCCTGCGAGTCTACTCGCGACCTCAACACCGGCGACCGCGAGGGCGAGAGTCGCTCCGATATCCCCCATTCTTTGGCAGTATCACTGCCATGACGTTCAAAAACAGTTTCAGCCAGGGCGGGGGCGGCCGCGTAACGACGAGCTCTGGCGGGGGTGGCGGCCTTCCCATCGTCGTCGGCGGAGGCGGGATTGGGACGCTCGTTATCCTCGCCCTCGTCTATTTCCTGGGTGGGGGGACGGGGACCGAATCTCTGCCTTCGGCGGGCCACTCTTCCAATCCGGGCTCTTATAACCTGGACCACTGCCAGTCGGAGGGGGCGGCGAACGAGTACGACGACTGTCGGGTCGAGGCAACGATGTATTCCGTCGACGCGGTGTGGCAAGCGGTGCTGCCGCAGCAGGCCGGGATCGAATACACCCAGCCTGGCATGCACCTGTTCGAGAACAGCGTGGCGACGGGCTGCGGCAACGCCTCCGCGTCAACCGGCCCCTTTTATTGCCCCTCGGACACCACGGCGTACCTCGACGTGAGCTTCTTCCAACAGCTCGGCCAGCTGGGCGGGAGCAACGGCCCGCTGGCGCAGGAATACGCCATCGCCCATGAGATCGGCCACCACATCCAAAACCTGGAAGGGACTCTCGGGCTAAGCGACTACAACAACCCGGGTGAGGACTCGGCGGCTGTGGCCATTGAGCTGCAGGCCGACTGTTATGCGGGCCTGTGGGCCAAGCGCGCCTCCGAGGGTGAAGACGCGATGCTCGAGCCCATCAGCCGGAAGCAGCTCAGCGAGGCCCTGCAAACCGCCCGCGCAATCGGGGATGACAACATCCAGAAGCGCTCCGGTGGCCAGATCAACCCGGACGCCTGGACCCACGGCTCTTCCGAACAGCGCGAAGATGCATTTATGGCGGGGTACGAGTCTGGCGTGATGTCATCCTGCGACTTCCTGCACCGGGGCGGTTACTCGTCGTAAAGCCTGCACTCGGGAATAGGTGATCTGTCACCGTTGTTGCTCGAGACGTACCGCACGCGCCCGTCCGCCCCCTCGGGGCGAAGGAGAATCGATGAAACACCTGGTGGTCCTCACTGCCGGCCTTTCCACCCCGTCGACAACTCGGCGCGTTGCCGACGAGATCGCCGGCGCAGTCATCGCGGAAGTGCCCGCGCTGGATGTCACCACCATTGAGTTGAAAGACTTTGCGCACGACCTGGCCGATGCCATGGTGGCGGGGGTGATGTCCGCCCAGCTCGCCGACGCGATCGAGCTCGTTTCCCGGGCCGACGGTTTGGTCGTTGTGACCCCGGTGTTCAAGGCCAGCTATTCCGGTTTATTCAAGATGTTCTTCGACGTCCTCGATAGCGACGCGCTGCGCGGCACCCCAACAATCATCGCCGCCACCGCGGGAAGCCAACGCCACACACTCGTCGCCGACCACGCGCTTCGGCCTCTTCTGTCCTACATGCACGCTATCGTCGTGCCGACATCCTTGTTCGCCACTGCCGAGGATGTGGGAACCGGGGGCGCAACCGCCTTTTCCGGCCGCGTGCGGCAGGCCGCGGTGGAACTGGCGTCTCTACTCCAGCGGCGCGGGCCGCGGTTGAGCAGGAGCAGCGGTCCGATCTCCGGCGCCGTCCGATCCGTCGGGTCGGTGCGGTAGCATCGCCTCCATGCCAGATCACACCGTCAGCGTCATCGACCTGTTCAGTGTCGGAATCGGCCCCTCCTCATCACATACGGTCGGGCCGATGCGCGCCGCCATGGCCTTTATTGCGGAGCTCGGTTACATCCCCGCACGCGTCAAGGTCGAGCTGCGGGGTTCGCTCGCGGCAACGGGTGTCGGGCACGGCACGGACCGCGCCGTGCTGCTCGGACTGGTTGGGTGGACCCCCACGACAACGACTCCGGACGTTGCACCAAAACCGGGTGAGCCCGTTGCCCCACGCGGCGTCATCGAGGGCCCCGACGGCGCCGTCGAATACGAAGTGGAATTCAACCCAACCCCGGTAGCTCGCCACCCAAACTGCGTGATCTTCGACGCATGGAATGCGGACGGGGAACGCGTCGCAACTCGCAAGGAGTACTACTCGGTCGGAGGTGGCTTCATCCTCGACCGCGACGGGATGGAGGCCCAGCGCAACCGCTCCGGCGTGGACACCGCCCGGCACGGAGAGACCGTGCCCTTCGAGTTCCACACCGGAGCGGAACTCATGCAGCTGTGTGAGGAGCACTGCTTGAGCATTGCCGAGATTATGCGCGCCAACGAGGAAGCGATGCACGGCTGGGATGCCGTGCGCGATCACCTCGACACGGTGTGGAACGTCATGCAGGAATGTGTTTCCAACGGGCTCAAGTCCGAGGGGACGCTCCCCGGGGGTCTGGGAGTGTCCCGTCGCGCGCCACGCCTCTACCGCCTGCTCACAGCCGAATATGAGGCGTCGACGTCGCGCGGCTTGGACGCGATGGAGTGGGTTAACCTCTATGCGTTAGCAGTGAATGAGGAAAACGCCGCCCATGGTCAGATCGTCACCGCTCCGACCAACGGCGCCGCCGGCATCATCCCCGCTGTCATGCACTACTGCCGGGACTTCACTGACGGGTTCAACGCCGAACGAGCCCGCGATTTCCTCCTCACCGCAGGGGCGATCGGGGTGATTATCAAGACGAACGCGTCGATCTCCGGTGCTGAGGTTGGGTGCCAGGGCGAGGTGGGCTCCGCATCCTCCATGGCCGCGGCGGGCATGTGCGCGATGTTGAACGGCACGCCTCAACAGGTGGAAAACGCCGCCGAAATCGCACTCGAACACAACCTCGGCCTGACCTGCGACCCCGTCGGCGGCCTCGTCCAGGTCCCCTGCATCGAACGCAACGCGATTGGTGGGGTCAAGGCGATCAACGCCGCCCGTCTGGCCAAGCTGGGCGACGGGACAAACATCGTCACCCTCGACGACGTCGTGGAAACCATGGCGGCGACGGGCCGGGACATGATGACGAAGTACAAGGAGACGTCAATGGGCGGCCTGGCCGTGCAACTGGGCCTGCCCGTCAACATCACCGAGTGCTAGTTACTGGCGAACAACCCGTGCTACAGCGGCGGCGTCGAGCTCGACTTCGACCTGCGTGTGGTCAGCGAGGTTCTTCACTGCCACCCGGTCTGCCTCGAGCTCACGATCGCCCAAGACCAGCGCGTACGTCGCACCAGCCCGGTCGGCGCCTTTCATGGCGCCCTTCAAACCGCGCTCGCCGTACGCCATGTCGGCGGACACCCCGGCGGCACGGAGGGCGTCGATAAGTCGCGCCATGCGCGAACGAGCCTCGTCACCAATGGCGACGCCAAAGACAGCCACACGCTTGCCGACGCCCTCCGGCCGCACCCCCTCAGCCTCCAGCGCGAGGACCGTCCGGTCGACCCCGAGACCAAACCCGATGCCGGAAAGGTCCTGCCCGCCGATCTGGGCCATCAGGCCGTCGTAGCGCCCGCCGCCGCCGATACCCGACTGGGCGCCGAGCCCGTCGTGCACGAACTCAAAGGTGGTCTTGGTGTAGTAGTCGAGGCCGCGGACCATGCGAGGGTTGATCACGTAGGAAACCCCTAAATCGTCCAAGGTCGCCGTCACGGTCTCGAAGTGGGCGCGCGACTCATCCGACAGGTGGTCCAGCATCAGGGGTGCGTCGCCCAACATGTCCTGCACCTCGGGACGCTTGTCGTCGAGAACCCGCAGCGGGTTGATCTCCGCACGGTGGCGGGTTTCCTCGTCGAGGGGGAGCTTGAACAAGAAATCCTGCAGCTTCTCGCGGTATTGGGGCCGGCAGGAATCGTCGCCCAGGCTGGTAAGTTCAAGCCGGAATTGGGTAAGGCCGACGGCGCGGTAGCAGCGGTCCGCGAGCGCGATGAGCTCGGCGTCGATGAGCGGGTCGTCAATACCGATCGCCTCCGCACCGACCTGCTGCAGCTGGCGGTACCTCCCTGCTTGCGGGCGTTCGTAGCGAAAAAACGGGCCATAGTAACTGAGCTTGACGGGCAGGTAACCGCGGTCCAGGTTGTGCTCGATCACCGCGCGCATCACGCCGGCCGTGCCCTCCGGGCGCAGGGTTACAGACCTGTCACCGCGGTCTTGGAAGGTGTACATCTCCTTGGAGACAACGTCCGTAGACTCGCCTACGCCCCGCGCGTAGAGGGCAGTATCCTCGAACACAGGCAATTCGATGTGCTGGTAGCCGGCGAGCCGCGCCTGGCGAGCGAATTCGTCGCGCACGTAGATGAATTCACCGGATTTCGGCGGGACATAATCCGGGACCCCTTTTGGCGCCGACAGGGCACGAAACTGCTCGCTGGTCTTGTTCTCGCTCACGCCGGTCGAGTCTAGCGACCAGCCCGGGCAGCGAGGAGATATGGGTTGGTCGCCTTTTCCTGCGCCACCGTCGACGTCGGCCCGTGGCCGGGAAGGAGCGCGAGGGAATCGTCGAGTTCCCACACGGGCCCGCGCAGACTCTCGTCCATGAGGTCGGCGTCCGAAAACGGCAGGTCGGTACGCCCAATCGTTCCACGGAACACGACGTCACCGGCAAAGACCGCGCCTTCCCCGCTGAGGAGCACACTTCCCGGGGAGTGCCCTGGGGCGTGGCGCACCGTGAACTCCAGCCCGGCAACCGCCACGGTGTCGCCGTCGTGGAGGTGCCGTACTTGGGTCACTGGTGGCATCGACTGGACGTCGAAAAGCAGGCGTGACCTCTCGGGAACCCCCTCCCCCGCGGCGAGCATGAATTCGTCCGCAGGGTGAATGTAGACGGGCACCCCGAATGAGCCCGCGTCCCGCGTGTGGTCGATGTGGCCGTGCGTCAGCAGCACAGCGACAAGCTCCGCGCCCTCCTCGACGAGGATGCGGTTCACCCTTTCCGCCGCCCCGAGGCCGGGGTCGACCACGACGGCGCGGCGCGACGTGTCGCCGTCGTTGATAACGACGTAGCAGTTAGTGCGAAACGGGCCAGCCGGGAAGCCGGAGATTTTCATGCGCATACCCTAGCCCGGTTTGACCCGGCCCAGCCCCCTCAACTCGCGCTGTTACGATAGGCCCTTCGTACGGACATTCCGTTAACAGTGTTGACGACAGTGAGGAGCCACACCGTGGTGGACAACAAGCAGCGGGGCGAGCAGGCGCTGGACAGCCTGAAGAAAGAACTGGCAGCGCGAGACAGGAAGGAGTCGTCCACGCCTTGGAAGATCGCAGCCCTCTCGGCGGCGGTCCTCATCGCCGCCGGTGGCGGGATCTACTACCTGGCGCGGCAGGGCGACGAAGGCTCCGTCTCCGCCACAGGTGAAAGCTCCGCAAGCTCGACGGCAGAAGCCACGACGTCCGAGGCCGCCCCCGCCGAACCCCTGGCGTTGGCCCGGGCCACCGCACTGCCCGCGACCGTCACGTGTTCCTACCCCGCCTCGACGTCCGCGGCGAGCAAGGACGCCGGCACCCCTCCCACGGAGAACATCGCCGCGACGGGCACCGCCACGGTGAAGCTGGACACCTCCGCCGGCGCGATCGGCATGGAGCTGGACCGCTCCGTGTCTCCCTGCACCGTCAACGCCATCGAGTACTTGGCAGGCAAAGGTTACTTCGATGACAGCGTCTGCCACCGACTGACCACCTCGGAGGGCCTCAAGGTCCTCCAGTGCGGCGACCCCTCGGGGACGGGCTCGGGGGGCCCCGGCTTCCAGTTCGCCAACGAGTACCCGACAGATGAAGCGCTCGATAAGATAGACACGTCGACTCTGCCGGAGGGGATATCCGAGAAAGAAGCGAACAGCTACACATCCCAGCTGCTCCAGTACAGCGGGTCCGTGACTTACCCCCGCGGCACCATCGCTATGGCGAACGCGGGCCTGGGTACGAACGGCTCCCAGTTCTTTCTCAACTACGGCGACTCTACCCTGCCCCCGCTGTACACTTACTTTGGCAAGATTAACGACGAAGGCTTAGCCACCTTGGACGCAATCGCCCAAAAGGGAGCCGAGGGCGGCACCGCCGACGGAGCCCCGGCCGAGGAGGTGCGCATTCGTACCGCGACGGTGTCGGGTTAACCCTTCCAGGTAGCTGGAACGCAGCTGGAGTATCCACGGGGTTAATGCTGGGTGAATTGTCGAGCGCACCCATTGCGCAGCTGTGAAGAGCGTGGGTACGCTAACGCTCGTCAACGAGACGACTTCCCTTAACGTAAAGGATTCCTCCTATGAAGCTGCGTTCCTCCCTGCTCGCGGTCGCTACCGCTGCCTCCCTTGCCGTCGCTGGCGTTGCCACCCCGGCTCACGCCGCGACTCAAGCCGAGACCGGGTCCTCCGCGTCTATCACCAAGCTGTTCGAGGGCTCCTCAAAGTCCGATGCGCAGTCGGCCGAGGCCGCCACGGGAGACTCTAGGACTTCCTCGATCGATAATGAAGCGATCAAGACCGCTACCGCGGTCATCGGTGTTATCACCACCGCGGTCAGCGCAGCCTCCGCCATCTACTCCTTCGTCATGAAGATCATGCCGAGGTAAGACCCTGCGTGGACCCACACCGCCCGGCCATCCGGGCGGTTTTTCCCGTTCTAGGCCGTGACGCGGTAGACGTCGAAGACGCCCTCGATGTTGCGCACCTGATTGATCAGTGAGCCGAGCTGCTTCGTGTCAGACACTCCCACCGTGAAGCGGACGTTTGCCACGTAATCGTCTCCGGTACGCGAGGACAACGACATGATGGGCAGCTTCTGCTCGGACAGCGCGCCAGTAAGCTCGGCGAGAAGGCCCTGCCGGTCGAGGGCCTCGACCTGCAGCGTCGCAACCGACGCTCCCCCAGCGGACGAGCCGGCGGACCACGACACCCCGATGAGTCGTTGCGGCTCGTCCTTCAGCTTGGTCGCGTTTGTGCAATCCGTTCGGTGCACTGACACGCCGCCGCCTCGGGTGACAAAGCCAAAGATGTCGTCACCGGGGACCGGTTGGCAGCATTTCGCCAACTTCGCCATCACGTCGGGGCTTCCCTCAACGAGGATCCCCGGCCCGGGTCCGCGCACCGCGGTCCTGACCAGCTCCGACATCGGCGTGCGCGCGGCGAGCGCGTCAACCGCGTCTTCGACGTCGCCGAACATGTCGGTCAGCATCTTTGCCACGTGCTGCGCCGAAACGTTCCCGGCGCCGATTGCGGTGTACAGCGCATCCACGTCTGGGTAGTGCAGCCGGTTGGCCACTTGACGCATCGAGTCGGAGGTGAAGAGGCGGTGCAGAGGTAACCCACCGCGCTGCACCTCCGCGGCCAGCGCGTCCCGCCCTGTCTCCAGGTACTCTTCGCGACGTTCCTTGGCGAACCACTGCCGGATCTTCGTCTTCGCGCGCGGTGACACTACGAAGTCCTGCCAGTCGCGGGACGGCCCGGCATTTTCGTCCTTGGACGTAAAGACCTCTACCCTGTCACCGGACTTGAGCTCCGATTCAAGGGCGACAAGCTTGCCGTTCACCTTCGCGCCGATGCACCTGTGTCCGACCTCGGTGTGCACGGCGTAGGCGAAGTCAACCGGGGTGGAACCGGCCGGGAGGTTCACCACGTCCCCTTTCGGGGTGAAGGCGAAGATCTGCTGGCTTGTCAGGTCGTAGCGGAGCGAATCGAGGAACTCGTTCGGGTCCGCCGCTTCCTTCTGCCAGTCCAGCAGCTGGCGCATCCACGCCATCTGGTCAACCTCGGCCTGGTCCCCCTTATGCGAGCCCTTCGTCTCCTTGTATCGCCAGTGCGCGGCGACGCCGAACTCAGCATTGTAGTGCATTTCGTGCGTGCGCACTTGAACCTCGAGAGCGCGGCCGCTGTCCGTCATTACCGTGGTGTGCAGAGACTGGTACACCCCGAACCGCGGGTTGGAAATATAGTCTTTGAATCGCCCTGGCATCGCGGAGTACAGGGCATGGACGACGCCGATTGCGGCGTAACAGTCGTGCACATTATCGACGAGCACCCGCAGACCCACAAGGTCGAAAATCTCGTTGAAGTCGCGGCCCCGCACCACCATCTTCTGGTAAATCGACCAGTAGTGTTTCGGGCGGCCCATGACCTCGGCCTCGATGTTGTTCGCCTTGAGTTCCGCCTGCAGCTGCTGTGTAATCTCTTTCAGCGCCCGGTCGCGGGACGGGGCGCGATCCGCCACCAGGCGAACGATCTCTTCGTACTTCTTCGGGTAGAGGATGGCGAAGGCGAGGTCCTCCAGCTCCCATTTGACGCTTGCCATTCCCAGGCGGTGAGCGAGAGGCGCGATGACGTCGAGGGTCTCGCGCGCCTTCTTCGCCTGCTTCTCCGGCGGCAAGAAACGCATGGTGCGCATGTTGTGCAACCGGTCCGCTACCTTGATCACCAATACGCGCGGGTCTTCCGCCATGGCCACGATCATCTTGCGGATCGTCTCCGCCTCAGCCGCCGCGCCCAGGGCGACCTTGTCGAGTTTCGTGACGCCGTCGACAAGCCTGGCCACTTCGGGGCCGAAGTCTCGGGTGAGGTCCTCGAGGGAAAAGTCGGTGTCCTCGACGGTGTCATGGAGCAGGGCCGCCACCAGCGTGGTGGTGTCCATGCCGATCTCCCCGCAGATGGTCGCCACCGCCAGCGGATGCGTGATGTACGGGTCCCCCGATTTCCGGTACACCCCCTCGTGGAGGCGCTCGGCCGTCGTATAGGCGCGATTGAGTAATTCGGCGTCCGCGCGGGGGTGGTAACGTCGGTGCACGGACAGAAGGGGGTCGAGGACAGGGTTGACCTTGACGCGACCGCCGCCCGTGAGGGAGCGAGCGAGGCGCGCCGATACACTGCGCACGCTCGGCACACTGGAGACCGGCCGTTTCGAGCTCTTCTCGTTTGCCATCTGCGCCCTTCCGTGTGCTGCTAGCTGTCCCCGCCCGGCTCGCTGGCTAGGACGGCAAGAGGCGCATCGCCGAGCCTCTCGCGACCGCCCAGCCCCTCGACTTCGAGGACAACGACGTATCCAACGACGCTACCACCCGCCCTCTCGATGAGGTCGGTCGCCGCAACGAGGGTGCCGCCTGTGGCCAGGACGTCGTCGACAAGGACGACCTTCTTGCCCCGCAGGTCGACTCCATCCGCGGGAATCTCTAGCGCCGCAGTGCTGTACTCGGTGACGTACTCCTGCGTCAACACCGGCGGGGGAAGCTTGCCCTTCTTACGGATAGCCAGAATCCCCAGCCCCAGCTCGTAGGCCACGGCGGAGCCAAGAAGGAAACCGCGCGCGTCGAGCCCGCCGATGACCTCAGCTCCGAAATGCTCGCTAGCCCGGGCGAGGTCGGCGATAACCCGATGCAGGGCGGGACCGTCGGCAAGAACGGGCGTGAGGTCCTCAAAAACCACGCCCTGGTCCGGGAAATCGGGGACGCGCCTGATCTTGTCGGCCAAAGCTTCGGCTGCGGAGGCGTACGTCTTCTCTGGGCCGTGTGTCGTATGTTTCGCTGGTGTGGAAGGTGTCGTTGCCACGGGGTCCTCACTTTTCCGATGCGGTCGAACCGCTGTTGTCTGAAACTGCCTGCCAGCGGTCCATGTTCCACCCGATGCCGGCCGAGCCAGAATACTCAACTACGTTACCGACGCGCCGGTCTACAGCGAAGTTGCGCGGGTGGGATGCTAGCGGGAGCGTATCTAGGATGTCCCACAGGCGGGTCTCTTCCCTGCGGAGGGCGTCCAAGTCCTGCGCCCTGCTCGTCGGCCCCGGATACTCGGTTGCTGGGTCGACGGGTTGCAGGAGCACATCGGCCGCAGCGCCCTCCCCCGTCAGACTTTGCCGGGTCATGTTCGCACCGGCGTCGACCACGGAAATCCCTGCTGGTTCGCACGACGCACGGATTGAATCGACGATCGCCGCCTCGCTTGTCGACGCACCCGCGCGCCCGATCCTCACCGTCGACCCCGCGAACGCTGCCGCGCTGGCAATATCCACCGCCGCGCGCGGTGTCACGATGTCATCGAAGCGGCGCGCCAATGCGTCGTTCGGCGACACCAGGTGAACCTGGTGAGCCGCAACCTCGACGCCGCTCGCTGCTCTCGAGGCAGCCGCGGCCGCGCTCGGGTCCACGCACGCGGCAAGCGCCCGCCGCGCAGCCGGCTCCGACCAGTGGCCTGTAGTGCTGAATATCAGGCTGTCTGTGAGCTCTCCTGAGGCGGAGACGACCTCGAAGGGGTTGCCCTCCACATTGAGGTCTAGCCACGCAGGGTCGGGCTCCGTCAACTCCGCTACCCGCACGGCGCCCGCCTCACGCAACGCAGCGGAATCCGAGCTAGCGGGCCATACGACGATATTGGGGATGCGCGCGGCATCACCGTAGTACGATTCGTTCGCCACGAGCTCAACGTCACCCGAACTGCCGACGGATTCAATCCGGTACGGCCCAAAAGAAACCTGCATGGCCGAGTCGAATGCGCGAAGCGAAAAGGCATCGCGCCACACGCTCGCGATCTGGCCTAATTCTTCCTCATCGCCCTCGCTGAGTCGCGCATGGAGATCCTCAACGGTCATACCCAGTCGAGCGGCGACTGCGTGAGCGGGCACGACGGTTCCCCCGCTGAAAAGGCCCCGCCAGCGCGCACCGCCACCTTCCTTGAAGACCACCGTGAACTCTTTCGAGTCTGGGGTACACGACATGCTCTCGGCTTCGGAATACAGGGGCATGTGGGAGCCAAACACCTCAGGGCGTTGGCCGGCTGTAAAGGCGAGAAAATAGTCCGTACAGGTCACCGGCTCACCGTCGGAGAACGTCGCCTCATCCGACAGCGTGTAAACCACCCTCCGTTGTGTTCCGGGAAGAACCTGGGTAGTGACCAAGTCGGAATTTGGAATCATCTGGCCGTTTGGACCGGGAACGAACACCCCAGGAAAAAGTCGGCCTGAGACCTGCTCGGCCATCTCCGAGTCACCAACCTCGGTGCCGGCGTTAGTCGTGGATAACTCCCCGGCCAGCTGGTACCCAAAGTGGTCGAGGTTCGACTCCTCGGTTCCCATAGGCCGGGAGCACCCGGCTAGGGCAACGGCGATCAACGCGAACGTGGCAGATGCCTGTCGCACAAGACGATGGATGCTCACGGCGCTATCGCGAGGTGGGACGCCACGAGGCGGTCGTCGTCACCGACGGGGCGGCGACGGTGCGCTTGACCTCGGAAGTATCGGAGGGAGCATCGTCTGATGCGCCGGAACGATACGCCTCTACCGCGGCATTGTGATCCCGGTGCGCCTTTCGCCGGTTAATCAAGGTCACCAGCAGAGGGGTGGCCAAGAACAGGGAGGAGAAGACGCCTTCGATGACGCCAATGAGCTGGATCAAGGCTAGATCTCGCAACGCGCCGACACCCATCAGCCAAACGGCGACGACCAGGAGGGCGATGATGGGTAAGGCCGATATGACCGTCGTGGAGATTGAGCGCATCACGGTTTGGTTCACCGCTCGGTTGGCCTCTTCGGCGTACGTGGATCGCCGCGAACCGAGCACTCCCGCGGTGTTCTCTTTCACCTTGTCGAAAACGATGACGGTGTCGTAGATCGAAAAGGTGAGCACGGTCAGCAAGCCGATCACCATCGCGGGCGTTACCTCCAACCCGAACAGCGCGTAGGTGCCCAGGATGAGCACTCCGTCGACGAGAAGCGCAACCATCGCGGCGATCGCCATTTCGCGCTCTAGTCGCAGGGCGACGTACGACGTCGCGGCAACAAGGAAGGCGGCCATCGCAAGAATCATCCGGTTGGTGATCGTCGAGCCCCAGCTCTCCGAAACGGTTGAGTCTCCAATCGCGTCCGCGGTGGCCTGGCCCTCCGAGTTCACCGGGCGGTACTTTTCATAAATCGCCTGACGCGCGGCGTCGATTTGCTCTTGGCTAAGGTGCTGCGAGTTGATTTCCAGGACCCTGCTATCCCCCGCGCCAACAACCTGCGTCAGCTCTGGGTCTACCCCGGTGGCCTCGGAGAACGTCGACTCCACCTGCTCAGCTACCAGGTCACCGGCGGGCATGCTCAGTTTCGTCCCGCCCTCGAAGTCGATGCCGAGGCTGAAACCTCTGAACACGATGGCGAGGATCGACACGGCGAGGAGGGCGGCGGCGATGGTGTACCACAGCTTGGAGCGGCCGATGAAGTTGATTGCTCCGTCGCCAGAGTAAAGGCGGTCATATCTCGACCTCGCTGCCGGCACGGGTGTGGAGACGGTGGCGCCTGAGGTGGCTGACGTAGACGTACTCATTGTTTAGTTCTCCTTCACGGGAGCGGTGGCGGCGCGGTTAGCGTCGGCAAGATTGAAGACCTTGCTCATTCCGTTGACCGCGGGCCGAGACCAGAAACGATTTCGGGACGCCAAGACCATCAGCGGCGCGGTGACCAGGAAGGTGACCACGAGGTCGAAGATAGTGGTCAAACCCATCGTGAATGCGAAACCTTTGACGTCCCCGACTGCGAGGAAGTAGATAATCACCGCGCCGATCAACGTGACCATATTGCCTGTAACAACAGTTTCACGTGCGCGCTCCCAGCCGCGGGCGGTGGCGGAGCGGAAGGTTCTGCCGTTGCGTACCTCGTCCTTGATGCGCTCGTAGATGACCACAAAGGAATCGGCCGTGGTACCGATACCGATGATCAACCCAGCAATGCCGGACAAGTCTAGGGAGTAACCGATCCACCGTCCCAGCAGGACAAGGCTGCCGTAAACAACCACCCCGGACGCGACAAGCGTGAACAGAGAAATGAGGCCGAACAGCCGGTAATACGCGAAGACAAACAGCGCCACTAGGACGAGGCCTGCGAGACCCGCGTACAGGCCAGCCTTGAGCGATGCGAGACCCAGCGACGGCGGGACCGTCGTCGCTGTACCACCGGGCTGCCCGTCCTCGCCGACGAAGGACAAGGGCAGCGCACCATATCGCAGGTTGTTGGCCAGGTTCTCCGCCTCTTCCTGAGTGAAATCACCGGTGATCGACGTGGCGGATCCCACCGGGGTGGCGCCTTGAATGACTGGGGCCGAGATGACCTGCGAATCCAGCGTGATGGCGACTTGCTGCCCAATCATCTCGCTGGTGAGCTGGGCCCACGTCGCGGAGCCGTTGGAATCGCCCTGCTGGGAGAACGCAAAGCTGATTTCCATCTGGCTGGTCTGCGGGTTAAAACCGCCACTGATGGTGCGGCCGGTGTCAATCTGGTTACCGGTCAGCCGTTCCCCATTTGGGGCGGTCTGCCCGTTGAGCAGGGGCACCTCTCCGAGGAGAAGAGGCTGCTTGGATGTCGAGTCGCATGCGACAAGGGGCAGATCGGGGGCATCTGATCCAGCCATCGCGTCGGAGGTGGAGGAAGCGGTGGAGGAAGCACAAACCCCGGACATGAGAGTCAGTGCCGCGAATTGCACAGTGGGATCCTGGGATTGGCGCGTCTCGCGCAGGACCTCGGCGGTCTCCGACCGGCGCTGCGTTGCGGCGACCGGCCCGTCCGTGGCCGGTAGGGGTTGCGCATCGACCGGGCGCGATTGCGCTTCCCCACCCGCCGCGAGCTGGGTGGACAGCTCGTCAACGACGGTCTGCGCCTCGTCCTTGGCGATAATGCCATACTTTACCCACGTAGAAGCCGTGTCCGCAGTGACGTCGAGAACCGTGGCCACGTCGGGAGTGGGACTGGTCAGCACCGGGCGGAATGCAAGCTGCGACGTCTGACCGAGGGTGCGGATCGCGGAGGTATCATCCCCCGCCGCGGTGATAACGAGAGTATTTCCGTCGACGACAACCGATGCCCCACTTACCCCCATCCCGTTAACACGGTTTTCAATGATGGTGCGGGCGTCCTCCAGCTGATCCCGCGTCGGTTCACCCTGCGGCACCAACGTCACGCGCGTGCCTCCCTGCAGGTCGATGCCTAACTTCGGTGTCGCGGCGCGATCCCCCGTGAAGAAAACCAGCGAGTATAAAGCCACGACGAGGAGCGCGAAGCCGGCTAGGGCCCTAACAGGCCACGCCCGCTTCGATTCCGCGTTTCGTGAACGCGCTTTGTTTACGGACACTGAGGTAACTCCCCTTGCTCAACTCATCCTTACCGTGCTGATCGTGGCGCTAGGCGCACATCGGGACATGCTACGTCATCGACCTTGGACGACCTACACGCGGAGGGACTGTGTACTACAGAAGATTCAGTTGTCCGGGCGCGTCCGGCGGCGGGGTGAGACCAAGGTGGTGCCATGCGGAGGCAGTTGCCACACGACCGCGCCCGGTACGCGCCATCAAGCCAGCGCGGACGAGATACGGCTCGCACACCTCCTCCACGGTGGCGGGTTCTTCACCGACGGCGATTGCAAGCGTGCCCACGCCGACCGGACCACCCCCGTGCCCGCGGATGAGCGAATCAAGCACCGCACGGTCTAAGCGGTCGAGACCTAGTTCATCGACGTCGAAGACGTCTAAGGCTGCGCGTGCGGCGGCAATATCTACCCTGCCGTCACCGTTCACATCTGCCCAGTCACGCACTCGGCGCAGCAACCTGTTGGCAATGCGCGGCGTCCCGCGCGAACGGGAGGCGATCTCGACCGCCGCGTCGGGGGTGATGAGCACCCCGAGGATTCCCGCGGCCCGGGTAATCACCCGCGTGAGATCATCAACGTCGTAAAACTCCATTTGCGCGGTGAAACCGAACCGGTCCCGCAGCGGGCCGGTCAGCATGCCTGCGCGGGTGGTGGCCCCGACAAGGGTAAAGGGGGGAATCTCCAGCGGGATCGACGTCGCCCCGGGGCCCTTTCCGACGATGACGTCGATGCGGAAATCCTCCATCGCCATGTAGAGCATCTCTTCCGCCGGCCGGGCAATGCGGTGGATTTCGTCAATAAAGAGGACATCGCCCTCCATGAGATTTGAGAGCATCGCTGCGAGATCGCCTGCGCGCTCAAGGGCGGGGCCCGACGTCATGCGCAAGGACGTTCCCAACTCCTGCGCGATGATCATTGCCATAGTCGTCTTGCCCAACCCGGGCGGCCCGGACAGCAAGATGTGGTCCGGGGTCACCGCTCGCCGGCGCGCGCCGGCGAGGACGAGGTTGAGTTGCTGGCGGACTTTCGGTTGCCCGATGAACTCGGTGATTGACTTCGGGCGTAGCGACTTTTCGACGTCGCGCTCGTCGCCAGTCTCCGCCGGCTGAAGCGGCGAGTGTACAGGCCGGCCTGAACCGGCGGGGAGGGAGAACTCGGTTTTCTCCACGTCAGCCATGCTTGTCCCCCCTACTTCTTACCCAGCTGATTGAGCGCGGTGCGCAGCAGCTGCGCCGATGTTGCCTGCGGGTTCTCGGCTGTCACACCGTCGACGGACGAACGCGCGGCTCGATCCGAAAAGCCTAGGCCGACGAGGGCTTCGATGACCTGCTCAGCCGCAGGCGAGGAACCGCTTGACGACGATGACAGGCCCGGCTGCCCGGGGGGAGTGTAGAGCCCTGCGACTTTATCGCGCAGCTCCAGAGCGATGCGCTCAGCCATCTTTTTGCCCACGCCGGGTATCGCCTGGATCGCTTTGGTATCCCCGGCACTGATGTGCTCCCCCAATGTGGCCGGTTCATAAACAGAAAGGCATGCCAATGCGAGCTTCGGACCGAGACCCGTCACCGTCTGAAGGGTGCGGAACAGGCTTCGGGCTTGTTCATCTACAAACCCGTAGAGCGTGACACCGTCGTCCTTCAGGGTCATGGCAGTGAGAATCCTCCGGGTCTCACCGCGCGTGAGCGTTCCTAACATGGGGGGAGCAGCGAGGAAACGGTAGCCGACACCCCCGCACTCTACGACCGCGTGGTCGAGCCCGATAGAGATGACCTCGCCGTTGAGGGAATCAATCATGAGTTCCGTTTCCTCCTTACGCGATACCCGCGCTGCGGGCGATCATCGGGGCACGCCAACAGTGACACACGGCGATTGCAAGGGCGTCCGCCGCGTCGGCTGGCTTCGGGGGCTCCGCGAGGCCAAGCACGCGGGTTACCATGTTGGTCATTTGCCGCTTGTCGGCTCGTCCGTTTCCGGACACTGCCTTTTTCACCTCGGATGGTGTGTACATGTGCACCGGGATATCCCGCTCGGCCGCGGCGAGGACGAGGACCCCGACGGCGTGAGCGGTGTGCATCACGGTTGAGACGTTTCCGCGCTCGAAAATCCGCTCCATGGCGATGACGTCGGGGCAGTAGTCCCCGATCCACTCCGACACGGCGCGGGAGAGTCGGAGGAGCCGCTCGGAAAGGTCGGCTTCCGTCGGCGTGCGAACGACCCCGACGGCAACGGGAAGGACTTGGCGGCCCCTGCCGGCCTGCACCACGGACAGACCACAGCGGGTCAGCCCAGGGTCGATCCCCATGACGCGCAGGCCTTCGAGTTGCATGCGAGACGTCCCTCCTCGTTGGGAGCCCTTCCCGAGCCGGAATTCTAACACATATGTTCTACCGTGAGGACGCTAGTCTTCGAGCTGTGCGGCGACCTCGTCGGACACCGTCATGTTTGTGTAGACGTTCTGGACGTCGTCGGATTCCTCCAGCGCGTCGATCAGCCGCTCCATCTTGCGAGCGCCATCGACATCGAGCTCGACCTCCACGGACGCGCGGAACTCTTGGTCGGCGTCCTCGACGCTCATCCCCTCGGCTGTTAGCACGTCGCGCACGGCAATGAGATCGGTGGGCGCGCAGATAACTTCGAACACACTTCCCAGGTCGTTGACCTCTTCGGCCCCGGCTTCGAGAACAGCCATGAGGACGTCGTCCTCACTAAGGTCGCCCTTTTCAACGGTCACCACGCCGGTGCGGCTGAACATATAACCGACGGAACCAGACTCGCCCAGGTTGCCACCGTTCTTTGACATCGCGGTGCGCACCTCGGTCGCCGCGCGGTTGCGGTTATCCGTCAGACACTCGATGAGGACCGCGACGCCATTGGGTCCGTATCCCTCGTACATGACAGATTCCCAGTTGGCACCACCGGCTTCCTCGCCGGAGCCACGGCGGCGGGCGCGCTCGATGTTGTCATTGGGCACCGAGGCCTTCTTGGCCTTCATGATCATCGTTTCGAGCGTGGGGTTGCCCGCCGGGTCGCCCCCACCCGACCGCGCGGCGACCTCGATATCTTTGATCATCTTGGCGAAGAGCTTGCCTCGCTTCGCGTCGATGGCCGCCTTCTTGTGCTTTGTTGTTGCCCACTTTGAGTGGCCCGACATCAGTCAGCTCCCTTTTGTGTACGACTTCACCGTGGAATCCTAAGAATAACGGTCTAACAGTATACGCAGCGTGCGCCTTAGCTTGTCGACGCACCCGCGCGGGGCACGGCCGTCGCCCCTTTTCTGAGCGTGCGCGTCAACCCCTCCTGAACGGTCACCGCGACCAGGTTGCCGTCGACGTCGTAAATCTTGCCCTGCGTGAGCGCTCGTCCATGGTGCGCCGAGGGTGATGATTGGTCGTAGAGAAGCCAGTCGTCGGCGCGGAATGGACGCAAGAACCACATGGCGTGGTCGAGCGAGGCCATCTGAACTTCTTCACCGGGGTGCGGAACCATGGACGTATGCAGAAGCGTCATGTCGGACATGTACGCCAAGGTGCACACGTGGAATGCGTCGTCCTCGGGCAGACGCGACGTGGACTTGAACCACACGAGCTGCTGGCCCGACGCGCCCGGGTCGGGCTCGAACGCGCCGGGAGGGACGGGGCGCAGATCCCAGTCGGTCCATTCGCGCGCGAGGCTGGCAATCAAGCTGCCTTCCGCTCCCGTTGCTCGAACCAGGGTATCTGGGAGGGGGACCTTCGGTTTGGGGTCCTGGTGGTCGGGGCCGCGGTCCGTCGTGACGTGAAAGCTCGCCTGCATGGAAAAAATCACCTCCCCGTCTTGGACAGCCTCGACCGTCCGCGTGGCAAAGCTACGGCCGTCGCGAGGACGGGCGACCTTGTACACCGTTTTCTCGTTCGCGCGCCCCCCGCGGAGGAAGTACCCGTGCAGCGAGTGCACCTTCTTATCCGGGTCGACCGTCCGCGTTGCGGCGACGAGCGCCTGACCCGCAACGTGCCCCCCAAAGGTGCGAATGAAGACATCGGAATCCATCGCCTGGCCCCGGTAAATATTGCGATCGATGCGCTCAAGGTCCAAGATCGTATGAATGTTCTGTGCGCTCATGGGCTAGACATTACCCACCGTAGCCAGCATAGCCACCGTCCCCACAGCGTGCCCCGCCCTCCTCCAATGAGCTCTCAGGCGCGTGACGCAGGGCGCAAAACTGTGGCATCGCCGCCGTACCGCCGAGGCGGAGGGTGCGAACAACCGGGTTGAGACGCAGTGCCCGCGTGTCCGCCACCGCCTCGTTGTAGAACCGAAGCGCGAGGCTCACGCGCGTATCCGCGTCCGCCAGGTCTGCTTTGCCGCTTGACGACGCCTCCTGTCGCTCCAGTGCAGCCCGCAGCTCGTCCTCGGCGGCAAGTCGGTCCAGCACGTTGCGCGGCCGCAAACGCACCTCTTCAACCCGACGCGCGCGGGAGGCGAGATCCGGGTAGCACGCAGCGATCACCGCGCAGCGGCGATCGAGCGCCGCCTGCAACGCGTCCCGCGAGCGATCAAGGCGGATGTGTAACCGGTCGAGGCGTTGCGTTGTGGCGTACGCCCACGTAATCAGAACCGTCACGCTCACCGCCACCACGGTCCACATCGCCGTTACCACTTAGCCACCGTCACTTTCTCGCCTTGCGCCCCCGATGTCACAGTCTCGTAGACCGTGACTATCTCGGAGGCGACGGTAGACCAGTCGTAGCGAGCTGCGCGCGTTGTCCCCGCCGTGATGATGTGGTTGCGCAAGGCGGGCGCGTCGATAAGGAGGCGAAGGCTACGCGCAAGGGCGGGCGAGTCTCCGACCGGGAAAAGCACCCCGGCGGGCGAGACGGAGTCCGCAGCGCAGACGGCGGCGAACGCTTCAAGATCGCTCGCAACAACGGCGCAACCGGCCGCCATCGCCTCGACGAGCACGATGCCAAAGGACTCCCCTCCTGTGTTCGGCGCGACGTAGATGTCGGCGCGGCCGAGGATGCGCGCCTTGTCTTCGTCGCTGACCCGGCCCACGAAGTCCACGCCGGGAACCGAACGCAGGGCGCCGCCCCCGATGACCGTGACGCGGGCCCGGCGCCCGACCTGCCCCAGGGCGTTGAGCAAGATGTCCAAGCCTTTACGAGGTTCGTCGAGCCGACCGAGGAAGACGATTTCGACGTCGCGGGTGGTGTTCCGCGGCGCGCGGTAGCGTGAAAACAGCTCGGTGTCAACGCCGTTCGGGATCAAAACCGGGTCCGCGCCTACCTGCTCCACCTGCCATCGGCGGGCCATCTCGCTGACAGCGATCCCACCGCGGATCTTCTCCAACCCGACGCGCAGAGTGGGCAGGGCCGCTCGAAGGGCGAGCGAGCTTGCTGCTGACGCATGGTAGGTAGCCACGATTGGACCGGCCGCTAGGCGCAGGGCGGCCATTGAGTAGCTCGGCGCGTTCGGCTCGTGGAGGTGGAGGACATCGAACTGGCCGTTGAGGAGAAAATCGCGGGTAACGCGGCGCACGCGCGGGCCCAGTGCGAGACGAGCGACCGAGCCGTTGTACGGAATCGGCACGGAACTGCCTCCCCGCGTCACCCATTCCGGGAGTGCCGTTCCCTCCGAGGCTGGCCCCAGCACGCGAACGTCGTGGCCCCGTCTGAGAAGCTCCCGGGCGAGGTCAAGGACGTGGGCTTGTACCCCGCCAGGT
This sequence comes from Corynebacterium capitovis DSM 44611, assembly GCF_030440535.1. NCBI lineage: Bacteria > Bacillati > Actinomycetota > Actinomycetes > Mycobacteriales > Corynebacteriaceae > Corynebacterium > Corynebacterium capitovis. The sequence continues at coordinate 1,019,647 of NZ_CP047117.1, read as the reverse complement.
TCATCGAAGGAGTACGGGCAGACGATGCCGATCCGCACAGACGGTCACCTCCCGGCCCGGGCCCAATCTCGGTCCGCCTGCCAAACTGGCTGCAGCATGTGCCAATCTTCGGGGTGAGCAGCGATGTTCGCCGCGAAGCGGTCGGCCAATCTCTGTGTGGTGTCCACGACGTCGCCCACCTCGATCGGGGCCTCTGCCTTCAGGCCCCAGCCCTCGCCCGCAAACCATGAGTGCGCGGGAAGCAGTGCGGCCCCGGTCTCAGCGGCGAGCTTGGCGGGCCCAGCCGGCAGCGACGCCGGCTCACCGAAAAACGTGACGCGCACCCCACGGGGTGTCAGGTCGCGCTCCCCCATGAGGCACACAATCCCGTTGCCGTGGAGAACTTCTTCCAGTCGAGTGTACGGCCCGCCCGCACCGGCGTGGGGCAGAACCTCGAAGCCCAGGGAGGACCGGTACTGCACGAACTTCTCGTAGAGGATCTCCGGCTTGAGTCGCTCCGCAACGGTAGTGAACTGACCATATGCGCTGACGAGCCACATTCCCGCCATGTCCCAATTGCCCGAGTGGGGCAATGCGATGACAACTCCGCGTCCCGCAGCGCGAGCCTGGTCGATGTATTCGCGGCCCTCGACCGCTTTGTCCAGCGCCGCCACGTAGCGTTCGTCGCCCGCGATACGAGGTAAGCGAAATGCCTCGCGCCAGTAGCGGGCGTAGGAACGCGTCGCCCGGCGGATGAGGTCGCGGGTGACATTTTCCGGGCCGACAACACGGGTGAGGTTGCGGCGTAGCATCTCCATCCCGCGCCCGCTATCTGAGGCGACATCCGCGCCTAGGTCGAACGTCGCCTTGGCTAACCGCTCCGGCATCACCCCGACGGTTTTCCACCCCGCCAGATAAGCCAGCGTGGCGGGGTCAAGGCGCTCGTTTCTAGTGGTCATCGCCCTAGCCCTACTTCGCCCCTGGCGGTGGCGCAAGCGGGGCGCTCGCGCGCTCGTCGCGCCCAGCAATGCGCAGCCGCTGGACCACGGTGACAGCCGACCCCAACGCGAGCACCCACAGCGCCACCTCGATAGCCCGGGGCACACCGAATCCCTCAAGGCCTAGGCCTAGGAGGGCGAGGATCAGGCGCTCGGGGCGTTCAATCAAGCCGCCAACAATCTTCAAGCCCCCTGCTTCCCCACGCGCCTTCACGTAGCTGATCACCTGCGAGAGGACAAGCACGACGAGCCCCGCCGCGACCGTTGCCCGCGGGGCACCATCGACGTAGACGAGCCAAAAGACGATCGCTCCGAATAGTGCACCATCCGTCAACCTGTCGCACGACGCGTCGAGAGTGGCGCCGAAAGCCGTCCCACCCCCGCGCAACCGCGCCATCGTTCCGTCGACCATATCGAAGGCAGCGAAAAATGCAGAGAGGAATGCCGCCGCCACGAGATGGCCCATGGGGATCAGCACCACGGCGACAGCTATCGTGGCCAGGGTTCCCATCACGGTGATGGCATTCGGCGTCAGGCCGACCTTCAGCAGCGCCCGGGCTAGCGGCTCAACCACTACGGCCGCGGGCCTGCGCCCGTGGACGCTAAGCATGAGCTTCCTCCTCCGTGATTTCAGCCCAGCCGGCAGCGAGAAGTTTCCGGGTCTCGCGCAGCAGCTGTGGTAGTACTTTCGTACCGCCGATGACCGTCATGAAATTCGCGTCTCCCGCCCACCGCGGGACGACGTGGACGTGAAGGTGGTCTCCTACCGAGCCCCCGGAAGCCTTACCAAGGTTCAAGCCTACGTTGATCGCTTCGGGCCGCGACACTCTTTTCAGTGTCTGGACCGCTCGGCGTACGAACGTCATGAGCTCCGCGGATTCCGCACCGGTGAGGTTTTCCAGCTCCGCCACTTTTCGGTAGGGCACCACCATGAGGTGACCAGAATTGTAGGGATACAAGTTGAGCAGGGCGTACACCGTTGTGCCACGCGCGACGATCAGCGCGTCTTCGTCGGAAAGCGTGGGCGCCGCGAGAAAGGGATCGGCATCGCGTCTCGACGCCTCCCCTCCGCGTTCCGACGCCATCGACGCGATGTAGGAAGAACGGAAGGGGGCCCACAGGCGCTCGAGGCGGTCTGGGTGGCCCACCCCGCTATCCACGTACGGCTTCCCAGGGCCCACACTAGTGCCTTGAGTGTCTTCAGCCTCTTCGCGCCGCAATGGAGTCCTCGTTCGGTTGCTCGTTGACTTTGTCTCGCACCCACGCCTCGATGAGTTCAACGGCCTCGGGGACCGGCACGCCGTTGATTTGGGTCCCGTCCAAGAATCGGAAGCTCACAGCGCCGGCCTCGGCGTCGCGGGCCCCCGCCAGCACCATGAACGGGACCTTCCCCGTCGTGTGGGTGCGGATCTTCTTTTGCATGCGCTCGTCGGAGTGGTCGACCTCCGCACGGATCCCTTTTCCGCGCAGCAGGGCGGCAACCTCATCGAGGTAGGGCCCGAAATCCGCCGCGACCGGAATGCCCACAACTTGGTGCGGAGCCAGCCACGCGGGGAAAGCGCCTGCGTAGTGCTCCAACAGCACGCCGAAGAAACGCTCGATCGACCCGAAAAGCGCGCGGTGGATCATCACCGGTCGCTTCTTCGTTCCGTCGGGCGCCGTGTACTCTAGGTTGAAGCGCTCCGGCAGGTTGAAATCCAACTGAACCGTCGACATCTGCCAGGTCCGCCCAATCGCGTCCCGCGCCTGCACCGAGATTTTCGGCCCGTAAAACGCCGCCCCCGCCGGGTCGGGTACAAGCTCCAGGCCGGACTTTTCCGCCACCGACTGTAGGATCGCGGTGGAGCGCTCCCAGATCTCGTCGTCACCGATGTATTTTTCCGGGTCCTTGGTAGACAGCTCGAGGTAGAAATCATCCAGGCCGTAGTCCTTGAGCAGTGAGATAACGAACTCGAGGACGCTGGTGAGCTCTTCTTCCAGCTGGGCTTCAGTGCAGTAAATGTGGGCATCGTCCTGCGTGAACCCGCGGGCCCGGGTGAGCCCGTGGACAACCCCGGACTTCTCGTAGCGGTAGACCGTGCCGAACTCGAACAGCCGCAGCGGTAGTTCGCGGTAGGAACGCCCGCGGGACGCGAAGACCAGGTTGTGCATGGGGCAGTTCATCGGCTTGGCGTAGTAGTCCACCGGCTGCCGCGTGCAGTTGCCCTCGTCGTCGTATTCGCCATCGAGCTTCATCGGCGGGAACATTCCGTCCGCGTACCAATCGAGGTGACCGGACTTCCTAAACAGGTCCCCCCTGGTCACGTGGGGTGTGTTGACGAAGGAGTAACCGGCGGCGATGTGACGCTGGCGAGAGTGTTCCTCCATGGCCATGCGCACGGTCCCGCCCGCCGGGTGGAACACAGGTAGACCGGAGCCCACCTCGTCCGGGAAGGAAAACAGGTCGAGCTCCGCGCCAAGTCGACGGTGGTCGCGCTTTTCCGCCTCGGCGAGCATCGTCGTGTACTCGGCGAGCTTCTCCTCAGACTCCCAGGCCGTTCCGTAAATACGCTGCAGACCGGCGTTTTTCTGGTCCCCCCTCCAGTACGCCGCGGAGGAACGCGTCAGGGCGAAGGCGGGAATGTATTTGGTCGTCGGAACGTGAGGGCCGCGGCACAGGTCGCGCCATTCGACCTCCCCCGTACGGGGATTGACGTTGTCGTAATGGGTGAGGTCGCCTGCGCCCACCTCCGTGGCTTCGTCGGAGTTGGGGTCCACGCTTCCCTTGTCGTGGACGAGTTCGAGTTTGAACGGCTCGTCGGCAAGATCTTTCTCCGCATCCTCCGTGGAGGCGTAGACGCCGCGGACGAAGCGCTGGCCCTGTTTGATAATTTTCTTCATCCGCCGCTCGAGGAGCTTGAGGTCGTCCGGAGTGAACGGCTCTTTAGCGTCGAAGTCGTAATAGAAGCCGTCCGTGATCGCGGGCCCGATGCCCAGCTTGGTCCCGGGGAACTCCGCCTGGACAGCCTGGGCGAGGACGTGGGCGCAGGAGTGCCGGATGACCGAGCGGCCCAGTTCGGAAGATGCGGGCACGGGGATGAACGTAGCGTCGTGGTCGGGGGTGTGAGACACATCCCGCACGTCCCCATCACGGTCTTGGACGGCGACGACGGCGTCTGGACCCTTGTTTGGCAAATTCAGCTCCCTCATCGCCACGCCGACGGGAGTGCCCGCGGGAACTTCAAAGGGTTCGAAGGTCGGAGATGCTGAGTGATCCGTATGCGGGGCCATGTGGTGCGCTCCTTTGCACTCGTGGGGGCGGCATACCGGGCCGCTCCCCCGTCATTGGGGTGAATACTTCGCGCCACAGCTTACCGGACGGCTACCCCATGACCGATTGCCCCCAGAAAGCATCGCCGCTTGGCGACGCCCCCGGCGGCACCCAGTAGACGGCCGACCCGATATGGGTGATCCAGGTGTTGAGCCGGTCAACCTCGTCCAACCTAGCTTGCACCGGCGTGAATTGCCTGTCCGGGTCCTTTTGATACGCGATGAAGATCAACCCGGCGTTGGAGAGCTTGCCAGAACCGGGCTCAGGCGGGAGGTTGTAGTTGTACGGGCGGCGCCGAAATCGCTGCTCGGGGTGGTCTTCTGGGGGCATCGCCCGGGCCATATGGGAGTTTTTGTCGATGACAGGTAGACCGAAATCGTCCACCGCTTCCATATCGGCGGGTGCGAACTCGCCGCCACCGGTCAGGGGCGCGCCGTCGGCAAGCGAGCGCCCCACAACCACCTCCCTCGAGCGTCGATCGAGCACCTCCCACTCGTCAAGGTCCATCGCGATGCGGCGAACTACTAGCGACGTCGATCCTGCAAACCCACCTGGCCCGTCGATCCACACCTGCTCCTCGTAGGCTTCATCTGTGCGGGGGTTCACTGTGCCATCTACCTGGCCGAACAGATTTCTCGGCGTTGTCCCCTCAGCGAGCGAACCGGAGGCGTTCATGAATCCCTGCTGTACCCAGCTCGGGCGGACGTAATCCATTCCCGCCCGCGTCATGTGGCGCAACGCCCAGGCACACGTCAGCGGATCATCCGAGCAAATCTGCAGTACGAGGTCGCTTTGCCCCCACGCCGGATCAAGCCGATCCCGGGAAAAGGCCGGCAGGTCGTGGAGCCATTGCGGTTTCGCATCAGGCGCAGCGAGATCGAACACCCGCTCCCCGATGCCAGCTGTAATAGTGAGGTTGGCCGGCCAAGCGTTCATTTCCGGTTCGAGGCTGCCCACGGGGGCGGACCCCGTACAGAGTTTCCGCGCGTCTTCCGTCCACAGCCGGAGCAGCCGAAGGATACCCGGTTTCTCGACTCCCTCCTTTAGGTTAAAGGCGGCGAGATTGAGGTGCGCCTGAGTCGCCGTGGCCACACCGGCCTGGCGCAGCCCGTCAAAGCCGACGACGGCAGTGGCGAGATCCTTGTGCTCCGGCGCGGAGCTGCTCACCGGGCCATCCGCCTCCACGTGACTGCACGCGGCGGCGAGACCCGCCGCGGCCGTCGCGGATGCCGACCCCGCTAGGAAAGTACGGCGCGAGACGCGCATAGCAGGCTCCTAGTGGACGTGCGTTGCTTCCGCACCAGATGACTCGCTGGCGGAACTGTGGTCGGCGTAATCCTCATAACCAGGAATGAGGGTTCGTACGGCGACATCGGGGATCACGATGTCGGAGCCGTCTGCAGCGTGCAGGGTAAGCGTTACAGTGTCCCCCGCAGCGATCTCCGCCGGGTAATCCAGGACCATCAGGTGGCTGCCACCAGGCGCGAGCTCGTACGTTCCGTAAGCGGGGATGACAAGGCCACCTTCCATTTCGCGCATCGTCCCGTCGACGGTTTCGTGCAGTTCGTATCGGGCCTGGCCTAGCGACGTTGTGAAACCGGTAATGGTGATGTCTTTGTCCGTCGTATTGCGCAAGGTGCCGAAGATCGCCGTCATGTCCATTCCGTCGGCGCCTTTTGCTCGCACTGTGCCGTTGTCCAAGACAACAGCCGGGGCGTCGGCGTCGGCAGTCGTCAAGGCGGTTGAGGTCGCAGTGACGGGCACGGTGACGGGCACGGTGGACGTTGAAGCGGACGTCGAGATGGACGCTTCATCTGAGGGGGAGCACGCGCTAAGAGCGGCCCCCGCCACAAGGATGAGCGCAGCGGCGGCATAACGGTTCATCACGGGTCAAACTCCTTTAATCGAGGTGTGGGAACTACTTCGAGTCCGTGGCTGACGATGTGTCCTCGGAGGCCGACACGTCAGAGACGGGCTTTGAACGTCGCATCGCGGCGAGCGCAGCGGTCAGCGCTACCGCGGCGAGTGTGGCACCTCCGGCCAAAAGCCAGGGAAAGGTGGAGCCATCGTCACTCGCGCCCTCAGCCTGCTGGTCCTGCTGGGGAGCGTTCTGTGCACTCGGCACAGCGGGCGCAGCACTGCCAGAGGGCTCGTAGGAGAAGGTGGTCGAGCCTTTGGTGGAGTGGCCGTCAGAGGAGACGATCTGGTACCCGACTCGGTACTCACCGGGTTCGACTGTCAGCTCCTCGGGCAGGTCCAACGTGACTTTAGTGCCGTCTACGAAGGGTTCGCCGCTGTAGAGGACTTCTCCACTGGCCGCGTTTGACAACGCGAAGGTATTAAAACCGTTCTGCACCAGCCCGGAGAACTCGAGCGTCAGCTCGTGCGGGAATTCGCTCACCACCGCGCCATCTGCTGGATCGCCCCCCACAACTGCGTCATGGGCCTGCGCCACGGGCGCGATAGCGACAGCCAGCGCGGCTGCTGCGGCGGCGGTTCTTGCAACGAGGGGCATCTAGTATCTCCTTTTTCAGCCCGGGTGTCTCCCGGATATGTCCAAACTCGGGATGCGGATGGGCCCGTACCAGGCCGAACCGATTAGGGGATCATCCCGTGAAATTCTTAGTCGCCCCCGGAAACCGAATAGTTCCCGCCAGACGTTTACCGGGAATTTACCTCCCCTCAATCGGGGCCATGCCGCGCGGGTCGGCGAGATGCACCGGACTCTTGCTTAGTGCGGCTCGCCTGCCCCGGCGGGAGCTGAACTATCAAGTGTCATGGAGATCGAGTTGATGCAGTAACGCAGGTCCGTCGGAGTGTTGTATCCCTCTCCCTCGAAAACGTGGCCTAGGTGCGAATGGCACCGCGCACACAGCACCTCCGTGCGGACCATGCCGTGTGACCGGTCAACTCGCTCGATCACCGAGTCGCCGGCTAGCGGGCTGAAAAACGACGGCCAGCCACAATGAGACTCAAATTTCTCTGTTGATCGGAACAGCTCTGCGCCGCAGGCCCGGCAGCGATAAATTCCCTCTGTTGCGGTATCGGTGTATTCGCCGACTCCGGGGGCTTCAGTGCCCGCCAAGCGCAGGACACGGAATTCCTCGGGCGTGAGTTTTGCGCGCCACTGCTCCTCCGTCCACTCGGCGTAGTTGGCGTCGTTCGTGGTGTCGTTCGTGGTGTCGTTCGTGGTGTCGTTCGTGGTGTCGGTCATAGATCAGTCTCCTTAGACACTATGGTTTCGGTTGTGTTGGCGCTTTTGGCTGGCACCCGTCCGGCGTGGATTGCCATTGCCAGCGCCCAAGCGGCAATGGTGATGATGAGCAGCGCCCACCCAGCGGTGGGGAGGAACGTATCCGCCCAAGCCCCGACGACCGGTAGGCGGGTACTTACCCACTTCAACGGTGCGAGGCAGAGCAAGATTCCCACCCACGGCAGGCCCTGGTGGAAGGGACTGCGGGTACCTAAGACGGTGAAAACCGCGGGGAAAAGCATCATCGAGTAATACGCTTGCCCGAGGGAAGAGAGCAGGCAGACGCCCGCCATGAAGACCCCTGAGCTCAGGCACGCCCAGACCCACGGATCGGTATAGCGGAACCGCCCAAGCACAACGACAGCCACCACGACGAACGCAGCAAGCGCGGCAAAGACACAGATGGAGAGCCACGCTGGCATGCCGAAGTACACGGCGAAACCCGGCAGCGAGGAGTTTGCGTAATCGCGCGTCTGCGCAAGGTACGGCAGGAGGCGCTCGCGGAAATCACCCACCCCCGGGGTTAGGGGCCACGCCCCGATGTTGAGCGCGAGGGGCACGCCGATTCCCCCGAGCAGAACCTTCCACTGCAGTCTCATCGCCGGGAGCACCAGCAGAGGCGCGAACATCGGCTTGACGACGATCGCCAAACCGGCCACCACGCCAGCTGCGAAACCGCGGTTGGTAACCAGGAGCCGAAGGAACGCCACGAGCGCTAGGAGAAGCACCCCGTTGATGTTGGAAAACACCAGCGTGTTTGTGACGGACTCGGAAAGGAACGCGAGGGCCAATACCAGGGGGAACACCGGGTGCCGCAGGCTAAAACCCGACGCGCGGGTGAGCCAGGCGAGGGCGAGGACGATCGCTATCGCGTTGAGTCCGACGAAGATTACCCGTGCGATGGAGACGTCGCCAAGAAAGCCGAATGGGGAAAGGAGAAGCGTCGCACCGGGGTTGTAAAGGTAGTGCGGGTCGACGTAGTGGTAGGTCTCGTTGTAGACCGGCACCCGCTCCACGAAGCGCCGTGCGGCCGACCAGACCGTTGTGAAGTCGTCGGTAAGAGAGCCCGGCCACGCCAAAGCAACGAGGCGGTGCACGATAACGAACAGCGCCAGTGGCCACGCCACTGAGAGAGCCACTTTTTCGTGCACGGGAGTGCGCCCCACCGCAGTCAGAGGCACGGGCGATACCCACAGTTTGCACATGCGTTGCTCGACCACGGTGACTACCGTACAGTGCTGCTCCCGCGTGAGACGCAGGAAGGGGGGACGTGGAGCGGATGACGAGACTCGAACTCGCGACCCTCACCTTGGCAAGGTGATGCGCTACCAACTGCGCTACATCCGCGCGCCGAGCAGGACCCAATGATGCGTCCTGGTGCGCGATACTGGGATTGAACCAGTGACCTCTTCCGTGTCAGGGAAGCGCTCTCCCGCTGAGCTAATCGCGCCGTGGCCTATTAGCGGCCCGGAGGTGGATACGGGAATCGAACCCGTGTACACGGTTTTGCAGACCGTTGCCTAACCACTCGACCAATCCACCGCGGAGTTACCCACCAAAGTACTAAAGGTACTTGGAGCGGATGACGAGACTCGAACTCGCGACCCTCACCTTGGCAAGGTGATGCGCTACCAACTGCGCTACATCCGCATTGTGGAGGGTTCTAACCCTCGGTGCGCGATACTGGGATTGAACCAGTGACCTCTTCCGTGTCAGGGAAGCGCTCTCCCGCTGAGCTAAACGCGCTTTACACATGGACCGTGGAGATCCCGAGCGGATGACGAGACTCGAACTCGCGACCCTCACCTTGGCAAGGTGATGCGCTACCAACTGCGCTACATCCGCACGCCGCCAACTCCGGTGGACACTGTCGCATCCGCCGTGCTTCGTGCGAGAGTACACATTATCCGCCGCCGCAGGCATAACCAAATCCACAGCTCAGCGCAACGATTGCCCCGCCGGTACGGTGTCGCACCCAGACATCAGGCTCGAGCTGCTGCTTGTCGACGCCTCAAGCGAGCCAACCGGCCCCGCAGCGACAGGGCGCCTTACCTGCGGATTAGGGGCTGCAGCCGGCTGCGTGTAAGGTGTGTTCGCAGCGCGTTACAGCGTAGCGCACTACATGCGGTCCTATGGCTCAGTGGAAGAGCGTTCCGTTCACACCGGAAAGGTCGCTGGTTCGAACCCAGCTAGGACCACAAGATATCAGTACACGGTTCAGGCCACCCGCATAGCGGGGCAGCCTGAATCTTCTTTTTAACTGCCTACGGCAGGATGTCGATGATCTCTCCGATATCTTCGACCCTCCGACCGGTCTGGAACGGCACTTCCTCACGCACATGCAGCCGCGCCTCGGTGTAGCGCATCTTGTGCATGAGGTCTTCGATGCGGGCTAGGTCATCCGCCTCGAACGCGAGCATCCACTCGTAGTCGCCCAAGGCAAACGAGGCCACGGTGTTGGCACGCACGTCGCCGTGATGCATGGCTGCTCGACCGTGCTCGGCGAGAATGCGACGGCGCTTCTCGGGTTCGAGGATGTACCAGTCGTACGAGCGGACGAACGGGTAGACCGTGATCCACTCGCGAGGCTCCTCCCCCATAATGAACGCCGGTAGATGCCCCTTGTTGAACTCCGCGGGGCGGTGCAGGCCGTTGCCAATCCACCCCAATTCGAGGACCTGACCCAGCGTCGTCGTCCGCCGAAAGTCCGCGAGCGCCTTTTGGATAAGCTGGAAGTGTTCTGCGTGCCACCAGATCATGACGTCGGCTTCCGGCCGAGTCCCGGTGACGTCATAGAGTCCGCGAACTGCCACGTCGCCGTCTTCAGCGAGCCGGGTGAAAAAGTCCCGCGCCTGCGCCACGACATCCTCGCGCTGGCCGCCCAGCGCCCCCGGAATGGCGCGGAACGTCACCCACTGGGTGTACCGCTGCACTTTGTTAAGGGCCTCGATGTCTGCCCCGGTGAGGTCTGCCATGTGACATCCTTTCTCGCCCCGCCACGCGGGACGCATCAAACTAAAGTCGGAGGCGATTGTACGCCTCGGGGGTCGCTCGGCGCGCCTTCCCGGGACATCCGGCCCGCATGGTTACGGTGAACGGCGTGACGAATTCGGACACTCCCACCCACAGCTTCGGCGCAGCGTCCGCCGCGGGGACGGACAGCGGCAATCCGACACCTGCGGAATTTACCGCTGCCGCTGAGTCCATGCACCGCGCCTCCCTTCGGCCCGAGATCACCCTCGGTGAGATCCGGCCCCCGCAGCGCCCGGCCCCGTTTAGCCATGCCATTGGGTTGGAGGTCTCCCGCGGCAGTGAATCGCACGTTCCCGCAGATTCGGAGGGGGATGCCTTCGGCCGCCTTATCCTCCTTCACTCCCCTGCCGCGGAGGAGACGTGGGAGGGTTCGATGCGCCTTGTTGCCTACATCCAGGCCGATATGGACGACGCCGTGGCGTCGGATCCCCTACTGCCCGATGTTGCGTGGCAGTGGCTGACCGAATCGCTGGCCGGAAATCGCGCCGGTTACACCAACCTGGGGGGAACCGTGACCTCCACCGCCTCGGTCCGCTTCGGGGAAATCGGCGGGCCACCGCGTGCATATCAGCTGGAAATGCGGGCATCGTGGACCGCGAGCGGGTTGGATCTGTCCTCGCACGTGGAAGCGTTCGCCGGCGTTCTCGCGCACGTCGCTGGATTGCCTCCCGAGGGAGTGGCGGAACTGGGTCAGCGGTAAGCTCCTTACGTGGTTTTCACCCCCGATTTCGAGCTCGCGACCTCGCCCGACAGTTTTCGACGATGCGCCGCTGCCCTCTCTCGTGGCCGGGGCCCCTTCGCCCTCGACACGGAACGCGCCTCTGCGTACCGCTACGATGACCGAGCCTTCCTCGTGCAGGTGCACCGCCGCGGGTCGGGGACCTTTCTCTTCGCCCCGGAGGGTCACCGGGATGCGCTGCGCGATGCCCTAGCCCCAGTTCTCAACGGGAAAGACTGGATTCTCCACGCGTCCGGCGAAGACCTGCCTAGTCTGGCTGATTTGGGCCTGCAGCCAGGAACTCTTTTCGACACCGAGCTCGCCGGGCGGCTTGCAGGTTTTTCACGCCCGAACTTGGCCGCGATGGTGACCGAATTCGTGGGCGTCGATCTTGAGAAGGGCTACGGGCGGGAGGACTGGTCGCAGGTTCCCCTCCCCCACGAGTGGCAGGTCTACGCGGCGTTTGATGTTATCTACCTCAACGATCTCGCCGAGGCGCAGGCTGAGTATCTGGACGCAAGGGGCAAACTTGCTCTTGCTTCGGTGGAGTTCGAACACCTCACCCGCCGAAACCGCGCGCGGCCGGGGAAAACTTGGCGCGATCTCAAGGGGGTCTCCGCACTGCCCGAGGGTGAGAGCCTTCACGTGGCGCGCGAGCTGTTTCGAGTTCGAGACACTCAGGCGCGCCAGCGCGACGTCGCGCCAGGTTCGCTCCTGCCGAGCAAAGTGCTTGTCGACATCGCCCGCACCCTTCCCGAGACACCCAGTGAGCTCGCCCGACTCGGCGGCTTTCCTCGTAGGCGGCGCGGCGCTGTCGAAGAGTGGTTCGACGTCGTGCGCGACGCGCGTCGCGTTCCCCGCGACCAGTGGCCGCTGCGCGATGTGCCTGACTCGCCCGTTCCTGGGAAATCCGCCTGGCAGCGCCTCCACCCAGACTCGTGGGCGGCGCTCCTGCGTGCGCGTGAGGCCGTGGCCGCACGCGCGGCTGAGCTTTCTATGCTGCCGGAGGTCCTTGTTCAATCTTCTGTGCTGCGCCAGGTGGTGTGGGACGTTACGGAGGAAGAGGCGTGGCGCCCGCCCCAGACGGATACGCTCGTCCGGCGCCTGGCCTGCGCCGGTGCACGCGAATGGCAAGCCGAGGCCGTCGCCTCGTCACTCGCCCGCGCGCTGCGCAGCTAGCGGACGGGTGCTGCAGCCGCCCAGGCGCGGATCCGCCGCGCCGCGCTACTGGGGTCAAGGTTGTAATCAGACAGCACTTCCGATCGCGAGCCGTGCTCCGGGAACACCGCCGGGAATGCGAGGTGACGGACGGGGACGTCGATCTCAGCGCTAGACATAGCCTCCGCGATGGCGGAGCCGACGCCGCCTCGCGCGATACCGTCTTCGTACACGACAACCAGGTCGTGGGACGTCGTCAAGCTCACAAGCTCCTCGCTGACCGGGAACACCCAGCGTGGATCGACGACGGTGAGGGAGAGCGAGTCGTTGCTGAGCTCATCTGCGACCCGGAGCGCGTCGGCGCAGAACCCGCCGATGGCCACTAGCAAGACCTTGACCTTGTCCGGGACCTTGTCCGGGACCTTGTCCGGGACCTTGTCCGGAACCTTGTCCGGGTCGTCGTGGGCCGGCTTCGCGAGGATGTCAGTTCCGCCCGCGAGGCGCTCGATAGCGTCGATATCGTCTCCAACGCTGCCCTTCGGGAAGCGCACGACCGTCGGCCCATCCTCCACGGCGATTGCCTCGCGGAACTCCTCGCGCAGCCGCGCCGGGTCTCGTGGCGCGGCAACGCGGATGCCCGGGACCATTGTGGTGAGGGACATATCCCACACCCCGTTATGGCTCGCCCCGTCCGAACCCGTCACCCCCGACCGGTCGAGCACGAGGGTGACGGCCTGGCGAAGAAGGCCGACGTCCATCAAGAGCTGGTCAAAACCGCGGTTGAGGAAGGTGGAGTAGATCGCGACGACGGGGTGAAGGCCACCCATCGCCATGCCGGCCGCCGAGGTGATTGCGTGCTGCTCGGCGATACCGACGTCGAAGAACCGCTCGGGAAACTTGTCGGCCAGCGGCTGCAGCCCCGTCGGCCCCGCCATGGCGGCGGTGATGCCGACGATGTCGTCGCGTTCGTGCGCCGCTCGGAGGAGTTCTTCAGAGAAGACCGCGGTCCACCCGGGCGCGGACTGCGCGAGCGACTCCCCTGTGACGGGGTCGATCACGCCTGTCGAGTGCATCTGATCCGCGTCGTCGTTGACAGCGGGGGCGAACCCGTGACCCTTCTCCGTCACGACGTGGATGATGAGCGGCCCGTCGTAGGAATGGGCATAGCGCAGAGCCTGCGTAAGGGCTTTGAGATCGTGTCCCTCGACCGGCCCGACGTATTTCATGCCCAGCTCGGGGAACATCTCCGTGGGGAGGACCTGGTACTTCACACCCTCCTTGAGAGCATGAAGGGCATCGAAGGCGCGTTCTCCGACCCATCCGAGCGACTTGAGAGTCTTCTTCCCAGACTCCATAACTTCGTCATACCCCGGCTGTATACGGATGGCCGCAAGCTGGTCCCGCAGGCGCGTGAGATTGTTGGCAAAGCCGCCGATGGTGGGTGAATACGACCTGCCGTTGTCGTTGACGATGACGACGACGTTTCGGTCCGCCGCTGCGATATTGTTCAGGGCCTCCCAGCACATCCCGCCGGTCAGCGCGCCATCACCGACAACCGCGACGACCTTTTCGTGCCCGCGACCTGCCAGCTGCTTCGCCTTGGCCAATCCATCGGCAAAGGACAACGCAGCCGAGGCGTGGGAGGACTCCGTCCAATCGTGCCGCGACTCTGAACGGGAGGTGTAGCCCGAAAGTCCACCCTTTTTGCGCAGCGTATCGAACTGGCCGGCTCTGCCAGTAAGAATCTTGTGCACATACGACTGGTGGGAGGTATCGAAGACGATGGGTTCTCGCGGCGACTCAAACTCGTAATGGAGAGCGACGGTGAGCTCTACCACGCCGAGATTTGGCCCGAGGTGCCCACCCGTTGCCGACACTTTTGTCACCAGCAGCTGCCGGATCTCGGCCGAAAGCTCTTCTAGCTGCTCGAGCGACAGTGCTTTGAGGTCATCGGGCGAAGTAACCGTATCCAGAAGTCCCACGTACTTTCGCACTCCTTTGACTCAACCCGGGCATGGGGCCGACGGCCCGCATTCCAGACAAGTTTACACGCCACCTCGCTTGCGCGAAGAACCCGCTCGTCGTGTTTGCGCATGTCGCGGGCGAGCCGGGCGCGACCTAAACGGTTTTGGCTCCACGGTCTAGTTGGGCGATTACCTCGAAGTGGTGTGTGCCCGGGAAGGCGTCGATAAGCGTCATGCGAGTGACGTTAAAACCACCCTCGCGCCACTGTGTGATATCCCGCGCGAACGTCGCTGGGTCGCACCCAATGTGGATTACCCGTTCCGGTTCGCGCTTCGCGATCGCCGCGATCACCCCGGTACCCGCCCCGGCTCGCGGAGGGTCCAGAACGACCAGGCCGGGGTCGGCTAAGTCATCGAAACCCAGCTCAACCTTGCGGTTGTGCGTTGTTATGCTCATCTCGGCGCTTCTTTGCGACGCCTCCACCGCCGCCGGCGAGTAATCAACCGTATCGACGTGCGCCCCTCCCATGGCCTGAGCAATGGACGGAGCGAACAGGCCGACCCCTCCGTACAGGTCCCACCCAGTCCTCCGGTCGTAGGTACTCTCCCCCCACTTCCGAACGATCTCGGTGTAGGCGGCCGGCGCCTCGATGTGGGCTTGCCAGAACGCGGTGGCCGGGAAGGAAAACTCCGCCTCACCGACGCGCTGGACCACGGTTCCGCTCCCCTCGCACACTGTCGTCATGCGCTCCACGCGCCGGCCCCTTTGAGCTCGGGCGGTTTCTACCACGTGGCGCTGGCCGCGAGAATCCACTACTGCTACGACTTCGGCCCCCGGGGTGAACGTGCGAGCGCCCTCCCCCACGAGACCGTCGAGTAGGCCCGGGACGGGTTGGCTGCACGCTACGTCGGTGAGAAGCTCGCGCGACCGCAGCATCCTCACCCCGGCCCGGCCCTCAGCGTCCACGCCAAGGCGGACGCGGGTGCGCCACCCCTGCACGGGTTCAAGACGCACCGCGCCTAGCTGCGTGGGAGCATCGAATCCTCCCAGCGAGCCCGCGAGTGAGGCTAACTGTCCAAGAAGGATGTCGCGTTTGAGGCCGAGCTCGGCGTCGGGATCGACAAACGCGAAATCGCAGCACCCGGCCCCGCGAGCTGCCGCCGGGCAGCGCGATGGGACCCGCACGGGCCCGCCGTCTAAAACCTCGCCGAGCTCGGCGCGTGCCCACCTCTTTTTCACAGTTCCGATGACCGCCGCAACCCGATCCCCCGGGAGGGCGCCACGGACGAACACCACCCGGCCGTCGGGTGCATGGCCGATCCCTTCTCCCCCATGCGCGAGTGTGGATATGTCAAGCTCGATGCGGGCACCGGGGGCTAACTCAGGGTGCGTCATGCCTTTGAAGTCCCACCGTTCTCGTCCGCGCCTTGGGCGTTTCGGCGCACGAGCTCTTCGACGGCCTGGGCCAGTGCCGCGGGGTTCCCACCCTGGCCCGGTTGCCCCGCGCCCGAGTTCTGTTGCACCTGTGCGTTGCGCTGAGCGACGGCCTGCTGGACTTGGGCGGCCAGCTGCTGGGGCAGCACAACGGGCAGGGAGTTTCCGGCCAAAATGGGCTCGCTTCCGCGATAAACAAAACTGCGGGCCACGATCTGGCGACCGATTTCCGCCAACGCCGCTTCGCTCCCGCTCGGGGCCGCAAGTGTCACGCGGTAGAGCCAGCGGGGACCCTCAACGCCGATGATGCGGATCACGCCGTTGGTGCCCGTTCCGACAACCTCTCGGCCCCATGGGCCGGTTTCGAATGAGACGGGCATCCCCTCGTTGCGCATACCCTCGGCGATCTCCGTCGAGGATTCCTCCCACAACCCACCTGTCCGCGGCGACGCGAACGCAACCGGAGTCGCGCGGCCATGCCGGGTAACAATGTGAACCATTTTGGGCCCCGCCTCCCCCATTTCAACCTGGACTTGGGAGTCCGTGGGGAGAGGAATCTTCATCGAGCCCAAATCGAGGACCACCTGGGAAAAGTCGCTAAAGTCGAACTCCTCGAAGTCAACGGCGTCGCCGTCGAAAGGCCCCGATTCCCCGCTCACTGGGTCGTGGGGAATGACAACGGGGTCTGACGGTTGCGCGTCGTGCGGGGCGCCCGCGGTGTCAGTATCGATTACGCGCCCACCCGCAGCCTCGACCGCAGACCCGGCCTCACCTCGTTCCCCCACCGGGTGAGCCGCTTCTTTCTTTTTGCTAAAAGGCCACTTCGCCATCTTTCTACCTTTCGCTGGTTCGTGCGTTGTCACCACCATATTCCGCACCCGCGTCGCGGGCCGCCAGGGCTTGAACCGCCCTAGTGGGTTCCCGTTGACCCGTGGCCCCCGGCCCCACGCTCCGTCTTAGAGAGCGCGTCAACCTCGACGAACCCGGGCAATTCGACGCGCTGAACGACGAGCTGGGCAATGCGCATCCCGCGCGTGATCTCGACGGGTGTCATCGCATCTGTGTTGTGCAGACAGACCTTGACTTCGCCACGATAGCCCGCGTCGATGGTCCCAGGCGCATTCACGATGGTCACACCGTGTTTCGCGGCGAGCCCTGACCGGGGGTGAACGAAACCCGCGGTGCCCACGGGAAGCGCCAGTGCGATTCCCGTGCCAATCAGCGCCCGCTGCCCAGGCTGAAGAACCACGTCTTCGGCCGAGTGTAGATCCGCTCCAGCATCGTCGGGATGGGAGCGCCGCGGCAAGGGAATATCGCGGTCAAGTCGGACTACGGGAATGTCGAAGCTAGGGGGTTCGGAAGTGGCGGCGGGATCGCCGCCACGAGCGCTGGTTTCAGTCACGTTCTCACCCTACCGGCCGTACCCCTGCGGTTCGGCTCCGCCCGAGGGCGCGTGGGCTCCCAGTCCTGAACTAGAGTCGTTGCCGTGCCAGATCTTCAACCGCAAAACACGCCGATGGGTACTGGCCCCTCCACGCCACAGCTCCTTTACAGCGAGCGCCAGTGGGCTCCCTGGTACATGTGGCTCGCGGGGGCCGGCCTCACCCTGTTGCTCGCCGCCCAATTTGCTCATAACCGCAACATGTGGTGGTTTTTCATCCCGCTCATCGTGATCGGCGCCTTGGTGGCGTGGTTCTTGTCGTGGCTTTCTGCGACCGTTGTCCGCGTCGAACAGGATGCAGATGGCACGAGGTGGCTTCTTGTCGACGGAGCCGCGCTACCCCACACCGCCGTCGCCCGCTCCATGGTCGTGCCAGAAAGCGCCCGACGCAACGCGCTGGGCCGACAGCTCGACCCGGCGGCATTCCTGGTCACCCACGGCTGGGTAAAAAAGCACATGCTCATCGTGCTCGACGACCCAGAAGACCCGACGCCCTACTGGATGATCTCCTCGCGTAATCCAGCCGCGGCGTTAAACGCCTTCGTCCCTTCGGAGTAGTCCCAGCTCGTCACGGGGCTTCCCAGTAGGTCCGCGACTATTCGCAGTCGAGGCAGATCTTCGACCCGTCGCTGTCCACATAGGCGAGCCGGTTGTTTTTCTGGACCAAGAAGCACGAAGCGCACGTGAACTCGTCTTCCTGGCGGGGCACGACAGTGACATTGAGCTCTTCCCCGGACAAGTCCTGCGCCGGAATCTCGAATGAGTCGACGATCTCGCCGTCATCGTCCATGCTGCTGCCCGCCACTTCCGTGGCTTTCAACCCTTCGAGCGAATCGGTCTCGATGTCGTCTTCCATTCGGCGACGCGGGGCGTCGTAATCCGTTGCCATTGTGGCTCTCCTTTTAAGGGCAGTGGACTTGTCGCGCGGCCAGCGTCCAACCTGCGGAAACCGACCATTCAGATAGCATTGCAGCGGAATAGTAAATCATGTGACGTGCGATGTCATCTTCGCTGCTCCACGGCATAATTACAGCATAATCGGGGCATAATCACGGCACGATCAGGCTACAGAGCCGCGGCCTTTTGTATGCTGGCGCGCATGAATCAAGCCAACCCCGCACGCGCGTCTGTCGATAAGCCGGCGCACGACGCCTCCCCCACCGATTCCGAAGGGCAGACGCTGGGTTTTGGGGTGGACGTGGGAGGTTCTGGGATTAAGGGGGCGGTCGTCGACGTGTCGACCGGCGAGTTCGTGGGCGACCGCATCAAAATCATCACTCCTCAGCCCGCCACCCCGGACGCTGTCGCGCAGACGGTGGCGGAGATCGTCTCCCAGGCCGGGTGGACGGGTTCCGTCGGTGTCACTCTGCCCAGCGTCATAATCGACCAAGTCGCCATGTCCGCCGCGAACATCGACGAGGAATGGGTGGGCACGAACGTCCACGACCTGTTCACCCGTCACCTGGCACCACTTGGGTCCCCGAGCATCGCGGTGCTTAACGACGCCGACGCTGCCGGCATCGCCGAAGTCGCATTCGGTTCAGCGCAGGCACGGCGGGGAGCGGTGCTTTTCCTCACGTTCGGTACCGGAATCGGGTCAGCCTTACTGAACGACGGCGTCCTTGTTCCCAACACCGAGCTCGGCCATATGCTCATCGACGGTGTCGAGGCCGAGGAACAGGCGTCTTCCGCTGCCAAGGTTCGCGACGACCTCTCTTACGCACAGTGGGCGAAACGCGTCGACAAGGTTCTGCACGAATACGAACGTATTTTTAGCCCCACTGCCTTCGTTGTCGGGGGCGGGATCTCTCGCAAATCTGACAAGTGGGTGCCCCTACTCACTACACGGGCCCCGGTGCACGCGGCGCAGCTGCGCAATAGGGCTGGGATCGTCGGGGCAGCGTTAGCCGGGGCGGGTTCTCTTGCACCGTAGCGGGAGGGAATAGATGCCGTGCCGCGAGCGTTAGTAATATCCGTCTGATTGCTGCAAGGCATGTCGAACGTGAGTTGTCAACCGTTTTTGCGTATCGTGGGGTATCCGCTTGAGCGGGCGCCGAGTCACCGCGTGTCGCACGGTAGCCCGCGCTCGGCAGCACCCCCTCGGTGTTTGCCGGCACTTTTCCATTGATCAACATCAAACCTGTACCTACGAGGCGAAAGGGCGTACGTGGCCACCAGCGAGACACCCGTAGAGACCACCCGCACTAAATCGGTCGACCCGGAAACGGGTGCCGCGGCGGGCACCGGCGCACGCACAACAGCAAAAAAGACAGCAAAAAAGACAGCGAAAAAGGCGGTGAAGAAGACCGCGAAACGAACCGCCAAAAAGACAACCACAAAGACAACTAAGAAAACGGCCCGCACAACGACAACCAAGCCCGCTGCTCCCACGGACGCCGAAGAAAATACCGCGCCCATCGAAGCTGGCACTTCTGCCGGTGACGACACCGAATTCGACCCCGTGATCTCCGGGGAGTCCGATGACGCGGCAGAGCTCGACGATGTTGACGATGTCGACGATGCCTTCGCAGTCGACCTGGAGGGTGACCTCGACGTCGAGGAAGAGGATGTCGATGACGACAGCGCCACAGATGGCGACGAGGACGAGGAGGGCAGCGACGAGGCTGACGACGGCTCTTCGGTGTGGGACATCGAGGAATCCGCTGCCTTGCGCCAAGCGCGCAAAGACGCCCAGCTGACCGCCTCCGCGGACTCAGTTCGTGCCTACCTCAAGCAGATTGGCAAGGTCGCGCTCCTCGACGCTGAGCAAGAGGTGTCGCTGGCAAAGAGAATCGAGGCCGGCCTCTACGCCCAGCATCGGCTCGACGAAATGGCCCGGGCCGCGGCCGAGGGTGATAAAGAAGCGAAGCTCACCCCGGCCGTCAAGCGTGACTTGCGGGCCGTGGCGCGCGACGGCCGCAAGGCAAAGAATCACCTGCTTGAGGCCAACCTCCGCCTCGTCGTTTCCCTCGCGAAGCGTTACACCGGCCGCGGAATGGCATTCCTCGATCTCATCCAGGAAGGTAACCTCGGCCTCATTCGCGCGGTGGAGAAGTTCGACTACTCCAAGGGGTATAAGTTCTCCACCTACGCCACGTGGTGGATCCGCCAGGCCATCACCCGCGCGATGGCGGACCAGGCTCGGACGATCCGCATTCCCGTCCACATGGTGGAGGTAATTAACAAACTCGGCCGGATTCAGCGCGAGCTGCTCCAAGACCTTGGCCGGGAGCCAACGCCCCAGGAGCTGGCAAAAGAAATGGATATCTCCGAGGAGAAGGTCCTGGAAATCCAGCAATACGCCCGGGAACCGATCTCCCTCGATCAAACCATTGGCGACGAAGGCGACAGCCAGCTCGGCGACTTCATCGAAGACTCCGAGGCGGTCGTCGCCGTCGATGCGGTGTCGTTTACTCTCCTGCAAGACCAGCTACAAGACGTTTTGCACACGCTGTCGGAGCGTGAGGCCGGCGTGGTCCGCTTGCGCTTTGGACTGACGGACGGCATGCCCCGGACCCTCGACGAGATCGGACAGGTCTACGGCGTGACCCGAGAGCGCATCCGCCAGATCGAGTCGAAGACGATGTCGAAGCTGCGGCACCCCTCTCGGTCCCAGGTGCTGCGCGACTACCTGGACTAATTGCACTAGTTGGACTAGTTGGTCTAGCCCACGCGGCCGGCGAGTACGACTACCAGCCGCGGAGATAAGCAATCCGGTCGCGCAACTGCTGAGCGGTGCACAGGGCCGTCGGCGGCCCCCCGCACGCGTTGCGGACCTCGGTATGAATCGCCCCATGGGGGCGCCCAGTCGAGCCCGCCACGATCGACACACGGGTGTTGAGCTCCTTGCGCAGAGCCGCGATCTCGTCAATCGCGGGCCTGTCGTTCTGCGCGGGCTCGGATTGCGGCGCCGCCGTTTCCCGACGTGCCGGCTCCGCCTCGCACGCGTCGAGCTGCGCCGACTGCCGTTTGCTTAGCAGCAGTCTCACCTGCTCTGCGTCGAGTAACCCCGGGAGCCCCAGAAAATCTTGCTCTTCGGCGGACCCGCTGGCGGTGGCTGTGCCGTAAGTGGAGCCGTCGAAGATGAGGGAGTCGAGCTCGGCAGAGGCACCAATGGACTCGTACCCCGGAATCTCATCCGGCTCGTTTTGCGTTCGATTCGCCTGCTCCAACAGCTCATCCGACCAGCCGGACTCGCGGTGCGGCTTGCCCAGCACGTGATCGCGCGAGACCTCCATTTCCTCCGCCAGTCGCAGAAGAACTGGCACCGAGGGGAGGAAGATAGAGGCGGACTCTCCAGGCATTCGGGAGCGGACAAACCGCCCGATGGCCTGCGCAAAGAACAGCGGGGTCGACGCAGATGTGGCGTACACGCCGACCGCGAGCCGGGGCACGTCGACACCTTCCGAGACCATGCGGACCGCCACCAGCCATTCTCGGTTCGAAGCGGAGAACTCGTCGATGCGCGCAGAGGAACCGGGCTCGTCCGACAGGACAACGGTCACCGGGGTGGAGCTGATCTTCTCCAACATCTTGGCGTAGGCGCGGGCGGTTACCGTATCCGTCGCAATCACGAGACCGCCGGCATCGGGCATGTTCGCGCGAACTTTCTGTAAGCGGGTGTGCGCAGCTGTCAAAACGGCCGCGATCCAATCCCCCTTGGGGTCGAGCGCTGTCCGCCATGCCCGCGCGGTGTGCTCGGGGCTCAGCGGCTCCCCCAGCCGAGCGCTGTACTCCTCGCCCGCGGAGTCTTTCCATTGCGCTTCTCCCGAATACGCGAGGAAGACAACCGGACGAACGACACCGTCGGCAAGGGCATTGCTGTAGCCGTAGGTGTAATCGGCCTTGCTTACTAGATGACCTTCCCCGTCTTCCTCGTAACGCACGAAGGGGATCGCGGAATCATCAGATCGGAAAGGGGTGCCCGTCAGCGCGAGGCGGTGCTCGGCGTCGTCATAGGCCTCCCTCACACCGTCACCCCAGCTCTTCGCGTCGCCCGCGTGGTGGATCTCGTCGAGAATGACAAGCGTTCGCCGTGCCGACGCAATTGCGCGATGCTTAAACGGGTGCATCCCGACCTGGGCGTAGGTGACCACGATGCCGTCGAAAGCCGGGTTCACAGCCGAGGAGTTCGTAAAGTCGGGGTCGAGAGATAGCCCGAAACGCTTAGCCGCCTCAGACCACTGGTGCTTCAGGTGCTCCGTGGGCACGACAACGATGATCCGGTGCGCCGATTTATCGTCGTAAAGCGAGCGCGCAAGGGATAGCGCGAAGGTCGTCTTGCCCGCCCCCGGGGTAGCGACGGCGAGGAAGTCGCGCGGTTTCGTCGCCATAAACAAATCGAAGGCCTCTCGCTGCCAAGCGCGCAGCGAGGGCCCGGGTACCCGCGACGTCACTTCCGGCGCAACCCCTTGTAAATACGCTCGCAGTCGGGGCAGACGGGAGAACCTGGTTTGGCCTGCTTCTTTACGGGGAATGTCTGCCCGCACAGCGCGACGACCATCTTGCCTGACACGGCTGAATCAACGATCTGGTCGCGCTTGACGTAATGGAAGAACTTGGGGGTGTCATCCCCAGTTGTGGACGTCGTTTCTTCCCGCAGGCCGGGTCGCTCGAGAGTCTTCGTCGTCGTAGTCACGCCCTCTATCATGCCCCACTTCGGGCGAAATCTTAAGCGGGAAGCATGCGCGCGAGAGCGTGGTACATTGAGCCCCTGGCGGAAGGAAGTGTATGAACGGCGAGTTTCCCAACAGCGCACAGTTCGGTGATAACCGCCCCGGTGACGATGCCGTCGATGCCGTCGATGCCGTCGATTCCGTCGATTCCGTTGATGCCGGATCCGAGGATGCCAAGCACGAGGGACACAACGCCCACCGTCCGCACCGCTGGCGCCTGGCCCGCCGCTCCGAGCGCCACCTGATTACCGACGCGGTGCGTAGCCCCGAGCAGAACATCCGCAGCCGCGAGCGGCGCTACATCGCGATTCAAAGCCTTCGACTGCCGTTTATCGCTATAGCGATCCTGGCCGCGCTCGGGTGGCATAACTGGTGGATCGCTGGCGTCATGTTCACGGTGTCCATTCCCCTCCCCTGGGTGGCTGTCATGATTGGTAATGGCCAAGGGGAAAAGCGGGACCCGCGAGCCCGCAATGTGTATAAGCCCGCCGCCGCCCGCGAGGCGTACCGCGTGGAAATGGAACGCCGTTCCCAGCTCGACGCGGGCGGGCCCGAAAGCGCACATTCTCAGCCCGCTATCATTGACCATGTTGAATCGGCTGATCCCGACAGCCCCACCTAAAACGGAAAGCGCAGTTCACCTGCGTAGAAAGGATCCCCGCGTGGGCGACCTTACCCAGGCAATGGCGGAACTTACCCCTGCGCTCCTCCGCGCCTCGTACACCGCCGAAGGAGTCGCCGCCCACCTCGGACCTGACGCCACCGAGGCCCTCTACAGAGGCGAGCCCGGGGTGGTATACGAGGCGAGCTCGGACGACTCCCGGCTCAGTTTCCTCATTCGTTTCTTTCTCTTGCGCGTTCCCGCCTCCTGCGAAGAGCTCGCACATGCGCTATCTTCACGTCTTGCGCTGACGCTTCTCGACGCTCACGTGATCACCCGCCTCCCCTCCGGCGAGGTCCACGTCGCATTGGATATCCGGCCCCACATTATCGCTGGCGAGAACCGGATTATCGTCTCAGACCTCGACGCGTCGACAACCGAGGTCGTGCCGGGCCCCGACCATGTCCTCGGCGTGGGAGCCGCCTCCCTCTCCCTGCTCTCCGCGACACCCTGCTCTCCCGTGGAGTCCGTACTAGATCTCGGGACCGGTTCAGGCGTTCAGGCGGTCGCCCAATCTGCCTCGGCGGTGAAGGTGGTGGCCACGGACGTGAGCTCGCGAGCTTTGGCCTATGCTCGGGCGACGCTCGCCGCGAATGCGTTGTCGAATGTAGACCTGCGCCAGGGTCCGTGGTTCGAGCCCGTGGAGGGCGAACTTTTCGACCGTATCGTTGCAAACCCCCCGTTTGTCGTGGGTCCCCCAGAAGTGGGCCACGTCTACCGGGATTCCGGCCTCGCGCTTGATGGAGCGACGGAGCTCATCGCCGGAGAGGCACCGCGCCACCTCTCTCCCGACGGTACCGCGTACGTTCTCGGCTCGTGGGTGCACACGGTGGACGGATCTTGGCAAAACCGGGTGGCATCCTGGCTGCCGCCGACGGGCGTGTCAGCGTGGGTCCTCCAGCGAGACGTCGCAGACCCCGCTCTTTACGTCTCCACCTGGCTGCGGGACGAATCGATTGACCCCCGCTCGCCCCGCGGCGTCAGCCTCACCCGCCGGCGACTCAATTACCTGACCGAGGAAGGCGTCACCGCCATTGGTTTCGGCTGGATTTTTCTGCGCGATATTGGCGACGCCCCTTCCGAGGTGACGGCTGAGGAACTCACGCACCCCTTCTCCGACCCTCTTGGGCCAGAAGTTGAGGAGTACTTCGTGCGCGCAGCGTGGTTGCGGGAGAGCAGCTCCGCCGACGTTCTCGCGTCCCGCTTCTTGGTGCGCCCTGGTGTCGCCGTAGAGCAGGTCGAGTCAGCGGACGTGGAGACCGGGATGGGGTTTGCCCCGCGCGTTATCCGCCTCGCCAGGACCGACGGGCCAAGATTCAGCCACGAAATCGACGACGGCCTCCTCTCGATTGTTTCGGGGTTGCACCCCCGTGGCCTGTCCCTCCAGGATGTCGCCGGGCTGTGGGCGACGGCCCACGCAGTGGCCGAGACGGACAAGTTTTACTCCGACGTAGCGCGCGCGGTGGTGGATTTGGTTCGACACGGGGTTCTTATTCCGGCTGACATCGCCGAAATAGTTCGGTGATGTACGCGGAGATCGCTGCGTCAGCTCCTTGCCTGACGGGAACAAAGAGGCGCCGTCGCACGTTACAAACCTAGATACACACCGTTCCCAGGAGGCATTCACGCATGACTCAGCCGGACCACGCTCAGGCCGACGACAACGAGGAGATCGTTGACCGTGGCAGTCGCCGGAACCAGACTAATGACAACCCGTCAGCGGACCTCGTCCGTGTGTACCTAAACGGGATCGGTAAGACGGCTCTGCTGGACGCCGCGGAAGAGGTGGAATTGGCCCAGCAGATCGAGGTTGGTCTCTACGCCCAGCACTTGCTCGATGATCCTGAAACCCAGCTCACTCGGGCCCGGAAGAGGGACTACAAGATCCTCGCGCGCCAAGGTCGTAAGGCCCGCGCCCACCTTCTCGAAGCAAACCTTCGCCTCGTTGTTTCCTTGGCCAAGCGTTACACGGGTCGGGGAATGCCCCTGCTCGATCTCATCCAGGAGGGCAACCTCGGGTTGATCCGCGCTATGGAGAAGTTCGATTACTCCAAGGGGTTCAAGTTTTCTACCTACGCCACGTGGTGGATCCGCCAGGCGATCACCCGCGGCATGGCCGATCAATCGCGGACAATTCGCCTTCCCGTGCACCTTGTTGAGCAGGTCAACAAGCTATCTCGGATCCGTCGCGAGATGTACCAGTCACTCGGGCGGGAGCCGTCGAACGAGGAACTCGCGGACGAGTCCGGTATCGACGAATCGAAGATCGAGATGCTGCTGCGCCAGTCGCGCGACCCCGTGAGCTTGGACATGCCGGTCGGTGCCGATGAGGAAGCACCGCTCGGCGACTTTATCGAGGACGCGGAAGCAACTGACGCGGAAGATGCGGTTGTCTCCACCCTCCGCCACGACGACATTCATGACATCATCGCGGGCCTTGAACAGCGCGAGCAGGATGTCATCCGTCTCCGTTACGGCTTGGATGACGGTGTGCCACGCACCCTCGATCAGATTGGCCGCCAGTTCAGCCTGTCCCGCGAGCGAGTTCGCCAGATCGAACGGGAGGTCATGGCGAAACTTCGCGTCGGTGACCGGGCCGAGCGGCTACGCGATTACGCGATTTAACAGGGGATCTGGGCAAACTCCGGCCCAGCCGTATGGCACGTTTGCCTCCTAGCGGTGCGCTAGGATGTGAACGTGCTTTCCTGCGTTTCGGCAGGGAATAGACGTATTAGGTGCTGACCCTGCGGGCAGACGCGAAAAGACGAGTAAGGATAGTCATCGTGCGCGATCTAGTAGACACAACGGAGATGTACCTCAGGACGGTGTACGAGCTTGAGGAAGAAGGTATTACCCCCCTTCGCGCGCGCATTGCGGAGCGACTCGATCAGTCGGGCCCGACCGTTTCGCAGACGGTCGCCCGCATGGAGCGCGACGGACTGATGGTCGTCGAGCACGACCGCTCCCTATCCTTAACTCCGCTGGGACGAGCCAAAGCGACGGCGGTCATGCGGAAGCATCGCCTTGCAGAACGCTTACTTACCGACGTTCTCGGGCTTGACTTGACCCAAGTTCACGAAGAGGCGTGCCGCTGGGAGCACGTGATGAGTACGGATGTCGAGAAACGACTCGTTGACATCTTGGATAACCCAAGCCGGTCCCCTTTCGGAACTCCCATCCCAGGCCTCGTGGAGTTGGGCATAACGGGGGCTGAGGCGACCAACATCGGTGTCCGCCTCAGCGATCTTGACCTAGCCACCCCCGTCACGGCGACGGTCGAGCAGATCAGTGAGATCCTCCAGTTGAATAAAGAGCAGTTCAACGCCATGCACGACGCCGGGATCCGCGTTGGCAGCGTGGTTACGGTCTCCCAAGCTCCCTCCAAAGGCAGTGTCACCGTGTCGAACGGCGAGGGGGCCAACATCGTGCTGCGGCCCGAATTGACTCACGCGTTTCGTGTCAACGTCGATGGGACGCTCGAACGATGAATGTAGTTGTAACGGGCGGCGCGGGATACGTCGGCAGCGTGTGCGCGACGGTCCTTCTCGAGCAAGGCCATGAGGTCACCATCATCGACGACTTTTCCACCGGCAATCCCGATGCCGTTCCGGACGGGGCCACGCTTGTCGAAGGCAATCTTGTCGACGTCATCGGCGACGTGTTGTCCGGTGGCCGGTACGATGCCGTTTTGCACTTCGCTGCCCGATCATTGGTCGGAGAGTCCGTGGAAAAACCGGACGAGTACTGGCGTGACAACCTCGTCGTTTCCCTTGCGCTGCTCAACGCCTTGAGAGAGCACGGGGTCACGAACCTCGTGTTTTCCTCCACCGCCGCGACCTACGGTGAGCCCGAATCCGTACCGATTCGCGAAGATGCTCCGACTCGCCCGAGCAACCCCTACGGTGCAACCAAGCTCTCCATCGACCACGCGATCTCATCGTATTGCGCCGCGTTTGGCCTGGGGGCGACGAGTTTGCGCTACTTTAACGTGGCGGGCGCGTACGGTTCAGCGGGGGAAAACCACAAGACGGAGACGCACCTTATCCCCTTGGTCCTTCAGGTGGCGCTTGGTTTCCGAGACGAAGCTCTCATCTACGGTGACGATTGGCCGACCAAGGACGGGACTTGCGTTCGCGACTACATCCACGTGCGGGATCTAGCCGATGCCCACCTTCTCGCTCTTAAGAGCAATGTGCCGGGGTCTCACCGCATATACAACCTCGGTTCGGGCGATGGCTACTCCGTGCGAGAGGTTATCGACGTTTGCCGCACCGTAACCGGGCACGAGATTCCGGCCCGCGTCGCGCCTCGCCGTGCGGGCGACCCGGCCGTCCTCGTCGCCTCCTCCGAAAAGATTGGCCGCGAGCTCGGCTGGGCCCCGTCCCGCACAGCGCTTCCCCGGATTGTTGAGGATGCCTGGGCGTTTACGCGAAACCTTGGTACGGCTTCGCACTGCGCTCCATAGGCGTGCCCACCTGCGCCTCTCACTTTTTCGGTTCCCAGTGCGCACCTACCCCGTCTTTCGCCGCTTGTAGCATCGTGCTGACGTTTCCGCTGCGCATTAGCCAGATGAAGTAACACGACATAGTGTGCTCCGGTACTTCTCGCAGCGCCGCCGCGGCGGCGGCCGTCGCCCATGAGGCAAGGCCCCTCTCTGCGGCGATGAATGCCCAGATACACAGCGCGTTGGCGCGAATGACGCCCGGAAAAGTTTTCGAAATGCGAAGGAGGGCGGCGCCCGCGGGCAGCGGGTTGTCCACCGCAGTGGAAATCAACAGGTCCCGCAGTTTGCTCGTGCACAGCAGCGTGGCCACAGCGAGCTGGTCATCTTCCTCGGGAAGCGCCTCCGGGTCAAACCTCCTGTCGGACCGGATGAGGGGCCCGGGCGGAGCCGATCGCAACAACTCGCGTGCGTGCTCGACAGCCACTTCTCCCCCGGGTTCTCCGAGGTCGAGCAATCTTTCCAAAGCGAGGCTCCGGGTCTGAGCCACGCGGGCTAAGGCAACGCGGTCCTCGACAGCGTACGGTTGGTCCGCCGGGGCCGGGTCGAAGTACGTGAAAGTGTGGTCCCGATCCAGCTCAGGCAGGGACCCGTCCTCCCGCAGCGCCCCCATGGCGGGCGAGGACATCACCGAGGACACCGAGCCCCGGAAAAAGTTCTCGCTCAGTTCGCCGGATCCTGAGAATTGCCGGCCGGGTCCGAACATGAGCGAGTACGGGGTTCCGGTCGCGATTTCCGAGACATGCCAGCAAGCGTCAACGAGGTGTAAACCGGTGGCGCTCGTGGCGTCGAAAAGAAGTGCTTGGGTCTCCCCGACGATTGTGGACTCCGGGATACGGGTGACGATAACTGCGTAGAAGGCGAAGCACTCCTGGGCGGCGAGCTCGCCCGCGACACTGAGCAACTGGGGCGTGTGCGTGAGGTCGGCGCGAAGGACGGGCCCGAGAGTAACACTGTCTAGCGGCCCCTCGGAGTCGCTGCATAGGCCGAGAAGAATGGTTGATTCGTGGGGGTAGAAACCGAGGATTCCGGGTAGAGCGGCGATGAGGTCCGCGGGCCCGACAAGGTTATCCGATGTAGAAGTGGTCATGCTCTTTTGGACTGCCTGGTTCGGCGGACGGTTCCACGCCCGCGTGCGCGGCGTATCGCTGGGGATGAATGTGCGTTCACACGCGGGCGTTATCCACAGGCCGCGTGCAATGCCGGTAGCGAAACGGAGACAATTCGGACATAATTGGTTGTTTTCAGCAGTTCGCCTCGGGAATGAACTCCGTGGCGCCGCCGTTATGGGAAGCAACGTCAGAAGGCCGGTTAAAGGAGGACACACCATGTCGGACTCGGACCGCACTATGTATGAACTGGAGTACCCTGCCCCGGCGGTGCCGGGTTCTGCTTCGGCGGGCCCGGTTTTGATCGTGGCGATGCAGGGCTACGCGGACGCTGGTCACGCTGTAGAGGGTGTGGCGCAGCATATCAAGAGCGCGCTCGAATCGCGCGCAGTGGCGACGTTTAGCACTGACGAGCTGATCGACTACCGCTCGCGCCGCCCGATGGTCACCATCGCGCACCACGAGATCTCCAGCGTCGAGGACATCCAATTGGATATGCGCGTGGTTCGCGATTCATCGGGAACTTCCTTTCTCCTGCTTTCGGGGCCGGAGCCCGACCTGCGGTGGGACGCATTCAGCCATGCCGTTGCGGACCTCGTGGATCGGTTCGGCGTGGACAAGACCATCTGCGTTTACTCAGCCCCGATGGGCGCGCCGCACACTCGTCCCCTGGTCGTTTCCGCGCACGGAAACGACCGCGACCTCGTTGGGTCGATGTACACCTTCGACGGGATGGTTTCAATCCCCGGGTCCGCCGCCATCATGATTGAGCGCGAGCTCCATGAACGGGGTCGATCGGTAGCCGGTTACACCGCGCATGTTCCGCACTACGTCGCCGCGTCCCCCTACCCCTACGCGACCTACCAGCTCCTCCAGTCGGTCTCAGATGTCTCCGGCCTCGATTTCCCCCTGCGCTCCCTAGAGCGGGACATGGACAGGGTGTCGCGCCAACTGGCCGAGCAGACTCACGCATCAGAGGAGATCTCCCAGGTCGTCGAGGCCCTCGAAGAGCACTACGACCGAGAGATGCAGGAATACAGGCAACGCAACCCCGAGGCGATGATGCCGGGAGAGGCGCAAACTCCCACCGGCGAACAAATCGGGGAAGCATTCGAGAACTTCCTCGCCGCAATCGCTGACAGGGATGCCGATCGAGGCGGTGACCCGGAGACGAGGGGACTGCCCTTTGGAGGGGATGCCGCTCGGTTGAACGACCACTTCTCCCCTGGTTCTTCCGAGGAGCCCGGGCCGGAAGATGGCGGGGACTCGGAGGATGAGCCGGGCGAGGGCGGTTCAGGCCGAGCTTAGGCTCCCCGGCCTGTCGGCTACGGTTGGGGGCGTGAACCTCGCCGACATGATCTCCGACCTCGCCGACGTCCCAGCACCGCTTCTCGACGACGTGATTTGGGATTCTTTCGTCTCATGGACGCAATCGCGCGGCATCACGCTCTACCCCGCGCAGGAAGAAGCGACTCTCTCCCTCGTTGCCGGTGAAAACGTCATTTTGGCCACCCCGACGGGCTCCGGAAAATCGATGGTGGCGAACGCAGCCCACTTTGTGGCGTTGGCGCGCGGCAAACGCAGCTTTTACACCGCGCCTATCAAGGCCTTGGTGAGTGAAAAGTTCTTTGCGCTGTGTGAGATCTTCGGGCCGGATAACGTTGGCATGATGACGGGCGATGCCACCGTCAACGGCAACGCCCCGATCATTGCGGCGACGGCGGAGATTGTTGCCAACATCGCGCTGCGGGAAGGCAAGAACTCCCCCATCGACCAGGTCGTGATGGACGAGTTCCATTACTACTCGGAACCGGACCGGGGCTGGGCGTGGCAGGTCCCTCTGCTGGAGCTACCCGGGTGCCAATTCCTCCTCATGTCCGCCACCCTCGGCGACACACGCTGGCTCCAAGATGACCTTTCCCAGCGAACCGGCCGAGCAACCACGTTCGTCGGCGGGTCGCAGCGCCCCGTCCCGCTTGATTTCCACTACGTCTTCAGCCCCGTCCACGAAACGCTAGAGGACCTACTTGCGACGGGCAAAGCCCCCATTTACGTCGTCCACTTTTCGCAGCGGGAGGCGACTGAGCGCGCTCAGGCCTTGACCAGCATGACGATTGTCACGCCTGAAGAAAAGAAGCGCATCGCCGACGAAATCGGCGCCTTTCGGTTCACGACGTCCTTTGGGAAGACGCTATCTCGATTGCTGCGGCGCGGGATCGGCGTTCACCACGCCGGGATGCTGCCCAAGTACAGGCGCCTCGTGGAACGCCTGTCCCAGACAGGATTGCTGAAAATCATCTGTGGCACCGATACACTCGGCGTCGGGATCAACGTCCCGATCCGAACCGTGCTGATGACCGGCCTTGCCAAGTACGACGGCTCCCGCCAGCGCATCCTCAAATCACGCGAATTCCACCAGATAGCCGGGCGTGCCGGGCGCGCCGGCTTCGACACCGAGGGAACCGTCGTGGTGGAGGCGCCGGAGCACGAGATCGAAAACGTCCGCCTCCGCCGCCGCGCAGGCGACGATCCCCGCAAGCTCAAGAAGATACGAAAGAAATCCGCCCGTGAGGGCGAGGTCTCCTGGTCTGAGAAGACATTCCTCCGTCTAACGGAGGCGGAGCCCGAAGAGCTAACCAGCCAGTTCAGCGTGTCCAATTCCATGCTGCTCAACGTCGTCGCGAGGCCCGGCGACGGCTACGACCACATGCGGCACCTGCTGCGGACGAACCATGACGGCAGAGCCAAGCAGAACAAGGACATCCTCACCGCGGTTGAGCTATTCCGCGGGCTGATCGCCGCGGGCGTTGTGGAGCGTACTCCTGACTCGCCAGCCATGCGCCCTTACACACTCACCCGGGAGCTCGACCGCGATTTCGCGCTGAACCAGCCCCTGTCGCCCTTCGCGCTCGCCTTCTTGACTGTCCTTGACCCTGAGTCCGAAACGTACACGCTGGACGTCCTCTCTACGTTTGAAGCGATTCTCGACGACCCCCGGCAGCTGCTACAGGCCCAGCAAACTCAGGCGCGGGCTGAGGAGATCGCCGCGCTCAAAGCGGACGGCGTGGACTACACCGAACGCATCGCGCTTATCGAGGAGGTGACGTACCCGAAACCGCTAGAAGACGAGCTCGAGGACGCCTACGAGACGTATGTAAAGGGCAACCCGTGGGCAGCCGACTTCACGTTATCGCCCAAATCCGTCATACGCGACATGGTTGAACACGCAATGACCTTCTCGGACGTCATTTCCACCTATAGCCTGGCACGTTCGGAGGGGGTTGTTCTGCGGTATCTCACGGATGCCTGGCGCACCCTGTCGCACTCCCTCCCGGAGTCCTATCTCAACGACGAGTTGGAAGACATCATTTCCTGGCTGGGTGAGCTTATCCGCCAGGTCGATTCCTCCCTCATCGACGAGTGGGCCCACATGGCCGATGACACCACCCCAATTTCCACTGAGACGCTCGAACTTGAGCTCGCCATTGGGGTGGAGGACCCCACCGCCCTGACGTCCAACCGACGGGCGTTTCGTGTCATGGTCCGCAACTACTTCTTCCGCTTCGTGGAGTTATTCGCGCTAGAAAAGGAAGAGCAACTGGATGCGATGCTGGAATACCTGGACAAGGCGGACCGTCCCGAATGGCCCACTGCGCTCGACGATTACTTCGACGAGTACGACGACGTTCTCACCGACGCGGATGCCCGGGGCGCCGAGTATATCCGCGTGAGTGACGAGGACTCACGGCTGTGGAGCGTCGTCCAGACGATCAAGGACCCAGCCGGTGACAACGCTTTCCAACTCCACGGCGTCGTGGACCTAGACGCTTCTGACGAGGCGGGAGAGGTGCGTTTGAAGTCTCTCGCGCTACTGCAGGCGTGAGGGGGACGCGCCGGCGTCGAAAAGATTTGATGAGCAAATTCTCCCTTTTAGCGATTGGGGCCCTATCAGTGTCTTGTACTGTAATAGGCATGGGCAATAAGGAATACCGGCCGACATTGTCGCAACTGCGCACCTTTGTCACGATTGCCGAAAACCGACACTTCGGCACGGCCGCCAACAAGCTGCACATTTCGCAGCCGTCACTCTCGCAGGCTCTTGTTGCCCTCGAATCCGGGCTGGGTATCCAGCTGATCGAGCGTTCGACGCGCAAGGTCATCGTGACCCCCCTCGGGGAGTCGCTTCTCCCCTTCGCGAAGGCTACGCTCGAGGCCGCGGACAGCTTCGTCGCTCATTCCCGCGGTGCCCACGGGCGCCTGTCGGGCCCGCTCACCGTGGGCATCATTCCCACACTGGCCACCTACATCCTGCCCGACTTCCTCCACCTCGCCCGGGAACACTACCCCGATCTGGAGCCCCGCCTCGTTGAGGAACAAACTGGTCACCTCATGCAGCAACTGCGCGACGGACAAATCGACATTGCCGTGTTGGCGACGCCCACGGACACCACGGGGATGATTGAGTACGAGCTCTTCGACGAGGAGTTCGTCGTAGTCACCCACGACGGCCACCCGTTCGCGGGCCGCCGAGACCTGACACTAGACGTGCTCAAGGACCTCGATTTGCTCTTGCTTGACGACGGTCATTGCCTGCGCGATCAAATCGTCGACCTGTGCCGAGTTGTTCACGCAGCTCAGCCCGCATCGGCGGAATCGGCGGCCCGCGCCTCCTCGCTCACAACAATCATGCAGCTTGTCGTAGCCGGACTTGGGTCAACCTTAGTGCCGGTCTCTGCCATCGCTACGGAATGCACGCGCCCGGGGCTTAGCCTGGCCACTTTCGATAACTCGGTCATCGCCCAGAGAACTGTCGGTCTGGTGTGCCGCTCCAGTTCAACCCGCGCGGCGGAGTATGAAACGCTCGGGGCGCTGGTGACGCGGGCGTTCCATATGACAGTCGACCGGGGGCGTGTCTTGATCGGCAATTAACATGGGTAGGCAGTTATGAACGACTCTGTTACCCGCCCATCACGCGCCGACCTCTTCGCCCGCCTCGACTCCGTACCGCTGGCCGACGTCAGTCGCTTCCAGCGTCGTTTGAAAAAGGCCCGGGCACCACAGGCGCTGGCTTCCATCGCGGCGGACATCGAGCGCGCCGCTGGCATCGTCAGTGCGCGGGACGCTGCCTTGCCACCACTTACGTACCCGGACGGTCTTCCCGTCTCCGCACGGCACGACGATATCGTCGAGCTGCTGCGGGACAACCAGGTTGTTATCGTCGCCGGGGAGACGGGCTCGGGCAAGACGACCCAGATTCCGAAGATGCTCGCGGAGCTCGGGCGGGGCCGGCGGGGGGTCATTGGCCACACTCAACCGAGGCGCCTCGCAGCGCGCACTGTCGCGGAGCGCGTCGCGGAGGAGCTGGGCCAAAGCGTTGGCGAGTCGGTGGGTTACTCCATCCGATTCGACGATCACGCCTCCCCGACCACCGCCATCAAACTCATGACCGATGGCATCCTGCTCGCCGAGATGCAGCGAGACCGGCTTCTCATGGCTTATGACGCCATCATTGTTGATGAGGCGCACGAGCGCAGCCTGAACATCGATTTTCTACTTGGGTACCTAAAGCAGCTCCTTCCCCGACGCCCAGACCTCAAGGTGGTCATTACCTCCGCGACTATCGACGTCGAAAGGTTCGCGGCCCACTTTGCCGATGCCGCAGGCAAACCCGCCCCCGTTATCGAAGTGTCGGGGCGCACCTACCCGGTGGAGGTACGGTACAGGCCGCTCGTCGCAGACATCGACGGTAAGCAGGTCGACGTCGATATGATCGACGGCCTCGTGGACGCCATCTCTGAGCTGATGCGCGAGGGTGAGGGAGACATTCTCTGCTTCTTCGCTTCAGAGCGGGACATTCGCGACGCCGCAGAGGCGATCGAAAAGAAGCACTGGCGCGGGGTCGAGGTCACGCCGCTGTTCGGCCGGTTGTCCAACGCGGAGCAGCACCGTGTCTTCTCACCGCATGCGAAGCGACGAATCGTGCTGGCCACCAATATTGCAGAAACCTCGCTGACCGTCCCGGGTATCCACTACGTCGTGGACACGGGTCTGGCGCGCGTGTCGCGCTACTCCACCCGAACAAAGGTGCAGCGCTTGCCGATTGAGGAAGTGTCACAGGCGTCGGCCAATCAGCGCGCGGGTCGCTGCGGTCGCATCGCCGAAGGCGTGGCAATACGGCTTTATTCGGAAGAGAATTTTGCCGCCAGGCCCGCGTTCACGGACCCTGAAATTCTGCGTACCAACCTCGCGAGCGTCATTCTCACCATGATCTCGCTCCGGCTCGGCGATATCTCCGACTTTCCTTTCATTCAGCCCCCGAGCCCTAAGTCGATCCGCGATGGCCTTGCCCTCTTGCATGAGCTTGGGGCCATCACCGATGAAGAGCACGACGGCGCGCCCGCCCTGACGCCGATCGGTCGAGATGTTGCGCGCATACCCGTGGATCCCAAAATGGGGCGCATGCTCGTCGAAGCCAACAGGCTAGGTGTGCTCGACGAGGTTACCGTCATTGTCGCCGCGATGACGATCCAGGATGTGCGCGAGCGACCACTCGACTTTCAAGCTCAGGCGGACCAAGCGCACGCTCGTTTCAAGCACAAAAGCTCCGATTTCCTCTCCTCCCTGGCGCTGTGGGACTACATCGCCGGGTCTCGCGAAGAGCTGTCAGGCAATGCCTTTCGATCCCGGATGAAGCGGGAGTATCTCCACTACATGAGGATCCGCGAATGGTATGACCTGGTGCGGCAGCTGCGGGACGTCGAGAAACAAATGGGCTGGTCGCGCGCCGCTGACGTCGGGGGTGAGCGCGACGCGGATTCCATCCACAAAGCTCTGCTCACCGGGTTGCTGTCGAACATCGGCGCGCGGATCGGAGATTCCCGGGAATTCCAGGGGGCGCGGGGAACGAGGTTCATGGTCTTTCCCGGTTCATCTTTAGCGAAGCGCCCGCCCGAGTTCCTCATGGCAGCGGAGCTAGTAGAAACGTCGCGGCTGTGGGCGCGCGACGTGGCCTCAATCGAGCCCGAATGGGTCGAGCGCGCAGCGGCAAGCCTATTGCGGCACAGTTACTCCGACCCCGTGTGGTCGCGGAAGCGTTCCGCAGCCATGGTCCATCAACATTCTCAGCTTTACGGGGTCCCCATCGTCCGCGACCGCCTCGTCCCCTACCACCGAATCGACGCCGAGGGGGCCCGGGTGATGTTTATCCGCCACGCTCTCATCGAAGGTGATTGGAACCGACATCACGCTTTTATTGAGCACAACGAGTCGATGCTTGCCAGGGCCTCAGAGATCGAGGAGAAGCTGCGCCGGCGGGGCATTCTTGTCGACGACGACGCGCTCTACGACTTCTACAACTCAAAACTGCCCGCCGAGGTAACAACCGCCCGTCATTTCGACTCGTGGTGGAAGAAAAAGCGCCACGTTGACCCGCACTTTCTGGACTTCAACCCCGCCGACCTCCTCATCGAAGACGTTGACGCCGCCGAAGGTGCGTTTCCCGATACCTGGCGACAGGGGGGCATCGATTACACCCTCTCCTACAAGTTCGAGCCGGGTGATCCCTTCGACGGCGTTACCGTCGCCGTCCCAGTACCGCTGCTTGCTGGGTTTGACTCCCACGGTTGTGACTGGCTTGTGCCAGGCCTGAGAGAAGAGCTGGTCACCGAGCTGATTCGGACCCTGCCCAAAGCGCTGCGTCGCTCCGTCGTTCCCGCGCCAGATTTCGCGGTGCGCGCTCTCCCCCTTCTGCAACCCCTTTCCGCTCCCCTAACCGAACAGCTCGCCTCCGTGCTCCGCGGCCTTGGGGGGTCCGGGATCGACGGCTCCGACTTCAACCCAGACGCTCTCCCGCCCCACCTACGCGTCACATTTGCGGCAATCGACAAGCACGGTGACATCATCGACCACGATAAGGACCTGGCGAAACTCAAAGCGCGCCAGGCCCGACACATTCGCTCCTCGGTTTCTCGGGCAGGACGGCGCTCGGAGACCGCCTCCGTGTCGGATTGGACCGCCGACACGCTGGGGGTTATACCAGAGGCGATCGAAACCACTATCGACGGAAACCACGTGGAGGCGTACCCGGCGCTTGAGGCGACCCCCGGCGGCGTCAAGGTCACGGTGCACCCAACGCGACAGGCCGCTGACGCCTCGATGTTGACCGCGTCGCTCACGCTCCTTTTGCGACGCATCACCGTGTCCGAAGCTCAGATGACGAAAGGGCTTCCGCTGCGCCAACGGGTGGCCGTGGACACCTATCCCCACGGTGGAGCTAGCGGGTTGGTCAATGACGCCCGCGTTGCTGTCGTGCGAGATCTTCTCCTCGCCTGCGGCGGCCCGGTCCGTGATCCTGCTCAGTTCGACGCACTCTTCAAAGAAGTCGCTTCCGCCGCGGCGGGTGAGGTGCGGCGCACAATAGTCGGCATCGCGCCCGCGCTACCGCAGTATCTTGACACCCTCCGCGAGCTCGACAAGTGGGAGGGCCCGGCAATCGATGACATCCGTACGCAGATGGCGTTCCTCCTTCCCGAGAACGCGATAACGAAGCACGGCATGGAACGCTTAAAGCACCTACCCCGCTACCTGGAGGCGATCCGTCTGAGGCTAGAGGACATGGCCCTAGACCCGGAACGAGATGCACAGCGACAAGACATCGTCGACTCAGTCCGCTCCCGCCTCGACGCCAAGCTCCGCGAATTGCCCACGAGCCGCGGGCGAGGCAAACTGTACAAAGATATCCTCTGGGCTATCCAGGAGCTGCGGGTGAGCATTTTTGCTCAACGCCTTGGAACGCCACGCCCAGTTAGCCCGAAGCGGATTGAGAAAATGATCTCGCAGCTCGCCTAAGATCGGGCGGGTTTGCTGTGTTCGCTGCGTTCACTCAGACGGATCCCCTGTCACGCCGTCGCATGAGCCTGATCTCTTGCTCGAAGTCATCGGCGGAGTCGAAGGACTTGTAGACCGAGGCAAAGCGAAGGTACGCGACCTCGTCTAGGTGCCGGAGCGGCTCCAGCACCGCCAGACCGATGTCGTTTGCGTCCACCTGGGAGCTGCCGTGGGACCTGACAGTCTCTTCAACTTGTTGAGCGAGACGCTTGAGCGCGTCATCGGAGACGTCCCGCCCCTGGCACGCCCGCTTAACGCCGACGATGAGCTTATCGCGGTCAAACGGCTCGATAACCCCGTTACGCTTGACGACAGTTAAAATCGCTTTCTCCAAAGTGGTAAATCGGCCTCCGCAGCTGGGACATTCGCGCCTCCGCCGGATAGCCGAACCGCTATCGACGACGCGAGAATCCATCACTCGCGACTGCTCGTTGTGACAGAAAGGGCAGTACACGGCAGTTCCTTTCGCTCGGTTCTCCACCGAGACCCCTCGGCTTTCCCAGACTGCCAATCCTACCTCCACGCCCCGTGATTAAGGCAGCCTGGCGAGCTCACGTGTGACGTCGCTAGCCGCGCCCGCCCCCTGCCCTTCACCAGCGAAGACCCCGCCGAGCGCCGAGCCAATAATCAATGCGAGACCGAGGCAAGTGCTCAGCACGATGCTCATCCGGCGTTCGAGGGGGGATTCGAATTGAGAGGGCGCGACAGCAACGTCTTCCACGTTGTGTGCAGTGACGGGACCGTATTTTCGATCAACCGGTTCTAAGCTCCGTATCTCGAAAAGGTCCGACTCCGGATTTGTCGTTTGCTCCACGTCCCACCACATCCCGGGGGCCGAGGTGAAGCTTGCGTTCCGAGTAGAAAAGGTAGAGGTCACAGCCGTCATCGTTCTCATCCTTCTGTGCTTTAATGCATACCGTATACCTTCGTCACGACACGTCGGGAGGGTATGCGATCGAATGTTCGAACACACCAACGTGTTCGATTTCTAGCACACCCTTGCGATGGTGTCCACCACTCGGAGCCATGCCTCGAAATCTCGAACGTGCTTGCCATCTCTGGTACGTTGAGAGGAAACAAGCAACCCAGCCTCAACCCCGTTCGATGTTCCCGCGCCCGACACGAGTCGGCCTGCGCTTACCGCTCACACACCCAGCGAGGAGAAATGTAGAAATGGCCCGAAAAAAGGACGACCGCGGTGGCCCTGATCTGAGCAGCCTGTCCGCTAGGCAGCGACGCATCCTCGAAGTCATCAGAGACGCCGTGGTGCTTCGCGGGTATCCGCCGAGTATCCGCGAAATTGGAGATGCCGCGGGCTTGCAGTCAACATCTTCCGTGGCCTACCAGCTCAAGGAGCTGGAGAAGAAGGGTTTCTTACGCAGAGACCCCAATAAGCCCCGCGCCGTTGACCTGCGCCACCTGCCCGGGACCCCTGCGACCGGAAAGCAGACTCAACAAGAGTCCGCGCCGGTTCCAGAGGACGCGTCTCAGCCCCGTTTCATACCGGTAGTGGGCCGAATTGCCGCCGGAACGCCCATTCTCGCCGAACAAAACGTGGATAGCTACTACCCGTTGCCCACTGAACTGCTTGGCGACGGTGAGCTGTACATGTTGCAGGTCGTTGGGGAATCCATGCGGGATGCCGGAATCCTAGACGGTGACTGGGTCGTGGTTCGCGAGCAACCTGTCGCGGAGGAGGGCGAGTTCGTAGCCGCTCTACTCGACGGCGAAGCCACCGTTAAGGAATTCCACCGTGACTCCAGTGGCGTCTGGCTCCTGCCGCACAACGACGCGTTCGCACCCATTAAGGGGGACGAGGCGGAGATCATGGGGCGGGTTGTGTCCGTGTTCCGCACGCTCTAGCGCCCCGTTTGTCACAATTGCGGTGCGCGGCGTGAGCGGCGCCCAGACACCGCCTCAGAGGAGGAGCTATGTACGCAGAAGAACGGCGTCGCCAGATCGCCTCTCTCACCGCGGTGGAGGGGCGCGTCAACGTCACCGCTCTCGCGGAGAAGTTTGGGGTGACGGCGGAGACAATCCGTCGCGACCTCGCCGCGCTCAATCGCGAAGGAGTCGTGCATCGCGTTCACGGAGGAGCGGTTGCTAGTCAGTCGTTTCAAACCACGGAGCTTCCTCTCGACGCTCGCCTTCGCACCTCGCCCGGGGCAAAGTCCGCGATTGCCCAGGCAGCACTGCAATACCTTCCGTCGAATGCGAACGGGGGAATCTTCCTAGATTCCGGAACAACCATCGCGACGCTGGCGGGGCTGATAGCTCACGATAGGTCGAGCGTCTCACACCCCATCGTGACGAACTGTCTTCCCATTGCGTTAGAACTCTCTTCCGCTGGGCTGCCCAACGTCCAACTCCTCGGGGGCTCGGTCCGAGCCATCACGCAGGCTGTTGTCGGCGACACCGCACTTCGGGCTCTGGCGTTGATGCGCGCTGACGTCGCGTTCATCGGTACAAACGCGTTGACGGTTGACCACGGGCTCTCGACGGCTGATGCGCAGGAAGCCGCCGTAAAATCCGCCATGATCACCAACGCCCGCTCGACGGTTGTGCTGTGCGATTCTACAAAGCTCGGGAACGACTATCTCGTCAGTTTCGCCACTCTGGCAGATATCGATGTAGTAATTACAGACACCGGTGCCCCGGGTTCGTTTGTCGAGGAACTGCGGGAAAACGATATCGAGGTTGTGACTGTCGGGACCTCAGTGTCGAATTCCCACACAGACCGTTGACCATTCGGACATAATCGGACATACTGGGGTTAATTCTCCACATATTGAGAGGGCATGATTCCGTGATCATCACTCTGACGCCCAACCCAAGTATCGACGCAACGCTCGAGCTCGACTCACTAGCCCGTGGCGGTGTGTGCCGTGTTTCCAGCGCCCACCGCGAGGCGGGAGGCAAGGGAATCAATGTCGCCCACGCCGTCGCCAAGGCGGGAGAGCAGTCCCTCGCCCTGGCACCGGCAGGGGCTGATGACCCTTTCCTCACTCTGGCCCGCGCTGCTGGAATCCCCGTTACAACCACCCCGATTACGGGCGTGGTGCGAACAAACACAACGCTGACCGAGCCCGACGGTACGACCACCAAGATCAACGAGCCGGGTCCAGAGTTGTCCCGTGCCGAATCACGCGCACTCGTCACCTCCCTGGAATCGAACGTGGCAGAAACGAAAGCGGACGCGGTGGTTCTCGCTGGGTCTCTGCCCTCGGGTGTCCCCGAGGATTGGTACGCCGAACTCGTGGCGGCTGCCCGCGACTCGCGAGGCGAGGCCATTATCGCGGTTGATACCTCGGATGCAGCGCTCATCGCACTCGGCCGCACCCTCGACGCGGATCCCCGGGCCCCGTTGCCAACCGTCCTCAAGCCGAACGCTTTCGAGCTCGGTCAGTTGACCGGACGCGATGGCGTCGCACTAGAGGAAAGCGCCGAACGGGGTGACTTCGGGGAGATTGTCGTTGCGGCCCGCTCGCTCACGGCCTTGGGCGTGAAGGAAGTACTTGTCACCCTCGGGGGAGCTGGAGCCTGCCTGGTGACAGGTGACGGCGCGTGGGGGGCGACTCCCCCGCCCATCGCCGTTCGCTCCACAGTCGGTGCTGGTGACAGCTCCCTAGCCGGGTACGTCATGAGCCGGGTTCGTGGTTCCTCGCATCAGGACAGTCTTCGCACCGCGGTTGCTTACGGCTCGGCCGCCGCCTCGCTGCCCGGGACGGGCATTCCCTCGCCAACTGACCTCGACATTCCGAACACGCACGTTTTCCCAGTTACCTAAGCCTCTTGAAGGAGGAAGGGCAGTCATGAACTCCCCTGTAATATCCGCCCCCCTCGTGGCGCTGGACGTCGATTACGGCGCCGCGCCCCAGGACGTTATTCACCACCTCGCCCAACTCGTCGAAAAGTCCGGGCGCGCGTCGAGCGCCGAGCTTCTCGCGGCCGCTGCAACGGAACGCGAAGGGAAGGCCCCGACGGGAGTGAAAGGCCGCGTCGCGATCCCCCACTGCCGCACGTCAGCGGTCACGGAGCCGACCCTAGCTTTCGCGCGGCTAGCGCGGCCTGTGGATTTTTCCGGCCCGGACGGGGACACCGATCTTGTGTTCCTGATCGCCGCCCCCGAGGGCGGAGGCAAGGAACACCTGAAGATCCTCTCGAAGCTCGCCGGGGCCCTCGTCCGCGGGGATTTCGTTGATATCCTACGCTCGGTGTCAACCCCCGACGAGGTTGTTCAGGCGGTCCTCGAGGTTGTCAACGCTG
This sequence comes from Corynebacterium capitovis DSM 44611, assembly GCF_030440535.1. Classification (NCBI taxonomy): domain Bacteria; kingdom Bacillati; phylum Actinomycetota; class Actinomycetes; order Mycobacteriales; family Corynebacteriaceae; genus Corynebacterium; species Corynebacterium capitovis. Next base: position 977,260 of record NZ_CP047117.1, on the reverse strand, counting down.
CCCCGAAGGCGAAAAAGGCCCAGGCGGCCCAACCAGGATCCTCGGCGAAACGCGTGTACCGCATCGCCGCGGTGACCTCCTGCCCCACCGGGATCGCCCACACGTACATGGCCGCCGACGCGTTGAGCCAGGCCGCATCCAAGCGCGATGACGTCGAGCTCGTCGTCGAGCCGCAGGGATCTTCCGGCGGCGACCGACTTGACCCCGCTTTCGTTGAAAGCGCCGACGCGGTGATCTTCGCCCACGAGGTCGCCGTTCGCGACAAGGCTAGGTTCGCCGGCAAGCCGGTCATTGACGTCCCTGTCAAGCGCGGTATCAACGAGGCCGACAAGCTTATCAACGATGCCATCGCCGCCGCCAACAACCCCAATGCACCCCGGATCGCGGCTGCGTCATCCTCGACGGCTGCGGCAGAGGGCGCCACGGATGCGTCGGAAGGCGAGAGCTGGCCCCGCCGTATCCAGCAGGCCGTCATGACCGGCGTGTCGTACATGGTCCCCTTCGTCGCAGCGGGCGGGTTGCTCCTCGCCCTCGGATTCCTCGTCGGCGGCTACGACATGGCAAATGGGTGGGAAGAGATTGTCACCCAGTTCTCACCCGCACACCTTCCGGGCCACGAAGTTCTTGTCGACGGCTCCGCGGTCACCTTTGATCGCTCGGGGCTCGCCCTCTACCTCGGCGCGGTGCTCTTTGCCACGGGACAAATGGGCATGGGCTTTGTGGTCTCTGCCCTGTCCGGGTATATCGCATACGGCCTCGCAGGCCGCCCAGGCATCGCGCCCGGGTTTATCGGTGGCGCCATTTCGGTCATGGTGGGTGCCGGGTTCATCGGTGGCTTGATCACTGGCCTGCTTGCGGGCTTGATCGCTCTGTGGATTCAGGGGTGGAAAGTTCCACGCTGGCTCGGCTCGCTCATGCCCGTCGTGATCATCCCTCTGCTTACCTCCCTCGCGGTCGGTCTCGTGATGTTCCTCCTGCTCGGCCGCCCGTTGGAAGCGATCATGAACGGCCTGCAGAACTGGCTGTCCTCGATGAGCGGATCTTCGGCGGTCCTGCTCGGCATCATCATCGGCCTCATGATGTGTTTCGACCTTGGCGGGCCCGTGAACAAAGCCGCCTACCTCTTCGGCACCGCGGGTTTGTCCGCGGGCACGGAGGCCAGCTACCAGATCATGGCCGCCGTCATGATTGCCGGCATGGTTCCCCCCATCGCGTTGTCGATTGCGACATTCATCCGGAAGAACCTCTTCACACCGGCCGAGCAGGAAAACGGCAAGTCGGCGTGGCTACTGGGCCTATCCTTCGTCTCCGAGGGTGCCATTCCGTTCGCGGCCGCGGACCCCTTCCGGGTGATTCCTTCCATGATGCTGGGCGGGGCGACCGCCGGAGCCGTCTCCATGGCCTTCCACACGGGTGTCCGGGCTCCCCACGGTGGGATTTTCGTGATTTTCGCCTATGACCCCTGGTGGGCAATGTTCATCGCACTCGCCGCAGGCGTCGCGGTCGGAACCGCAGCCGTACTCCTGGCAAAGCAGGTCTGGCCCAACAAGGCGATTGAAGAGGCCGCCGTAGATGCAGCAGAAACACCCTCGGAACAACCGGTGGCGGCCTAAGGCGCAACGGCTCTAAACTGGCGGGCGTACGTCAAACTAAGTAGAAAGGTGCCTCAATTCATGGCTTCCAAAACCGTTATAGTTGGCTCCACAGTCGGGTTGCACGCCCGCCCAGCTACGATTATCGCAGACGCCGCTGGCGAATACGACGAGGAAATTATCCTTACTTTGCCGGGCGGAGACGAAGACGATGAAACCGACGCCGCGTCTTCCCTGATGATCATGGCGATGGGTGCTGAGCACGGAGACGAGGTCACCGTTACTTCCGACAACACTGAGGCCGTCGAGAAGATCGCGGGCCTTATCGAGCAGAACCTCGACGCCTAGCGTGACGTCTAGCTAAACGACCGGGCGTGCCGTCCCTCCCCGAGGGTACGGTACGCCCATCGCATTAGCGGGTAAAGAACGATAATCCCTACCGACCCGAGTGCGATCCCGCCCAGGGTGACTGCTCCGAAGGAGAGGGAGAGATCCCCAACCCCCGCGGTCAAAGCTACGGCAGCTGCCGTCAGATTGACGGGGTCGGTGAATGACACATTGTTCTCCTGCCAGATCCTCACGCCCAGCATTCCGATCAGCCCGTAGAGCACGAGGCACGCGCCTCCTAGCACTCCCGCTGGAATCGTAAAGATAACCGCCCCGAACTTCGGGACGAATGCCAGCACGACCGCGAACGCGGAGGCCACCCAGTAAGCAGCAGTTGAATAGACGCGTGTTGCTGCCATGACCCCGATGTTCTCGGCATACGTCGTCGTTCCCGACCCGCCGAACGACCCGGCCAGGGTCGTCGCGATGCCGTCGCCAATCAGAGCTCGACCCTGAACGTCGTCGAGATTGCTCCCGGTCATTTCAGAGACCGCCTTGACGTGACCAACGTTTTCCGCAATCAGGACCACGACGACGGGCAACGCCACGAGAATAGCTGAGAGATTGAACTCCGGTGTGTGGAACTGGGGCACACCAAACCACGGAGCTGCGTCGATGCGCTCTACCGCGTCGTCGGCCAGGCCGCCCGTCATCGCCGCGGCAACCCAGCCCGCGATCACCCCGATTAGGATGCTGAGGCGAGCGACCATGCCGCGAGTAGCAACCGTCGAGAACGCGATGCACGCGAGTGTGATGGCTCCGATAAGGGGCTGGGATTGGAAGTTGGCAACTGCCGTTGGGGCTAGGTTGAGCCCGATGAGGGCGACAATCGCCCCGGTGACTGCCGGGGGCATTACGGCGTCAATCGATCGCTTGCCCACCCGGTCGACGATCGCGCCCACGACGATGAGCAGCAGGCCGCTGGCCAGCACCCCGCCAAGTTGGGCGCCGATCCCGTAATGAGCCGAGGCGGTAAGCGGGGCGATGAAAGCAAACGACGAACCGAGGTATGAGGGCAGTGTGTTGCGTGTGAGGAGAAGGAAGATCATAGTGCCCAGCCCGGAGAACAACAACGTCGTGTTCGCTGGGAAACCGGTCAGAGTTGGCACCAGCAAGGTGGCGCCGAACATCGCAACCACGTGCTGCATCCCGATACCAAAGGTACGAGGCCAGCTCAATCGCTCCCCTGGAGCGACTACTTCACCCGGGGCAACGTTTCGTCCGTCTCCGTGCAGGGTCCATCCACGCAAAATGCTCACGGGGGGTTAGCGTATTGGACCCGGACGCGTTTAACGCGCATTAGGGCCTAAACAACGAACTCCGCGAACTGGTCGGCGAGGACCGGGGGCAGGCGGACGTCGAGAAGCGTTCCCTCCGCCTCGTACGACTCGGCGCGCACAGTTCCCTCCTGGTGGACCCGGCTCACGATATCGCCACGCGTGAATGGCACGAGCAGCTGCACGCGCGTCTCGATGCTGTTGAGGAACATCTCGATGGCACCCTCAAGTTCAGAGATCCCTTCCCCCGTCAGCGCCGAGACGAAGACTGCGGTCCGGCCGGCCTCGTCGAAGGCGTGGCGGAGCTGGGCAAGCACTATGCCGTCCGCCTGATCAACCTTGTTAACCACGATGATTTCGGGCGGAATGGTCTCCCCGCCGTCTCGGGTGATGCTCGCGAGCACGTTATTGACAGCTTCGACCTGCTTAAGGGGGAACAGGTCGGACCCGTCAACGACGTGGAGCAGCAGGTCAGCGCCCGTCACTTCCTCAAGGGTGGACTTGAATGCTTCGACGAGCTGTGTGGGCAGGTGGCGGACAAAACCGACGGTATCGGTGAGCACGACAGTCCGCCCGTCTGCAAGTTGCGCGCGCCGGGTGGATGGGTCAAGCGTGGCGAAGAGCGCGTCTTCGACGAGGACACCAGCATTGGTCATCGCGTTGACCAACGAGGACTTACCAGCGTTGGTGTACCCGGCGATCGCGATTTTCGGCGTCGTGGCGCGCTGGCGTCGTGCCCGCTTGATCTCGCGGGCCGTCTTCATCCCGCGCAGCTCGTGGCGCAATTTGGCCATCTCTGTCCGGAGTCGGCGCCGGTCCGCCTCGATCCGAGTCTCACCCGGGCCGCGCAGTCCCACGCCTCCGTTTGACCCCGCCCGGCCACCCGCCTGGCGCGACAGGTTACCGCCCCACCCACGCGTGCGGGTGTACAAGTACTCCATCTGCGCGAGGCTGACCTGGGCCTTGCCCTCTTTACTCTTTGCGTGCTGGGCGAAAATGTCGAGGATAAGCATGGTCCGGTCGATGACCTTAATTTTCAGCGCCTCTTCAAGCGCTACCATCTGACCGGGTGAGAGTTCGCCGTCGAAAACCGCGGTATCGGCGCCGGTCGCGTCGACAATCTCTTTGAGCTCCTTGACCTTGCCCGAGCCGATATAGGTGCCCGGGTCCGGCTTGTCTCGCTTCTGGTAGAGGAGCTCGAGAACTTCCGCACCGGCCGTCTCCGCTAGCGCAGCGAGCTCGTTCATGTTGGCCTCGATGGCTGCGATGCTCCCCTCCGTCCACACGCTCACCAGAATGACTTGCTCCAGGCGGAGCTTGCGATACTCCACCTCATAGCCGGATTCCGGGTCCTCGGAGCGCAGCTCGGTGGAGCGGTTGACGCGTCGGAAAGAATTACGTTCTTCGAGGTCCAAGTCGCCGACGGTGGGCGCCAAAGCCGGAGATTCTTGGATGTCGAAGTCCTCGCCGATGGAAAGGTGACTGTTGCTGGGGATAGTTCGTGTCATTGAGCCCTTAGTGTAGAGAAAGATATCGGCGCACCACAGCGCGCCACGCATGTCTGATCAACACACTCGCGGCCAGCTTTCTTCCCAGCGGTCCGCAAAGGTTAGAATTGTGCGTCATGAGCGATACCATCAGCACCGACCTGTCTAGCATCGGCCTTGGGTTTACCCGCTGGCAGGACGCGGTCGAGGCGGCCATCACCACTAACCGTCTTGAGGTCACGGGCGAGGTCCGAGGAGGCCAGCTCATCCAGTACAGCGACCCCTCGGGGGCGCAGCTGAACATCCTCGCCGTCGAGCCGTTCGCCACGTTCGCCGGTTTTCAGGCCGCGACGCGTACCTTTGCGCACATCACGATGCTTAACGACGTCGTCGCGCTGGCCGACATCGTCGACCCCCACGGAAACTCCATTGCGACGGTGACTGTCAATCTGGCCCAAGGCCCGCTGATTGCTGAACAGCCCACCCTGCGGTGGCAGGAGCTGAGCATCACCGCGCTTGGTCTCGACGTGCGGCTCTACGACAGCGTCGACGACTTCCTCACGTCGACCACGGATACACTTGGCGAGGTCTATTCCACCGGCGCCGCTCTCATCAACGCCGGTACCGCGACGACCCCCGACGCCGGGGCGCGCTTTTCCGGGCGTGTTCTCGAGGCCGAGTACCGCACCAGCGAGCTAACCGGTCAGCGTTTCATTCACGTCTCCATCGACGGGGCGTTCCCCTTCGAGGTGTGTATTCCAGACGGCGAACTCCCGGCCCGGAATTCCGTTGTTGCTGGCACCGCCCTTCTCGCCGCCTCGATCCCCGCTCCCGCCGGAGGCGGCTGCGGCTGTGGCGGATCCTGTGGCTGCGGCGGACATTAGTCGCCTGATCGAGGGAGGCTGACGGCTGTGGGGTCCTCAAGGCGCGACCTAAGCTGGGCGCTCGGAGCGGCATTCATCCTCGCCTGCGCGGGGGTCCTCGTCACCGCGCTTCGCCTTCCGGGGTTTGTCTTGGCGCTTCTCCTGCTTCTTGGGTTTGCCACGCTCAGAACAAGAATGGGGGCCGACCCCGAGGTCGCGGCCTTGCGGGCATCACTCGGCATCGCGCGCGACGACATCGCCGACGTTCTGGCGGAGTTCGACGAACTGCTTCATGGGCTGACCCCTGAAGCAGTCGCCGACCGGACCTTGCACTTCCCTGCCCTAGCCGACCCGTCTACCACCAACCCCGTCATTCAGGACTTCCACCTGCGCGCGGCGGCCGCTCAGCGCTTTGTGGCCCGGATTGACGCGCATTGTGCGTCCCATGATCTTGACCGGGGCAAGCTAGAGAAGCTCATCGCCATCGCCGACGAGCGCGCGCTGGCACTGGCGGCGTCGTGGAAAGACGCGCGGCGCGCGGCTCGAGAGCTGGGCAGCGCCTAAAGGTCGACGGTTCCCCGCGCCACAATTCGCGACGGCCCCGTCATCACGGCCTTGGACTCGTTGATATCCACGCGGATCTCACCGCCGGGCACGTGGACGAGGACCGAGCCGTTGACAATTCCTTTGTCAGCAAGCGCGGCCATGGCCGCTGCGACGGTGCCCGTGCCGCAGGAGCGAGTCTCTCCCACGCCCCGCTCCCAGACCCGCATGTGCACCTCTCCGTGTGTGAGCTCGGTGAGGATCTCTACGTTGACTCCGGCGGGGAAGAAAGCATCGTCGTAAACCGGTGCCACGAGTTCGAGATTTCGCAGCTCTTCCTCGGTAAGCCCAGGAATGACGGCTGCCAGATGGGGATTTCCGACATCCACCCCCAACCCGGCGAACGCGAGCTCCCCCATCTTCGCCGTGGAGACGCCCGTGACCGCAATCTGGCCCATGTCCACCTGCACCGTCGCGTCGCGACGCGTCGCGTTATTCACAACTACCCGCTTCGCGCCCGCGCGAGTGTCCACGTCGAACTCGTCGTGGTCTTCCAAACCCTCAGCTCGCAGGACGTGGGCAAAGACGCGTATCCCATTGCCACACATTTCCGCCACAGAACCGTCGGCGTTCCGGTAATCCATACACCACCGGCCGTCACGACGCACGATCCGGAGGAGGCCGTCCGCCCCGATCCCGGTTCGGCGATCGCACAACGCGGCAACGGTGGCCGCGTCGAGATCTACCTCATCAGACGGATCGGGGATGACGACAAAGTCGTTTTCGGTGCCGTGCCCTTTAAGAAACGGCACCGCTTGTCGCTGCAGGTTCTGTTCTGTCACGGCAGCGAGTGTAGCGCGAGGTGTCGGAGGTCCGGCGCGTCCGCCGGCAGCCAGGTGATCCGGCCGTCCCGGTTGAACCAGGAACGCTGGCGCCTGACATAGCGGCGGGTGCCGCGTTCGGTCGACTGCTGCGCCTCGTCAACGCTGAGACCCCCGGCTAGGTAGTCCAAGACCTGGGCGTAACCAATCGCCCGCCCCGCCGTGGAGTCCGCCCGCAAGCCTTGGCCCACGAGGTGCTTGACCTCGTCGACGAGCCCCTGGGAGAACATCTGTTCGGTGCGACGCGCGATGCGGGGGTTGAGCCACTCCGGCGAGGTGCGGAGGCCGAGAATGCGAGTACCCCACCGCGGCGGCGCATCACGCGGGGGCTGGGAGGCCTGGAAAGGTTGGCCGGTCAGCTCGATGACCTCGAGGGCGCGCACTGTGCGGCGCGGGTCTTTATCTTCAATAACGGCAGCCGCGCCCGGATCGAGCGTGGCCAGGCGGGCATGCAATGCATCGATGCCCACCTCCGCCAGCTCAGCTTCCCACCGGGCACGAATAGATGGGTCCGTGGGCGGGAAGCTCCATGCGTCGAGAAGCGATTGCACGTAGAGCATCGACCCCCCTACGAGGATGGGCACTTTCTCGCGCGACATGATCTCCTCGACAGCTGACACTGCGAGGGATTGGTACTCAGCGACAGACGCTGTGACGGTCACCGGCCAGATGTCCAACAGGTGGTGAGGAATGCCCTCCCGTTCCTCCACGGGGAGCTTCGCGGTTCCGATGTCCATTCCGCGGTAGAGCTGCATCGAGTCCACGTTGACGATCTCGCCATCGAGCGCGTGAGCAAGCGAGATACCCAGCGCAGACTTGCCGGAAGCCGTCGGGCCGACGACAGCGACAGGGGTGATGTGGCGGGGCTGTGCGGAAGCGGTCACAGCGCAAGCCTAGTGATGCCCCTGCCGGGGGAATGCGGGCAGTGCGCCACGGGTGTCAGTAAAATTGTTGCAACATGCGGGTGGACGATGCAGGCGCCACCTCGCTGGCAGCCGTGTCGCGCGGCACCTCGACCCGAAAGGACCTCATCATGACGCAGCCTTCAACCTCGGCAGCGGGTTCCCCCACCCCCACCCCGGGCGCACTGCCCAGCCGTAAGCCGGGTCCGCGTCCGGGTCCCCTTTCGACCGCACCCCCGGTGACGCCCGCGCCTGCGCACTCATCTCGCGCCCCCGAGACGTTCGGCCGGGTTGCCGAAGACGGAACTGTCTACGTCTCCCGCCGCGGAGCTGAGCGCGTTATTGGTTCGTGGCAGGCCGGCACACCCGAAGAGGGCGTGGCGCACTACGTTCAGCGCTTTGACGATGTGGCCACGGAGGTTGCGCTGCTGGAAACCCGGTTGTCGGCGCACCCCGAAGATGCCGATACCCTCCGTTCCCAGGCTCAGTCCCTGAAAGACTCCTTGGATGAGCAGGCCGTAATCGGAGACCTCGACGCTCTAGAGAAGCGCCTTGACAGCGTCATCGAATCCTCGGGGAAGGCCAGGGAGGCCGCAGCCCAGGCCAAACAGGCCCGCCGAGCAGAGGCCATCGCCCGCAAGGAAGCGCTTGCTGTCGAAGCCGAGGAGCTAGCAGAGAACTCCACGGAGTGGAAGGCCGCTGGTGACCGCATTCGGGCCATCCTCCACGAATGGCGCACGATCCGAGGCATCGACCGTGCCACCGACGACCTGTTGTGGAAGCGCTATTCGCGCGCACGCGATGTCTTTAACCGTCGCCGCGGTTCACACTTCGCGGAGCTGGACCGCAACCGAGCGGCTGCCCGTAAAACCAAAGAAGACCTCGTGCGTCGCGCCCAAGCCCTCCAGGATTCGACCGACTGGAACGACACCGCACGCGCCTACCGCGATCTCATGACGGAATGGAAGTCCGCCGGGCGGGCGCCGCGCGACGTCGACGATCAGCTGTGGGCAGAGTTCCGCGCCGCCCAGGATCACTTTTTCGCGGCCCGAAACGCGATCAACGCCGAGCGCGACCGCGAGTTCGAGGCAAACGCCCAGGCAAAGGACGCGCTCATCGCCGAGTACGATTCCTTGGTTGACCCCGCCAGGGGGTTGGGTGCAGCTAATGCCAAGCTGCGCGAGCTGCAGGACAAGTGGGAGGAGATCGGTTTCGTCCCGCGAGGCAAGGTGCGCGAGTACGAGGAAAAGATCGGCGCGATCGAAAAGCGTGTCGCGGACGCGGAGGAGTCCCGCTGGCGCAAGTCCGATCCCGCAGCCCAAGACAAGGTGAATCAATTTCAGGTCAAGGCCGATGACCTGACCCGCCAGGCGGAGGCAGCCGAGGCGCGGGGGGAGAGTGCGAAGGCCGCGGAGCTACGTGCCCAAGCTGACCAGTGGCAGGAGTTTGCCGACGTCGCCGCGAAAGCAGTCGACGGCAGCTAGTGCTTACCCCGCTCGTCGTAGGTCGCGCCGGGACGTCCGATTGTGAGGAGGCGGTCGCGGCCTACGTATTCTCCGCCACGCTCGCCATCCAGGACATCACGGGGCTGGCGTCATCCGGGGTGACAGCCTCGCACGTTGCAAAGCGACTCGAGGGTTCCGCCGAGTCTCGCTCCTACCTCTTCGCACTGTCCTCGCGCACCGCTCCTCGCCCGCTCGGCGAGCTCGGCTACCCCGCCCTTACCACCGCTGACCTTCTGGACAGCGAAGCCTGGGTGTTCGTTTCCCTTCCGCTGTTAGAGGACCTCGCAGTTATCGAGGCCCATGTCACCCTCGATGCCGCGATCGCCCCGCTGCCCGGCGAGGCCATTCCCTCGGACCCGTGGAACTCCGCACTGTCGCTTCTCGACGCCCTGTCAACCGCCCTCGACAGGCCTATCCGCCAAGTGTGGGTCACCGGCCAGGCCCCTTCCTGCCTGAACGATTTCGGCTACGAGCCCGCGTTCACCGAGGTCCAGGCAGTTTTCGGTGTGCCCGAACTGCCGGCAGGCTCGTGTGACGTGGTGGCCGACATGGCGTTCTCCCTCGCCGACCTCGCCGGGCTCCGCGGCGTCCTCACCTCATCTTCGCGCCACTACCCCTGCGGTGACCTGATCATGGACACCGTGGACTGGAACGAGGCACGGCTTCGCGATGCCGGCGCGCGCCTGCTTGACCGCGGCGGCGCCCAGCTCACGGCGCTGGCGCGCGATGACACCGGTCGCGTGACGGGCATGGCCGAGGTGGTGCACTACGACTCAGACGCTAACAACCTGTGCGAGCTCGGCCTGATTTACGTGCTCCCCGACCATCGCCGCCGAGGCCACGGCACGCGGATGATCCGCTCCGCGCTCGCCGCAGCGCGCGAGCGCTGGCCGAAGGTCGATACCGCGTATCTCTCCTACCCCGCGGGAGATTCAGCTGCGGAGGCGGTGGCGGCCTCCCTCGGAGCGCGCGAGGTGTCCGCTACCACGGCGTGGCAAAAGGCCGGCGGATCCTGAGCCGACGGTTCCGTGGCGGCGCAACTGACGGAGCTGAGGCAGAGCTTATCCCCGCGGCAGATTCACGTAGTCCGGCAGCGGCAACGGGGCGTCGATAGGTTGTTTGGCGGGGTTCATGTCTATGCCTAGATCCTTGGCAAAGATAAGGCGGGTCGATTCGTAGACGCGCTGTGAGTTCTCGTTGAGCTCAAAGACGCGCGCGCCACGCAGCGTGTTCTGCATCCACGTGCCGTCGTGTAGGCCGTAGGGGGCGAATCCCGTGCCCGGGCAGTAACCGAGCTCTACTCCAAAGTAGTCGCCCTTGTAGCTGTTGATGTGGTCGTGGCCGCAGTAGATCCCCAGCACGTCCCCACGGTCGCGCACCGCCGCGTACATGCCAGAGTTGAAGGAGCCGTAGTAGACATCCTCGTTTTTTACCCCGTCGATGCCGAAGGTGTTCTTGGCCTTGATGTGGTTGACCTCTGCGTGGTTCGCGGGCCCTCCATACCACATGTCGCGGTGCTCGTAGGTGGGGATGTGGAAGTACATCAGGCCCGGGATCGTACGGCCGAAGCGCTGCTCGGTCTCCTTTGACGCGGCGAGGTACCAGTCGATCTGTGCGGGACGAATGTAGTCGTAGTGCGGCACGTCGTCGTTGTTCTGGACCGGGTCGGCCTCCGGCAGGTAGTTGCCCGAGTCGAGCAGCCAGATCGCGAACTTGGCGACGTCCCGCTCACGCGACCCGGCCACGAGCAACTGCGCGTCCGAGTGACCGTACGGGCGATCGCCGGCGGGCGGGTTGAGGTTGTGCTTGTACTGGCGCACGAAGTCCGCCATGTGGCGTTCGTAAACTCCGGTGCCTGCGGCTTCCACGGAGTCCTCGTCGTGGTTGCCGAACGTCACTGCCCACGCGACCTGACGGTCCTCCACCGGGCGCACCACATTGTTGATCGCCTGGTAGACCTCCGCGGGTGTTGTGGGCCCGTCGGTGATGACATCGCCGTTGATGAGAGCAAAATCGGGCTTTTCTCGGTCGAGGACCTTACCCATGAACTCGATGGTCCGCTTATCCGTCAGGTGATCGTCCTGGGTGCCGTTGAACTGGACGATTTTGAAACGGCCCTCCTCGTTAAACGCTAGCGGTAGCGCCGCCGGATGGGTTGTGCCCGGGTCCGAGGTGCCGCTGGACTCGGCGATCGAGCTTAATCCCGGCAGCGAGGACATCGAGGACATCGTAGTCTGCGCCCGCGCCGGGGCTCCGAGGCCCGCCATTGCGGCGGCAACCGCTGCGGCGCCCCCTCCCCGCAAGATTGCTCGGCGCGACAGGTGGCGGTCTTTGTCGTTGCTGGGCTGCTCGGAGGTCATCGATGTCCTTTCCGGGTTGCGGTCTGTCTTCCGGGCCGCCGCGGACATTAGACCTCCCGGATACACCCCGGATAAACCCCGGATGGACCCCGGATGGACCCCGGATGGACAGGGAGCAAACTCTCGGTAAATTCTCCTAACTCACCCGCGTGCGTGGGACGCTATGCCTACTGGAAGCGGCGGTGCCTCTCAGCGGCGCGGGCGCGGCGGTCGTCGACAAGCAGGGGGTTGCTCTTCCCGCGCGAGATCGCTGCGCTCGCCTGCGCCCGGGCCACGTCGTCGTACTGATCGGCGTTGCGCAGCTGCTCGGCCAGCTCCCTTTGGGCCGGGGTTCGTCGCACGACCACGGGGATGTAGGAAAAAACAGCAACGGCCACAGCGGCGATAGCCAAATAAATGCCGGGGCCGTGGTGCAGCCCGGCATCGAAGGCAGTGCTCGATCGGCGCAACCAGATGGCGAGCAGCGCTAGGACCAAAGAGAGCGTCGTGACCATCCACGCCGGGGCAGCAATCGCAAAGCGCCGCGTCGCGACCACCAGAGAGGTCAGCAGCGCGAGCCCCAAAAAGCTGGACCATACGAAAAGCAGCTCCGTGACCTTGGCCTGCGCGGCGTGTGCTGCGTCGCTCGGTACCAGCAGCTGCCAGCCGCTAGCTTCCCCGGCGAACGGCAGGAACAGAGCCACCACATAGGCAACAACGCACCCCGTCAAGACCCAGCGCGACGAACCGAGCTCAACGCTTATCGACGCTTCTCTTTCGCGCCGCGCCAACTCCTGCGCACTTACGGGCGATTCGCTCATCCTCTGCCTCCTCGGTTGTCAACCCTGGCCCTGAACCCTGGCCGTGGACTCTGGCCCTCACCGGCTCTAATTTTTCGTGCCACAGCAGGCCGAACCCGCGGGCGATTCCGCAGGTGCGGGGCGGCCTATCGTCGGCAAGCCTAGGCCAACTCCGATCGGTGCCGTCGTGGGGCGGGTGCCCACCTCCGCGTTGTCCCCCGCCTTGGTACGCCGATGACTGCGCACCCCGGAGTCGGCGATGAGGAAATGCGGCTTAGAGTCGGTTATCTCGACGCATACAACGTCGCCTGGGCGAATCTGCCCGTCAAGGTTTCCCTCGGCTCGGAAATGGACCAAGCGCCCATCGCGGGCACGCCCCGACATGCGGTGGGTTTCCCCGTTCTTGCGCCCTCCCCCGGCTTGGACAAGCAGCTCCTGCTCGGTGCCGACCAGCTTCGCGTTCTCCTCCGCGCTGATACGCTCTTGGAGTGCCACGAGGCGCTCGAACCGCTCCTGTACGACGTCCTTCGGGACCTGGGGTTCCATCGCTGCGGCCGGAGTGCCCGGGCGCGGCGAGTACTGGAACGTGAAGGCCGAGGTAAACCGCGCCTTTTCCACCACATCCAGGGTGGCTTGGAAGTCCTCCTCCGTTTCACCCGGGAAGCCGACGATGATGTCGGTGGTAATCGACGCGTGCGGCAGATTCTCGCGCACCTCGTCGAGGATGGTCAGGAACTTCATTGAACGGTAAGATCGTCGCATCTCCTTGAGCACTCGATCCGAACCCGACTGCAGCGGCATGTGCAGCTGCGGGCACACGTTCGGGGTTTCTGCCATAGCCTCAATGACGTCGGAGGTGAACTCGGCGGGATGCGGTGAGGTGAAGCGCACCCGCTCTAAGCCCTCGATTTCACCGCACGCGCGAAGCAGCTTGGAGAAGGCCGAGCGGTCTCGCTCCAGCTCTGGGTCAACGAAGTTGACGCCGTAGGCATTGACGTTCTGGCCCAGCAGCGTCACTTCGGACACGCCCTGATCCACAAGCGCCTGCACCTCAGCGAGAATGTCGCCGGGCCGGCGATCGAGTTCTTTGCCGCGCAAGGAGGGCACGATACAGAACGTGCAGGTGTTGTTGCACCCGACGGAAATGGACACCCATCCGGCGTAAGAGGACTCACGCTTCGCCGGCAAAACGGACGGGAACACCTTAAGCGACTCAACGACCTCGACTTGAGCTTCGTCGTTCACACGGGCCCGCTCCAACAACGCGGGCAGCGCAGACATGTTGTGTGTGCCAAACACAGCGTCGACCCACGGCGCTTTCTGAACCACTCTGTCGCGGTCCTTCTGGGCGAGGCATCCACCGACTGCAATCTGCATTCCCGGATGGCGGTCCTTAGTGTGCTTAAGGTGCCCCAGCGTCCCGTAGAGTCGCTGATCCGCGTTGTCCCGAACTGCGCATGTGTTAAATACGACGAGGTCGGCCTCTCCACCGTCCGCGACTGCAACGTACCCTGCCTCCTCGAGCATTCCGGACAGACGCTCGGAATCATGGACGTTCATTTGGCAACCGAAAGTGCGCACCTCGTAGGTCCGCTGATCTCCGGGTTTCGTTGACGTTGTCACGGTCGAAGATTCTAACGCTGCCGCGGTCGCGGGCATAAACCGTGGAGGGGCAGTTAGCGGGGCGTTCTCAACGCTTTACTCCACATCGCGCAGACGAGCATTCAGAGCGTCGCGCGCGGTGCGCAAACTCAGTGCGCTATCGTATCCTCGCCGGGCTAGCATACCGACAACGCGACGAAGCAGCTTGTCGTACTCCGCGCGGTCCGCAGGACGCTGGCGGATGGTATTGACCTTCTTCTCCGCGATATGGCGCGCCGCAGCTTCTTCGTCTTCTCGAGTCAGTTGCGCCAGAGCTTCTTGTCGCGCCTGCGCCGCAACTCCCTTTTGCTTTAGCTCGTTGTCAAGCGCGGCGGCTGCCTTGCCTCGATGCGCCGCGCGTTGACGGACCCATTCACGGGCGAACGCCGTGTCGTCGATAAGACCGCTACGCTCGAGACCGTCAAGAACGTCATCAACGAGCTGCGGGGCGAATTCCGCGGCGCAGAGTCTGTCCCTCAATTCACTGCGTGACCGGGCTCGCTGATCTAGAAGGCCGAGGGCCCGCGCGCGGATCGGGGCGAGCGCCTCCTCCCGGGGGCGGTCGAAGAAATCACCCTTGTACGTCTCCACATCTTCAAGAGCGGTGCGGAGACGGGCGATTTTTTCTGGGTCTGGTGCAGGCATAGGCACACCTATTCAGAGACGCTGAGGCCGAGACCATCCTCATCATCGTCGTCGAAATCGATGCTGGGGACCATATCCACGGGATCGTCAGTCAGAGCGTCCGCGTCGACGGCGGCGTTGGCGTAGTTACCCACGCCAAGTTTCTCGAAGATCTTGTCCTCGATTTCATCAGCGAGCTGGGCGTTGTCCTTCAAATACAGACGCGCCTTTTCCTTACCTTGCCCCAGCTGGTCGCCCTCGTAGGTAAACCAGGACCCCGACTTCTTGACGATGCCGTTGTCGACGCCCATGTCAATAATGGAGGACTCTCGCGAGATCCCTTCCCCGTACATGATGTCAAACTCCGCGATCTTGAACGGGGGCGAGACCTTGTTCTTGACCACTTTGAGTTTTGTCCGGTTTCCGATCGAATCCTGGCCATCCTTCAACGTTTGGATACGACGGACGTCGCACCGCACGGACGCGTAGAATTTCAGCGCCTTGCCGCCTGTAGTCGTTTCCGGCGAACCGAACATCACACCGATCTTTTCGCGTAGCTGGTTGATGAAAATGGCGGTCGTGCCCGAGTTGTACAAAGCTCCGGTCATTTTCCGCAGCGCTTGCGACATGAGGCGGGCTTGGAGACCAACATGCGAGTCACCCATTTCACCTTCGATCTCAGCTTTCGGGGTAAGCGCTGCCACCGAATCGATGACAATGATGTCAATTGCCCCGGATCGGACGAGCATGTCGGCGATTTCCAGGGCCTGCTCACCCGTATCCGGCTGGGAGACGAGGAGGTTGTCCGTGTCCACGCCGAGTTTGCGCGCATAATCCGGATCGAGCGCATGCTCGGCGTCGATAAACGCGGCGATGCCGCCCGCACGCTGTGCCGAGGCGATCGCATGCAAAGCCACGGTTGTTTTACCTGAGGACTCTGGCCCGTAGATCTCGACGATTCGACCGCGCGGCCACCCGCCGATGCCGAGGGCAACGTCGATCGCGGTATTGCCGGAGGAGATCGACTGGATCGGCGGACGGTTCTCCTCGCCGAGCCGCATAATCGCGCCCTTGCCAAAATCTTTTTCGATCATGGCTAGCGCCGCGTCAAGCGCGTTCTTGCGGTCATCTCCAGTCGCGGCTGTCGCTTTCTTCTTCGTGGCCATTGTTCTCCCTTTAACGATGTGCTGTCCCCAGCGTGGTGCTATCTACTCAGCTATTTAGACTGCGGTTACCCCGTCAATGGTTCCCCTTCGGGACCATTAAACTGATTGCCCTTCACTATATTGGGCAGCCGGACAAGCCCCAATATTACGCGCAAACACGTTCGAAATTCAACCGAGATGACCGAGATTATTTCCCCGGTCGATCGACGCCTAACCTGCGCGCTTCAGGGACGTCGAAGGCATCGCACAACCGCTCCCATACATCGCGCGGATCGACCCCTTTTTCGACCAGTTCGCCCGCGGTTAAATTCTCCGGCGGAAGGACGTGTGAATCCACCACCCAGCGGGCTCTTGCTAGGCCAAACTCATCGACCACAAGTCGCTCAAATTCCGTTAGCCGCATGGGCGACAATGATACGCGCTCACTGAGGGCCCCTGCGGGTCGGCTGAACAGCGTTCAAGTATACTCCCGCCCATGACTACAACTGCCCGCAGTGCATCCTCGCGCACGTCCGACGTGGCGTACATAGCTGTCTTCGCCGCTCTTATCATCGTTCTCGGCGTGGTCTCCGTCCCAGTCGGTGTGGCCGGCATCCCGATTGTCTTGCAAAATGCCGCCATCCTCCTTGCTGCCCTCGTTCTCGGACCTCGCCGCGGTTTCCTCACCGCCGCGCTCTTTCTTCTCATCGGGATAGCGCTGCCCGTCCTCGCGGGAGGCCGGACGGTCCTCCAGGCGGCGGGCGGCCCGTCGGTGGGCTACCTCCTCGGCTACCTCATCGCGCCACTCGTCGCGGGTGCGATCGCCCTTTTCGCGGCGGGCAAGAGCAAACCTGCGCAAGTCCTGTGGTTTGCTATCGCCGGAGTCGCGGGCTTGGCGATCCAATACCTCTGCGGATCCGTCGGTTTGATGGTGCGAAGCGACCTGAGCCTGGGAGCTGCCCTCGCCGCGCAGCTGCCTTTCCTACCCGGTGACTCCATCAAAGTGGTAGCGGTGGTGCTTATCGCAGCTGGCGTCCATTCGGCGTTCCCGCGGCTCTTGGCGGTGCACTCCCGCCGACGCGAACTCTAAGTTCATGCCCGAAATCAGATTTCAGGGGGTCAGTGTTGTAGCCGACGAGCCCCGGGCAACCATTCTTGAGTCGTGCAGTTTGACCCTCACGGAGCGACGCATCGGGATCATCGGCTCGAATGGATCGGGTAAGTCGACCCTCGCCCGCTGCATTAACGGCCTCGTCGAACCAACGACGGGCACTGTCCTTGTCGACGGCCTTTCGACCGCCCGGGACGCCAAGCTCATTCGTCGAAAAGTGGGCTTTGTCTTTTCAGACGCAGAGTCCCAAATCGTGATGCCCCGAGTAGCTGATGACGTCGCCTTTTCCCTTCGTCGATTCCGGCTCTCCAAAAACGAGGTGCGGCGGCGCGTCGATGCGATGCTTGACCGGTTCCAGCTAAGCGACAAGGCCGACAACTCCCCGCACACCCTATCGGGCGGCGAAAAACAGCTGCTCGCGCTCGCGGCCGTACTAGTGATCGAACCGGAGGTTGTCATCGCCGATGAGCCAACGACGCTTCTCGACCTACGCAACCGGAAGCGCATCATCCGGGAATTCGAAGCGCTCGAACAGCAGCTTATCGTCGTGACCCATGACCTCGAGATGCTCAGCGGGTTTGACCGCGTTATTTGTCTCAACGACGGAGCCATAGCTTTCGACGGCGGGCCTGCCGACGCCATCTCCTTCTACCTCGACCTCATGGAAGCCCAGGCGTCGTGATTACCGAGCTACCTATGGGGCGCTATGTCGCGGGAAACACCCCGCTCCACCGCCTGCCCGCGGCCGCCAAGTTCATCGCGCTCGTTACCTTCGTCCTCGCGGTCACGATTGCACAGTTGGAACCGTGGGAAGCGACGCTCGTCCTCGTCTTCCTCGCGGTCCTTTACGCGTTCGCGCAGATACCCTTTGGGCTGGCGATGCGCCAACTGGCCCCGGTAGTGCCCTTCCTCGTGGCGCTTTCCATGTTCGTCTGGTGGCAAAACTCCGCCGCCGCTGCGTGGTCGACTGGTTTGAGTCTTGGTGCAACGCTTGCTGCGGCGAACCTCCTCACCCTCACAACAACGATAGACGAGCTCCTTTCTTCTCTCGAGCACAACTTGCGCCCGCTTGCTCGCATCGGGTTGCCCGTCGAGGCAGTGAGTTTAGCTATCTCGTTGACCATCCGCATGATCCCCGTGATGCTCGGCACCGTCGCAGAGGTGCTAGACGCACGAAAAGCCCGCGGAGCGGGCTTTTCCATCAGGGCGTTCGGCACTCCGCTGATTATCCGGAGCATCCGGCGTGCGGAACGCGTCAGCGAAGCGCTACTTGCCCGCGGAGCGGGCGATTAGCCTCGCGCTATACCTCACCGCGAAGCTCGCGCATGCGCTGGGCCACGGCGTCGTCTGACGCGGCCGGTGCGGCAAGCGAATCCCCTGCCTCACCGGCAGCGGAAGATTCAATCGCGGGCTTGGACCCGGATGTGAGTTCACCCGCCATTTCCGCGCGGATCTGCTCAAGGCGGCCGTGGCCAGCCATCTGAATGCCCGCCTGCTCGACCTCAGCCATACGGCCTTGGATGGAGTTCTGCGCGAGCTCCGCTTGGCCGAGCGCGTTGGCGTAACGCCGCTCGATCTTCTCGCGGACCTGCTCCAGGTTCGGCGAACTCGACGTCAAGGCGTTCATCGACTGCATGGTCTCCGACACCTTTTCCTGCATCTTCGCCTGCTCAAGCTGGGACAGCAACTTGGACCGCTCGGCGACCTGCTGCTGCAGGTGCGCGGCGTTGCGCTCGACGGCCTGCTTCGCCTGGGCCGCTTGCTGCAGCGCCTGGTCGTGCAGCTGCTTGGTTTCCTCGACGGACTGCTCAGCCGTCACGAGCTGCGCAGCAAAGGCCTCCGCGGCGTTTTCGTACTCTTGGGCCTTTTGGGCGTCACCCTCACTACGGGCCTTATCAGACAACTGCAGGGCCTGGCGGGTGTTGGCCTGCAGCTTCTCGACGTCTTCGAGACGGCGGTTCAACTGCATCTCTAACTGGCGCTGGTTGCCGATCACCGCGGCAGCCTGCTGGGAGAGCGCTTGGTGCTGACGCTGAGCCTCTCCGATGGCCTGCTCGATCTGGACCTTCGGGTCGGCGTTTTCTTCGATCTTGTTGTCAAAGAACGCCATGAGATAGTTCCAGAACTTGGTAAAGGGGTTAGCCATGCTGACCTGTGACCTTTCGTTGGTACGAGTGTATGAACCGTTCACCAATCGTAGTAAAATTTGTCGCCCGCCACGACAGATAGGGAGCTAAACGCGGACGGGAACCGACTGCTCCAGCTCATCCTGCACGGCTCCAAGCGACATATTTGCCACGGCTTCCAGCATGACCTCCGCCACCGTTGTCTCAAGCGCGGAGCAGATCGATTGGAGGAGCTCAGAGGACACTTCCTTGCGCCCTCTTTCAAGCTCGGACAAGTAGCCCGGAGAGACCCTTGACTGCGCAGCTAATGATCGCAGGCTGGTTCCCTTGTCAGCGCGGAAAGAGCGCAAGGACATTCCGAGAGCTTCACGCAGTAACGGCTCACGGTGGTCGTGGCGCCGGGGCGCTGCTGCGCGTTCATAGGGCGCTAGGCCTTCCGACCCAGCCGTGAGGTCGGACGGCTTGTCCAGGAGAAGAGTTGTCGTTGCCATCGAAGGATTCAACGGTTAGCGGGAAGCTTTTGTTCCCTCAACCCCGCGAGCGCCGCCGCCAGAGCCGCTTGCACAGAGGTGCGCCGGATCTGCGCGCGGTCCCCAGCAAGGAGACGCACCGGAACAGGTGCGCCGGGTACTAGAGCAAATCGGCTCCACTCCGCGTCGACAAGATCGGCTGCGCTAGACGACGCCGTCCATCTCGGCCCCGACAACCCGACCCACACCTCTCCAACAGGGTGTCCATCTTGCGCGTCTGGCCCCGCCACGCCGGTCACAGACACTGCCCAATCTGCACCACACGCGCGGCGCGCCCCCCGCGCCATCTCACGCGCAGTCACTGGAGAAACCGGGCCCTGCTCTTCGAGGATGGCGGGGGGGACATTGGCGAGCGAGGCTTTCAGATCCGTGGCGTAGGTGACGAGCCCACCTCTGAGGACCATCGACGCCCCCGGTATGTCCGCCACGGTCGCTGCTGCTAAACCGGCGGTCAGCGACTCGCAAAAGCAGATGGTCTCGTTACGGTTCCGCAGTGCGTCGACAAGCGACTGCGCTAGCTCACGCATTGGCCCTCCTTGCATCTACGAGGTATTGGATACCCGTTCCAACGGTGAGAACAACGGCGACCATCATGACGGCGAACTTGACCCATTCAAGCGACGAGGGCAGCGGACACAGGTAGAGCGCAACGGCCAATGTCTGGAATGCCGTTTTGAGTTTGCCGCCTTTCGAGGCGGGGATGACGTTTCCTCCGCGCAGCATGACCATCCGCCAGAGGGTGATGCCCAACTCACGGACAACGATGACCACAGTGACCCAAATTGGGAGGGTCGAGGCGATGTTGAGGGTGACAAGGGCGGTGATCATGAGCGCCTTGTCAGCGATCGGGTCGGCGATCTTGCCGAAGTCGGTGACGAGGCCTCGCGCCCGCGCGATATCGCCGTCGAGTTTGTCCGTCGCCATCAAAACGACGAACGTCCCAAAAGCCCACCACCAGTGGTGCGAGAGGACCAGCCAGGCGAAGACCGGGATGAAGATAATTCGCAGCGAGGTGAGGACGTTCGGAATGTTCCAGTTCGAAGGTGCATCCTCGGGTTGGGGTGAACTCACGCCATCCACATTACCCACAGGGCCGGGTGGTGGAGTTACTACCGCGTGCCGTTTCTTTTAACGTCGAGGTGGGCCGTCTCGCGAGAACCCGTCGCCGTGTGGTCTCCCCGGCCGGATGTTGCCGGGTCGTCGATCCACTCAAGGTGGTTGCCCGCGCTATCGACTTTGCGACGGTTACCGTGGTCGTCGTAATCGATGTGCCACTTCGGGCCGGACGTATCCGTCCGCCCCGCCGCGATGTCGATCCTGTCCTTAATGAGCGAGGCAATAACGGTGACGACGAGAACCCCCACGATGACACCCAGGGACGCGACGGTTCCAACCTCCGGCACGTGAACGTTGCTACCGCCGTTAATAAAGGGAAGGTTGTTTTCGTGCAAGGCGTGCAGCAGCAGCTTGACGCCGATGAACCCGAGGATGACGCCAAGGCCATATGGCAGGTAGACAAGGCGATCCAGCAGTCCGGACAGGAGGAAGAACATCTGCCGGAGCCCCATGAGCGCGAAAGCGTTAGCCGTGAAGACAATGAACGCCTCGGACGTGATTCCGTAGATGGCGGGGATGGAATCAAATGCAAACATCACGTCGATGAACCCGATCGCCAGCAGCGCGACAAACAGTGGGGTCGCGGCGCGTTTGCCTGCCGCGGTAACCGAGAAGAGCTTGTCGCCGTGGTACGACTCCGTCACCGGGATCAGCTTCCTTAGGCCCTTCACCACAGCCATATCGTTCGGGTCGGACTCGGGCTTGTCCGTCGCTTCATCCCAAATCAGCTTGATCGCCGTGTAGAGAAGGAATGCGGCAAAGAGGTAGAAGATATCCGACCAAGCCTGGATCAGCGCTGCCCCGAGGAGGATGAAGACCAGCCGGCACGCCAGCGCGATGAGAATGCCGAGCGACAGCACCTTCTGCTGGTACTTCCGCGGAATTCGGAAAGAGGCCATGATCAGCGCGAAAACGAAAAGGTTGTCCACGGAGAGAGCCAACTCGGTGATGTACCCCGTGAAGTACTGGATGCCGTGCTCGGCGTCCCAAAGCCACCAGATGATCCCACCGCACACGGCAGACATGGCCATGTAGAAGAGGGTCCAGAAACCCGCTTCTTTGAGGGAGGGCTCATGTGCCTGGCGTGAGTGGGTGAGAAAGTCGAAAGCAAAAAGACCCAGCACGGCAGCACCAGTGACGAGCCAAATCCATACGGGTACGTCCATTGAGAACCTCCGGTCAGAAAAGGACAGTGAGTGACCGGAGGTCTCTCCCACCCGATGCAAGATAAACCGGGCCGCCCTGACCGGGGCCCACCGGGGCTCCGTGATGACGATCGAGGGCGTGTTCGGGGTACTCCCCTCCAAGCGGCTCCTATCTTACACTGCCCCGCCGGTCGGGTTGTAGGTCGCCGTAACAACCCGCGTGTCACCAACGCTATCTGCGTCTGGCTCCGCACCTGAATCCTCGTCGGCGTCCCGCGGCGCCTCGGCGGGATCTGCGCCCTTGACCATCCAGAGAATGGTGTCCAACTCCTCGGGCTTGACCAAGACCTCCCGGGCCTTTGATCCCTCAGAGGGGCCAACCACGCCGCGGGTCTCCATCAAGTCCATGAGCCTGCCCGCCTTAGCAAAACCGATACGCAACTTCCGCTGGAGCATGGACGTCGAACCCAGCTGGGACGTGACGACAAGTTCAATAGCTTCGAGCAGGTCGTCCATGTCTTTGCCGATTTCCTCGTCGACGACCTTCTGCTCCGCCTGCTTGTCGTCGGTCACCCCTTCGACGTAGCGCGGTTCATCTTGGGCCTTGGCCGCTTCGACGACCGCTTGCACTTCGTCGTCCGTCACAAAAGCGCCCTGCAAGCGCTGCGGTTTGCCGGCGCCTTGCGGGATAAACAAACCGTCGCCCATACCGATTAGCTTCTCGGCCCCGCCTTGGTCGAGGATCACGCGTGAATCCGTCAGCGAGGACGTGGCGAACGCGAGCCTCGAGGGCACGTTGGTCTTAATCAGGCCCGTGACGACGTCGACAGAGGGCCTCTGCGTGGCCAGCACTAGGTGAATGCCGGCAGCGCGCGCCTTTTGAGTGATACGCACGATCGATTCCTCGATCTCTTTCGGTGCCGTCATCATCAGGTCCGCAAGCTCGTCAACGACACAGACGATAAACGGGTAGGGTCGCATCTCCCGCTCCGAACCGGGAGGTGCCTGCAGCTCGCCCGAACGGACCTTCCGGTTGAAGTCCTTAATGTGGCGCACGCGCGCGGACTTCATGTCCATGTAGCGCTGCTCCATTTCTTCTACAAGCCACTGCAGCGCGGCTGCCGCCTTCTTCGGCTGGGTGATGATCGGCGTGATCAGGTGGGGAATGCCCTCGTACGGAGTGAGCTCCACCATCTTCGGGTCGACCAGGATGAGGCGGACCTCCTCCGGCGTAGCGCGGGTCAGAAGCGAGACCAGCATGGAGTTGACGAACGCGGACTTACCGGAGCCCGTCGACCCGGCCACGAGAAGGTGGGGCATCTTCTGCACGGAAGACGCGATGAAGTCACCCTCGATGTCCTTGCCCAGCCCGATCAGCATCGGGTCGTCCTCACCCCGAACATTCGGGGCCTCCAACACGTCGCGCAGACGCACCATCTCGCGGTCCTGGTTCGGGACCTCGATGCCCACCGCGGACTTTCCAGGGATTGGGGTGAGCAGACGCACATTGTCGGTTGCGGCCGCGTAGGCGAGGTTGGACTGCAGGTTGGTGATTTTCGAGACCTTCACGCCGGGCCCGAGCTCAACCTCGTAGCGAGTGACCGTCGGACCGCGGGAGAACCCGGTGACCTGTGCATCGATTTTGAACTCGTCGAAGACGTCTGTAATCGCCTCGATCATCAGGTCGTTTGCTCTAGTTCGAGTCTTCGGCGCGACCCCGGGGATCAACAAGTCCGTCGACGGGATCTCGTAATTGGAAGTGCCCGCACGCTCGGCGGCCCGCGCGCTACCCTCATTGTCCGTCTCGACTTCCGGTACCTCACTCCGCGCGAGGATCGCACGGCGCACGGCCTCACGGGATTGCTCGACGGCGCCTTTCGCTTCTCGACGCCCCTGCCCCGGATCTGCCGGCATCTCGGGGGCAGCGGCCGCCGGCTCTAGGACCTTCGTTTCCTCGGCCTGCGGTGCCCGCTGGCCGACCGCACTTGTCTCATCTTCGGATGACGCGTCGGCTTGTCCAAACAGCGACGACCCAGGGCGCGCGCCCGCCTTTTCATCCGCCGGGTAGTTATCCAACGGGGTGCGTCGCGGCGCGGTGACAGAAGTGCGACGCAGGGGGCGGCGGGTGGAGCCTTGGGGGCTTGTCAGCTCGGGCCTCACCGGCCGCGGGGCGCTCGGCTCGCGCCCAGCTGCAATGTCTTCGAGCTCGTCGTCCACAAAATCGTAGGGATCGTCTGATTTTTCGCTCTCGCTGGACACCGAGACTCCAGAGAGGGCGGAGCGCAGCGAGTCATATGCCTCTCTGACGGTAATTCCCGTAGTTTTCAGCGCCCCGTACACCAACACCAGCGCGAGAAGAGGCAGGGCCACGAACGACGAAAATCCGGCCGCCAAGGGGCCGCCGACCAGAGCGCCAATCGCGCCTCCCGCCGTGCGGCGTCCCTCCCAGTCCTCGGGGTTGCCGGCGAGGACGTGCACGGTACCTAGAAGACCGAGTGCGAGGATGCACACCCCCACCGCGAACCGCGTTCGCACAGACCGCTCGGGCGCAACGTTGAGCATCAGGGCGACAGCCGCGGCCGCCAAACCGACGGGGAGGATGAGCGCCCCGGCGCCGATTGCCCAGTGCACTCCGGATGCGATGACCCGACCGATGGGCCCCGCAGCGTTCGCCCAGACTGACGCCCCCAACACGATGGCTAATCCAATGAGGGCGAGCCCCCGCAGGTCTGCGCGGTTGCTTACTCGCACAGGCCCGTCCTCCCCCGGCTCGACGTGGTCCGTCTCATCGTCCGGGAAGACGTCATCTAGCTCCCTTTCATCCCCGTCTTCGCCGGACCCGGCCTCGGCCGTGCGCAACTTGCCTGCCCACCCGCCGAAGCGGGACGCTAGTGATCCAAATGAGTGTGCCGTGCCTCGCGCAGCCGCCCCTAGAGAATCCCCGACCACTCGGTACGCAGACCCCACGCGTTCATGCGACGTGTGCGCGGCGACCATCGTCGAGGTCTGCGGGTGCATCATAGACGCTGGGGCATCAGAACGCCCAGTGCGCCCCGAACGCGGGGACCGGGAGCGCGATGTGCCCCCATGTGACCCGCGGGGGCCCTTCTGCGAAGGCGCTCGAGACGATCGGTTGCTAACAGACATGTGATTAACACTAGTATCTTCCGCCACATCTTCCACATGCGGCACACTGCGCGGCGGTCGTGTTTACAAGGCCCGCCTCAGCTTATCGATATATGGCTTGTCGCCTTCAACACGCACGTCCGCTACCCTGCCCGTCGTCCAAAGTAGCAGCTCTCCCGGCATGCCGAAGACCCGGACGACATCGTCACCTCGGCGCGCGACACCTCGCTTCCCTCCCGCGGTGACAGGAGGGTCGTGGGGAGGTGTGAGGATGACGGGAACCGGAGAAGAATGCAGCGCCATCACGCTGAATCGCTTGACCATAGTCAGAAGGAGCGAATTGTCCTCCTGGGAAAACTCGCGCGGATGCGGGTGCCCGTCCCCGCGCCTCACGTCCTCGTGATGAATAAAGTTCTCTCCCCCGTTCATGACCGCATCCACCGGCTTGAGGAAAGCCGGGGGCCCAGCGGACCAGTCGCGCACGACGTCTTCGTACGGGCGCTGTTTCTGCCGCTCGACTTCCTTGTTCAACGTCCCTGCGAACGCGGGAACGAAATTACCGAACGTGGCAGGCACCTTGTGCTCGCGAATGAAGAGGTGGATGGCGAGATCACGGGTGGTCCACCCCTCGCACTGGGTCGGGGCGTCGGGCCCGACGTCGAGAAGCAAGGTGCCCAATGCGGCGCGCTCTTGTGCGGCGAAAGTCATGGCCCCAGCATAGCGCTGGGGCCATGACGAGGTCGGTGGGCTTAAAGCGACTCGCGCGACGCTGCCACGTCGTCATCGTCGACGGGGCTATTTTCGGCTGCCATCGGCACGACTGTCGGGAGGATGACGGGTTCGCGCTTGTACTTCTGCTCGATAGCGCGAGACACCTTGCGGCGCAGCGCCTGAACCATGCGGTAGGGGTCGTTCTCCCCCTCCGCGGCTAGGTCGTTCATCACCGATTCCACACCGACGATAACTCGCTTGTTAAAGTCGCGGTCGTCGTCGGAGAAACCGGTCGTCGAGACGCGCGGGCTTTCCAGCAATCGACCAGTCCGGTCGTCGACGACGCAGGTAATGGACACGACACCGCCGGAGGCGAGGCTGCTGCGGTCCGCCAGAACATCGGGGTCGACATCGCCCATGGTCTCACCGTCGACGTAGAGCTGGCCGACCTGGTACTGACCAACAACCTCGATCCTGCCGTTCACCATATCCACAACGACGCCGTTCTGAGCCAGCGCCGTATTTTCGGGCTTCACACCCGTAGAGATGGCCAGGTCCTTGTTTGCGCGCATGTGGCGCCACTCGCCGTGCACCGGCATAGCGTTGCGGGGCCGCGCGGCGTTGTAGAGGAACAACAGCTCGCCGGCGTAACCGTGACCGGAAGCGTGGACGTGCGCATCGGCGTTCGTGACGACCTCGGCGCCGATCTGGGCCAAATTGTTGACCACGGCGAAGACCGCTTCCTCGTTGCCCGGAATGAGCGAGGACGACAGAATGATCAAATCGCCATCGCGCACGGTGATTTGGCGGTGCTCGCGGCGCGACATACGTGATAGCGCCGCCATCGGCTCACCCTGGGTACCGGTGGTGATCAACAGCACCTTGTGAG
The DNA here is from genome assembly GCF_030440535.1 of Corynebacterium capitovis DSM 44611. Taxonomy (NCBI): domain Bacteria; kingdom Bacillati; phylum Actinomycetota; class Actinomycetes; order Mycobacteriales; family Corynebacteriaceae; genus Corynebacterium; species Corynebacterium capitovis. The sequence continues at coordinate 950,520 of NZ_CP047117.1, read as the reverse complement.
GGGCCATCTTGGCAGCCTCCTCGATAGGCACGATCGTGCCCTTCGGGGCCTTGAGCAAACTCATCTTCTCCGCGATTTCCATGTTGCGCAGCATGGAACGCCCGTTGAAAGCGACCTTGCGTCCGCTGGCCACGGCAGCGTTGACCGCCATTTGAACGCGGGAGACATTGGAGGCGAAAGAGGCGATGATCACCCGCTGCTTCGCTTTGGCCACGAGCCGCGTGAGCGTCTCTTCAATGCCAGCCTCGGAACTAGAAATACCCGGTACCGTGGCGTTTGTGGAATCGCACATGAACAGGTCGATGCCTTCGTCGCCGAAACGGGACAGCGCCGGCAGATCCGTTGGCTTGCCGTCGTAAGGGGTCTGGTCCAGCTTGATGTCACCCGTCATCACGACGTGGCCCGCGGTGGTCTTAATCGACACGCCAAGGCACTCGGGGATCGAGTGGTTGACATGCCAAAAGCGGATACGGAATGGGCCCAAAGTGAGCTCCGAATCCTTATTCACCTCGTGCAGCTGAGGACGCTGGCGGTGCTCCTGCGTCTTGGCGGCGATGAGGGCGTTGGTGAAGCGCGAGGAATAGATCGGAATGTCCGGCCGGAGCTTGAGCAACCACGGAATCGCCCCGATGTGGTCCTCGTGGCCGTGGGTAACAACGAGCGCTTCGATTTTATCCAACCGGTTCTCAATCGGACCGAAGTCCGGGAGGACAAGGTCCACACCGGGCTCACCCGAGTTCGGGAAGAGCACCCCACAATCGACGACGAGCAAGCGGCCGTCAAATTCGAAGACCGTCATGTTGCGGCCGATTTCAGAGATCCCGCCCAAGGCATAAATGCGCAGGCCATTGTGAGGAGGCTTGGGTGGCGACGGTAGCCGTTTGGTCAGGTCCGCACCCTGCATGGACTTCATGGGGTTGCGGCGGTTGCCTCCGCCGGTGCCACCGTTGTTCCCATTGCCGCCCCGCCCGCGACCGCGGCCACGACGGTTCCGGTTACCGCGACTACTGCCGTTGGAATCGTGGCTGCTGTCGGCGCCTTCCGCTGGGGCGCTACCAACGGGGGCTTGGAACACGGGTTGCTGGTCGGTTGCCTCCGGCGGCCCGGCCTTGCGGGACACCTTTCGCGCGCGGTTGCGGGGTTCGTTCATATTTAAAGGACTCCAGCCTTTCGCATGTCTTCTCGGAGGTCTTCGATCTGCGAATCCGTCGCAGGTACGACGGGCAAACGAGGATCTCCCACTTCAATGCCCTGCAGGCGCAGGGCCGCTTTTGCAAATGTGGCACCACCGAGGACGGCTTGCTGTCGCGCAAGGACATCGATGGTGTTGGCGTTGATTTCCCGCACGCGGGCGAGGTCGCCTTCCTCGAAGCTTGTAATCATCTCTCGCAACAAACGCGGGGCGACATGTCCGATAACCGAAATGACGCCGGTGGCACCGACAGACAACCACGGCACGTTGAGCGGATCGTCTCCAGAATACCAGGCCAGCCCCGTCTCCCGAATTAAGGGGGCCGCTTCGAAGAAATCCCCCTTCGCGTCTTTAAGGCCTAAGACAGTAGGAAGTTCGGCGAGCTGACGGATCGTCGGCGCGTGGAGCGGCACCCCAGAGCGGCCCGGGATGTCGTAGAGGCAGATCGGGGCGTCCGTGGCGTCGGCGATAGCCGTGAAGTGGGCAACGAGACCTGTCTGGGACGGCTTGGAGTAGTAGGGAGTGACCACTAGGAGCGCGTCGGCACCGGCGTTTCGTGACGCGATAGCGAGCTCTACCGAAGAACGCGTATTGTTGGTTCCGGCTCCGGCGATTATTCTGGCTCGGTCACCCACTTCCTCCTTTACCGCCTTGAGCAGCGCGATCTTTTCCTCCGCCGTCGTCGTCGGGGATTCCCCCGTGGTGCCGGCTAGCACGAGCGAGTCGATGCCGTTATCCACCAAATGGGATGCCAACTTCCGGCCCGCGTCGAGGTCCAGCTCCCCTGTTGAGGTGAACGGGGTCACCATGGCGACGGAGGTGGTGCCGAAAATCTCAGCACCTGTCTGCGCTTTCAAAGTCGTGCCCATGGCAAACCAGATTACCCGCTGCCCCTGCGTGTCGCGTTATGACACTGCTCAGGAGACGTAAGGGCTCGTGGCCATCCTTGTCCCGTCGGAGAGTTCGCTGACAAGGAAATCGTCGAAAAGCGACGGCGCCGTGCCGCGCAGAAGATCAAGGCAGGCTACCGCCAGAGCTCGAATTTCTACGTCTGCGTGTTCGGACGCCCGCGCAGCGATGAACTGCCGCCACGCACGGTAGTTTCCAGTTACAACGAAGCGGGTCTCTGTCGCATTCGGCAGTACTGCCCGCGCTGCCTGGCGGGCTTGCTTGCGGCGCAGAAGCGCGTTCGGCTCGCTGGCCATGTTTTCCTCCAAGGCAGCTAGTAGCTCGTCGTACACGAAGCGTGCGTCATCGACGGTCCGGAGGAACAGTCGGCGCAGATCCTCGTCGGCCGCGATCGCGGGGGGAACGACGACTTTACTTGCCCCGGAATGAACGAAGCGCTGGCTGAGCTGGGAGAAGGAGAAGTGGCGGTGGCGCAGAAGCTCGTTGCCCGCCGCTCGTGAGAGGCCGCGAATGTAGATCGTCGCTGTCGCGTGTTCGAGAAGGGCGTCGTGCCCGACGTCGATAATGTGGTGCAGGTACGAGGCATTCGTCGCGGTGTGCGGGTTCGGGCGGTCAAAGGTTTCGTAGCAGGCGCGCCCGGCAAACTCGACGACGGACTCTGCGTCTGTGGCTTGGTCCTCGGGCGCCCACTCGAACCCCGGGGGCGGGGCGAAGGACGTGGACGCGATGAGCTGGACTTCCAGTGCTGGTTCAACCGCCATCGGTATGCGACCCCTTACAACCCGAGGTACGTGTCTAACCCGACAGTAAGGCCCGGGTGTTCGTGGACCTGTCGAACCCCGGTGAGCACGCCCGGCACGAATGACTCGCGCCCGTAGCAGTCCTGGCGGATGGTGAGGGACTGATCCGTGGTTCCAAAAATTACTTCTTCGTGCGCCACCATTCCCGTCATCCGCACAGCGTGAACGCGCACCCCGTCGACCTCGGATCCACGAGCTCCCTCCAGGGATTGCTCGGTGGCGTCCGGCATGGTGCCGAGACCAGCCGCGCGGCGGGCGTCGGCAATTGCTTGCGCGGTCTTCGTAGCGGTGCCCGAAGGTGCATCGAGCTTGTTCGGGTGGTGGTACTCGACCACCTCGGCCGATTCGAAGTAACGGGCCGCCTGTCGCGCGAAAGCCATGGTCAGTACCGCGGAGATCGCGAAATTTGGCGCGATGAGCACGCCGACCGCCTCGTTGACCTCTAGCCACGACCGCACCCGCTCGTAGCGCTTCTCGTTGAATCCCGTCGTGCCCACGACGCAGTGGATGCCGTGATTGATGCAGTACTCTAGGTTGCCCATCACGGCATTGGGCGTGGTGAAGTCAACGACAACCTCAGCGCCGGAAGCGGAGAGCTCCGAGAGAGAATCCGAACGGCCCAGCGCGGCAACTAGCTGTAGATCTGTGGCAGCCTCAACCCCGGCGACGACGGCCGAGCCGACACGCCCCTTTGCTCCAAGGACGCCTACCTTGACAGACACTCATGCTCCTTCCGGTTCAGCCAGTACGTACCTCGGCTACTTTAGCGCCCGCTAACTGTGGGGTGCGTCCTCTGCTCCGCCCAGTACATTGGAGGCTATGAAACATCTGCCTCGCACGATCATTGCTGCCACATGCGTTACACCGCTAGCACTCGCCGCCTGCGGGTCCGAAGAAAACGCAAACCCGTCGACGGCCCCGCTTCCCTCGTCGAGCACGACAACGGTCACCTCTTCGACCTCCGCTGCTGCGTCGCCGACACCCGCCGATCCCGCCTCACCCCCGTCGACCCTTCGGGTTGCTGAGACGGCAGGAGACGCCCCAGCCGGCTTACTCTTCACCTCTGGTCAGGCAATGCAGAGCCCGGCCCCGGGCGCAGAACTCGCCCTGCAAGACATCCGTACCGGCTCCCACGAAGGGTTTGACCGCGTCGTCTTCGAGTTCTCGGGGACGGGGGTGCCGGGATTCATCGCGGGGTACACTGCCGAACCCCGGCAGCAGGCATCCGGCTACCCGCTTGACGTCGCGGGCAGCGCCTACCTCCAAGTAATGGTCCAGGGCACGCCGATGGGGATGACCTCCGCAACCACCGCCCTTGACACGCCCGGCCGCCTCGATGTCGCTCCGGCCGGGTCAATTGTCGGCCTCAGCAGTGGCGGTACCTTCGAAGCGGATACGCAGTTCGTGATCGGGCTGGACGCGCAGCGACCGTTCCGCGCCTACACGCTGGAAAACCCGACACGAGTTGTCGTTGACGTAGAGACCACGGCCTAGGGCCCGCGCCTCTCTTCCGTGAGCGTGGCCCGAGGCCTGTCCTCTAGTCCTCGTCGGTGACGGGAACCAGCGAGATCTTGCCGCGGTTATCGATGTCAGCGATCTCGACTTCCACCTTTTCGCCGACGTGGATGACGTCCTCGACATTCTCCACGCGGGTGTTGCCGCCGAGCTTGGAGACGTGGATGAGCCCATCAGTTCCCGGCAGGATGGACACGAACGCACCGAACGCCACGGTCTTGACGACAGTGCCCAGGTAGCGCTCCCCCACCTTCGGCATCTGCGGGTTCGCAATGCCATTGATACGTTCGATGGCCGCGTCTGCCGCGCTGCCCGAGGCGGCGGACACGTAAATCGTTCCGTCATCCTCGATGGAGACTTCGGCCCCCGTCTCCTCCGTGATCTGGTTAATCGTCTTGCCCTTCGGGCCAATGACCTCGCCGATCTTGGATACCGGAACGCTGATCGCCGTGATCTTGGGAGCAAGCGGGCTCATTTCGTCGGGGCCCTCGATGACCTCGGCCATGGTGTCCAAAATGGCTTCACGTGCGTCCCGCGCCTGATCCAGCGCCGACGCGAGCACGTCGGAGGGAATGCCGTCCAACTTCGTATCGAGCTGCAGGGCAGTGATGAACTCGCGGGTGCCCGCCACCTTGAAGTCCATATCGCCGAAGGCGTCCTCGGCACCGAGAATGTCCGTCAACGCGACATATTCGGTTCGCCCGTCGACCTCGCCGGACACGAGGCCCATCGCGATGCCCGCAACCGGGGCTGCCAGCGGGACACCCGCATTGTAAAGAGACAGGGTAGACGCGCACACGGAGCCCATGGAGGTCGAGCCGTTGGAACCGAGCGCCTCGGACACTTGGCGGATGGTGTACGGGAACTCCTCTTTGGGGGGAATGACAGGCGTCAACGCGCGCTCGGCAAGTGCCCCGTGGCCGATCTCGCGGCGCTTCGGGGAACCGACGCGGCCCGTCTCACCTGTGGAGTACGGCGGGAAGTTGTAATGGTGGATGTAGTGCTTGGACTTCTCCGGGGAGAGCGAATCAATCGTCTGCTCCATCTTGAGCATGTCCAACGTTGTCACGCCCAGAATTTGCGTCTCTCCGCGCTCAAACAGAGCGGAACCGTGCGCCCTGGGAATGAGCTCCACCTCAACCTCGAGGTCACGAATGTCCGTCACACCGCGGCCGTCGATGCGGTAGCCGTCACGCAGGATTTTCTCGCGGACGAGGGACTTCATGAGCGCGTTGTAGGCAGCTCGGATCTCCTTCACGACGACTGCGGTGTCCCGGTCATCGTCGTCAAGGTCGAACTTGTCCAACAGTTCTTCCTCGACCTCCGCCATATAGGCATTGGTCGCTTCGTCGCGCTCTTGCTTGCCGCTGATAGTCAACAGCTTGGAGAGCTTCTTCGACGCTTTCTTTTCCACGGCTCCGTAGGTGCGGTCGGAATAAGCCGGGAAGAGCGGGAATTCGCGGGACTCGCGCGCCGCTTCCTCCGCCAGAGCCTTCTGGGCGAGGCAGAGCGTGCGGATGTACGGCTTCGCCGCCTCGAGCCCCTGGGCCACGGTCTCCTCGGTCGGGGCCGGGGCACCCTGCTTAATGTGCTTGACGACGTCAACGCCAGCACCGGCCTCCACCATCATGATGGCGACATCGTCCTCAGATGTGCGTCCCCGCTTGCGCTGGACCACACGGCCCGCGACCACCATCTCGAAGAGGCAGCGCTCGTGCTGGGCTCGGTTCGGGAAAGCGACCCACTGGCCCTCCGGGTGCTTGTCATCCGCAATCAGGGCCATTCGTACGCCACCAACCGGGCCCGACACCGGCAAACCGGACAGCTGCGTCGCGGCGGAAGCACCATTGATGGCCACCACGTCGTAGTACTCGTCCGGATTCATGCTCAGCACCGTGATGACCACCTGCACTTCGTTGCGGAGGCCCTTGACAAAAGTCGGGCGCAGCGGACGGTCAATGAGGCGGCACGCAAGAATCGCTTCCGTGGAGGGGCGGCCCTCCCTGCGGAAGAAGGAACCGGGAATCCGGCCGGCCGCGTACATCCGCTCCTCGACGTCGACGGTGAGCGGGAAGAAATCGAAACCTTCCCGCGGCTGGTTGGACGAGGTGACGGTGGCCAGCATCATCGTGTCATCGTCGAGGAAGGCGGTCACGGAACCGTCCGCCTGACGCGCGAGCTGCCCAGTCTCAAAGCGGATGGTGCGGGAGCCAAAGTCGCCGTTATCGAGGACGGCGACCCCCTCGGTGATTCCGTAGTCCTCGTCCACGTGGACGTCGAAGGAATTTTTGGGGGTAAAAGTGGTCAAAAGGTGTCTCTCCTCGTTTGGTCCGGCGATCGTCGGTGCCGCCGTGTTTCGTCATCTAGTCTGTTGCGTCTGGGGTAGCGCAGCCATTCTACCAGGTACTCCCCCGAGTGTCCCAGCCGAGAACGCGAAAAACCCGCCTGCCACCGCGGGGTAGGCGGAGAGGCGGGTTAAGGCGCGAGCTGCTAGCGGCGCAGTCCCAGGCGGGAGATCAGGCTGCGGTAGCGCTCCACGTCGTTCTCGCGCAGGTACTTCAGCAGGCCACGGCGCCGGCCAACGAGAAGCAGCAGGCCACGGCGGGAGTGGTGGTCGTGCTTGTGGAACTTGAGGTGCTCGGTAAGGTTATTGATCCGCTCGGTCAGCAGGGCGACCTGGGCCTCGGGCGAGCCCGTGTCCGTCTCGTGGAGGCCGTAAGCGCCGAGGATCTCGGACTTCTTTTCGGTAGTCAAAGACATGGTGATACTCCTTATTTCAGTCCGCACTGCGTGTGCTCCGGGCGTAACTGCTGCGGACCACAGTCGATTTCCTCTTGCCCGGAACTTCAGCAGGTGAGAGTACCCCAGGCCTGTTGGCTAGCCCAAATCACCTGCGGCGAGCCCCGTGATCCGGTCCATGAACTCGTCTAAGAACCTGGCCACATCCACGGCCACGGCAACGTGGGCGGTCTTTACCGGGTCGTTGAGCCGGGTTTCGTCGCCAATCGTGCGCCCCCGCGTCGGGCCCTCCACATCCGTCTTCATGTTGATGTCGAGGAGCGTGACCAGCGACGGATCGATGGCCACCGCGACCGCGAGAGGGTCGTGCAGGCCGCACCCCCCCAGGTGTGGTGCGGTGGTGTCATACGCCTTGATGTAGTAGTTCGTCGCTTCTGCGAGGAAGTCTCCGGCCGGAGTACCCAGGGCTTCCCACTTCGCTGTCTCCTCTCGGGTCAACAGCGTCTGCAGGGTGACATCAAGACCCACCATGGTGACATCCGCTGCGCTGCGAAACAGCAGGTCCGTCGCCTCAGGGTCCTGGTTCACATTGGCCTCCGCCCACGGAGAGACATTGCCGGGCACTGTCAGCGCCCCTCCCATCATGATGATGTGGGCGTTGCGTGCGAATGCCGCGGACCGCTCAGCGGCGGCTGCGATTGTCGTGGACGGACCGGTCGGGACGATGACGAGGTCGTCGCCGTAGCGTTCCGTAGATTCGATCAGAAAGTCCACCGCGTCCCGCTCTTCGACCGCCCTGGCGGGATCGGGAAGAAGCGCCTCGCCGATGCCGTTTTGGCCGTGAATGAACGCAGAAATGTCGAGCACCTCGAACCCGTCCTTAGCGCGGGCGTGGTCCGGTCCAGCGAAGACAGGAACATCGGTGCGCCCAAAAAGCTCGAGGATGGCAAGCGCGTTGCGCACCCCCGTGCTGACAAGCACGTTTCCGTACGTTCCTGTCACCCCGATCAATTCCAGCTCCGGGCTTCCCAGTGCGTAGGCGAGAGCCAGCGCGTCGTCGATGCCGGTGTCGAGGTCAAGAATTAGCTTGCGTGTCACTATTCGCTCCAGTCCTTCTCAGGGTGTTGGGCAATGCCGAGGATGTCGCGGGTCCGATTTACGTCGCGCGCCATGTTTCTGAGCAACTCGTCCACGGAGTCAAACTTCACCATGTCTCGAACCTTCCCTACGAATTCGACGCGAGCCACGTGGTCATACAAATCGGCGTTCCGGTCGAGGACAAACGACTCGACGCTGCGACGACAATCCCCAAAGGTGGGATTCGTGCCCACGGAGACGGCGGCGGGATAACGGACATCCGCAAGCATGTCCCCTTTCAGCTCGGTCTCGCTGCCCAAGATGGTAAACCACCCCGCGTACACGCCGTCGGCGGGTAACGCGGAAATGTACTCGACGTATTGGTTTGCCGTGGGGTACCCGAGTTCGCGGCCCCCGCGCCCCGCGCCCCGTTCTACCGGAGCGGTGACAGAGAAAGGCCGTCCCAGATACGCGCGAGCAGCCTCGATGTTCCCGGCGGCGAGCTCGTTTCGGATCGCGGTAGAGGAGATGCGCGCGGAACCGTCGTCAAGGAGGCTGACCACCGTTACTTCGACGCCATTCTTATGGCAGAGGTCGACCATCGTCTCGGCCGTGCCGCGAGCACCGGCACCGAACGTGAAGTTCTCGCCCACGACGACGTGTTGAGCGCGCAATCGCCCCACGAGCGTGTCTCGAACGTATTGCTCGGGGCTGTCTCCCGCGAGCTCCGCACGGAAATCGATGACGACGAGGTGGTCCACTCCGAGCTCCCCGATGAGGCGAGCTCGTTCTTCGAAGGTTGCCAGTGCGCGAGGCGTGTCCTCGGGAGAAAAGACGGATACCGGGTGTGGGTCAAAGGTCATAACGACGCTCGGCAAGTCTCGCAAACGCGCCTCCTCGACAGCACGGTTGATGAGCAACTGATGGCCGCGATGGACTCCGTCGAAAACCCCGATGGTTACTACAGTCCCGTCCGGCTCACCAAAGCCCGCCGGCACTTGGCTCAGGCCGCGCAAAATATCCACGTGGCTACCCTACGTGATGCCGTTTCGGGGTCGGGCATACTTGGTCGCTATGACAGCTCTCAGCTCCGACCCCCTCGCGACATCTGGCCTCGTTATCGTCGACAAGCCTGCTGGCATGACCAGCCATGACGTTGTCGCTCGCCTGCGTCGCATCTACCAAACGCGGAAAGTCGGCCACGCGGGGACCCTAGACCCCGCCGCCACTGGGGTTCTCGTGGCTGGCATCGAACGAGGCACGAAACTGCTCACTCACCTCGTTGGAGAGGACAAGGTCTACGCGGCAGCGATCCGACTCGGCGCGTCCACGACAACTGACGACGCCGATGGCGACGTCACCGCCCGCGCGGACGCACAAACTCTCGCCGGAGTGACGGAGGAGGCGGTGCGCGCGGGCGTCAACAAGCTCACTGGCCCCATCTTGCAGCGGCCCGCGGCCGTTTCCGCGATCAAGATAGGCGGCCGGCGTGCCCACGAGCTGGTTCGCGAGGGCGCTGACGTGGACCTGCCCGTTCGCCCGGTGACGATCCATTCCTTCGACATCATCGACATCCGACGGGGCGAGTTCATCGACGTCGACGTCCGCGTGCACTGCTCGTCCGGAACGTACATTCGCTCCCTCGCCCGAGACCTCGGTGCAGACCCACTCGTGGGAAGCGTGGGAGGTCACCTCACTGCGCTGCGCCGGGAATCGGTAGGCGTCTTTTCACTTGACGACGCCCAAACTCTGCCCGACCTCGAACTCAACCCCCGTCTAAGCCTCACGCTGGACGAGGCGCTCACGCGGGTATGGCCCGTCCTGCCCGTGTCGGAGGCCGAATACGCAGACCTCGCCATGGGAAAGTGGCTCGAACCCCGGGGCCTCAGCGGCACCCACGCCGCTATCCGCGCCGACGGACGCGCCGTAGCCCTCGTCCGAGAATCCGGCTCGCGTCTCGCGTCCATCTTCGTCGCGCGGCCGTCTACCTTGGATACCTAGTGAATGAACCGGGCTGCGTGCTCAGCGGTGACAAACGCCGAGGTCACGATGAAGCCGGCGCGCTCCTTCCATCGACCTTCGAAGAAGGGGACAGGCGCCGGGCGGGCGAGGATGTAAGAGGTGAACGTCCCGTCCGGGTGAACCTCGATCTCGGCCCCGTCGAAACCCAGCCATCTGCGCGAGAGCGGGAACCAGCACTTATACGTCGCTTCCTTGGCGCAGAAGATGAGTCGATCAGCCCACTCGATTCCGTTGGAGCGCATCGTGTCGATTTGCTGGCGCTCTTGGGAGCGGGCAATCTGATCGACGACCCCTTCCGGCAGCGGGCCCGCTGGCTCGCAGTCGATTCCCACGGAGACGAGGTGATCGACGGGGGCGACGACCGCGGCGCGGAAACCCTCGGTATGCGTCAGCGAGCCCGAGACCCCGTCGGGCCAGAGGGGCATTCCGCCCTCGCCCCGCAGAATCGCTTCACTGGAACCATAACCGAGCTCGGCGAGCGCCTCGTGGGCGCACCAGCGGGCATCGCCGAACTCCGCTTTTCGACGGTCCACCGCGCGGCTGACCAATCCTTTTTCTTCGGGATGGAGTTGGTTGAAATTAGTCAGGTCGACCGCGGAGTCGGTACGCATGTAGACATACCGCGCCGCGCGTGGAAAGAGGTCGCGCTCAATCATCGCCCACCCCATTCCATAACCGGGTAGGGCCACGGCTGCGTGCCCGCCCTGCTCTGCCACTCTCGCGGGTAACCGAGCGAGACATCGACGTGGGCGACGCCATCGATCATGGTTGTCCCGGGCATGTGCAAGTGGCCGTAGACGACTCTGCGGGCGTTGTAGCGGGTCGCCCAACCGTGGGTGTGGCGCGTCCCGCTCCACAGGGAAATGTCCGACAACCTCAGACGAGTGGTCGGTTTCCTTTCCAAGGGCCAGTGGTTCACCAGAACGGTGGGACCATGTATTCGGGACAACCGCTTGGTGGTGTACGCCAACCTCTCCCAGCACCACGCCCGGATGTCGGCGAACGGGGCGATGGCAAACTCATCCGTCAACACCACGTTCCTTTCCCGTGCCCCCTCTAGGGCCTCCTCAACGGTGACGCCTGCCGGCCGAAACGAGTAATCGTAGAGGGTGAACAACGGAGCGATTGTGACACCCCCGAAGAGCGGGTACGGGTCTTCGGGTGTCATGACTCCGAGGCCACGGATGACGTCGACAAGTTTTGCGTATCTCTCTCGGCCCCGGTAACGGTCCGTGGAGCGGGAAAAGAGCTCGTGATTGCCAGGGGTCCAGATCACGGTGTCGAACCGCTCGGCGAGGGATCCCAGGGTCCGGGCGACCAGACCCATGTTTTCGGCGACGTCGCCGGCGACAATCAACCAATCCCCAGGGTTTTCGGGAGCGAGCCCCGCAATCCGCGGTCCGTTCGCGCCGACGGCCGCATGCAGGTCAGACACCGCCCAGAGTGTCACGCTCATGTCATTGATCCTTGACGCGCCCACCTCGAGGAACGGAACCGCCACCCATCCCCCGCAGCTCTAACGACGAGAGACATCAGGTGCCCGACCCAGATACCGGTTAATCCCCAGCCGGCGACCCAGGAGACCGCGATAAGCGGGAGGAATGCGCCGATGACCCCGCCCGCAGTGAGGTTCCGCAGGAAAACTGCGTCGCCGGCGCCGAGGAGCACACCGTCGAGCGCAAAGACCACCCCGCCCACCAGAATCATTGCTACCATCAGCCACCAGGGCATGCTCAATTCCGCTAAGACAGCGCTGTCTCGCGTGAAAATCTTCTGTATCGGCCCGGCAAGAACCGCGAAGATCAGCGCAAGAACCACCGCGAGCACGGTGCACAAGCGTGTGGCATACGCACCGAACTCCCGCGCCTGTCCAACTCTCCCCGCACCGAGCGCCGCACCGGTCAGCGTTTGGGCTGCGATGGCAAGCGAGTCGAGGACGAGGGTGAGGAAGTTCCAAATCTGAAGGAGAACTTGGTGTGCGGCAAGGACCGCGACCCCGGCCCGACCGGCCACCGCGGCCGCTGCGAGGAACGACACCTGGAAACTCAAGGAACGGAGAACCAAGTCGCGCCCGAGGAGGAGCTGGGAGCGGATGACCGACCACCGCGGCGCCCAAGAACCCCCGCCCCGGCCGTGCTCGCGGATCAGCACAGCGACGAAAGGTACCGCCGCAAGGCCCATACCCAGAAGGTTAGCGTAGGCCGACCCCACCAAACCGAATTTGCCAACGAAAACCGGTAGCGCGAGAGCACCCGGTATCAGGCCACACAGAGTGAGACGAAATGGCAAGCCCGTGTTGTGCACACCCCTCATCCAACCGTTCCCGGCCATAACCAGAAGAGTCAGCGGAATCGCTCCCGCAGCAACGAGCATCCAGTTAGCCGCCTCACGGGCGGTGTACTCGTCGGTGGTAAAAATGCCAGCGAGCGGACGCGCCCACAGCACAACGACGAGTGAGAGCGCGATGCCGACGAACAGGGCAACCCATGAGGCCTGCACGCCCTCCTCGACGGCGGCATCGCGTTTGCCCATTCCATACAAGCGGGCCGCCCGCGCTGTCGTCCCATACGACAAAAACGTCAGCTGTGTTGTCACTGTCGACTGGACAGCGGCACCCGCGGCGAGCGCCGCGAGCTGGGCGGGGCCCAGTGACCCCACGACAGCGGTATCTAGCAAAAGGTACAGCGGATTCGCGGCCAAGACCCCCAGAGCCGGCAGAGACAATGAGAGAATCTGCCGCGCCGAAGTGCCTGTTGTCAGCTCGCTCACCGGATCGCCGCCAACACGCGATCGATCACGGCTTCACGCGTCCCGTGCGCCGACAACCCGGCTGCCGGCACGTGACCGCCGCCGCCCAGCTGCTCCGCAACAACTGCCACATTCGAGCTATTCGACCGGAGGGAGACGCTCCAGTAAGTCTGTGCCTGTTGCTTGAGCACTACCCCTATGTCGCAACCCGAAACAGAGCGGGCGTAATCGATCACAGTTTCCACCGCGGTCTGGCTCATCGCCCGCAGTGAAAGTTCACCGATCGTGAACACGCCTACACGGTGGCCCCCCGCCTCGCAGATCTGCATGCCGGCAAGCACGTTACCGAGGTGGACGAGATCCGAAGGGGTCATGGAGTCCATCAATTCCAGGGTGATGGACCGAGTGTCCAGCCCAAGGCCTGTCAATTCGGCGGCAAGAACATGCATCCGCTTCGTGCCCCACCGGAAATTTCCGGTGTCTGTGACCAAACCGGCATAGAGGCAGTGCGCGAGGTCGCGGTCAAGGGCAACTCCCATATGCGAGAGCAGTTCCCGCACCATCATCGTCGTGGACTCGGCTCGTGCGATGAGGTTGAGGCCGCCGAACCTGGGGTTTGTCGCGTGATGATCGACGACGATCACCCGCGCAGGATCGGCGGCGAGCGCGTCCGAAAACGCACCCGTTCGATCCACCGAAGCGCAGTCCACGGTCACGACGAGGCCCGCGGTGGGCAATTCGTGGCCGTACACAATGTCCCCAACCCCCGGGATACCTGCCAAGTTCGCTGCATGGGGCATTGTTTGCCCAATGCGTACCTCCGCCCGCTTGCCCCGCCGACGTAACCCTGACGCTAGAGCGCAGGCGGAACCCACCGCGTCGGCATCGGGCTTGATGTGGGCTACCACCGTGATGTTCTCAGCCTCCACGAGGGCACGCGACACGGCAGCGAACTCCTCGCTGAGGTCAGGAAAAAGCAAGGCCACGAGGCGCCTTATGCGTCCGGCGTCTTGTAGGGGTTGCCTTCGCCCGCGAACGTGGCGTTTTCCCGCAGCTTCGCCAACTCCTCATCGCGGGCGCGCGCACGGTTAAGCAGCTCTTCCATTCGTGCGGAGGATTCCGGCACTGTATCGAGCTCGAAGGAAATCGTCGGGGTAAACCGTACTCCTAGTTCATCACCGACAATCTTGCGGATCTGCCCGCGCGCACGACCGAGCGCTTCTTCCGCCTGGTCGTAGTCTGGTTCGTCGTCGATCGCGCGCCCGCGCACCGTATAGAACACCGTTGCGTCGTGAAGATCGCCCGTAACTCGCGCGTCGGTGATGGTGACGAGCTCTAGGCGGCGATCTTTGACCTGCCGCTCGATCGCACTCGCCACGATTGTCTGAATTCGCTTGGCTAGCCGCTGGGCGCGTGAATTGTCAGCCATGACTTCTCCTTAGAGATCGGGGCGAGATGGTCCGTCCATATCCTACCGCTTGACGACGACACGCCCGCGAGCTGGCCGAAGCGCGCTCGCGGGCGTGTGTCAGTGCACGTACTAGGTCCGAGGAACCTCAACCATTTCGTACACCTGAATCACGTCGTCGACCTGGATGTCGGGGTACGACAAGACCATGCCGCACTCGTAACCCTTGTCTACTTCGGTGACATCATCCTTTTCGCGCCGGAGCGATTGGATCGTCGCTTCCGCCGCGATCACGTTACCGTCGCGCACGAGGCGAGCCTTCGAGTTACGACGCACCTTGCCGTCCGTCACCATGCAGCCGGCGATGAGACCAACAGAGGACGCCTTGAAGATCTGGCGAATCTCGGCCGAGCCCAAATCGCGCTCCTCGTAGATCGGCTTGAGCATGCCCTTGAGCGCAGCCTCGACGTCGTCAATGGCCTTGTAAATCACGGAGTAGTACCGGATTTCCACGCCTTCGCTGTTCGCCTCTTCCGTCGCCTTGCCCTCAGCGCGAACGTTGAAGGCGACGATAACGGCATCCGACGCGGCGGCGAGGACGACGTTGGTCTGGGTCACAGCACCGACACCACGGTCGATGATGTTGACCTCGACTTCGTCGTCGATCTCGATCTTGAGAAGCGCCTCCTCCAGAGCTTCCACCGAACCGGCGTTGTCGCCCTTGAGAATGAGGTTGAGCTGGCTGGTTTCCTTGAGCGCCTGATCCAGGTTCTCCAAAGACACACGCTTCTTGGTTCGGGCCTGCATCGCGGAGCGAAGGCGCGCGTCGCGCTGTGCCGCGATCTGGCGAGCAACCCGATCGTCCTCGACGACCAACAGGTTGTCGCCCGGGCCCGGAACGCCGTTGAGGCCCTGAACCTGAACCGGACGTGACGGGCCAGCTTCCTCGACGTCGTTGCCCCATTCGTCCAGCATGCGCCGGACGCGGCCATAGTTGCCACCGACCACGATCGAATCGCCGACGCGCAACGTACCGCGCTGGACAATTACCGTAGACACCGGACCGCGGCCACGGTCGAGGTGGGACTCGATCGCGATACCCTGAGCGTCCATGTCGGGATTCGCGCGCAGGTCGAGCGCGGCGTCCGCTGTGAGCAAGACCGCCTCCAGCAAGTCGTCGATACCCGTGCCCTGTTTGGCGGAAATATCGATGAACATGGTGTCCCCGCCGTACTCCTCCGGGATGAGACCGTATTCAGTCAGCTGCCCACGGATCTTCTCGGGCTGCGCCTCAGGCTTGTCGACCTTGTTTACCGCGACGACGATCGGCAGATCGGCGGCCTTGGCGTGGTTGATCGCCTCGACCGTTTGCGGCATCACGCCGTCATCTGCAGCAACGACAAGGATCGCCAAGTCCGTCGACTTGGCACCTCGGGCACGCATGGCGGTAAACGCCTCGTGGCCAGGGGTGTCCAAGAAGGTGATCTGACGCGGCTCGTCCTCGAGCGAAACCGTGGTCTGGTACGCACCGATTCCCTGGGTAATGCCGCCGGCCTCGCCGGACCCAACATTGGCGCGACGAATCGTGTCCAACAACCGGGTCTTGCCGTGGTCGACGTGGCCCATGACGGAGACCACCGGGGGACGCTGCTGGAGCTCCTCGTCACCTCCGACGTCCTCGCCGAACTGCAGGTCGAAGGACTCGAGCAGCTCGCGGTCCTCGTCTTCCGGAGAGACGACCTGAACGTCGTAGTTGATCTCGGCTCCGAGCAGCTGAAGGGTCTCCTCAGGCACGGATTGCGTCGCCGTTACCATCTCACCGAGGTTGAACAACGCCTGGACCAGGCTCGATGCCTCCGCACCGATCTTTTCGGCGAAATCCGACAGGGTCGCGCCCTGGCGCAACCGCACAGTCTTTCCGCCGCCGTCGGGCAGACGCACACCACCGACAAGGTTCGGAGCGTGCATCTCCTCGTACTCGTTGCGCTTTTGACGCTTTGACTTACGCCCGCGCCCTGGAGCGCCACCGGGGCGACCGAACGCTCCAGCCGTTCCACCCCGGCGCCCTCCGCGCCCGCGGAAACCGCCGCTTTGAGCCGGTCCGCCCTGGCCCGGCCCGCCTTGGCCGCCACGGCCGCGAGAACCCGCGCCCGCGCCCGACCCGCCTTGGCCACCGCGGCCGCGTGCTCCAGACGCCGCCTTGGACGGCATCTGGCCTGGGCTGGGGTGGGCCGCCATATCGGAAGGGGACGGGCGTCGCTGGCCACCCGGGCGAGGGCCGCCGGGACGCTGGCCTCCCTGCGCGGCACCCTGGCCACCCTGGCCACCTTGTCCACCACGGCCACGCGCACCCGCGCCACCGGATCCACCGGGTCGGGGCGTGCCAGGGCGCGGAGAGGACGCACCCGAGGAGAACGGGTTGTTAGCAACGCGAGGACGCCCACCCGGCTTGGGAACCGGACGGGGCATGGCATTAGCCGGCGTCGGACCTGCGGATGGCTTGGGACCAGCCGGCTTGGCGCCGGCATTATTTGCGCCGGGAGCTCGCTGAGGAGCAGGTTTGGCACCGGGCCGCGACGTAAACTCCGGCTTCGCAGCGGGTGACTTCGCGACGGGCGGCTTGGGGGCCGCGGGTTTCGGTGCGCCAGGCTTAGGTGCTGCGAACGCCGGTTTGGGGGCAGTCTGAGCCGGTACCGTCGGGGCTTCGGCAGCCGCAGCAGGTTTTGTCGCTACAGGCTTCGGTGCGGCCGGCCTCGCAGCGGTCGGCTTTGCGGAGGTGGGCTTCGGGGCGGACGCCTGCGACGCCTCAGGCTTCGGCGCGGCGGGCTTCGGCGCTGTAGGACGCGCTGCGCTCGCAGCGCCTGCGGGCTTTGCAGCGGGTTTCGCTGCACCGGTGTTTCCACCGGATTTTTCCTCGTAAAAAGCCCTCATCTTCTTCACCACCGGGGGTTCGATGGTGGATGAGGCCGTTTTCACGAACTCGCCTTTCTCTTTCAAGGCGGCGAGCAATTCTTTGCTCGTGATGCCTAGTTCCTTGGCGAGTTCGTGTACGCGTAGCTTTCCGGGCACGTGTCTCCTCTTAGTTTGGTGCCAGAGGTGGTACCCGGAAACGTCCGGTTACTTACCTCGTGGCGTTGTCAGTGACTGTCATCGCTGATGCTGCTTCACGGTTGCGTACTCATCAGTGTTCGGTCTTCCTTACGTTTTGGTTCTTTCGCCACCCCGGCGATGTAAGCGCGGACGTCACGCACATCCGGCGGGGCGGTAAGACGAAGGGCGCGGCCAAAGGCGCGTCGTTTCTCCGCCAGCTCGAATGCCTCCAAGGTGGGGGTAATCCACGCTCCGCGCCCAGGAAGTGACCTGGACGGATCTGGCAGCACCCGTCCCGACCCATCAGGGGCGGCGACAAGGCGCAGCAAGTGGGTATCGTGCATGGGTTTTCGTGTAGCGATGCAGGTGCGAATGCGGATGCGTCTGGAACTCATCCACGTCCTTCCCGTCCATGTGTACACCTAACACAGCAAAACCCGCCCATCATGCAGGCAAGCGATAAGCCGTTGGTCAGTCTACGCCATCAGCGCTCGAAAACGTAGTCGCCTCTTCTGCTGATCTGGCGCACCATCTAGGCTTCGCGGTCGGCTGCCTCACTATCGGCATGAATGTCGATCTTCCAGCCCGTCAACCTAGCCGCAAGGCGAGCATTCTGCCCCTCCTTACCGATGGCGAGGGAAAGCTGGTACTCCGGCACCGTCACTCGCGCGGACTGGGCTTCCGCGTCCACAACGTCAACACGTACGACCTTCGACGGCGCGAGGGCGTTGCCGACGTACGTGGCGGGGTTTTCTGAGAAGTCGACGATATCGATTTTCTCACCCCCGAGCTCCTTCATGATGTTCGATACGCGGGCACCGCGCGGTCCGATGCACGCACCCTTGGCGTTCACGCCTTTGACGTTGGCCTTGACCGCCACCTTGGAGCGGTGTCCCGCTTCTCGGGCGATGGCGACGATTTCGACAGAACCGTCCGCCACTTCGGGGACCTCCAGGGCGAACAAGCCGCGCACCAGCTCCGGGTGCGTCCGGGAAAGGTTGACCTGGACGGCGCGGTCACCCTTGTTCACGCCCACGACAAATGCCTTAACGCGGTCACCATGGGTGAGACGCTCCCCCGGGATCTGCTCTGCCGGAAGCAAGATGCCATCTTGGGGGTCTTGCTCGGTACCGAGTTGAACCACGGTAATTCCCCGGGACTCCGCCGGCGCGTCCCGCTGGACGACACCGGAGACGACGTGACCCTCGATTTCCGAGTAGGCGCTGAAAACGCGCCCCGCCTCAGCCTCACGCAACCGGTGGAAGATTGCGGAGCGAACTGCGGCCGCGCCGATCCGAGAGAAGTTGAGGGGAGTGTCGTCGTACTCGGAAACGACCTCGCCGTCGGCGCCGAGCTCGCTGACGATCACGGCGACATCACCGGTCGTCGTATCAATGTCGACCCGCGCCCGCTCGTCGTCCGGCGCGGGGGTCTCGCGGTATTCCCGGTACGCCCCGAGTAACGCTGCGCCGATCGTCTCAAGCAGCTCGTTCACGGCAATGCCGTGCTGCGACTCAATCGCTTTTAACGCGTTGACGTCGATATTCACTTGTCTACCTCTCCATCGACGGCCAGCTCGCTGGCCTGATCAAACGACTTTTCCACCAGCTCGAGCTCCCCGGCCGGCGGCGTATTGAACTCAATTTCTACCACTGCCCCGTGCAGATCCGAAACTGCCCGGACATGCACGGCCTGGGCGCCCGCCGAGATGAGAACGACGAACGTGCCCTCGTTGTTCAGTGCGCCGATCCGGAACGCGGCGCCGTCTACTTCGATCCGCCGTCCGCGGTTGCGCCGCCAGTGGCGGGTTTCCGTCAAGGGGAGGTCAACACCGGGGGTTGTGACCTCCAACCTGTACCCCGCTCCGAAGTTGAGGTCCTGGGCGTCTTCTTTGGCGTCGAAAAGATCGCTGAGCTCGTTGGACAAAACTTCTAGCTCGTCGAGAGTAGGGTGCGAGTCCGAATCAACCGACACCACAACCTGGGATTTGGCCCCGGCCTTGACCACCCGCACGGCGTCGACGTCCATGCCGTGGCGCCGGGCAACCGGCTGGATGATGTTGGTTAATTCTTCAACTCCGGGAAAGGCCATGCGGGAAATCCTATCGTGTAGCCTTTCCGGCGTGAAAAGACTGCTCGTGGTGCTTCCCGCCGCCGTCCTCGTGTCATCGTGTTCGGTGATGGACATTCTCGGCCCGCGGCCCAACGCCGAGATCATGGCGCTGGCCAAGCAAGCATCAGCCGATGGTATTTCGCTCATCGGCGACGGAGCCGACCCTGCGACGGCAGCAACGCTGCGCCGCACCCAGGCAGATCAGCTTGTCGAGGAGGCACGTCGCCTGTGTGGGACCGACAGCTCCGGGCAAGCACCCACCTCCTGCCCTACCGGGTACGGCGATACGGATCTTCCAGCCGGCGCTGTTGATGAAGCGTCGTTGATTGACCAAGTACGCGCGGGCGCGGTGGCAGCGGCGGAGAAGGTCCCGGACGATTCGGTTGATCTGGTCGTAGCCCAGGCGGTGGACGTTGTCGCCCTGCAGCCGGTGGACCTTTCAGGTGACTCCAGCGACTCCAGCGTCTCCAGCGTCTCAGTGTCGGACACGTCCGACCTTGCCGCCGCACACGCTCTGCTTCACCGCGAGTTCGCCGTCGAATACGGGCTCGACATGGCGGCGGCGTTCGCGGATTCCGAGCTGGCGGCCCGCATTGAAGCGCTGCGCGCAGCGTCGATGCAGCGCCGAGCCGCGTTGACCGCAATCCTTGAACCCAGCGGGGACGTGCCCCTTCCGGCAGCCGGCTACGAGCTCGTTACGGGTGGCGCCCCCACGGGCACCGAACAGGCGAGGGCTCTTGTCGACGAGCTTCACAGCCAGCTTGTCACCGCATGGCGTGAGGCAGCCGCTGACGCGCTCAGCGCCACGTGGCGTAGGGCGGCCATCGATTTGGCGGCCCACGCCCAGCGCAGCTAGGCGCGAACGAGCCCGACCAGCTTATCGACGACCTCCGTGGCGGGCACTTCGAGCGTTTCCCCGCCGCGGATCCGCAGTTCGACAACCCCGTCCGCGAAGGAGCGGCCCAGGATCACAATGAAAGGCATTCCCAATAGTTCGGCGTCCTTGAATTTGACACCCGGGGAGACCTTCGGACGATCGTCGAAGAGGACCTCAATCCCCGCCGCGTCGAGCTGTTCGACGAGCGCCGCGCCCGCCTCCATCGCCGCCGCGTCCTTGTTGGCGACGGCCACGTGCACCTGGTAGGGCGCGATCTCGACCGGCCACACGAGCCCTTTATCGTCATGGCGCTGCTCAGCTACGACCGCGACCATGCGCGAGACGCCGATACCGTACGAGCCCATCGTCGGGGTGGCGCGCTTGCCGTTCTCGTCGAGGATGCTCACGTCCATCGCCTCGGTGTATTTGCGGCCCAGCTGGAAAATATGGCCCAGCTCGATACCGCGGGCGATCTTTACCGTGCCGTTCCCGCTCGGCGAGGGGTCGCCCTCGCGCACCTCCGCAGCTTCGAGGAAGCCGTCGGGCTCGAAATCGCGGCCGGCGATGAGGCCGACAATGTGGCGCTGGGGTGCGTCCGCCCCAGTGATCCAGGAACTACCGCGCACAACCCGCGGGTCAGCGTAAACCTTGACGCCGTTGGATATGAGGCTGCGGGGACCTACGTATCCCTTGACCAAGAACCCGGACTGAGCGAAGTCCTCGTCGCTGGCTAGCTCAAAGGTCGCCGGCTCAAGCGCCGCCTCAAGCCGCTTCTCGTCCAGCTCACGATCCCCCGGGATAAGGACGCCAGTGAGCTGGGGGCCGGCGGGCTCGCCATCGTCGTTAAGGTTGCGCGGGTCGGTCACCTTGATGACCATGCACTTCAGCGTGTCGGACGCTTCGACTTCGCGCCCGTCCACCTTAATCCCTTCGTCGCGCGCCCACTGGACAAGAGCGTCAATCGTCTCGGACTTCGGAGTGTCGTACTCGCGCGCCTCGGGCAATCCCTCGACCGTGCTTTCTTCCGGCGCGACCGTGGTGACCGCCTCCACGTTCGCCGCGTAATCGCCCGCCGTGGACACGACAAAGGTGTCCTCACCGTTTTCGGAGTAAGCGAGGAATTCCTCCGAGGCCGACCCTCCCATCGCGCCCGACGTGGCCTGGCAAATCTCGTAGCGGATGCCGACACGGTCAAAGATGCGGGTGTAGGCCGCGCGATGCGCCGCGTACGATGCGCCGAGGCCCTCGTCTGTCATGTCAAAGGAATAAGAATCCTTCATTACGAACTCCCGCCCGCGCAGAATTCCCGCCCGCGGGCGCGCCTCGTCCCGGTACTTCGTTTGCACCTGGTAGAGCGTGACCGGAAAATCCTTGTACGAGGAGTACAGGTCCTTGACGGCGGCAGTGAACATTTCTTCGTGGGTGGGGCCCAGCAGCATATCCGCACCCTTCCGGTCTTTTAACCGGAACAAATCATCGCCGTATTCCGTCCAGCGGTTTGTCGCCTCGTATGGTTCCCGGGGCAGCAGTGCCGGGAACAGCAGCTCCTGGGCCCCCATAGCGTCCATCTCCTCGCGCACGATCGCCTCGACTTTACGCAGCGTACGCAGGCCAAGAGGCAGCCAGGAGTACACACCCGGCGCGGCGCGGCGGACGTACCCCGCCCGCACGAGGAGTTTGTGGCTGGGTACCTCAGCGTCCGCAGGGTCTTCGCGCAGCGTGCGCAGGAACAGCTGAGATAGGCGTGTAATCATGCGGGACATCTTAGCGTTAGGGTGTGGGGCATGCTCATCGTGCTCCCACCCTCTGAGACGAAGGCGGACGGCGGGGAAGAAACCGCTTTTGACCTCTCTTTTCCCGCCCTCGACGGGGTCCGGCAGTCGCTTCTCGACGACCTCCGCGCCCTCGACGTCGACACGATGATGGCCTCCCTCAAACTGCCCGCCTCGAAACGCGCCGACGCTGAGCAAAACAGGTCGCTCCGCTCAGCCCCCGTCATGCCCGCGATCCTGCGGTACACCGGGGTTCTTTACGACGCCCTGCGTGCCACCACCCTTCCCGCCCCCGCCACAGCTCGCCTAGCAGTCGGGTCCGCTCTTTTCGGGCTCGTCCGCGCCGGCGACCTCATCCCCCGGTACCGCCTCTCCGCGTCCTCGAAAGTGCCTACGCGCGATGGGCGTGCTGTGACTATGAAGGCGCGCTGGGGGACGTCGATTAGCGACGTGCTATCGGAGGAGGGGTTCATCGTCGACCTGCGTTCGGGTTCCTACCTCGCCCTCGGCCCGTCCGCGGGTGCCGTGACCGTGCGGGTCGAAACGCTCGTTGGCGGCGCCCGTAAGGTGGTCAGTCACTTCAACAAGAAATACAAGGGTGAACTGGCTCGCGCCCTAGCTCTCGGGCCGGACTGCGGGTCGGTTGACGACGTGGCCGTCGTCGCACGTGACGCCGGGTTCGAGGTCGAGGCGTCCGGCACTCAGCTCACTGTGGTTGTTTAAGGAACACGTCACCAGCCTCCGACGTAATTATCAATTTATCAACGGCGTCCGATTATCAAATTATCAATCGCCTACACTGGGGCGCATGTCGAACCCGTTCCGCCCCACCTTTGGAGCCAGCCCCCGTGTGTGGGCCGGCCGCGAAGCCGTGCTCAGCGACTTCGACCGCGCCGTGGCCAACGGGCCGGGCGACCCGCACCGCAGTCTTATCGTATCGGGTTCGCGGGGCATCGGTAAGACCGTGCTGCTCACCGAGCTGGAGGACCGGGCAAGGAAGCAGGGGTGGCTCGTGGTGCGAGCATCTGGACGCGAGGGGATGGCACAGACCCTCACCCTCTCCACCATCCCTGAAACCCTCTCCGAGCTCGAACCCCAACCGGACCGCAAGCTAACGGGGTTCTCGGTGGCCGGAATCGGGTCGGTGAGCAGCGAGCTCACGGAGGAGGCCCCTCCCGTGCCGCGCCTTACCTCCGCGATGCGAAAACTCCTCGCCGCCATCACAACTGGGGTTCTGATCACCATCGACGAAGTCCAAGACGCCGACCCAGCTGACCTCTCCCACATCGCCGTCGCCTACCAGGACCTCGTCCGAGACGACGCCGATGTCGCCCTCGCGATGGCCGGCCTCACTCGGGGGGTCAACCGCTTGCTCGACCTCCCGGGGGCGACGTTCATGCGCCGTGCGCGCCATTATGAGCTCGGCCCGCTCACGCTTGACGACGCCGCACGGACCCTTACCCAGACCGCCTTCGAAGCGGGACGCTCGTTCACGCCCGGTGCCGCCGAGGCCGCCGCACAATTCACCCAGGGATACCCCTTCCTCGTGCAGCTGATCGGCTACCTGGCATGGGACACTTCATCCGGAGAGATAACGGAAGGGGTGGTACATGGGGTGCGCCAAGAAGCCGTTGAGCGACTGGGTACGCAGATACATCAACCCTCGCTTCGCGACGTCCCGCCCCGCCAGCGGGAGTACCTCGACGCGATGGCGGGGCTAGACGGTCCGGTGGTAGAAACGTCGGTGATAGCAAAGACGCTGGGCCGACCTCTTTCAGCCGTGAGCGACACCCGCAGCAAGCTCATCGAGCGTGACCTCATCATGCCCGCCGGCTGGGGCCGGGTAGCCTTCGCCCAGCCATATTTGGGCGACTTCATCCGCAGCCACCGTGGCCCGCGACGGATCAGCTAGCGGGCGGTGGCGCGCAGCACGGTGTAGCGCTGGTTGCGGGCGACCTGCTCGACGGATCCAAGCCTGCGCTCCACCTCCGGCCTGTAGCGCAAATGCGAGTTGTGTACAAGGTAGAGGCAACCACCCGGAGCGAGGAGGCGGGCGGAGGCGTCGAGAAGCGATGAGACGAGCGTCGCGTCGACCGTGGTTCCCGCGTGGAAGGGTGGGTTGAGGGCGATCGTGTCGAAAGTACCCGCCGGGAAGCGCGAGCCCGCGTCGTCCCAGGTCGTGCTGAGCCCGATAGCGCGGGCTGAGAGGACGGCATCCGCGTCCGAATCGGTCGCCGTGATGTCACCGTCTAGGCCCCGAGACACCGATCCGTTCCCACACCCTAGGTCAAGGAATCGCCCGAGCTGGGCGGGTAGCGCGGAGCGTAAGAGCTCGCCTCCGTGGTCCGCGCGGGCACCACTGAAAACACCGCCGACAGCGACGAGCCCGTCTCCGGCCGCTGGCTCGTAGGTGACATTGCGCGGCCCTGTGGCGACGAGGCAGCGAAACTTCCCTCGCCCGCGAGACGCGGATACTTCCTCGAAAGACGTCGCAAGCGTCTCGTTCATTGAGCGCGCGAGGTGCTTGTTGTTCGCCCCGAACACGCACGTAACAGTGTCAAAACCGGCGCCGGCGATCGAACGGGCCAGGTAGTCCAACCGGGACAGTGACTTCGGCATCTCCCCGACCGCTACAGCCGAGCCATTCGACCCCGCCAGGAACTCATCGAGACGCCGGTCCCCCGCGATCTGCGCGCCCAGGGAGATGGCTCGCTGGCACCGTGAGTAATCGGAATCGAGCACGACAACCCTACGGCCAGACCCGCAGGCTGCAGCCGTCAAATCCCCGGTCGGGTCATCGCAGACGAGGATCGTGTCCGCGGTTGTCAGGCTTCCCGCATCCGCTCCACCGGAAATCTGGTCGAGGATGAGGGAATCAAGCGTGCGCAAGACCCGCCACCTCCCCGATTACGTACACCGCCGGGGACCCCACCGACTCGCGTTCGAACAAGTCGGGCAGGTCCGCGAGCGTGGAGCGGAAGGTGCGCTGAGCGGGTGTTTCACCATTTTGGATCACAGCTGCGGGGGTGGTGGGGGGAAGGGCCGCGTCGATCAGCGCCTCGGCGATCGCGCGCACGTTGCGTACACCCATGATGACAACGATCGTGCCACCGACGCGGGCGAGGGCGTCCCAGTCGACGAGGGAGCGGGCGTCGCCGGGCGGCAGGTGACCCGAAACTACCGTGAACGAGTGCGCCACCCCGCGCTGGGTAACAGGCACGCCGCCAGCCGCGGGCACGGATACCGAGCTTGTGACTCCCGGGACGACAGAACACGGGACACCGGCCGCCGCGCACGCTTCTACCTCCTCGTAACCGCGCCCGAAAACGAAGGGGTCACCGCCTTTCAGGCGCGCGACGGCGCGACCAGCGCGGGCATGCTCGACGAGGAGGGCGTTGATACGCTCCTGGGCAACCTGCTTTCCGTAGGGCAGCTTCGAGACGTCGATAATCTCCTTGCCCGTGAGATCCATAAAGTTGTCCAACTGCGCGGCCGGACCCAAATGGTCCGCGAGGATGACGTCGGCTTCTTGCAAGGCTCGCGCCCCGCGAAGTGTCAGGAGATCCCAGTCCCCCGGCCCGCCTCCCACTAAAGTGACCCGTCCACTACCCATGGGCACCAAGTCTAGGCTGGTGCCATGAACGCCCCGGACCTCGCCCACACATTCGCCGAGCACCTGCCCGAGATGGCTGTGCCCGGGCAGGCGGCCACGTTTCCCACTCCCCGCATCGAAGTGCTCAACGAACCGCTCGCCCGCGAACTCGGCCTCGACCCTACGTGGTTGCGCACCGAGGAGGGGACGGGGTGGCTCGCAGGAGCCACCGGTGGCCACGCCACGGCTTACGCGGGCCACCAGTTCGGCCAATTCGTGCCCCTTCTTGGCGACGGTCGCGCCCTGCTCCTCGGCGATGTCACCGGCCACGAGATCCAGCTCAAGGGATCAGGCCCCACCCCCTTTTCCCGCCCCGGCTCCGACGGGCTCGGCGCGCTCGGCCCGATGCTACGCGAGCACCTTGTCAGCGAATTCATGCACGCTGTCGGCGTGCCCACGACACGCTCTCTCGCGGTGCTGAGCACTGGGCAGAAGATCATGCGACGACAGGGCGTGGTACCGGGCGGGATTGAGGTGCGCGTAGCTCGCTCTCACCTGCGAGTCGGGTCAATCCAGTACGCGGCGATGCGTTCGGCGACGCTGCTCAGTTCGGTCGTCACCGCGGCGGGGTTCTCCGGCCCCGATGAGCTCCTCAGGGAGGTCATTGAACGGCAGCTCAGACTTGTCGCACAGTGGATGCGCCTTGGATTCGTCCACGGGGTGATGAACACGGATAACACGACGTTGTCAGGTGAGACGATCGACTACGGCCCCTGCGCTTTCACGGAAAACCGGAACCCCTCCGCTGTCTTTTCTTCGATTGACGTTGGGGGCCGCTACGCCTTTGGAAACCAGCCCGCGGTCATCGCCTGGAACCTCACCCAGCTCGCCGAGGCACTCCTCCCCCTGATTGGCGAGCGGGCAGCTCAAGGCGCCTTGTCCACCATCGACGAGCGTTGGGATCACTACTGGTTGTCTATCCCCGAGCAGCAACCCGTTTTTCTCCCGAGAAACTGGATGCTGGATCGCGCGTTAACGACGGCGGAGCGCGACGGTGATCTCACCCCATTCCTCGAGCTCCTCGCCGCGGTCACCGACCCCTTTAACCCCGATGCCGGTCCCGGCTGGATGGCCACCCCCGAGTCGGAGGATGGCCAGTTCATTACCTACTGCGGTACTTAGACGAGATCGAGCGTCTTCTGCGTCCAATCCCATTGCTCTTGAAACGCCGCGGCGTCGGTTTTCAGGGACTTCCCGTAGGAGGGGAACATCGCGCGGAGCTTGTCGGACCACCCGATCATTCGCTCGCCGAAGCAACGGGTCAGCAGTTCGAGCATTGCTGCGGGAGTGATCGACGCACCGGGCGACGCGCCGAGGATACCCGCGATGGTCCCGTCTTGGTCGTTGACCAGCGCGGTACCGAACTCGAGGGACCCGAAGGCCGGAGCGGCCGCGGGCTTGATCACCTGCACGCGCTGGCCTGCGACGACAGTGTCCCAGTCCTTCGGATCAGCATCAGGGTAGTACTCGCGCAGGGTCTCCATTCGCCCATCGAAGTCCTTGAACACCTCCTCGACGAGGTACTTAACTAGGCCGAAGTTCGTGGCTGCGACGCCGAGGTAGGACGGGGTGTTGTCCGGGCGGATGGACTTGAACAGGTCGAGGTAGGAACCCTTCTTAAGGAACTTGGGGCTCCAGCCACCATAGGGGCCGAAGAGGAGGGACTGCTCTCCTTCGATCACGCGCAGGTCGAGGTGGGGAACGGACATCGGCGGGGCGCCAACCTTCGCCTTGCCGTACACCTTCGCTTGGTGCTGCTGGACCAGCTCTTGGTTTGCCGTGCGAAGCCAGAGGCCGGAAATCGGGAACCCAGCGTAGCCGCGAACCTCTGGAACGCCGCCCTTCCGAAGTAGGTCGAGCGCGTACCCGCCCGCACCGACAAAGACGAAGCGCGCCCGAACCACCTGCTTGTCACCGGTGTTTACGTTGCGGACGGTCACCTTCCACCCGCTTCCATCGCGCTTCAGGTTGATCACCTCGTGGCCGTAGCGCACGACGGTGCCGTTCGCCGTAGCGGCATCAAGGAACTGGCCGGTCAGGGCCCCGTAGTTAATGTCGGTGCCGGCATCAATCCAGGAGATTGCCACGGGCTCGGACTCGAAGTCTCGACCCTTCGCCATGAGCGGGAGCTTCTCGGAGAAGACGGACGCGTCATCGGAGAACTGCATATCGGGGAACATGTGGTTCTGGGACAACACATCGTAGCGGCGGCGCAGGTAGTCGATTTGGCTTTCACCCTGCCCGAAAGACACGTGCGGAACGGGGTTGATGAACGCCTTTGGGTCGGACAACTGACCCGTTTCGAGTTGGTGGGACCAGAACTGGCGAGAGAGCTGGAACTTCTCGTTAATTGCGAGGGCCTTGGTCACGTCGACCTTGCCACCGATTTCGGGGGTGTAGTTGAGCTCGCACAGGGCGGAGTGCCCGGTGCCCGCATTGTTGAGCGGGTAGGACGACTCCTGTGCTGGCCCGTCGAGACGCTCGAAGATGATTTGGGACCAACCCGGCTCCAGATCCCGCAACATTGCGCTGAGCGTGGCGCTCATGATTCCGGCCCCGATGAGCAGGACGTCTGCTTCGTCCCCAACCTTTAAACCGTCTAGATCAGACATCCGTTTCATCCTCTTCGCTGTGAATTGCCATAACTCCAGACCCCCGCCGGGGCCGGTCACTGTCGACTTGACCTGAAAGTTTACGCCCTTTTGCTCCCCGGGTATTAATAAGTCACGTCCGCACGAACCGGCGCGTTTGCCTACTATCATTCATATGCACAGCGGTTCAACGCCCCAACGACTCACGGACCTGACATGGGAGGCGGATATTCTCGGCCCCGGTTACGAAAGTGCCCACCTTGAAATGGCCAATAATGAACAGGCCACCCTGGTTCGGTCGATTCCCGATGCCCCGACCGGAAAGCCGGCCCTTCTCTGGGTCCACGGGATGTCCGACTACTTCTTCCAAACCCACGTTGCGGACTATTTCACATCACAGGGCTACCCGTTTTACGCGATCGATTTACGACGGTGCGGCCGCTCGCATCGCGGCGAGGAGTTATGGCATTACACGACCGACCTCTCGGAGTACTTCCCCGAGCTGACAATTGCTCTCAACCTGCTGGCGGAAAAACACGGCACCGTCGTGCCGGTGGCGCACTCGACCGGTGGCCTGATCGTGCCCATCTGGGCCGACGAGCTGCGTCGCCGCGATGTCCGCTCCCACAGCAACCTGGCGGGCCTCGTGCTGGACAGCCCGTGGCTTGACATGCCATTTCCCGGCTGGACCGTACTGCTCTTGCGGGGCCTGGTGGCGCTGCTCGGGAAACGGTTCCCCACCATTCGCCTCCTGAAAGGCGGAACGGGCACGTACGGCAGATCCATCTCGGCCTCCGAACACGGCGAGTGGGATTTCGACCCCCGCATGAAGCCGGTCAAAGGGCATAACGTGGAGCTCGGCTGGCTCCGCGCGGTCTTCCTGGGCCAAGAAAAGATCCATTCGGGAGAGGTCGACACGGGCGTGCCGATGCTAACGTTGTGTTCCTCCCACTCCTATTTGAGTAAGCCGTACTCGGCTGCCGCCGACACCGCGGACACGGTCCTTGACGTCTCGCAGATCCGGAGGTGGGCTCCCACGCTCTCCTCCGATGATTCCACCGTCGAAGTCATCAACGGCGCCCGCCACGACGTGTTCCTTTCGGAAAAACACGCCCGGGAGACCGCTCTGACCACGACATTGTCGTGGCTGGAACAGGTAACCGCCGACTCCAGTGACGAAGAGGCCTAACCTGACTTCCATGTCTGCTCCCTCTTACGACGAAGTCGCCACCCCAGATGCCCACTTCGACCTCATCATCATTGGCGCGGGATCCGGCAACACGCTCATCGGACCCGATTTCGACGGTCTCTCCATTGCCGTCATCGAAGAAGGCCGGTTCGGCGGGACCTGCCTCAACGTCGGTTGTATTCCCACCAAAATGTACGTCAAGGTCGCCGACCTCGCCTTCGAGGCCGCCCACGCCGGACGCCTCGGCCTTGACATCGAGTACAAGAGCGCGGATTGGAACGCCATCGTCGACCGCGTTTTCACCAAACGGATCGACCTCATCGCTGCAGGGGGCGAGGAGTACCGCCGCGGCGACGGCTCCCCCAACGTCACGGTCTTTGACGGCCACGCGACGTTCGTTGCCCCCCGCACTCTGTCGACGGCTCAGGGCAGTCAACCCCGCGTCATAACGGGCGAGCGCATAGTCATCGCGGCTGGGGCGCGGCCCGTCGTTCCTGAGTGGGCCCAGCAGGTCCCCTACCACACGAGCGACGACATTATGCGTCTGAGCCATCAGCCGGCGTCTCTCACGATCGTCGGCGGGGGATTCATCGCGATGGAATTTGCGCACATTTTCCAATCGCTAGGCGCCCGAGTGACGGTGGTTAACCGCTCTCCCCTCCTTCGACGTCTGGACCGCGACCTGTCGGAGCAGTTCAACTCCATTGCGGCAGGCACCTATGACGTTCGCACCGGGCGGACGGTAGACAGGGCCGATCACGGACCTGACGGGGTTACCCTCACTCTCGACGACGGGTCCAGCGTCACGTCGGAAGCGCTCCTCATAGCGGTCGGCCGCCGCCCCAACGGCGACCTGCTCGACGTCGACAAAGCCGGCGTCGAGCTACTCCCAGACGGCCGGGTGCGAGTGGACGAATACGGCCGTACGACAGCCGAGGGTGTGTGGGCGCTCGGTGATGTCAGCTCCCCCTACCAGCTTAAACACGTGGCGAACGCGGAAACCCGCGCCGTCGCCCACAATCTGGCACACCCGGAAGACCTTGTCCCCCTACCCCACGACCACGTTCCTTCGGCTATTTTCACGCACCCGCAGATCGCTACCGTCGGGATGACAGAGGCAGAAGCTCTCGACGCGGGCCACGACGTGACAGTCAAGGTGCAGAACTATGGCGACGTGGCATACGGGTGGGCCCTCGAAGACACCACCGGGGTGGTCAAACTCGTGGCGGACCGGCAATCGGGCCGCCTCCTTGGCGCGCACTACATGGGTCCTCAAGCCTCCACGCTGATCCAGCAGATGATCACGGTCTTGGCCTACGACATCGACCTGCGCGGTTTCGCCCGATCCCAGTACTGGATCCATCCTGCTCTTGCAGAGGTGACAGAAAATGCCCTGCTGGGCTTGGAGTTCGACGAAACCGACTAAGCCGCTTAGACCGTCGGCAGCGTGAGAATGTCGTTTCCCGAGTCTGTGATGACGATCGTGTGTTCAAACTGCGCAGTGTACTCACCGTCGAGGTTTTGCACGGTCCAGTCGTCATCCCAGATCCGGTACGGCAGGGCTCCCAGGTTGATCATCGGTTCGACCGTCAACGTCATACCCGGCTCGAGGATCGTGCGGTATACATCGGAGTCGTAGTGGAGCACAACCAGTCCGTTGTGGAACGTCGGACCGACACCGTGTCCCGTGAAATCTGTGACCACGTTGTAGCCGAAGCGTTTCGCATAGGACTCGATGACGCGCCCAATAACGTTGATTTCACGGCCGGGCTTGGCCGCCTTGATGCCCCTCATCGTTGCCTCGTACGTGCGCTCGACGAGCAGGCGGTGGCGCTCCTCTACCTCTCCGGCGAGAAACGTGGCGTTGGTGTCGCCGTGAACGCCGTTTTTGTAGGCGGTGACGTCGATGTTGACGATGTCGCCTTCCTCAACCACCGTCGTGTCGGGGATGCCGTGGCAGACGATCTCGTTGAGCGATACACAGCAGGACTTCGGAAAATGGCGGTAACCCAGACAGGAAGGGTAGGCGCCGTGGTCGAGCATGTATTCGTGTGCAATGCGGTCGATCTCGTCCGTCGTGATACCGGGCGCAACAGCGGCCCCAGCGACGGCCAGCGCGTTCGCGGCGATTGTCGACGCTTCCCGCATCTTTTCAATCGTCTCGACGGTTTGCACAAACGGCTCCCCGACGTTTTCCTGCACCTCGTCCTTCCACGCGTACTCCGGCCGCGGTATTGACGCGGGAACGGTACGAATAGGGGTGGGGGTACCAGGTGACAATAATCCTCGACGGTTCATGTGCTCAATGCTAGTTCGGTGCGCTTTGCCGGGACGCGTCGAGGTTGAGGAACATCCGGTTTGTCGCCGCGACGGCCGATTCGGACCCGCCTCCAAGCACGATCAGGGTGGCGAAGGCGATGTCGTCGTCGACCCGGTACCCGGTAAACCACGCGTGGGAGCCTTGGTTTATTTCGGCTTCTCCGGTCTTGCCGCGGATATCACCGCCCGCGCTCATCCCCGCTGCAGTCCCGCCCGGTGCGGTCACTGCGGCCATCAGCCGTCGCAACTGCTCAATGGTTTCGGGGCGCGGCGGGTCGACCTGCTCGTCCACGTGCGTCACCTGGCCGTCAATCAAATAAGGCACCGGCATCGCGCCGCGCGCGGCCGTGGCGGAGACGAGCGCCATCCCAAAGGGGCTGGCGAGGTCCGCGCCCTGACCGTACCCTGCCTCAGTGCGTTCCAATTCCTCTTCCCCAACAGGAATGGAACCGGTCAGAGTGTCAATGCCCGGAATCGTCATATCCACACCGAGCCCAAATTTCTTGCCGACGTCCTTGAGCTGCCCCGGCGCCAACTGGGTCGAGATGTCTGCGAACGTCGTGTTGCACGACCGCGCAAAGGCACTCTGCAGGGGCACATTTCCGAGCGAAAAACCCGCGTAATTCGTCACGATCCTTCCGTAAATGTTCATCGATCCCGGGCAAGGCACGATCGAGTCTGGGTTGAGGCCCTGCAGCTCCATTCCGGCCGAACCCGTGATGATTTTGAAAGTGGACCCTGGCGGGTACTGGCCCATCGTGGCGAGGTTTCCCTGCTTGTCGGCCGCAGGAGTCTGCGCCACGGCGAGTATCCCGCCGGTTGACGGGCGAAGAGCCACGATCATTGCCTGCTGTCCTGCAAGGGGCTCAAGTGCCGATTCCGCGGCCTTTTGCACCGCGTAATCCAAGCTGATGTGCACCGCAGGGGCGGGGCGCGGGCTCTCGCCGGCGAGTTGCTCGAGAGCCCCGCCATTTTCATTGACGATGTTCACGCTCCACCCCGCGTCACCCTGGAGCTGGTCACGCACCAGGTCGCCCACGCGGGATACGATGTCAGGCGCGAAGTCGGGGTTGACGGTCACCATCGCCGCCTCTTCGTTCAGGCGCACCCCCGCCACCCCGTCAAGGGCCTGACGCACAGTCGGCTGCGCGGCCGAGGACACGACGGCTGCCGAAACTTCGCTTTTTTCCGACGCCACGGCGCCCGCCAACCATGCCTCATCGAGCTCAGGAACTGACGCGTCCACCGCGCGGGCCTGCGTCAGCGCCGCCGACACGCGCGAGGCCACGGCTTTCGGGTCGCCTGCGGCGGCCGGGTCCACCAATACCCGGTACGCGACCCCCGGCCGCACCAGGTCCACCCCGTCAGACGACACTGCGCTGGCCTGGTCCGCCGGAACGGACCGCAGCTCGAGGTGTTGGCCAGAGCCAAGGCGCGTGTTCAGAACCGCCGGCTGCCAGCGCACTGTCCACGTGTCCCCGGCCCGCGTCAAGGTCATCCGAGCGTCGGAGGAGAAATGGCGCTCCCGCGGTAAATCCCACGTCAGCGTGTAATCGACCGTGGCCACGTTCCCCTGCTGGCTGACCTGAGCGATCGTGTAGTCCATGCCCTCGGCCTGAAGACCATCCCACGTAGCGTCGACGGAAGTCGACGCGGTGCCGGGGTCGTCGACAAGCGAGGACATGCTTCCCGTGTCACGCTCCGCCACCGCATCGAGGAAATCTTCTGCCGTGGGGCCGGCCTCTTCGGGTTTGGGGGTGCAGCTCGGAAGGGGACCGAGCGCAAGGGCCGCGGCAAAGCCGAGCGCCACTACCCGCTTGTGCGTCGGGATACTCACAGGCTGGGCCTAAATCGTCACTTTGACGTCAGCTTTCGCCCCCGCGATTTCCTCCAAGCCCTCCTCCTCGGCGATGCGCAGCGCGTGAGCAATCAGCGTTTCGACGATCTTCGACTCGGGCACGGTGTCGACCACCTCACCCTTGACAAAGATCTGTCCCTTGCCGTTACCGGATGCGACTCCCAGGTCCGCGTCACGCGCTTCACCGGGGCCGTTGACGACGCAACCCATCACGGCGACGCGCAGGGGGAACTCCATGCCTTCCAAGCCAGCCGTCACTTCCTCCGCCAGCTTGTACACGTCCACCTGAGCACGTCCACAGGAGGGGCACGACACGATCTCGAGCTTGCGGGGCCGCAAGTTCAGCGACTGCAGGATTTGGTCGCCGACCTTGATCTCTTCAACGGGGTCCGCCGACAGGGAAACCCGAATGGTGTCGCCGATGCCCTGCGACAGCAGCGCCCCGAAGGCGACCGAAGACTTAATCGTGCCCATGAACTTCGGCCCGGCCTCGGTCACGCCGAGGTGCAGCGGGTAGTCCGTTACCTCGGCGAGCTGCCGGTACGCTTCGACCATGAGCACGGGGTCCGAGTGCTTAACGGAAATTGCGATGTCGCCGAAACCGTGCTCCTCGAACAGGCCGGCCTCGTAGACCGCGGATTCCACCAGCGCCTCTGGGGTCGCCTTCCCGTACTTCTCCAACAATCGCTTGTCCAGCGATCCGCCATTGACGCCAATGCGGATCGGGATGCCGGCGTCACTGGCAGCCTTGGCCACCTCTTTGACGCGGCCGTCGAACTCTTTAATGTTGCCGGGATTCACGCGCACGGCAGCGCACCCAGCTTCGATCGCGGCGAAGATGTACTTCGGCTGAAAGTGGATATCCGCGATCACCGGGATCGGGGACTTCGCCGCGATGGCGGGCAGCGCTTCGGCATCGACCGTCTTCGGGCATGCCACTCGGACGATGTCACATCCCGCCGTTGTCAACTGCGCGATCTGCTGCAGCGTCGAGTTGATGTCGTGGGTCTTGGTCGTCGTCATCGACTGGACCGAGATCGGGTGTTCCGAGCCAACGCCCACTCCCCCGACCATCAACTGGCGGGTCTTGCGCCGGGGCGCGAGTGTGGGCGGCGGGCCGTCGGGGAGCCCGAGAGCGATCGGCTGGTTCATAGCCTCACACCTTAGCACCGCTACCCGAACACTCTGACCGGGTTAACCACGTCTGCAACCATCACGATGGCGCCCACGATGAGCAGCGCCGCCGCCAATGCGTAGGTCAGTGGCATTAGCCTGCGATAGTCCACCGCACCTCCCGGCGCGAGGCCCCGGGCGCGGCGGACACCATCGCGCAGCTTCTCGTACACGATGACAGCAATGTGTCCGCCATCGAGAGGGGGCAGAGGCACCAGATTGAACAAAGCGAGGAAGAAGTTGAGGGATGCGAGCATCATCCAGAACGCCACCCACATGTTGCGCTCAGCCAACTCTCCGCCTGCGCGCGACGCCCCGATCACGCTCACCGGCCCCGCCTCATCTCGCTGAGCGCCAAAGACGGAGGCGACAACACCCGGAATCTTCGCGGGGAACGAGGCGATGCCTTCGACCGTGGACCCCAGCATCTGCGCGGACAGGCGCAGGGAAGCAGGAACTGCCTCGAGGGGGCCGAATCTCTTTGTCGCGTCAGCGACGGGACGACTTGAGACTCCGATCGCTCCCGCCTCGTAGCGCTGCCCGGAGGGATCGAGGCGCACGACCGTATCTACGACGACGGGGACATCGATCTCGGCCCCATCGCGTTCCACCTTTAACGCAATCGTGGCCCCGGGGCGTTCCTGGACGTACGCGCGGATCTCGGTGAACGCTCGGACGGGGTGCCCGTCGACAGCAAGAATGCGATCGCCCGACATAATCCCGGCCTTACCGGCGGGCCCGGTCCCCTCGCAGGGCGAGAGCGTGTCGTGATCGACCTGATCCGACGTGCACGAAACCTTGCCGACCGTGGGGGTGAAATCGGCGTAGGGGTTGGGTACCGCAGCTGTCGCCGCCGTGCAGTAGATGATCATGAAACCGAGGAAAAGATTGACAACCACACCGGCCACCATGACGATCACGCGCTGCCACCACGGTTTGCGGTACATCGCGCGCGGGCGTTCCTCCGCAGTGAGCGGATCCTGCGGGGTCATGCCCGCGATATCGCAGAACCCGCCAAAGGGCAGCGCAGCCACGCCGTAGGTGGTCCCTCCCCGTCGCAACTGCCAAATGGGGGGCCCGAAACCGACGAAGAACCGGCGCACATGCATCCCGCAGGACCGAGCGGCAATCATGTGTCCGGCCTCGTGCAGGGCAATAGTCGCGGCGATGCCTAACGCGAACAGGAGGACGCCCACGGCCGCCACTAGCGTCCCCACTTTCTGACCAGGCGTCGGGCCTCTGACCGAGCTTCGTCTTCTACGGCGACGACCTGCTCGAACGACTCGGGGTGGGCCGAGGTCCCGACCTTAGCCAGCACCTCGAAAACCGCATCAACAATGCGCGGGAACGCAAGGCCGTTAGCGATAAAGGCCGCGGCGGCCTCCTCGTTGGCCGCGTTATAGACGGCCGGGGCGAGCCCCCCGGTCTCTGCGGCAGCGCGGGCCAGCGTGACTGCGGGGAACGCCTTGTCGTCTAGCGGCTCAAAATGCCAGTCGAAGCACTGCGAAAAATCGAGGGCAGGCTGTGCGCCGCTCACTCGGTGGGGCCACGCAAGCGCGTGTGCGATAGGGAGAGCCATGGAAGGCGGCGAGGCCTGGGCGATCGTCGCCCCGTCGGAAAATGTCACCATCGAATGAACGATGGACTGGGGGTGCACGGTGACGTCGATAAGCGAGGGTGCAACGTCGAACAGCAGGACGGCCTCGATGAGCTCCAGACCTTTGTTGACCAGCGTGGCTGAGTTGAGCGTGTTCATCTGCCCCATCGACCACGTGGGGTGGGCCGCGGCTTGCTCGGGCGTCACGTCCCATAGATCCTCGCGGCGACGGCCTCGGAAAGGCCCACCGGAAGCAGTCAACACGAGGCGGGCCACCTCACCGCGCGCACCGGAGCGAAGACATTGAGCGATTGCGGAATGCTCCGAGTCCACCGGGACAATTTGGCCCTCCGCGGCCCGCTGCGTTACCAGGCGCCCGCCCGCCACTAGCGATTCCTTGTTGGCCAGGGCCAGCGTCGCACCCGTCTCTAGCACGGCCAACGTTGAGGCCAAACCAAGCGAGCCAACAAGCGCGTTGAGCACCGTGTCTGCCGGTTGGGCTCGCACCAGGTCCACAGGATCACGCAGAACCGATCCGC
This sequence comes from Corynebacterium capitovis DSM 44611, assembly GCF_030440535.1. NCBI lineage: Bacteria > Bacillati > Actinomycetota > Actinomycetes > Mycobacteriales > Corynebacteriaceae > Corynebacterium > Corynebacterium capitovis. The sequence continues at coordinate 913,341 of NZ_CP047117.1, read as the reverse complement.
CGAGTGCATCGGATACCTGGGCCGCCGCAGCCTTGCGGGAGACGGACACTTGCCCCGGGCCAAGCCCAAGGACACGCGCCTGCTTTACGACGGCGGCTGGGTCACTGCCACCGGCGGCGATGCCTACAACCCGGAATGAACCGGGGTTGGCCGCAACGACATCGAGGGCCTGGGTGCCTATCGAACCCGTCGACCCCAGAATCAGTACGTTTCTCACTCGGCCATTGTGCCTTACAGAAAGGGGTGATTATTTTGGGGGTAGTGGATCACACGCCCCCGGGCTGGTGTGGGAAGATGGTCGGAGATATCGGTTCGATCGGCCTTTTCTAAGGAGACTGCAGTGGCGCAATCGGCTCAGGGCAACAAGGCACCCCAGGTGTACAACGGGGTCTCGGAGGCTGACGTTCCCTCCGCCAAGTTCGGCTGGAGCGAGCTCACCCCGGGCGCAATCCACATCGCCGGGTGGATCTCAGTTCTTATCCTCGTGGCGTACAACTTCGGTAATCACCGTGGCCACGTGGAAACGATTTGGCTGGTTGCCCTTGCGGTCCTCATCGCCCTCGGCCTGATCCTTTTCGCCGTGCGCCCCAAGCTGAACCAGGTGCGCACCGTGACCGCCCACAACAAGCCGACGGGCCACCAAGAGCCGGACTGGGCCTACGACCAGGCCACTCTTTCCGGCGCTTACGCCGACCTTGATGAGCGTTCGCTGCGTGCGCTCAACATCGACCCCCAGCGCGTTTCCCACTTAAGGGGTTAAGCGCCCTCTCGCTCGTCCGCCGCCAGCTGACCGCAGGCGGCGGCAATTTCTTGCCCTTTTGTATCACGCACGGTGCACGTGACTCCTTGTGCCCGGACACGGCGCACAAACTCATCCTGGCGAGCACGCGGCGACGCGTCCCACTTCGACCCAGGGGTCGGATTCAAGGGAATCAAGTTGACGTGAACGAGGGACCCCAGGGCGTCGTGAAGCTTCTTGCCCAGCATGTCGGCGCGGAAATCCTGATCGTTGATGTCCCGGATCAAGGCATACTCAATGGACACTCGCCGACCGGTTCGATCGGCGTAGTAGCGCGCCGCGTCCAACACGTCGGCCACGGGGAAGCGGTTATTCATAGGGACAAGCTCGTCGCGAAACTCGTCGTCCGGAGTGTGCAGGGACACGGCGAGGGTACACGAGAGGTCCTCATCCGCGAGCCTGCGGATCTGGGGAGCGAGCCCGACCGTCGAGACAGTCACGTTGCGTTGGGAGATCCCAAACCCGTCCGGCGCCGGGTTTGTAATCTGGCGAACTGCCGAGACGACGCGGTTGTAGTTCGCCAGCGGCTCCCCCATCCCCATAAACACCACGTTGCTGAGACGGGAACCCTCGCGCTCCATCGTCGACGCCGCTTCCCGAACTTGGTCAACGATCTCTGCCGTCGAAAGGTTTCGGTCTAGCCCGCCCTGCCCGGTCGCGCAGAACGGGCACGCCATACCGCACCCCGCCTGAGAGGAAATACACAAGGTTGCCCGACCCGGGTAACGCATGAGGACGGACTCAAGCAAGATGCCGTCGTGGAGACGCCACAGCGTCTTCGTGGTATCGCCCTCGTCGGTCTCTACCGCGCGCACGGGAGAAAGCAGCGTGGGGAAAATCGAGTCTTTCACCAGCTCGCGCTGAGCGGCGGGCAGGTCGGTCATCGTGAGCGGGTTGGCTTCGAACTTGCCGTAGTAGTGTCGCGCGATTTGGTTGGCGCGAAACTTGGGCAAGCCTAGCTGGCCCAACGCCTCAACGCGTTCGGTAACGGATAGGTCAGCAAAGTGCCGCGGCGGCATACCGCGCTTCGGCGCAAGCAGCTGGATGTGGGGAAAATCGTTCATGTCGTTCCCCATCTTTGCACGTCACCGCGCCGTGGGCGAATCCCTACAAATCCGAGACAACAGTTATCACCGTCAGCACGAGCCACGTCGATGCCGCGGCTGGGAGCAACCCGTCCAAGCGATCCATCAAACCCCCGTGACCTGGCAGGAGCCCAGACATGTCCTTGATGCCGAGCTCCCGCTTGAACTGGCTCTCCACCAGGTCGCCCATCGTTGCACAGACAACGAGCGCGACCCCAAGAAGGACCCCCCACCACCAGGGGCCGTCGAGAAGAAAAACGACGACGACCACCTCCGCAGTCACGCCCAGAAGAACGGACCCCGCGAACCCTTCCCAGCTTTTGTTCGGGCTGACCGCGGGGGCCATCGGGTGGGAGCCGAACATGACGCCGCTGACGTACCCACCGATGTCAGACGCGACCACCCCGAGAGCGAAGGTGAGGATGAACAACCCGCTGTCCCTGTCGCCGTCGACAAGAGAGATCATGGCGGCGAAAGAACCGAAAAGCGGGATCCACGAGAGGACAAAGATGCCCACGGCGGTGTCCCGCAGGTAGTTTTCCGGTTTCTCGTGCCGGCCGTTGTGAAACAGCCGGTTAAACATGAGGAAGAGCACGCTGAGGGAAAACCCCGACACCAAACCCGTGACCCCGAACCGGGACGAGGCCCATAACATAGCCTGCCCGAGAATGATGAGCAGGGTGCGGGGTTGCCGATACCCGGCCTCACGCAAGCGGGTGAGCACCTCCCACATCGCCAACGCCACCGCGGCCGCCACAAGCGGATACCAGGCGCGGGGACCCACCCAGGCGGCGAGAAGCACCAGCGCGCCGAGCGTCACACCCGTCGCGATTGCTTGGGGGAGGTTTCGCCCCGCCTTGTTCCGAGGCTTGGGAAAGGTTGTCACCGGTTGCTCTTTCTGGGCGTGGCCGTTAGGGAGGTTAGACCTCCATCAATTCCGCTTCTTTGCGCGAAACGAGCTCGTCTACCTGGGCGACGTACTGGGCCGTTGTCTTATCCAGTGCCTTTTCCGCTGTGGTGACTTCGTCTTCTCCCGCGTCGCCGTTCTTCTGGATCTTCTTCAGGGACTCCATCCCCTGGCGGCGCACGTTGCGAATGGCGATCTTGCCCTCTTCACCTTTTTGCTTCGCCTGTTTCACCAAATCGCGACGGCGCTCTTCCGTGAGCTGCGGGATAGTCACGCGGATGACCTGACCGTCGTCCGTGGGGTTGACGCCCAGATCCGAGTTCCGGATTGCGTTCTCAATCTCCCTCAGCGTCGACATGTCGTAAGGCTTGACCAGGAGCATGCGCGGTTCCGGTACGGAAATTGTGGCCATCTGGGTGATCGGCGTGGGCGCTCCGTAGAACTCTGCGATCACGCCGTTGAACATGGCGGGATTGGCCCGGCCCGTGCGGATAGTCACCAGCTCGTCGCGGGTGTGGTCGACGGAGTTGCTCATGCGCTCCTCGGCGTCCAAAAGTACGTCATCGATCATGGGGGTCCTCACTTCGCTTTCGGGAACGGGTCCAATTTACCAGGGCGGTTTCAGGCGGCTAGCGCACGAGTGTGCCGATGCTCTCCCCGGCCACAGCGCGCGCGATGTTGCCCTCTTTCAGGAGATTGAACACGAGGATCGGCATGTTGTTGTCCATGCACAGGGAAAAGGCGGTGGCGTCTGCGACCTTCAAACCTTTCTCGATCACCTCGCGCGGTGTTACCTCTGCGAACAAGCGCGCGTCGGGGTTTGACCGGGGGTCGGCGTCGTACACGCCGTCTACTGCCTTGGCCATCAGGAGGACATCGCAACCGATTTCCAGGGCCCGCTGAGCTGCCGTCGTATCGGTCGAGAAGTAGGGCATGCCCATGCCCGCTCCGAAAATGACCACCCTGCCCTTTTCGAGGTGGCGAGAGGCCCGCAGAGGCAGATAGGGCTCAGCGATTTGGGCCATGTTGATAGCCGTCTGCACCCGGCAATCGACTCCCTTCTGCTGCAGGAAGTCCTGCAGGGCGAGACAGTTCATGACAGTGCCTAGCATGCCCATGTAGTCGGAACGCGCCCGATCCATTCCGCGCTGCTGGAGTTCCGCGCCGCGGAAGAAGTTGCCGCCGCCGATGACAACCGCAACCTCCGTACCCGACCGAGCCACCTCAGCGATCTGGGTTGCCACGCTGTCGACTACATCGGGGTCGATCCCGACGTTTCCGCCGCCGAACATCTCTCCCCCGAGTTTGAGCATGACGCGCTTATACGCACCGGTCCCAGGTCGCTCCTCCGTCTGGGCAGCGGGCGGGGTTGCTGGCACTTCAGCCACGAGCAGGTCTCCTTTTCCTCAGTAATACATATGGCATTCTTTGGCGCTATACCTCGGGAATACGCCTCAAGATACATTCAAGGGAAATCATAGCGAGGCGCGGAAAACGCCCCGCACCTCTCAGGGCGGGGCGTTCGTTTACGGTCCTTAGGCCTGGCCGACCTCGAAGCGGGCGAAGGCGGTGACCTCAATGCCGTTTTCATCGGCAAACTGCTTGACCGTCTTCTTGGAGTCGGCGAGCGAGGGCTGATCCAAGAGGACAACGTCTTTAAAGAAGCCTCCCATGCGCCCCTCAACGATCTTGCTGATCGCCGCTTCCGGCTTGCCCTCGTTGCGGGTGATTTCCTCCTGCACCGCGCGCTCCTTCTCGATTACCTCAGCCGGGATATCCTCCTGGCGAAGGTACCGAGCCTTCATCGCGGCGATCTGAAGAGCAACCTGGTGCGCAGCATCGGCGTTGTCACCGGTGTAGGCCACCAAGACACCGACAGCCGGCGGCAGGTCGGCAGAACGCTGGTGCAGGTAGTGCGCCAGGTTCTCACCCTCAAGAGTCGCGGCACGGCGCAGCTCGAGCTTCTCCCCAATCTTGGCGGAAAGACGCTCGAGGACGTCGTGCGCGGTCTCACCGTTGACGTCGGCGTTAGCCAACTCTTCCGGGGAGTTCGCCCGAGCTGCGGCTGCCGCAGCAGCGATCTGATCCGCAACGTCCTTAAACTCCTGGTTCTTAGCCACGAAATCGGTCTCGGAGTTGATCTCCACGATGGTGTTGCCGGAGACGGCGATCAAGCCCTCCAGAGCGTTGCGCTCGGCGCGCTTGCCCACGTCCTTGGCACCCTTGATACGAAGGATCTCAACGGCCTTCTCGAAGTCACCGTCGGTTTCTTCCAGCGCCTTTTTGCAGTCGAGCATGCCGGAACCAGTGGTTTCGCGCAGCTTCTTTACGTCTGCAGCGGTGTAGTTCGCCATAAGGGGCGATCCTCCTCGTGTCGGAACGTAGCAGCCCCCTATTTTTCGGGGCCGACTCTCTTGAACGGTTTACAACAGTAGCGGACGGCCGGTGGTCCGGCATGCCCGGCTACAGCACGAAGCCCGCGCCTGTTCGCGGCCGACGATGGCCAAAGCTGAACATGACGCGGGCGGAGAAAGACTAAGCCTGGGGAGCTTCCGCTGCAGCGGTCTCGACGGACCCCTCAGCTTCAGCGGCTGCGGGGGCCTCGAGGGCCTCAGTGCTCTCAGTGGTCTCAGTGGCCTGGGCAGACTCCTGAGGGGCGGCGCTGTCCCCAGCGGCCTCACGAGCGGCAGCGAGCTGACGCTCTTCGCGCTGCTGCTTGCCGGCCACGATCGCCTCGCCCACGATGTGGGTTAGCAGCTTGACTGCGCGAATGGCGTCGTCGTTGCCCGGGATTGGGTAATCGACCACGTCCGGGTCGCAGTTCGTATCAAGGATGGCGACCACCGGAATGCGCAGCTTCTGCGCCTCGGCAACAGCGATGTGTTCCTTGTTCGTGTCCACGATCCAGAGTGCCGACGGGGCCTTGGTCATGTCGGAGATACCGCCGAGAACGCGTTCCAGCTTGATGCGCTCGCGGGTGAGCATCAGAACTTCCTTCTTGCCGCGGCCTGCGTAACCGTCCTCGGCCGCGTCCATGGCCTGCAGCTCTTTCATGCGGGCGATGCGCTTGGAAACGGTCTGGAAGTTCGTCAGCATGCCACCCAGCCAGCGGTGGGTCACGTACGGCATCCCGACCCGCTCGGCCTCTTCCTGGATTGGCTCCTGGGCCTGCTTCTTCGTACCGACAAAGAGGACGGTGCCGCCGTGCGCAACCGTCTCTTTCACGAATTCATAAGCTTCGTCGATGTAGGTCAGCGTCTGCTGCAGATCGATGATGTAGATGCCGTTGCGGTCGGTGAAGATGAAACGACGCATCTTGGGGTTCCAGCGACGCGTCTGGTGGCCAAAGTGCACACCCGCGTCGAGGAGTTCGCGCATGGTAACAACTGCCATGGGAAGTATCTCCTTCGGAGAAGTAGTTCGGTTGATGTGGTACTGCGCGGGGTTTTATCCCGCGCCCTGGCACCGGGCCAGCTCCGCACCCCGCCGCGTAGAGCGGGGACCGTTGCTGAGCTGGGTTTTCTCGGCGCGCGAAGTCAGTCATAAGACTGCCGGGTAAAGTGTAGTCGGCGCTGGGGCGTTTCGCTAATCAGACCTCGGGAGTATCCACATACCCGGGTTTATCCACAAGGCCCTTGCTTTTTGACGGCCACGTGGCCGGTCCATCCATTACAACGGGCGGCATGCGAGTTCTCAGAGCACTGGCCGCGGCTGCCGTTGTATGTGTGACCACCGCCCCCAGCGCGCATGCCTGGGTCGACCCGACGACTGGCGCACCGTCCGCGCGGCACGTCACAAAGAGCGCAGAGATACCCCGACAGAACTGGCTGCCCGGTCATCGTGGTGTCGATTTAGGCATGGAGCCGGGAGCGGAGGTGCGATCTAGCGGCCCGGGAGTCGTCGCCTTCGCGGGCACAGTTGCCGGAGTCCCCGCGGTCTCGATCGATCACCCGGGCGGGATACGGACGACTTACCAGCCGGTTCACCCGCGTGTTGAAACGGGAACCATAGTCGAAGAAGGTCAGGTCATCGGCATGCTCGGGCACTCCCCAGAGCACGACGGTCTGCACTGGGGTGCTCGCACGGGGCCAGATTCCTACATCAATCCGTTGACTTTGCTGGCCGCGCCCACAATCCGCCTCAAGCCGGTGGGGGCAGCTCGCTAGGCACGCTAGGCCCTGGGGTGCGCCTGGCTGTACGCATTCTTGAGACGCTGGGCAGATACGTGCGTGTAGATCTGGGTCGTCTGCAAACTCGAATGCCCCAGCAGCTCTTGAACAACGCGCAGGTCCGCGCCGCCTTCGAGCATGTGGGTAGCGGCACTGTGGCGCAGCGCGTGAGGGCCCACCCTTGCGGTTCCCGTTCGCGTTGCAGCCCGCTCCACGACGCGTCGTACCTGTCGCGGGTCAATGCGCCGACCCCGCGACCCCACGAACAAGGCCTCCGGGTCGCGGGTGAGTTCATGACGACCGCCGGCTAGCCATGCGCGGATGGCCTGCGCCGCCTCGTGCCCAAAAGGGACGACTCGCTGCTTGCTGCCCTTTCCCGTTACTTGCACCACGCCTCGGTCCAAGTCGACATCTCGGACGTTCAACCCGCTCAGCTCCGCAACCCTTATGCCGGTTGCGTACATCAACTCAAGCATCGCTCGGTCTCGCATTCCCTCGGCCCCGTGGGACTCGTCGTTGATCTGTGCTTCAACTAGATCCGTGGCCGACGCTTGGCTCAACACCTGAGGCAGCGGGCGGTTTATTTTGGGAGATTTCAGTCGCGCCGCCGGGTCGGAGGGCACATAGCCCTGTTTATACGCCCAGGCGGAGAACGCCCGAACCGACGCGGATCGGCGGGCGAGCGTAGAGTTTGCCATTCCCCGCCCCACAGCGTCGGACAACCACGCGCGTAGGGTCGGCAGCGTCAGCTGCTCGAATGACTGCGCGAAGGGAAGGAGCGTAACCAAATCCGAGCGGTACGCCTTCACCGTGGCGGGAGAGCGCCCATCAACTAATTCGGAGTGCTCCGCGAAATCCTCAATGGCCTCAGCAAGCTGGCACGACTGGGATCCGCTCATGTGAAAGATGCTACCCCGCCCAGCGCCAGGGATTAATCTTCCTCAACGCGGTGCCACTTTGTTCCAGCCCGCCGCACCACCCCTCGCGAAGCCAGCTCTACAAGAATATGGACACTCAACCCCATGCTCAGGCCCGAGGCTGCCGCGATGTCCGCGGCAGCGAGACCAGCTGAGGGGTTTGCCGGCAGCGCGTCGTAGACCCGCAACTCATTACGGCTGAGTCGTTGCACTGACGTTGCGGCGAAGTCGAGCTCGCGTTGCCCGTCAGCATCAAGCCCGTTACCCTCTCCCAGCGCGGACAGGGTGTCATGGACGTCCGTCGCGTTGAGCACCATTGCTGCCCGGCCGTCGCGAATGGCTAAGTTCGTGCCCAAGGACCCAGCCCCGAAAATCGGGCCAGGCACGGCCATGACGTGTCGGTTGAAGTAGTTACCCCAGCTCAGCGTGTTGAGTGCCCCCGAACGAAACGCCGCTTCCACAACAACGCACCCCTGGGTCAGGGCAGCCACGAGACGATTGCGCGTCAGGAACCGGTGCCGGTCCGGGCTCACCCCCGGCGGGTACTCAGTGACCACGGCGCCACCAGCCTCCACGATGCGCGCAAAGAGCTCCTCGTGCCGGCGCGGGTAGGTCACACCCGGCCCGCACGCCGCGACGACAACCGTCGTGGCGCCGTGGGTGAGAGCGGTCTCATGCGCCACAGCGTCGATACCCACCGCCCCGCCGGACACAATGGTGTAGCGGCGGGAGGCGAGCCCAGCAACGAGGTCTGCGGTGGCGTTGTTGCCGTAGGTTGAGGACGCGCGTGTCCCCACAATCGACACCGACTGCGCGAACAGGCCCGCCAGGTTCGTCGACCCCGCTACCCACAAAGCGTGAGGAGCCACTCCCCCGTCGCGGAAGGTGTCCCCGCCCGCCAGGCTCATAGACACGCCCGTGCCGAAAGAGCGTTCCATCTCGGTTGAGGGCCATCCCGCCATATCCGGGGTGAGAAGCTGAAACCCGGCCGCGGTGGCGTCGAGAAGATCCTGCTCTGTGCGCTCCCACGCGAAACGGGACTCTGTCTCCCGCGCGAGCCCACCGAGCCAGCTGCTGCGTTTGCGCACTCCCTCCGCGATCTCGTCAGCGTCACGCCCGGCGCGCAGCAACTGTTGGAGGTGGTAGCTTGGCCCCTCAATGACGCGGCTGAGATATGCCCAGGATTCCACAGTGCTCATACCAACGACCCCTCGTGGGTCCCGCACCGAAGCCCGACGGCGCGCGCGACGTGATCGAGGTCGGGGCGCGATGCGCCCTCAAGGTCGGCGATGGTCCAGCTCACTGCCAGGACCCGGTCCACTCCGCGCTGCGTGAGCACGCCCGTCGAGAGGTAGGCCCCGATCAACTCCATGGCGTCGTCCGCCGCCGGGTAGGACCTCCGTACCACCGGGCCCGCGATATGCGCGTTGAGCTCACCGGGCAGCCCGGCCTGGGCCCAGCGAAAGGAGGCACGCTCTCTCGCCGCTGCCACGCGGTTGGCGATGTCCGCGGAGGGTTCAGCGTCCCCGTCGCTGACAACGCCCCCGCACGATTGAGGGGCGAGTGAGATATCGATGCGGTCCCGGAGCGGCCCTGACAGGTTCTTCAAGTAACGCGCCCGCTCTGCCGCTCGACACGCGCACGCCATTGCGTCAACAGCGCCGCACGCGCAGGGGTTGGCCGCCGCAATGAGTTGAAAGCTGGCGGGAAAGACGGTGTCCCTGCGCGTGCGGGTGATCCTGACATGGCCCAGCTCGAGTGGGCCGCGAAGTGCGTCGAGCACCGCAGCCGATATCCCCGAGACCTCGTCAAGGAAGAGCACCCCTCGGTGGGCGAGGGTGACAGCCCCGGGGCGAGGGTTCCCCGATCCCCCGCCAATCAAGGCCGCTTTACTTATCGACGGGTGCGGCGCTACAAAGGGCCGGCACGGAGTCAGCCCCGCTGCGAAGGAATTGGCGACCGAGTGAATGGACGCAACCTCGATTTGTTCTGCGAGCGAAAGTGGCGGGAGGATGGTGGGGAGGCGCTCCGCCAGCATCGATTTCCCCGATCCCGGGGATCCGACCATCAAGACGTGGTGTCCTCCCGCAGCTGCCACCTCTAGGGCGAAGCGCTCCGGGGCAAGGCCGGAGATGTCGGCGAAATCCGGCCCGCTCGGCCTTACGGGTGGTTCACTTCGTGGCTGCGCGTGGCTGAGCCGGCGCTCTCCGAGCAGCCAGTTCCATACGTCGCTCAGCGTGTCGGCGACGTGCACCCGATCGTCGCCGAGAAGGGCTGCCTCCGCCTCGTTTTCCTTCGGTATCACGATGGCGTCGACGGTGTCGGGTGCAGCGATCAGCATGGGCAACAGTCCCTCCACTCGGCGCAGCCGCCCGCCGAGCCCGAGCTCCCCGAGCGCCATGACGCTTCGACCCCGCCGCAGGGCCCGCGGGTCCGTTGTGGCCACGACAGCCAAAGCCGCAGGAAGATCGAAGTGAGAGCCTGATTTGGGTAGGTGCGCCGGTGACAGCGAGACCATGATCTTGGTCCGGGGCCACGGCAGCGTGGAGTTGGCCACGGCGGTGCGGATTCTATCGCGCGACTCCCTCACAGCCGCGTCCCCCAGCCCGACCATGTGCACACCCGGCAATCCCGGACCTACATTCGCCTCCACCGTGACCGGACACGCGCTGATCCCCTCCAGCGTGGCCGCCTGGATACTAGCGAGAACCATCTTCGACCCCCTCGAAGATGCGAGCGCTCAATCCGCCATCGACGGAAAGAATTTCCGCGACATCAAACCTGAGCTCCGAATAACCAGCTTCATTGTGAGCCGCCAGCCACTCGCTCGCGCAGCGGCGCATCCTCCTCAGCTTGGCGGAGGTCACAGCCTCCGCCGCCCCGAAGGCGAGCCCGCGTCTCGTTTTGACCTCGATGAACACCAAAGCGCCACAAGGCGCGCGCGCAACGATGTCGATCTCCCCCGACGGGGTGCGCACGCGCGCGCCGACGAGCTCGTACCCCTTCCCCCGGTACAGCTCCGCGGCGTAGTTTTCGCCCGCGACCCCCAGGGCGGTGTGCCCCTCTACATCCATATCTCGTCCCCCGAAAGTCAGCCCTTATACAGTGTGGCACCCCTATTGGACTGCGCTCCGGGCCTCGAGGTTCCCCGGGGGACGACATTAACGGTCGGGGAAGGTCAGATCGGGTTTGTCGAGCTCTTCGATGTTGACGTCTTTGTACGTGATGACGCGAACGTAGCGCACAAATCGCACGGCACGGTACATGTCCCACACCCAGCAGTCGGACATGCGGACCTCGTAGTAGACGTCCTTGCCCTCTTGGTGCGGGATGAGCTCCACGGCGTTGGCGAGGTAGAAGCGCCGGTCGGTCTCGACAACATAGGAGAACTGGCTCACCACGTCCCTGTACTCGCGATACAGGGACAGCTCCACCTCCGCCTCGTAGTTGTCAAGATCTTCAGCGCTCATTGTGACCTCTCGAAAAACTCGTGGGCGATCCGGACGTTGGCATAACTATAACGGTGCTCCGGGCTCGCGCCGTGGCGACGCACCGCAGCCATATGCGCCTTCGTTCCGTACCCCTTGTGCGTTTCCACCCCGTAGGCGGGAAAGGACCGTGCCATCTCGGTTACGAGGCGATCACGGCTCACCTTTGCCAGGACGCTGGCCGCCGCGATGCAGCGGGCAGTGTAGTCCCCACCCACGATTGGTAGCTGGGGAATGGCTAGGCCGGGGACGCGGAACGCGTCGAGGAGGACATAGCCGGGGCGCGCATCAAGCTTCGCGACTGCCCTGCGCGCGCCGTCGAGGTTGGCGACGTGTACCCCGCGCCTATCTATCTCCGCAGCGCTGACATGCACGACGGCGTAGGCGAATGCGACGTCGCGGATCGCGTCGAAAAGCGATGCCCGCCGGAGGGGCGAAAGCTGCTTGGAATCGGTGAGTCCCTCCAGCGATGTGATGGGGCGGGGAGGAAGCACGCACGCAGCGACCGTCAGCGGGCCGAAGCACGCGCCACGTCCGGCCTCGTCCACCCCGGCAACAGGTCCGAGCCCCGCTTTGTCCAGAGCTACCTCGTGGGTGCGTAGTTGAACGAGGCGTCTCACCTATCGCTGGATATCGGGGTCGGCGACTGCGCTCATGCGGTCGAGGGGGAAGACAATGGCGACGACCTTGCCTCGCACATTCTCGCGCGGGATGGTGCCTTGGTACTGGTCGCCGAGGTGGTAGCGCGAGTCGAGGGAATTCGTCCGGTTGTCCCCCATCATGAAGTAATTGCCTTCGGGGACGGTGATGGGGCCGAAGTAGGCACCGCCGCACTCCTCCGAACCCGTGGCCCGGTCGATCGGGTAGGCCGCGGGCTGCAGAATGTAAGTCTGGTCGATCGGCGCACCGTCAACCATGACGGCTGGGTCACCAGCCTGGCAGGATACGGTTTGCCCACCGGTCGCGATGACGCGTTTTACCAGATCATTCTCATCAGGGGGGACAAGACCTGCCCACGTGCCCACCTGCTGCAGACCGGCGACGAGGGGGTTGGAGGAGCGATTGGAAACGTACTGCGTGTTCCACGAGTCCGTTCCCTTAAACACGATGACGTCGCCCGGCTGGGGGTCATCGAAGTAATAGCTGATCTTCTCCACCGCAATGCGGTCGCCCTTGCCCTTGAGGCCATGCAGCGTTGGCTCCATCGACGCGGAGGGGATGACGTAGACGCGGCCGATGAAAGTCTGGATTATGAAAATGAAAAAGAGGGTCAAGACGATTACCGCTGGCATCTCGATATACCAGGGAATCGCCTTGCCCTCTTCGGCCGGGCGGCCCGCGCGCTGTGTGCTCATCACCCGCAACACTCTAGCAGCGCGGCAGGTCCCCCCTCCTAGCCCCTAGCGGCGCTCCTTGATGCGGGCAGCCTTGCCGCGCAGCTCGCGCATGTAGTAGAGCTTCGCGCGGCGGACCTTGCCACGACGCAGAACCTCGATCTTCTCGATGTTCGGAGAGTGGACCGGGAAGGTGCGCTCGACACCGATTCCGAAAGAGATCTTTCGGACGGTAAACGTCTCGCGGATTCCCGAGCCCTGGCGGCGCAGGACGAAGCCCTCGAACAGCTGGGTACGAGTGACGGAGCCCTCGATCACCTTGACGTGAACGCCTAGGGTGTCACCGGGGCGGAAGTTCGGGATGTCGTCGCGCAGCTGGCCGGCGTCGACAAGATCAATGATTCCATTGCTCATGAAAGCAATCCTTTACGTTTAAGGACAGAGGACCCTAGCGGCGTTTCCCCGCGCTGGGGCGCTCGGCCGGTTCGTGTCGCCTACAACAACCTGTGCGATTCTACATACGCGCCGGTCAGTTACCAAATCCGGCCTTCTTCAGTGCGTCGGCCATGGAGCCGCCCGCTTGCCGACGCCCTCCCCCGCGGCCCTTCCTTCCCCCGGCGCTCCCGCCGCGCTTCGGGGCGGGTGCGCCCGGCTCGTCGTTCAGCCTGAGGCTCAGCCCGATGCGCTGGCGCTCCACGTCGACGTCCATGACCTTCACCTTCACCACCTGGCCGGATCGGACCACGTCGCGCGGGTCGGAGACGAACTTCTCGCTCATGGCGGAGACGTGGACGAGTCCGTCCTGGTGCACCCCGACGTCGACGAAGGCGCCGAACGCGGCGACGTTGGTCACGGTGCCCTCGAGGATCATGCCCGGGATGAGGTCGGAGACCTTCTCCACCCCCTCTTTGAAGGTCGCGGTGACGAACTCGGGGCGCGGGTCGCGGCCGGGCTTGTCCAGCTCGGCGATGATGTCGGTGACGGTGGGAACGCCGAAGGTCTCGTCAGCGAACTGCGCCGGGTCGAGGCGGGCCAAGACCTGCGTGTTGCCGATCAGCTCGGCGGTGGCCAGCCCGGTCGCGGCGGCGATGCGCTCGACCACCGGGTAGGCCTCGGGGTGCACCGCAGACGCGTCGAGGGGGTTCGACCCGCCGCGGATGCGCAGGAAGCCGGCCGCCTGCTCGAAGGCCTTGGGGCCGAGCCGAGCCACCTTGCCCAGCTCCTTGCGGGTGGTGAACGAGCCCTTCTCGTCGCGGTAGCCGACAATGTTCTTCGCGATCGTCGGCGAGACCCCGGCGACGCGCTCGAGCAGCGGGACGGAGGCGGTGTTGAGGTCCACGCCGACGGCGTTGACCGCATCCTCGACCACCGCGTCGAGCGCGTGGGCCAGGGCAGCCTGGTTCACGTCGTGCTGGTACTGCCCCACCCCGATGGACTTCGGGTCGACCTTCACCAGCTCGGCGAGTGGGTCCTGCAGGCGGCGGGCGATGGAGACCGCCGAGCGCAGGGAGACGTCCATGTCGGGGAACTCGGCCGCGGCGACCTCGGAGGCGGAGTAGACCGACGCCCCGGACTCGGAGACCACAACGGGGGTGGGCCGCGCCCCACCCGCCCGGGCGATGAGGTCGGCGACCTCACCCGCGAGCTTTTCGGACTCGCGCGAGGCGGTGCCGTTTCCCACGGCGATCAGTTCAACGCCGTGGGTGGCCGCCAGCGAGGACAGCTCCTTAACGGCCTCGGACCAGCGGTTCTGCGGCTGGTGCGGGTAAACGATCGTGGTGTCCAGCACCTTGCCCGTCCCGTCGACGACGGCGCACTTGACCCCGTTGCGGTAGCCCGGGTCGAGCGCCAGCGTCGCGCGCTGGCCGGCGGGAGCGGCGAGCAGCACGTCGCGCAGGTTGGTGGTGAACACCTCGAGCGCGCCCTGCTCCGCCTTCTCCCGCAGCCGGGTGCGGGTGTCGAGGTTGGAGGAGACCTGCAGCTTGGTGCGCCAGCCCCACCGCACCGCCTTGGCCAGCCAGGCGCTGGTGTGCACGTCGAGGTCGAAGCGCCCGGCGATCATCCCCTCGTAGACGGCGTCGTCTCCCGGGTCGAGGTCGAGGGTGAGCACGCCCTCGGATTCGCCGCGCAGCAGAGCGAGGATGCGGTGGCTGGGCAGGGAGGAAAACGGTTCGGAGAAGTCGAAGTAGTCGCGGAACTTCGCGCCCTCGGTTTCCTTGCCTTCCACGACCGAGGCCATCATCGTGCCGGTGGCGTAGAAGCGCTCGCGGACCTCCCCGACCAGATCGGCGTCCGTGGTGAAGCGGTCGACGAGGATGGCGCGGGCGCCGTCGAGCGCGGCCTTCGCGTCCGGGAAACCCTCGCTGGTGAAACGTGCGGCGAGGGCCTCCGGGTCGGCTTCGGGGTCGTCGACAAGCAATTGCGTAAGCTCGTCGAGCCCGGCCTCGCGCGCGATGTCGGCCTTCGTCTTACGACGCTTCTTGTACGGCAGGTAGAGGTCCTCCACGCGGGCCTTGGTGTCGGCCTCGGCGATCTGGCGGCGCAAGTCCTCAGTGAGTTTGCCCTGCTCCTCAACGGCGCCGAGCACCACCTCCTTGCGCTCGGCGAGCTCGGTGAGGTACGCGTTGCGTTCCTCGATGTGGCGCAGCTGGGCGTCGTCGAGCCCGCCCGTGGCCTCCTTGCGGTAGCGGGAGATGAAGGGGACGGTGTTGCCGGCGGCGAGCAGCTCGAGCGCCGCGGCCACCTGCCTGTCCGCCACCCCGAGTTCTTTCGCGATGATGCCTGCGATGAATGCCATTCGTGTAACTCTAGCCCTCTTCGACCGTGCTCCCCTCCCAGTGCCCCTTCATCCCCGCCGCCCGCGCGACGGCGGCGGTGGCCTCCTCGCAGCCGAGTGCGGTGCGCCCGCTGACCGTCACCTCGCCCTCCCCAAGGGTCACCTCCGGGTCGCGGTAGCCCGCCCTGCGCAGCTCGCGGCGCATCCGCTTGACGACGTCCCCCTCCCGCCCCCAGGGCACCTCCCCGCGCAGGGTGGTCACCACGTCCCGGCCGTGTAGCGCAAAGACGTCGTCCTCGTCGAGCTCAACGGTATCCAGCAGCTCCGGGCGCACCCGGCGGGTACGCAGGAGCGACTGGTCGCGCCGCCACCGCCGCACCCTGGCGTGGTCGCCGGAGAACAGGACCTCGGGGGCGTCGAACCCGCGCCAGGAGCGCGGCCGGGTGTAGGACGGCCCCTCGAGCAGGCCGTCGGAGAAGCTGTCCTCCTCGTGGCTCTCCGTGTTGCCAAGCACCCCCGGAATGAGCCTTGTGACGGCCTCGGCGATCACCAGCGCCGCGACTTCGCCGCCGATGAGCACGTAGTCGCCGATGGAGACCTCGCGCACCCGGTAGCGCTTCTCCGCGTCCTCGAAGACGCGCTGGTCGATGCCCTCGTAGCGCCCGCAGGCCACCACGATGTGCTCCTCGCGCGACCATGCACGGGCGTCCGCCTGCGTGAACAGCGCGCCGGCCGGGGTGGGCACGAGGAGCAGGGGCCGCGCGCGGTTCTCCCCGGAGTCGGCGTAGGGCCGCGGGGCGACGGATTCGACGTCGTCGTGGCGCGGCCTGTCGTTGCGGTGGGGGGCGGCGGAGGCGAGGGCGCGGCCGGAACGGCCGGCGGCGACGTCGTCAAGCGCCGGGCCCCACACCTCGGGCTTCATCACCATGCCGGGGCCGCCGCCGAGCGGGGGCGCGTCGACGGACTTGTGGTTGCCGGCGGCCCAGTCCCGCAGGTCGTGGACCCCGACCTCGACGATGCCCTGCTCGATCGCCTTGCCGAGCAGCGCATGGCGCAGCGGCTCGAGGTACTCGGGGAAGATGGTGATGACGTCTAGGCGCAGCCGCGGGCTAGACATCGAGCAGCCCCTCGGGCGGGGTGATGGTCAGGGTGCCGCCGTCCAGGTCGATCTCCGGGATGAAGTCGATGACGAAGGGAACGAGGACCTCCCGGCCCGCGTAGTCGATCTCGAGGATCTTGCGGTTCGGGGTGTCCACCACCCCGGTAACCTCGCCGACCTGCGTGCCCTCGTGGACCACCTTCAGGCCGATCAGCTCGTGGTCGTAGTACTCCTCGGAGTCCTCCTCACGCTCGAGCGGGGCGGCGAAGAACTGCATGCCGCGCAGGCTGTCCGCCTCGTTTCGGTCAGGAACCTCGCGGAACTTCACCAGAAGGCGACCCTTGTGGGGTCGGGAGGACTCCACCGTCAGCTTTCGTTCCCTGCCAGCCTGAGTTCCATTGAGCTCGGCGCCATCCGCGTAGCGCACTTCCGGCGCGTCCGTCATCACATCGACAAGAACTTCGCCACGAATCCCATGCGACTTCATGACACGGCCCACTTGCACCTTCATGGTCACTGAGATTACCTGCGCGCATCGTGGCGCAGTCCTCCGCCGCCTATTTATCAATGGGATGAGACGGGGCGAGATGGGAGGTACAACTTCCGACCCAACCGAAAACCACACTACGGCGTCCGGTCCAGCGCGAGCAACTCAGAACCATTCCACACCATTCCACGCGGTTGGCAGATGCCACCACCAGCCCTAACGAGGCACCTCTGATCCGGTCAATTGAAGAAAAACTGACGAGCGGGACCCTTCCCACCGAAGGATCTCCTGACCAGCTGAACTTGGCACAAGTCAAGGTAACGACCGCGCAGAATGAAGAAGGTAAGGAACTCGACTTCGTGACGGTGCCGTACAAGAACGATGGTGACTACAACTATCAAAGCAACGTGACGGTTGCGTTTGACCCCTCGGATACAGATGCTCCTGTAACGCGCTCGGAGACGCTGTACTCAGAGAGTAGAGACGGAAAGTTCAAAGTGGAGGTCTTCCAGAACGGGAAAAAGGTCAAAGACGAAACCACTGATGTCGACTATGTCGATGGTGAAACACTCGAAGCCCATTCGACTGCGCCGGTTGCGGACCCTAACAGCCTAGAGTTACAAGGATGGGGAACTAAAGTCGCATGCATTGGAGCAATACGTGGCGTTAACGCCACTGGAGCTGGCTGATTACTTCTACTTACGTGGGCGCGCGCACCACCGAGCCTGTTGGCTTCACACTCTGTGCCGCATGTGTAAGCGGAATCGCGGTGGTCGGGTCTGCCGACATCGGTGACATCGTAGAGTGCTTCACGTTTGAGAGGTGATTCTGTAATGAACGCTCTTTCAACTTTTCTTGGAATGGTTTTTACCGCCGAGACAATCCTACTAGTGCCAGGTTTGTTCGTTTCGCCTTCGGATATGCGATCTGCGGGATTTGTGGTTTTAGCACTTTTGAGCGTCGGTGCTTTCCTGACCGCGCGTCTTTCGAGAAGTTCTCCACATTAATGAGAGCTGTCCCCTGAATCACCGGAGGGTTTCATCTTTTTAGATCGACAGGGTTAACTCTCCGACAACGTCCTGAAACCTCAAAGAAAAACCCGCGCACGATATGGTGCGCGGGTGCAACGTCTGAGAGAGGCTTCTGCCTTACTTCTCCTCGGACGCCTCGGCGTCGGCGGACTCAGCCTCATCCTCAGCAGCCTCGGCGGCGGCAGCCTCGGCCTCGGCAGCAGCCTTGGCCTCCGCCTCCTCCTTGGCCTTCTTGCGCTTCTCGGTGATGGCCTCGGCGGACGGGCCGTTGTTGGCCTCCTCGAGAGCCTTGTTGAACAGCTCGAGCTTGGACGGCTTCTCCTCGGCGACCTTCAGGGTGCCCTCGGCGCCTTCGAGGCCCTTGTGCTTCTGCCAGTCACCCGTGACCTTCAGCAGCGCGAGAACCGGTTCGGTCGGCTGGGCGCCGACACCGAGCCAGTACTGAGCGCGCTCAGAGTTGATGCGGATGAGCGAAGGCTCTTCCTTCGGGTGGTAGATGCCGATGTTCTCAATGACCTTGCCGTCGCGGCGGGTCCGAGCGTCGGCGACAACGACGCGGTACTGGGCGTTACGGATCTTGCCGAGACGCTGGAGTTTGATCTTGACAGCCATGGTGTTCCTCTTCCATGTCACTGGGCAGTTCAGACGCCCGCCGCGGTGTGGCGGGCCGGTTCAACCCTTACTTCACGTGCGTGTGACTGGCCGGGCGAGCGTACTCGGTTCCGGCGCTGACGCAGCGCATCGAGTGTACCGGGCGACCCGGCTAGAAGCCAAAACGCTTGTCCTTGCCCAACTGGTTGAAGTCGATGCCGGACAGATCCAGGCCCTCGAACCCGGGCGGCATCTGCTGCTGCATCTTCTGCATGTCACCGAGGTCCGGCATCCCACCCGGCAGCTGAGGCGCTCCCGCGGTTTTCTTCTTCACCGGCTTGCGCTTCCCGCCTTTGGTCTTGCGCCCCTTGGGCTTCTTCTTGGTAGCCGATCGCCCGCCGAAGTTCCCGGGCAAGCCGAACTGGCTGGCCATGTGGCCCATCATCTTTTTGGCTTCGAAGAAGCGCTCGACGAGCTGATTGACTTCCCCGACGGAGACGCCAGAACCTCGGGCGATACGTTTGCGACGAGACGCGTTGAGGATCTTCGGGTCCTCGCGTTCCGCCGGCGTCATACCGCGGATGATGGCCTGGATGCGGTCGAGCTGCTTTTCATCGACCATATCGGCCATGTCGTTCATGGCCTTGCCGCCCGGCATCATCTTAAGCAGGTTGCCAATCGGCCCCATGCGGCGGACCATGAGCAGCTGGTTGAGGAAGTCCTCTAAGGTCAGCTCACCGGATCCAAGCCGGGAGGCGGCCTGTTCAGCCTGCTTTTCGTCGAAAAGCGTCTCGGCCTGCTCGATGAGGGTAAGCATGTCACCCATCCCGAGGATGCGGCTGGCCATCCGGTCCGGATGGAAGACATCGAAATCGTCGAGCTTTTCGCCTGTCGACGCAAACAGGATGGGCTTGCCGGTAACGTCGCGGATGGACAGTGCCGCGCCCCCTCGCGCGTCGCCGTCCAGCTTGGTCAGGACGACGCCGGTGAAGTCAACGCCGTCGGCGAAAGCCTGGGCGGTTGTCACTGCATCTTGGCCGATCATGGCGTCGATGACGAATAGGACCTCGTCTGGGTTAACAGCATCGCGGATGCTGCGCGCCTGCGCCATGAGGACTTCGTCGATGCCGAGACGACCGGCGGTATCGATGATGACGACGTCGTTTTTGTTCTGCCGGGCGACCTCGATGCCCTGTTTCGCAACGCTCACCGGGTCCCCGTGAGACGTGCCCATCTCGTGGCCCAGCGAATCGATGGACGTGCCGGGGTCCGGAGCAAACGTGGTTACGCCGGCGCGCTCACCGACGATCGTGAGCTGCTGAACTGCTCCCGGACGCTGTAAGTCGCACGCAACTAGGAGCGGGGTGTGCCCTTGCTTAGCTAGGTGCCGTGCGAGCTTTCCGGCGAGGGTCGTCTTACCCGCGCCCTGCAGGCCGGCAAGCATAATCACGGTGGGAGGGTTCTTCGCCAGTGCGAGGCGGCGGGTCTCACCACCGAGGATGCCGGTAAGCTCTTCGTTGACAATCTTGACGACCTGCTGCGCTGGGTTCAGCGCGGCGGAGACGTCAGCACCCAGGGCCCGTTCTTTCACCCTCTTAATAAAGGCACGGACCACGGGCAACGACACGTCTGCCTCAAGCAGGGCGAGTCGGATTTCCCGGGCGGTGGCGTCAATGTCCGCCTCTGTGAGCTTGCCCTTGCCACGAAGGCCCCCAAGGGCTGTTTGTAGGCGATCGGACAGTGACTCGAACACGGTTAGCTCCCCTTTAGTGGACATCGAGCGGTGTATAGCTCGTTACAGCCTAGCGTGTGTCTTAGACAGCGTTGTCGTCGGTTTCGCCTGTCCGGACCCGCACGACTCGCTCGACTGGGATGACCCAGACTTTCCCATCGCCGACCTCACCGGTGCGCGCAGCGCGCACGATTGCTTCTAAGGCGCGCTGCTCCTGCTGGTCGGTGACGAGGACTTCGATCTTGATTTTAGTTACAAAGGCGGACGAGTATTGCGCCCCGCGGTAATACTCGACGCTGACGGGCTGACGCCCTCTGCCCTGCGCCTCGGTAACGGTGATGCCGTGTATTCCCTCGCCTTCAAGGGCAGAGAGAACGTCGCTGAGAGTGAAGGGCTTGACTACTGCTGTGATGAGTTTCATCGCTGCGTCTCCTTGCCTTGCAGGACGGTGAAGTCTGTGGCACGAACTCCTGGGCCTCCGAGGTCGTAGCCAGTTTCGCGGTGCACCGAGTAATCGACCCCGCTGAGCTCTTCTTCGTGAGTGACCCGCCAGCCCACGGTCCTTTTGATCGCAAAGGCGATGAGAAGAGTCATTCCTCCGGAGAAAAGCATGGACACTAGAGCTACGAGGGCCTGAACGACGAGCAGCTTCCAACCATCTATTCCTCCGCCGGTGAGGATCCCCCGGTCAGTGGCGAACAGGGCGAGCCCGATTGTTCCCCACAAGCCCGCCACGAGGTGCACGCCGACGACGTCGAGCGAGTCGTCGTAGCGGAAAGTGTATTTCAGTCCGACCCCGATGCAGGCGAGAAGACCGCCTACAAAGCCAAGCACAATAGACCATGCGGGGGTGAGAGCGCCAGCGGCAGGCGTGATGGCAACCAACCCGGCGACCGCACCCGAGGACGCGCCAAGGGAGGTCGCGTAACCGTCGCGAATCTTCTCCAGCAGCAACCAGCCAAGCATGGCAGCCGCTGCAGCGACGGTTGTATTTACCCACGCAAGGCCAGCTAGGCCGTCTGCCGAGAACGCCGAACCTCCGTTGAAGCCAAACCAGCCGAACCAGAGCAGCGCCGCACCCAACATCACCATCGGCAGATTGTGAGGCCGCGAGTTCGACGTGGGGAAACCGTGCCGTTGGCCGATAACGAGGGCAAGAACGAGGGCCGCCGCCCCAGCCGAGATGTGGACGACGGTGCCGCCCGCGAAGTCAATTGGGGCGATGAGGGCCTCCTGGCCATCCGTACCGAAGACCCACGCTGCCAGGGAGGACTCCGAGTGTCCGAGGATTCCCCCACCCCAGACCATGAAGGCAAGCGGGAAATAAACGAAAGTCGACCACAACGCGCTAAAGAGCAGCCAGGACCCGATCTTTACCCGGCTGGCCAAAGCACCCGAGATGATCGCCGTGGAAATCGCCGCGAAGGTGAGCTGAAACCCAACGTCGATGACATTGGCGTAGCCATTGACGCCCACAATGTACGCCCCGCTCGCGTCGACGACGGAGCGACGCAAACCGAAGAACTGGAACGGGTTTGCCACGATGCCACCCAAAGACTGCGTTCCGTAAGACATCGACCAGCCCCACAGGACGTAGACAACCGACACGACGCCCAAGGCCGTAAACGACATCATCATCATGTTCAAGACACTTCGCCGCGAAGACATTCCGCCGTAAAACAGAGCCAACGCGGGCGTCATGAGTAGCACCAGAGAGGCTGAGACTAGGACCCAGCTCGCATTCCCTGCATCCACACCACTCACCCCTTCCTTTTCTATCGAGCAATTGGTAGTTACCGGCCTAACTGTAGAGCGACCGGTATCAAACACCAAGCAGCCGCAAGAAAGTGGGATAGAAATCACACAACCCCGCCTCTGCGGGGCGGGGCTGGGAAGGTCGTGGCCCGCGGGGTTGACGGGACCGGAGGCTAGGGTCTGGGGCTAGGGTCTGGGGCTAGGGTCTGGGGCTAGGGTCTGGGGCTAGGGTCTGGGAAACTACCCTAGGAGCGCGTCGACGAAGCTTTCCACCTCGAAGGGCGCCAAGTCATCCGCCCCCTCCCCCAGGCCTACGAGCTTCACCGGCACCCCGAGCTCCTCCTGAACCTGGAAGACGATCCCGCCCTTCGCGGTACCGTCCAACTTGGTCAGAACAACGCCGGTGATGTCGACCACCTCACGGAAGACCCGGGCCTGCGCGATGCCGTTTTGACCCACGGTTGCATCGAGAACCAGCAGAACCTCGTCCACAGTGGATTTCTTTTCGACGACACGCTTGACCTTGCCCAGCTGGTCCATCAGACCCGTTGCCGTGTGGAGGCGACCAGCGGTGTCGACGAGAACGACATCCGCTCCCTGCTCTACACCCGTGGCGACTGCATCGAACGCGACGGACGCGGGGTCCGCACCCTCCTTCCCACGCACGGTGGTCGCGCCGACCCGCCGACCCCACGTTTCGAGCTGGTCAGCCGCCGCCGCGCGGAAAGTATCGGCCGCCCCCAGGACAACGCTGTGTCCCAAGGACACAAGCACACGCGCCAACTTACCAGTCGTTGTCGTCTTACCCGTGCCGTTGACGCCGACAACAAGAACGACCGCCGGCTTGCCCTCGTGCGGGACTGCCTTGATGGAACGGTCGAGGTCGGGGCGGGCGGCGTCGATAAGAGTCTCGCGCAGCATGGCCCGCGCCTCCTCCTCGGTGGAGACCCCGCGCTCAGCGATTTTCTCGCGCAAAGACTCCGTGACCTTCATCGTCAACTGGGAGCCGAGGTCGGCCATGATGAGGGTGTCTTCAATTTCCTCCCAGGCATCCTCGTCGAGGTCGCCGGCCGTGAGGATGCCCAGCAGGCCGCGGCCAATGGCGCTCTGCGAGCGTGATAAGCGGCCTCGCAGCCTGCCGATCCTGCCCGCCGCAGGAGCGATATCTTCGACGGGAGCCGGCGGCTGCGGCTGAACGGTGTCAGGGGCGGGCGTTTGTTCGAGGGCGGTCTCCGCCGCCCCGACGGCCTCGGCCGCCGCTTCTGCGGCCTCTACTGCTTCTTCTGCCTCAGTGGACTGAGCTGCCTCAGCTGCTAGAGTTTCCCCACTTGGTGCGTCCACAGGTGCATCGGCCGGCACTTCCGCCGGCTTTTTACGTGGCTCCTCCACGGGCTCCGTTTGCGGCTCTTTTTCCCTCGACATGTCGGTCGTGAGACCCTCGTTCCGGTCGACGGGGACAGGTTCCGGTGCCGCGGCCGGAACAAAATTGAACTCGCCTTTCGCCTGGTACTCGCCGGGCTGGCGTGTCAGCTCCTTTTGCTCGGAAAACGACACCGTCTTCGCTTCCCTGCGCCTGTTACCGGCCACCACCACGCCCACGACGATCAGGGCGAGGACCACGACCGCGATTAAGATCCACACAAGGGTCATATTCATGGCACCCATAGTGCCAAAGAACCCCCTCTCTACGCCGGTGAGGGGCTCATCCGCTGAGAGATCACGCGAGTGACACCATCGCCGCGCATCGTCACCCCGTAGAGGACGTTTGCCACGTCCATGGTCGGCTTTTGGTGGGTGATGACGATGAGCTGGGAGTCCCGCCGCAGCTCTTCTAGGAGGGCGATGAGCCGGCGCAGATTGACGTCGTCAAGTGCTGCCTCGACCTCGTCGAGAACGTAAAAGGGGCTGGGACGGGCGCGGAAGATCGCCACGAGGAAGGCGAGCGCTGTGAGGGACTTTTCGCCACCGGAGAGGAGGGAGAGGCGTTTGACTTTCTTCCCGGGCGGTCGTGCCTCGATCTCGATGCCGGTAGCGAGCAGGTCACTTGGGTCGGTCAGGACAAGCCGCGCCTCGCCGCCCGGAAAAAGGGTCCTGAATACTGCGGGGAACATTTCCTCGACATCGCGCCAGGCGACGGTAAACAACTGCAGGATGTGGCGATCGACATCGGTGATGACTTGCGTGAGATCCCGGCGGGCGCGAAGGACGTCATCTAGCTGGGTGGAGAGGAACGTGTAGCGCTCCTCGAGGGCCTTGAATTCCTCGAGGGCCAGCGGGTTCACCTTGCCCAGTGCACGCAGATCCCGCTCGGCCTGTTTGAGTCGGCGCTCCTCGGCGCCCCTGTCGAAGTCCGGCGCCGGAGTGTAACCCTCGACCAGGTCGTTGACGGGCAGCCCCAGCGACTCACTTGCTTTGGCCTCTGCCTCGTCCACCCGCACCTGCGCTTCCGATCGTTCGAGATCGGCCGCGTGCGCCCGCTGCGTGAGGCGTTCCGCGTGCTGCCGCGCCGCGCTGACCTCTGAGCGCGCTGCCTGCAGCTGTTGGCTCAGCTCAGCGGAGCGCTGCGCTAGCTGGTCACGACGCTGCATTGCGCGCTCGAGCGCGTCCTGCGCGCGGGCAACGATGTCGCGCGCATGCTTTTCGACGGCACGCGCCACCTCCGCCTGCGCCATCCTCTTCTCCTGGGCGGCATCGTGGCGCGCCTTCGCCTGACGCTCTCTCTCTGCGTGACGGCGCAGGCTGTCGCCCCGGCCCGCGATCGCCTGGGCGTCGCGCTGCGCGGTACGGTAGGCGACGGTAGCTTCCATCTCCATGGCCCGTACCTGGGTGAGCGCCTCCCGGGCATTATCGCGTGGCGCCGTCGATGGTTCTGCGGGGGCTTCGGTGTCCTCGACCCGCGCGAGCCTATCCAACGTTTCTTCCAAGTCCGCCCGCCGCCGCGCGAGACGCGCCTCCGCCTCAGTCACTCGCTGGGCTGCCCGCTCATGCTCGGATTTGTTCGCCGCCACGTGCTTGGCCAGGCGTGCGTGCTCGCGCCGGTATGACTCGACCGACGCGTCGTGTTCCCGCAGCGCGGCCTTTGCCCCCGCCGCGACCACGCGGGCTTCATCGGCCGCGATGCGCGCTCCCTCCAACGTCCCCGTCAGTTCCTCGAGTCGCGCCCGGGCGGTGTCCAACTCGCGGCGCGCTCGCTCCACAGCGCCGGTGACCTCCACGGATGTCGGTGACCCCGCCCCCGCCGCGACCCAGCCCTCGCCGATCAGCACGCCGTCACGGGTCACGGCTCGCAAGCGCGGATCGGCAGCGACGATCTCCTGCGCGGTGGCGACATCGGGAGCGAGGGCAACGTCGACGAGCAAACGCGTGACCGCTCCCCGAACTTCCTCGCCGATGGTGACGTGGTCGAGCAACCAGTCCGCCGCGGCGTCCGAATCGAGCCGCCAGGAGTCACCGCCGCGCTCGTCTATGACGACCGCGCGGTGGGCAGCGCGAAGCGTCTCGACGGTCCCCGCATCCACCACGCCGCACAACGCCTCTGCGTGGGGGCCGAGCGCGGCGGCGAGCGCAGTGTCAACCCCGTCGGCCGCAGAAATCCGACCCGCGAGGGAGCCGAAACCGGGGCCCAGCTCAGCGGCCGGTGCCGGGGCCTGCTCCTCGAGCGTCGCAATCCTCGACTCCAGCGCGTACACCGCCCCCTCTCGTTCGCGCTGGGAGGAGCGCAGCTCGTCGAGGCGCCGCTCGGCCGCGGTGGATTCGGAATGGGCCTGCGCGTTGGCGTCGATAAGCGGGGCCCGCTGATCCTCACACCCCTCGATGCGCGCGGCGGCCTCCGCAGCGTCGCGCTCAGCGTTCAGAACGCGCCTCCGCGTCTCCTCCAGCACTTCGAGGAGGCGAGCGAGATCCTCTTCGGCCGTCTGCGTGGCCTGCCGCTGGCTTTCACTTTGAGCCACGAGCCGCACGACGCCTTCGCGCCTGTCGGCTATAGCACGCACCTGGGCGGCGTGTTCGCGCTCCGCGTTTTCCGCCTTGGCCTGCAGCTCTTCCGCTTCCTCGCGAATCGTCTCGAGTCTTTCCGCTGCGGCTTCCGCGCGTTCGGTCGCCGCCTCGAATTCCTCGTCGGCGACGGCGGCTTGCGCGGCGAGGTCGTCCGGGTCCGGGCCGGCGTACGCGAGCCGATCCCCCGTGTTGGCCGCCCGCTCCTGTGCGATACGAACCGTCGCGCCGACCCGCTCAACCAGCGCTGACAGATCCAGCCACTGCCGCTGGGCTTCTTCCGCCTCCGGCTGTGCCTGCTGTTGTAACTCCTCGAGGCGTTGTTGGCCGAGGTGGGCCCGCTCGAGGGCCTGAGTCGCGTGGCCCGCCTCTTCGGCAGCCACTCGGCTCGCGCGTACAGCCTCGTCGCGCACGGCCCGGAGAGTGACAACCCGGTCCCCGGCCAGCTTCAGTCGTGCGTCGCGAACCGTGGACTGCACCGTCGCCGCGCGCTGGGCCGCCTCCGCTTGGCGAGCCAGCGGTTTGAGCTGCTTGGCCAGTTCGTCGGTCAGATCTTGGAGGCGGTCAACGTTGCCCTGCATCCCGGTGAGCTTGCGCTGCGCCTTTTCTTTTCGACGACGGTGCTTGAGCACTCCGGCGGCCTCTTCGATGAACGCGCGGCGCTCCTCCGGGCGCGATTCGAGAATGTCGGACAGCTTCCCCTGGCCGACGATGATGTGCATCTCGCGCCCGATCCCCGAGTCCGAGAGGAGCTCTTGGACGTCCATGAGCCGTGCCCGCGACCCGTTGATCTCGTACTCCGACGCACCATCGCGGAACATGCGCCGCGTGATGGCCACCTCGGTGTAGTCAATGGGGAGGTGCTGGTCGGAGTTGTCGAAAGTGAGAGTGACCTCAGCCCGGCCAAGCGGTTTGCGGTCTCCGGCCCCGGCAAAGATGACATCCTCCATCTTTCCACCGCGGAGGTTTTTGACGCCCTGCTCCCCCATGACCCAGGCCAGGGCGTCGACCACGTTCGATTTGCCCGAGCCGTTTGGCCCCACGACGGCGCAAATGCCGGGCTCGAACTTCATCGTGGTCGCGGACGCGAAGGACTTGAAGCCTTTCAGCGTGAGCGACTTGAGGTGCATTGCTGCGATTTTACAGAGCTACGGCCCATTCGTCGGGACCCGCGCTAGGTGGGTCTAGCGCCTCAGCGCTCCTCGAAGCCCCGCTCGCCGCGGACATCCCCGTACTGCTCGACGACGAGGTCAACACACCCCGGCCGCGACCGCGACGAGGGTTGCTCCCGAATAAGCTCAAGGAGCTTTTCGACGTCACCCGCATCCCCCTCGGCCACAACGCACACCCTGCCGTCGGCAAGGTTTGTGGCGTGGCCCGCAAGGCCGAGCTCCAGCGCACGCGATCGCGTCCACCACCGGAATCCAACCCCCTGGACGTTGCCGTGGACGAAAGCGGTCAGACGGATCCTAGCCATGGTTCTTCTCTTTGATGCGGTCTTCCCGGCTACGCCGCGTCACCGGGTCGCTACCGTCCCACGCCTCCACGTTTTTCAACTCGGGCAGCATGTCGCGGTGGAACACCGGGTCCATGCCGCTGCGGCGCTGCTCATTGAAGTTTTTCAGCAGTTTGATGGCTACCCCGCCAAGCGGCACGATAGCGATGATATTGATGGTGGCCATGGTGCCGGCCATCGTGTCGCCGAGCGCCCACACGAGTGGCACCGAGCCAAACGCACCGAAGAAGACGAATCCGATGACGCCAAGGCGGAAGACTACCATCACTGCCTTGGAGCGGGAGAGATATTCGACGTTCGCCTGCGCCAGGTAGTAGTTCCCGATCACCGAGGAAAACGCCAGGAAGAAGAGGATAAAGGTGATGAAATGGGTACCCCACGCACCCACGGAATCGGCCAGAGCGGTCTGCGTCAGCGACGCGCCCTGGATATCCTCCTTGCCGTAGGCCACCTCGGGGCCGAGCAGGACGATGAACGCGGTGATAGAGCACACCACCAGGGTGTCGAAGTACACGCCAAGGGTTTGTACCAATCCCTGCTTGACGGGGTGAGACACGGTCGCTGTTGCGGCGGCGTTCGGCGCGGAGCCCTGCCCAGCTTCGTTGGAAAACAGGCCGCGGCGCATCCCCCACATAAACGCCATTCCAAGTGTTGCGCCCGAGACCTGCTGGAGGCCGAGAGCATGGCCGACGATGTGTTCGATCATTCCCGGGACCTCGCGAATGTTCAGCACGATGACGAGCACCCCGATCAGGATGTACGCCCCAGCCATGAACGGCACGATGATCTGGGTAGCGTTGGCAATGCGCGTCACACCCCCGAAGATGATGGCCGCGGTCAAGGCGGCGATAATCACCGCCACGGCCAGTTTGAGGGCGTTTGAGTCGTTGTTCAGCGACCCACCTACGGCCTCGACGATGGAATTGGTCTGGATGGCGTTGTAGACAAACCCGTAGGTGAAGGTCAGTGCCACGGCGAACACGACCGCCAGCGGCTTCCAGCCCAGCCCCCGGGTCATGTAATAAGCCGGGCCGCCCAGGTAGTTGCCGTTGTCGTCCCTGGTCTTCCACAGCTGCGCCAGCGTGGATTCAACGAACGAGGTAGCGCCACCGATGATGGCGATCATCCACATCCAGAAGACAGCACCGGGGCCTCCCACGGAAATCGCGAGAGCCACGCCCGCGATGTTTCCCGTTCCGACGCGCGACGCGGCCGAAATGGTGAAGGCCTTGAACGCGGAGATTCCGCCGAAATCCTCGTCCTCGTCGTGTCCCTTCGGCGATTCGGTGACGGCGCGCAGCATGGCTGGGAACAACCGCACCTGGACAAGCAACGTGCGCAAGCCGAAGTACGCCCCCGCAGCGATGAGCAGCCAGGGGACTAGGTTCCAAATAAAGCCGTTGACGGTACCGTCAACGAACTCGGTAGCTTTGTCCATTGTGGGAATACTACGGCACGTCGCTTAAAGCACTTGACATTTAGGGCAGTAGTAGCTCGATCTTCCGTTCACTACCGTTTTCTCGATCGGAGTTGAGCACCGCGCGCAGGGCTCCCCGGCCTGCCCATAAGCGTGCAGGGATCGGGAGAAGTAACCCGAGGCGCCGTTGACGTTGACGTACAGTGAGTCGAAGCTCGTTCCCCCCTGCTCGAGCGCGCGGGCCATGACGGAACGCGCCTCGCTGAGCAACGCGACCGCATCGCGCTGGCGGAGCGCACGGGCTTTGCGCGTAGGTTTTACACCTGCGGCCCACATCGCCTCGTCGGCGTAAATCGATCCGATGCCGCTGACCACCGTCTGATCTAGCAGAACCGTTTTCACCGCAGAGTTTTTCCGCCGGATGCGGCGCGCCACGGCAACGGGGTCGAAACTGGGCTCGAATGGGTCCGGGGCGATGTGTGCGACCGGGGCGGGCAGAGCGTCGATAAGAGGTGCATACTGCCACGAGCCGAATGTGCGCTGGTCTACGAAATCCAGTTCGACATCGCCGAGGAGGGCGCGGATACGTAGGTGCGGGCTTTGGACCACTCCCGGCGCGCCGACCAACATCTGGCCGCTCATGCGCAGGTGAACGACGAGTGCCGCCTCGTTTGACAGGGTCAGCCACATAAATTTGCCGCGCCTGCCCGTCCCGGTGATCGTCAGGCCGGGAAGGACCTCAGATAAGGAGACAGTATTGGTACGCACCGCGCGCGGGTGGAGGATGTCCACCGCATCGAAGGTGCGCCCAACAAGGTGTTCGTGAAGACCACGGCGGACGACCTCAACCTCGGGGAGCTCGGGCACTAGCCGATGCTCGCGGGGTGGTCGCGGAGGAAGAAGACGGCCTCGCGGGCCGCGTTTTGCTCAGCTGTCTTTTTGTTCTGGCCTCTCCCGACCCCGCGTGGCGTGCCGCCGATGAGCACCTCTGCCGTAAACACCTGTTCGTGTTCCGGGCCGGTGACGGTGGCGCGGTACTCCGGTTGCGGGCCGGCAAGTTCCGCAACGCGCTCCTGCAGGACAGTCTTCCAATCGCGGTTCCAGTGCGCCGCGTCGATTTTGGCCGCGAAAAGGCGCAGGATGACCGCGCGCGTGACCTCGAATCCATTTTGGCGGTAAATGGCTCCGAGGAGCGCCTCGGTTGTGTCGGCCAGAATCGATTCTTTGGCCCGGCCGCCGGTGACCTCCTCCCCCTTGCCCAGCAGGATGTGGTCTCCCAGCCCGATCTCGCGAGCGACGTCCGCGAGCGCATAGCGGGAGACCACACGGGAGCGCATGGGTGACAGATCCGACTCGGGCCGCGATGGGTGGCGGTCGAACAACTCGTTGGCCACCGACAGACCCAAAACGGCGTCGCCGACGAACTCGAGCCGCTCATTGTTGGGTAGGTGGTCATGCTCGTTGGCGAACGAACGGTGCGTCAGCGCGAGACGGAGCAGCTCTGGGTCCACCGGTGCGCCGAGACGCGCTAGGAGGGGCGCGTGATCCACCGCCAGGAAGGCGGCCTCCCACGCTTCCTCGGGGCTGACCTTGTCCTTCCGGCCCTTCCGGTCCTTCCGCGAGCGTGTGCTCACAGGAACTTCTCCAAACCGGCCCAGCGCGGATCGACGAGGTTGTTGCTCTCTCCCGAGACCCCGTCTGGGCTGGGCATATCCTCACTGTTGGCGCATTCGGGCTCACACGTGGGGTTGAAAGGCAACGTCATTCCCAGTTCGTCAACGAATGCCTGCTCGAGGTCGACCGTGTCGCCCACCATCGCTGGGACGTCCTCCTCATCGGAGGGGTCACCCACAATGAAGTCCTCGCTGCCCGAGAAGACCTGGCTTACCGTGGCGGAAAAGGACGGGGTCAACGGGGCGAGGCAGCGAACGCATTCGCCTTGGAGGGTGCCGTGCGCGGTGGCGTCGACAAGCACGCCCGAGCCAAGCGGGGTAACGGTGGCCTCGACGGTGACCTCTCCCCCTTCGGGCAGTGCGATCATTTCCGGACCGATCCGGGAGGGGGAAGGGCCGGTCTGCGTGAGCGTCTCCGGCATCCCGTCGCTGTTGATTACCTCGGCGACGTTAAAAACGAAGGGATTCGTAGCCATAACAGCCACTACCCTACAACGGTTTAGTAGTCCTGCTCATCCCGGCGACGGCGAGAGGGCCCACCGGAGATACCGGCGCCCCGTCGCAGTGCCGAACGGTCCGAACTAATGGTTCGCAGAACCGAGGACAGCGACTCCTCAAACTCGGCGAGCTTAGCGTCGACGAAGTCGTCGCATTCCGCGCGCAGGCGAGAGGACTCGGAGTGGGCTTGCTCCACAAGACGGTGCGCTTCCTCCTCGGAGCGACGCACGACCTCGGAGTCGCTGATGAGGCGTTGCTGCTGCGCCAAACCCTCGTCGACGCTGCGCTGGTAGTGCGCGTTGCCGTCCTCGATAAGGCGATCCGCTTCTGCCCGAGCGCTGCTCACCGTCGAGTCCGCGTCGGCGCGGGCACGGTCGACCGTGCGGTCCGCGGTGTCTTCGGCATCGGAGACAAGCTGGGTGGAGCGTGCCTCGGCGTCGGAAAGCATGCTCTCGGTTTGATTGTGGACGTCGGCCATGATCCGCTGTGCTTCATCCTCGGCGTCCCCGATGAGCGTGTCCGCCCTTTCCTGGGCCCCGCGCAGAATTTCGTCCTGCTTGTCCAACACGTCCTGAGCGTCATCCACTTCTACCGGCAGCGCATTGCGGATGTCGTCGAGAAGAGCGAGGACGTGGTTACGCGGCACCATGCAGTTGGAGGTCATGGGCACGCCATAGGCCTGCTCCACGGTCTGGACGAGTTCGTCGAGGGCTTCGAAAACGCGGTACATGCTCTTTACAGTACTGTGCTCGTGTCCTATACCACGCCCTGAGCGAGCATCGCGTCCGCAACCTTCTTGAAGCCCGCGATGTTTGCACCCACGATGTAGTCACCCTCGCGGTCGTATTCCTTCGCCGTCTCGTCGGACATCGTGAAGATGTTGGACATGATCCTGTGCAGGCGGTCGTCGGTGTACTCGAACGTCCACGAATCGCGCGACGCGTTTTGCTGCATCTCGAGGGCCGAGGTGGCCACACCTCCGGCGTTTGCCGCCTTGCCCGGGCCGAAGCTGACCTTGTTCTCGCGGAAGACCTCCACGGCTTCCGGCGTCGACGGCATATTGGCGCCTTCGGCGACGTATCGCACGCCACCCGCGACCAAGTTGCGGGCGTGGTCGCCATTCAGTTCGTTCTGCGTCGCACACGGCAGGGCAACGTCGGCCTGAAGGTCCCAGATA
Source organism: Corynebacterium capitovis DSM 44611 (assembly GCF_030440535.1). Classification (NCBI taxonomy): domain Bacteria; kingdom Bacillati; phylum Actinomycetota; class Actinomycetes; order Mycobacteriales; family Corynebacteriaceae; genus Corynebacterium; species Corynebacterium capitovis. Next base: position 880,897 of record NZ_CP047117.1, on the reverse strand, counting down.
CTGCCCGAATCGTGGTAGGTCGCACCCTGGGTCTCGGCCGCGTAGGTAGAAACGCGCTCACGGCGGGTTTCCTTGACGTCTTTGAGCAGGGCGACATCAACGCCTTGAGGCGTTTCCACCCAGCCGGAGGAATCCGAGAAGCCGATCACCGTAGCGCCGAGCTCCTGTGCTTTCTCAATGGCGTAGATGGCCACGTTGCCCGAGCCGGAGACGATGACCCTCGCGCCACTGAGGGACTCTCCGCGGGCCTTCATCATCTCGTCGGTGAAGTAGACGCAGCCGTATCCGGTGGCCTCCGTGCGTACCAAAGACCCACCCCAGTTCAAGCCCTTACCGGTGAGGACGCCGGATTCGTGCTGGTTGGCAAGGCGACGGTACTGCCCGAACAGGTAGCCGATTTCGCGGCCACCGACACCGATGTCACCAGCTGGGACGTCGCGGTACTCACCGATGTGGCGCCACAGTTCGGACATGAAGGACTGGCAGAAGCGCATAATCTCGCCCTCGGACTTACCCTTCGGGTCGAAGTCCGAGCCACCCTTGCCTCCGCCGATGGGAAGGCCAGTCAGCGAGTTCTTGAAGATCTGCTCGAATCCGAGGAACTTGATGATGCCGAGGTTAACCGAGGGGTGGAAACGCAAGCCGCCCTTGTACGGTCCGAGCGCAGAGTTGAACTGGACGCGGAAGCCTCGGTTGACGCGGACGTTGTTGTCGTCATCCGTCCACGGGACGCGGAAGATGATTTGGCGCTCCGGTTCGCAGAGCCTCTCAATCAGACCGTAATCGGCGTAGTGCGGATCCTTGGACAGGACGATCTTGAGCGAATCGAGGACTTCCGCGACCGCTTGGTGGAACTCAGGTTCGGCAGGGTTGCGCTGCAGGACTTTGTCGTAGTAGCCAGCTACTTCCTGTTCGATCGAGGACATAGAGGGCGCCTTTCTACTTGGCGGACAGTGGGTAAACCGAATACCTAACAAACGGCAGGTTTACGACGTTGCTCACAATACGCGGTCTAATCGAATGCGCAATAGGTATTCACTTTATGCTCGCCCGCCAGCAGTCAACCGCCTCCACGCTAAAATGGTTTAACCACAGGTTTCACACTTTTCTACGGAAAGAATTATGACGCAGATCACTTCCTCCGACGCGCCCTCTCCCACCGTCATCGTCGCGCCCGATGCCTTCAAAGGCAGCGCCACCGCCGAAGAGGCCGCCCGGTGGATCGGCGAAGGCGTGCGCAGCATCATCCAGGACGCGCACATCACCATTGTTCCGATGGCCGACGGCGGCGAGGGCACCTCCTCGCTTTTCGACGGCGAACGCATCACCCTTCCCACAACCGATGCGGCGGGTCGCCTAACCGAGGCGAGCTACACCTTCAACCGCGAGGAAGCCACGGCCTACATTGACGTGGCAGCGGCCACCGGACTCCCGGCGGTACAGGACGCGCTCGAGGATCACCCCGTTGCGACCACCGGTGATACGTACGGGACGGGGGTTCTGATCGCCGACGCCGAAACGCGCGGGGCCCGTCGGATCGTGCTCGGTCTCGGGGGGAGCGCCACCGTCGACGGCGGAACCGGCATCCTCGTTGCTCTGGGTGCTCACCCTCTCGATTCCGCGGGCCATCCGCTGAACCAAGGCGGCGCCGCCCTGGTCGACCTCGCGGATTTCGACACCGCCCGTGTGAACATCCCCGCCGCCTCGATGGAGTGGGTGCTTCTTGCCGACGCCCTCGTCCCCGCCACCGGGAAGCGCGGAGCGGCACGTATCTTCGGGCCGCAAAAGGGCGCGGACGCCAACGACGTTGAACTGCTCGACCGGGCCCTCGGCCACTTGTGCGACGTCACCGGTGTCGACCCGCAGGCCGCTGGGTACGGCGCCGCGGGCGGGGTTGCCATCGGACTGACGTGGCTGTCCGCGCTCATGCACGGGAACACCGAGCACATCACCGTCGTCTCCGGCGCGCGGGTTGTCGCCGAAGCCGCCGGTATGGCGGAGCTCGCCCAGAAGGCCTCGCTGGTCATCACAGGCGAGGGGCGCTACGACGAGCAAACGGCCGAGGGAAAGGTGGCCTCTGCCGTGCTCGACATCGTGCAGCAAGCTGGGACCACCGCCGCGGTAGTCGCTGGCTCGTTCTCCGTCGAGGTCCCAGACGGAGTCCTCAGAGTCGAGCTGAACGATGATCCCTCCCTAGAGGAGCAGCTGCGACGAGCAGGGGCGGATGTGGCGATCGCCTACCTCAACACGGCCACGGTCCAGGGATAAACCGCCGGGACCTCAAAACGCTCCTGATCCATCAGCGCGGCGGGGTCAGCGGGAAGCGCCGCTTTCGGCGTGAGCACGCGAGACAGGCCCATCGCCAGTTTGTTGTAGCTCGTGGCCCCTTCGGCACTGATGCTGTAACGGTGAACCCGCGCATCACCGGGGTCCTCTCCACGCTCCTCCGCATACGCCCTTTGGAGCTGGGCGGTCGTATCGGCGTCGAGAAGCGGGGCAGGCTCGTGGCTGACCTCGCCGGAGATGAGCGCACCGCGGCGGACGAGGATGTCACACGCCCGTTGGAACGCTTGCGCTACCTCCGCGGAAGCGGCGTCGGGGACGAGGACGTCGAAGTGGATGGACGGCATGCAGCAAGGCTAGCTAATACCCTCGGTGGGCATGAACCAACCCGTGCACTCGTTCCGAGACGCGCTGACCACCATGGCCGACGGCACAATCAAGCAAATCAACCCGTTTTCTGGCACCGAAGTGTGGACTATTCCCGGGCGGGCCCAGCGCCCGCTCAGTGTGCCGCCGCGTACACCGCGTCCGCTCGATCCCGGGGAGGAAAAATGCGCCTGCAGCTTTTGTCAGGACAATCTCCTGCGCACCCCGCCCGAAAAGTCCCGTATCGTCCGCAATGGGGCGTCCTGGGAGATTCTGCGGGGGTTGCTGCCCCACCAGCTGGGTGACACGACGCCCGAGTTTCGGCGCGTGCCGAACCTTTTCGAAATCGTCTCCTTCGACTACTGGCGGAAAAACTACGGCTACGCCATGAACGACAGCCAGAGAGAGAGGATGGAAACCTACCTCGCTGATCCCACCGGGCGCGAGCACGTGGGCGACATTGTGCGCACCCGGCTGAAGGCTAGCGGCAAGGAGCCGAATGGGGAGCTCAGCGGCGAGGATATCGCGAACTTCGCGCCCTCGTATTTCGCCGGCGGGCACGACGTCATTATCGGCCGACGCCACTTCATTGACGGTGCCGTAGACGACTCCCAGCTCGCCTCCTCCGGCTCACTGACCCCCGAGGAGCACTACGCATTCATCGCCTTGACCATCGACGCGATGCGGGATCTCTACGACAACAACCGCTACGCGCCGTACGTGGCCGTTTTTCAAAACTGGCTAGCCCCGGCCGGCGCGTCCTTCGACCACCTGCACAAACAACTCGTGGCAATCGACGAGCGGGGGGTGCAGACCGAAATGGAGATCTCGAAGCTGCGCCGAAACGCGAACCTCTACAACGAGTGGGCTGTAAATTACGCCTTCTACAACAACCTCGTTATCGCAGAGAACGACCACGCGATCATGCTGGCCGGCATCGGGCACCGCTTCCCCTCCCTGTGCGTGTATTCCAAAGCGGCGGCCACGGAACCGTGGGACCTGAGCTCTGAGGAGATGAGGGACTTCTCCGACATGCTGCACGCGGCGCATGCCGCTACCGGGGCCGACGTGGCCAGCAACGAGGAGTGGCACTACAAGCCCATCGACCTCGACCTCCCCATGCCACTGCGGGTCAACGTGAAATGGCGGGTGTCCACCCTCGCTGGCTTCGAGGGGGGCACCAAGATCTACGTCAACACCTTGTCCCCCACCGATATCCGCGATCGAACGGTCTCGCGCCTTTACGCTCTTCGCGACGCTTCAGCGGTTGCCGGATCCATCCGCATTGCCACCGAATGTGCGCCCTCTCGGAACTGCTTGCGCTACAACCCCGCCCTGGGGTGAGCGGTAGGTTAGGCGACATGAGCGCACTCCCCGGCATTCTTTCCTCGTACGAAGTCGACCCCGTTTGGCAGCGCCGTCTCTACGAAATCCTCCATTCCAACCCAGAGCTGTCTATGCACGAGGCGGAAACGCACCGGCGCATCCTGACAGAGCTCAAGCGGTTCGACTGCCAGGTCATCGCGCCGGTGGGGACACACGGGATTGTCGCGGTTTTCCGCAACGGGCCCGGCGCGACGGTGTTGCACCGCGCCGACTTCGACGGCCTCCCCGTGACGGAGGAAACCGGAGCACCCTACGCCTCGCACAAAATTGTCGACGGTCCCGGCGGGCAACCAGTGGGCACCATGCACGCATGCGGTCACGACATTCACACCGCCGCGCTGCTGGGTGCCTGCGACTTTTTGGACCACACCCGCGACAAATGGAGCGGGACGTTCATCGCCTTGTTCCAGCCCGGTGAGGAAACCGGCGAGGGCGCCCAGGCGATGGTCAATGACAACCTGGTGGGCCTGGTACCCCGTCCCGAGGTGTGCTTCGGTTTACACGTCATGCCGGGACGCGCAGGTCAAGTCATGAGCAAGCCGGGCCCACAGTTCGCCGCGTGCGACTCCGTCCGCGTCCGCATCCCGGGCCGCAGCGCTCACGGCTCGATGCCACACAACGCGATCGACCCGACCTTTACCGCGGCGATGATCATCACCCGGCTCCAAGGCATCGTCGGGCGGGAGGTTGACCCAGCCGACTTCGCCGTCGTCACGGTGGCCAGCATGCGAGCCGGGACGACGAACAACATCATCCCTGGCGAGGCGGAACTCACGCTCAACTGCCGCTTCTACAGCGATAAAACGAAGGCGAAGGTCTATGCGTCAATCGAACGCGTGGTCCACGCCGAGGTTCTGGCCTCAGGAATCACCGACGCGCCCACGATCGAGTATTTCGCCCACGGAGAGCTGCTCACTAACGACGCGGTGGTCTACAACCGCGTCCGACCCAGTTTCGACGAGGTATTCGCCAACGAATCCGTCAAGGCGCCACGCAAAACGGTCTCGGAGGATTTTTCCAACATCCCGGCGGCTTTCGGAGTGCCTTACTTCTTCTGGCTCATCGGGTGCACCCCGGCCGAACAGTGGGATGGGGCGGTTCGGTCTGACAGGGTTACCGAGGACATCCCTGTCAACCACATGCCCACCTTTCTGCCAGACTACGAACCGACCATCACCGCAGCGACGCGTTCCACGCTCGCGGCAGCGCTCACGTACTTGACTCGGTAGGCTCTCGGGGTGTGACCTCGCAGCCATTTGAAACAGCCGCCCCCGGCCACATCAGGGGGTTTTCGGGAGCGTCCCCGGAAAACTCAACCGTCAAAAAATTCTGGACTGGACTGTCAGCCGCCGTTATTGACCAGATCGCCGAGGATTGGGACAACACCAAGCGCGCCTACGCGGCAACCCGGCAGCAGGCGTACTTCTCGGCCGAGTTCCTTGAGGGGCGGGCCCTGCTTAACAACCTGACCAACCTTGGCCTCGTCGACAAGGCGAAGCAGGTCGCCAGCGAACACGGCCGTGATCTGAGCGACGTCTTGGAGGCGGAACACGACGCCGCGCTGGGCAACGGAGGCCTCGGCCGCCTCGCCGCGTGCTTCCTCGATTCGGCGGTCACCGGCAATTACCCAGTCACCGGTTATGGGTTGTTGTACCGCTATGGATTGTTCCGCCAAGAGTTCGACAACGGGTTCCAGAGGGAATACCCCGACGCGTGGAAAGAATCCTTCTACCCCTTCATCGTGCGTCGTGGCACCCAGCAGCGCACCGTCACCTTCGACGACATGAGCGTCCGCGCCGTGCCCTACGACATGCCGATTACCGGTTATGGCACAAAGAACGTCGGCACGCTGCGGCTGTGGGACGCGAAGCCGATGGAGGAATTCGACTACGACGCTTTCAACTCGCAACGCTTCTCCGACGCGATTCTGGAGCGCGAAGCGGTCCACGACCTCACCCGCGTGCTGTACCCCAACGACTCCACGTACGCCGGCAAGGTCCTGCGGGTGCGGCAGCAGTACTTCTTTGTCTCTGCGTCGCTGCAAGAGATGATCGATAACTACGTTGCCCAGCACGGTGACGACCTGCGCGACTTTCACCGCTTCAATTCCATCCAGCTCAACGACACTCACCCAGTGGTGGGCATACCCGAGTTGATGCGCCTGTTGATGGACGAGCACGGGCTCGGTTGGGAGGACGCCTGGGCGGTGACCACCAGGACCTTCGCTTACACGAACCACACCGTCCTGCAGGAAGCGCTTGAGACGTGGGACGCGGGCATCTTCAAGCAGCTTTTTTGGCGCATCTGGGAGATCGTGGTGGAAATCGACCGCCGCTACCGCAAGGACATGGAAAAACGGGGTGTCGGCCCAGAGGAGGCAAACCACTATTCACCGGTCCACGACGGGTCGGTGCACATGGCGTGGATCGCCTGCTACGCCGCCTATTCGGTCAACGGCGTGGCGGCGCTGCACACGGAGATTCTCAAGCGGGACACCCTGAAATTCTGGTATGACCTCTACCCGCAACGCTTCAACAACAAGACCAATGGCGTGACCCCCCGCCGCTGGCTGCGCATGTGTAACCCGCGCCTGTCCGCGCTACTCGATCGGCTGTCCGGGTCCGACGAATGGGTCACGGATTTGGACAAGCTTTCCGAGCTGCGTTCCTACGTCAGCGAAGACTCGGTTATGGAGGAGCTCCGCGAGATCAAATCTGCCAACAAGCGCGACTTCGCTGAGTGGGTGGCGCGGACCGGCGGTGTTGAGATCGACACCGACTCGATCTTCGACGCCCAAATCAAGCGCCTGCATGAGTACAAGCGTCAGCTACTCAACGCCCTGTACATCCTTGACCTGTACTTCCGCATCAAGATTGACGGCGAAACGGACGTACCCAAGCGCACGTTCATCTTCGGCGCGAAGGCGGCACCGGGCTACACGCGGGCCAAGGGCATCATCAAGCTGATCAACACGATTGGCGACCTTGTCAACAACGACCCCGAGGTCTCCCGAACCCTCCGCGTCGTGTTCGTGGAGAACTACAACGTCTCCCCCGCCGAGCAGATTATCCCCGCGGCCGATATTTCGGAGCAGATCTCCACGGCGGGCAAGGAGGCCTCCGGAACTTCAAACATGAAGTTCATGATGAACGGGGCGCTCACGCTGGGCACCATGGACGGAGCGAACGTCGAAATCGCCGACGCCGTCGGGGAGGACAACGCCTACATCTTCGGTGCTCGCGAGGACGAGCTGCCTCGCCTCCGCTCCACCTATAACCCGGCAGCCGTCGCAAAGCAGGTCCCTGGGCTCAAGCGCGCGCTTGACGCTCTTATCGACGGCACGCTTGACGACGCTGGGACCGGCACCTTCCACGACATCCGCGGTTCCCTGCTCGACGGCAACGGGTGGGAAACCCCCGACGTTTACTACGTGTTGGGGGATTTCGCGGACTACCGCGCGACGCGCGACCGCATGGCGCACGAGTACGTCGCGGACCCACTGCACTGGGCACGGATGTGCTGGGTCAACATCTGCGAGTCCGGCCGCTTTTCCTCCGACCGCACCATCCGCGACTACGCCACCGAGGTATGGAAGATCGACCCCACCCCCATCCGCTAGCAACTCGCCGGCAGGTTAGCATCGGCGGAATGGACTTCTTAGAACGCGCCGTCGAGATAGCAACCACCTCAGCTTCGGGGGACGGGGGCCCGTTCGGGTGCGTCGTCGTCACCTCGGACGGCGCTGTGTACGAGGGCCGTAATGAGGTGGTGACCCGCCGCGACCCCACCGCGCACGCCGAGATCCAGGCGCTGCGCGCCGCGGCGGCCCACCATGGCCATGATCTCAGCGGCGCCACCCTCTATTCCTCGGCGCGACCCTGCCCCATGTGCTTCGTGGCAATTCATTGGGCGAATGTGGAACGCGTCGAGTTCGCTGCCCGCTCGGACCAAGCCGCCGCGGCGGGATTTGACGACGAGTGGTTAGCCCGCGTCACCAGCGGGTTGGAGGCAAGCCCGGTGCAGTTTCGCTACCGGCCCTTGCCCAGCGACAACGCGCCCTTCGAAGCATGGGCGGCTAACCCGAACCGGGTGGACTATTGATCCTTCTCATCGACAACCGGGACTCGTACACGTATAACCTCGCGCACTTGATCCACGCTGCTGCCGGGGAAGAACCCCTGGTGGTACGCGCGGATGACGTCGAGAAGTATGATCTGGCGCGCCGTGTTGAGGGTGGGGAGTTTTCGCACATCGTCATCTCCCCGGGACCTGGTACGCCTGCGGACGACGGCGATTTCCGCGGCTCCCGCCTCATAATTCAGGCCGCAGGCGAGACACCCGTGCTTGGGGTGTGTCTGGGGCACCAGGGTCTGGCCCACCTTGCCGGCGCGTCTGTGCAAAGGGGTGCTCCCCACCACGGCGCCACCAGCACCATCACGCACTCCGGTGAAGGCATCTTCGCCGGCCTGCCGCAGGGCTTCACCGCCGTGCGCTACCACTCCCTCACCGTCTCCGAAGCGCCGGGCGTGCGCGTTCACGCCCGCGCCGAGGATGGCACTGTGCAGGGGCTCGAGGTCGTCGGCCGGCCGCACTGGGGCGTGCAGTTCCACCCCGAATCGGTCCTCACCGACTGCGGGGTGGAACTGCTGCGCAACTTCCTCAGCCTCTCTCAGCTCCGCGTGGAGTACCAGTGTGTCGACGTCGACCTTGACACCGAGTCGACGTTTCGCGCGTTAGCGGGTGAGAGCGCTGAGGCGTTTTGGCTCGACTCTGCTACCGGTGAGGGTTTTTCCATCCTGGGCACGGACCGCGGTAGTCTGACCCGCTCCCACACCTTCCGCCTCGGCGAGGACGACATCCTAGACACACTGGGGGCCGAACTTGCGGTGCGAGTAGACACGTCTCCCCTCCCCGACCTGCCCTTCACCGGCGGCTGGGTTGGTTACCTCGGCTACGAGTGCGCCACCCTCACGCTGCCGCGTTTGACTCCCTCCGCCCCTTCGGCCTACCCGGACGCGTGGTGGGTGCGACCCCAATCATTCATCGTGTACGACCACTCCGCCCAGCGCGCCCATCTCATGGTGCTGTACCGCGGTGCGCCGGACGAAGAGACGCGGTGCCTCATGGGCGAACTGGTCGCTGCTACGTCAGCGCGCGCTAGCGAAGGGGAAATCGGGGTGGGTGTCGAAAAGGGTTCGTGGCGCTTGAGCCGCGAGGACTACCTCGCCCGCATCGGGCGGATCAAGGAGGCCCTGGCCAGCGGGGATTCCTACGAGGTGTGTCTGACGGACACGTGGTCCGCTCGCACGTCATCGGCAGGGATCGATTTGTACTCGCGGCTGCGCAGGTTCAATCCGGCGCCCTACGCGGCGTATTTCCGGATCGAGTCAGTCGAAGTTTTGTCCTCCTCGCCGGAGCGTTTCCTCACCGTACACGGGCGGGACGTCGAAACTAAGCCGATCAAAGGCACGATCCCCCGCGAGGAGGACCCGAGCGCGTTGCGTACCGACGCCAAAACCCGCGCCGAGAACCTCATGATCGTCGACCTCCTTCGCAACGACCTCGGGCGCGTCTGCGAGCCAGGTACGGTCACCGTACCCAAGCTCATGCACGTGGAAACCTACGCGACGGTTCACCAGCTCGTGTCGACGGTCAGGGGCGTACTCCGGCCCGGCACCACGCTCATCGACCTCCTCCGGGCCGCCTTCCCCGGCGGATCCATGACGGGCGCGCCGAAAGAACGCACGTGCGCCATGATCAGCGAACTAGAGCCGGGCGCTCGAGGAGTGTATTCCGGCGTCGCGGGCTACCTCGGTTTCAACGGGCGGGCCGACCTGTCCATCCTCATCCGCACTGCTGTTAAGCAAGGAGACACCGTGGAGGTTGGGGCGGGCGGGGCCGTCGTCTGGGCCTCTCATCCCGCCGCCGAGTACGAGGAAAAAGAGCTCAAAGCCAGGGCGGTGACCGCGGCGTGGCAGTAACGGTCTACACCTGGGCCGGCCGATGGGTGCCCAGCCCTCACGGACCCCGCATCATCGACCGCGCCGAGTCGTGGCGCCACGCCCACGGGCGCGCCCGATTTCTCGAGCTGCACATGGAACGATTTGGGCCGGCCCCGCCGGGTCTGTGGGACGAGGCCCTTTCGCTTCTCGACGCCCCCGCGGACCTTTTCCCGCGCCTCGCCAGGGCGCAGGGCCGCTTCTACCTCGAAGTCCGTCCCGCCCCGGCGCGGCGTGAGCGGACCCGCCTCGCGCTGGTGGACGCGCCCGACCCGCGCCGCTCTCCCACTGTTAAGGGCCCCGATCTTGCCCGGTTGGCCGCCCATCGGCAGCGCCACCTGCCCGCCGGCACCGACGACGTCGTACTCGGCACCTTCGCCGAAACCACGACCGGGGCTCTGGTGGGGTGGCGGGGTACGACGCTTGTCACCCCCCGGGCCCTGCACCTACCGAGCACGACGCAAAAAGCCGTGGTCGCGCGGGCGCGCTCGCTGGGCCATCCCGTTATCGAGGGCGAGCTGGACCCCTGCGAGCCGCTGTGGTTCTGCAACGCGCTGCACGGCATTAGCCCGGTCAGCACCATTGTGTCGGCAGGCGACCTGCTTAGCACGCCGCGCTTCGGCGGCGAGGGCGAGTGGGTTGGCTGGTGGGCCGACCCCATGAGCAGGTCCTAAGCATCCTCGCCGAGCTGGTGGACGCGGATGGTGTTCGTCGTTCCACTAATTCCGGGCGGGGTGCCAGCGACAAGAACCATCGTGTCGCCGGCCTGGTAGTCGGCCATGCTGAGCAGGTGCTCGTCGACAATGCGGGTCATCTCGTCGGTGCCCTTAACCGGCGGGCAGAGGAAGGTCTCCGCACCCCACGTCAGCGCGAGCTGCGAACGCACCTGCTGGACGGGGGTGAACACGAGCAGCGGTAGCTCGGGGTGAAGGCGCGCGACGCGGCGAGCGGTATCCCCTGTCGTGGTGAAGGTAACAATCGCGCGCGCGTTGAGGCGGTTGGCGATGTCGTTCGCGGAGTAGGAAATCACGCCGCGCTTCGTCCGCGGGATGTGATTGAGCGGCGGGACGCTGCCCATCGACTCGGCGACGCGCACGATACGGCTCATCGTCCGCACCACGTTGTGGGGGTCCACACCCACCGAGGTCTCACCGGAGAGCATGACCGCGTCGGCGCCGTCGAGAACCGCGTTCGCCACGTCGGAGGCTTCCGCTCGCGTCGGCCGAGAGTTGGCGATCATCGAATCGAGCATCTGCGTGGCCACGATGACGGGCTTGGCGTTCTCGCGCGCGATCTGGATGACCCGCTTCTGCACCAACGGGACCTGTTCGAGCGGGATCTCGACACCCAGATCACCGCGCGCGACCATCACGGCATCGAATGCGAGAATGATCGACTCGAGCGCCTCGACGGCCTCGGGCTTTTCCAGCTTCGCAATAACCGGCACACGGCGGCCAACCTCGTCCATGATCTCGTGGACGAGGTCGGCGTCCGCCGGAGAGCGCACGAAAGAAAGCGCAACTAGGTCCACACCAAGCTCGAGCGCAAAGCGCAGGTCGTCCTTGTCCTTCTCAGAGAGGGCGGGCACGGACACGCTCATTCCCGGCAGCGAGACACCCTTGTTGTTGGAGACGGGCCCGCCCTCGGTTACCTTGGCGACGACGTCGTTGCCGTCGACCTCTTGGACAACCAGGGCGACTTTTCCGTCGTCGACAAGCAACCGGTCCCCCGCTTGCGCATCTTGGGCGAGCTGCTTATACGTCGTAGAGACCCTGTCGTGCGTGCCGACAACGTCCTCAACGGTGATGCGGACGACCTCACCGGTCTCCCAGACCGTCGAGCCGTCCTCGAAGCGGCCGAGGCGGATTTTCGGCCCCTGCAGATCTGCTAGGATGCCAACGGCGTGGCCGGTAGCGTCCGTTGCCTCGCGAACCCATCGGTAGTTCTGCTCGTGGTCTGCGTGATCACCGTGCGAGAAGTTCAGGCGCGCGACATCCATTCCGTCGCGGACCAGCCCCAAGATGGCGTCTGCATTTGCCACCGCGGGACCGAGTGTGCATACGATCTTTGTTTTTCTATCCACGTCCACCCAACCTACATTCAAACCGCGTCCAACCGAGCTCCACTGTTCGAGCTGTGGTTATTCGCGATCGGCCTCTTTTTACGTTCCGTGCGCCACCGTACTACTCTCACGCCCGCGCGGCAGGCGGAGAAAAGCGACCACCGCGATGACGAAGAGGAAGGCGCTCACCCACGTGTTTACTCGGAGTCCCAAAATCAAGGTGGCCTCGTCGGAGCGCATGAGCTCAATCACGAAGCGACCGAGGGTATAACCCGCGACGTAAAGGGCGAACACTCGCCCGTGGCCGAGCGTGAAACGGCGGTCCGCCCACAGCAGAAAGACACAGACGGCGACGTTCCAGAGCAGCTCGTAGAGGAAGGTGGGGTGCACGCTGGCCACGATCTCGCCGGTGGAGTGGCCGCTCAGCGGCGCGAAGTTGCCGTTGGAGTCGACTCGGTAGTAGATGTCGAGCGCCCAGGGCACGTCGGTCGGGCGGCCGTATAACTCCTGGTTGAACCAGTTGCCTAAGCGCCCGATCCCTTGCGCCAGCACGATGCCGGGCGCGGCGGCGTCGGCAAACGGGCCAAGCGGGATGCCCTTCGCGCGGAGCAAAAGCCACACCGCCAAGGTCCCCAGGGCAATCGCTCCCCAGATTCCCAGCCCGCCTGCGGCGACGTTGAACACCTGCAACGGGTCCTTGCCTGGCCCGAAGTACTTCGCGTGGTCGGTGATGACGTGGTAGAGGCGCCCGCCCACAATCCCCGCCGGTATGGCGAGAATGAGCGCATCCCACACGACGTCGGGATCCCCACCGCGGGCGCGGTACCGGCGTTGGGTGAGCCACGCCGCGACAACGATGCCGGTGATAATGCACAGCGCGTAAGCTCTGATTGGCACGGGTCCGATGTGCCATACGCCCTGGGGCGGGGAGGGAATGTTTGCCAAAATCAACGTCTCCACGCCGACCAGTGTGCCCTACCTACCTCCGCGAGGGGCAGGCGGGGTGCTGGCCCGCGGCGGCGAGTCGGCGCGTGGCAGTTTCGATGTCGTCCCTACTCATGACGGCCTCCGCGGCGAGGACCGCGTCAGCTCCGGCTGCGGCGGCGTCGATAAGATCTCTCGCGTTGCGCACGCCGCCGAGACTGATCCTTACGACGTCTGAGGGCAAGCCCGGCGCGATCTCGGCGAAGGCGTCCCTGTTCAGATCGTTGGAGGCAAAGCTCCACGAGTTGACGCCAACCACCGTGGCCCCCGCCCGCAGAGCCCGGTCTGCTTCCTCGGGCGTGCGCACCTCGGCCATGACGACCATCCCCAGGCTTTCCGCGCGATCGAGGAGCGCCTCGAGGCGGGGCTGGTCCATGATCCCGACCTGCAGGGGGATCAAATCCGCACCATAACAGCGGGCCTCATGGATCTGGTACGGGTCGACGATGACGTCGCGGCACACCATCGGTAGGGACACCGCAGCGCGGGCGCGCGCCATGTCAGCGAGGGAACCGTCGAACCTCAGCTTCTCGGTCTGGCACGCGATGAGGTGCGCTCCTCCGCGCTCTATAGCGTCGGCGACCTCCTCCACTGTTAACCCGGATGCCGAAAAGGGCGCAGTCGGGCCGTGAACCGGGGAGGTCCGCTTGATCTCCACGATGACACCGCACCCCCCGCGCAGCAACGCGGCGCGCACGTCGCGCGTCGGCCCCATCGCCCGCGAGCGGGCCTTAATCTCCTGAAAGGGCACGTCCGCTTCTCGACGCCCCACCTCACGGAGCACACCGGCGAGGACGCCGCCCGTTGCATCGGTTGCCTGCGCCATCGCCACCCCTTCCCTCGGAGGCAAAGAATCAAGGTCTTGCGCTTAGGGTAACGGGATACCGGTGCTGCGGAGAAATCAACCCCGCGGCGGAGAGGTATCGGTGGGGTCGATATCGACGTCGAGTGCGTCCCACATGACTCGCCCTGAGTCGGGGGTCGACTCCAAGTCGCTATTGAGCCTGCTTCGCCGCACCGCATCCGTCTCATACTTGTTCAACGTGGCGGAATCTTCCCCAGGACGGCTTGCCACGAGCGCGCCGCCTCCCGCCGCCAGCAGAAAACCAACGATAGAAAGCGCGACCCAGGCGGGGTGCACGACGGCATCGGTAATCTGCGACCACCCGGCGATGGCATCCGAATTCGCCTGCGTGTCCTCGTACCCAGCGGACAAGATGGCCAGCACCCGTTGCTTGTCCGCACCATCTACGAGCAGGCGCACTGGCGATATCGCGGCCCCCAGCGCCGCGATCGCCGCGATCGCGCCTACAACGCGTCGACCAACGCGCCGCAGCACAAGGGTGGCAATCGCCGCGACGATGAGCAAAATAGACACCGCTGCAGACTCTGCCGACCAGTCGGAACCACGCAAGGTGGACACGCCACCGCCTGCACGGTCATCGAAGTAGGAGGCCGTGATCCACGGGGTACGAGTGAAGGCTGCAACCACAACGCCGCCAGCGCCCAGCAGCGCGGCGCCGATACGGGAGAAACGCCGGCTGCTCATCGGCCATCCTCTCCCAGCAACACGTTCGCATCGAAGCAGGTGAGGTCCCCAGTATGGCAGGCAGCGCCAGTTTGTTCCACCGTGACCAGCAACGTGTCGCCATCGCAATCAAGCCGAACGCCGACCACCCGCTGCGTGTGCCCGCTTGTCAAGCCCTTAACCCAGTACTCGCCCCGCGACCGGGAGAAGTACGTACCCTGCCTGGTAGAGAGCGTGTGGGCGAGGGCGTGGTCATCCATCCAGGCCATCATGAGCACCGCACCGCTGTGCGCATCCTGCACAACCGCGGGAACGAGGCCCGCGTCATTGCGCTTTAAGCGGGACGCGATCGCCGGGTCGAGGTCGAACTCCGCGGGGTCGGTCTGATGTTCAATCCGTGGTTTCGTCACCGCACGACCTCCCCCGCGGCGCGCAGCGCATATTTGACCTCAGCGACCGACACCTCGCGGAAGTGGAAAACCGATGCTGCCAGAACGGCGTCCGCCCCCGCGGCCACGGCCGGCGGGAAGTGCTCCGCGGCACCTGCCCCACCCGAGGCGATGACCGGGATGGAGACTGCTTCGCGGACGAGCCGGATCAGCTCGAGGTCAAAGCCCTCTTTGGTGCCGTCTCCATCCATGGAGTTAAGCAGGATCTCACCGACACCGAGCGCCTCGGCGGTACGGGCCCACTCACAGGCATCGATACCCGCCGACCGGGTGCCACCGTGGGTTGTGACTTCGAAACCGGATGGTTGCGGCGTCCCTCCGTGCGGCACTCGTCGGGCATCGACGGACAACACGATGCACTGCGCACCAAACGCCTCCGAAAGCTCCCGCAGCAATTCGGGACGGGCGATCGCCGCGGTGTTAACGCTGACCTTGTCCGCTCCGGCGCGGAGCAGTTCGCGCACATCGTCAGCGGTGCGCACGCCGCCGCCGACGGTGAGGGGGATGAAAACCTGCTCGGCAGTGCGACGAACAACGTCGAGCATGGTGCCTCGGCCCTGCCGGGACGCGCTGACATCGAGGAAAGTGAGTTCGTCGATACCCTCCCGGCCGTACACGCGCGCCAGCTCCACGGGGTCGCCCGCGTCGCGCAAATCGGCGAAGTTGACCCCCTTGACAACGCGCCCTTCGTCCACATCGAGGCAAGCGATGACGCGCACTGCGACACTCACGGCGACTCCTTCCCGCTACTTGAAAGCAACGGACTTCATCGTACTCAGCGCGATTTTGTGGGCCCGGCGGGACCCGGCGATCGCACCGATCGACTGCATCGTCCACGGCTCCCCGTCTGGACCCGTCACAACGGCGCCCGCGCACCGCGTCAGGCAAATTCCCGCCGAGTTGTCCCAGAGGTGGGGCGAAAAGCTCAAGGCGGCCTCGTAAATCCCCTGGGCCACGAACGCGAAGTCGACCCCGACGGAGCCGGAAATGCGGGGCCGCAAGTCGGTTTCGGCGAGCGTTGACATGATATCGAGGCGCGCGCCCGCGGGATAGCGCTCCGAATCCGGTGAGCGCACCGAACCGACGCCTACCTGCGCCCCGGGGGAGCTTTCCCCAATCGGTGGCAATGCTGTGCCGTTGAGCTCTACCGGGCCCCCCTCGATGCCGGTCAGGCACATGTTCATCAGCGGGATGTCCGTTACGGCCAGCACTGGCTGCCCGTTGCGGATCAACGAGACGAGGATGGCGCAGTTCGGGTTTCCCGACGAGTAGTTGGACGTCCCGTCAATAGGATCCACGACCCAGCAGGCCCGCGAGTTGAGATCGCCCCCCTGCTCCTCGCCGTAAACGGGGATGCCGGTCGCTTCCGTCAACCGCCGGCGCAGCAGGGTTTCAATGGCCATATCTGCCTCGGTAGCGAAGCTGCCGCCCTCCTTAAATAACGCGGGCGCCGCTCCGAGGTGGGATACGAACAGCGTGCGGGCCTCTCCGACGATCTCTTTCGCGATCTCGAGGTACTTCCCGTACGAGTCCATAACGACACCTTAGCGTCAACGCGCGCCCTATAGGTTCTTTTCGGACCTCTCTACGGCGCGCAGTGCCTCCCGCAACGTGAACCGGCCCTCGTAGAGCGCCGTGCCGATGATGGCGGAATCAATCCCCTCGCCCTCGTACTGGGACAGTTGGGAGACGTCGTCAAGCTGGGCAATCCCCCCGCTCGCGGTGACGAATGCATCAGTAGCGGCGGAGATCCCACGCAGCAGGTCGACGTTAGGCCCGGTGAGGGTTCCGTCGCGGCTGACGTCGGTAACAACGAAGCGGGCGCACCCAGCCGCATCGAAGAACTCCAGGACCTCCCAGACGTCCCCGCCGTCGGACGTCCACCCGTCGCCCTTGGTCCGCCACTGGCCGTCTTCTTCCCGCACGGCGATGTCCACGGCGATCGCGTCACCGTGCCGGCGGATCATGTCCGCCGTCCACTCCGGCTCGCGCAGAGCAGCTGTACCGATGTTGACTCGGCGAGCCCCCGTCCCCAGCGCGCGCTCCAGCGACGCGGTGTCCCGTATCCCCCCGGTGAGTTCTACGTCGATCCCGATAGTGCGGGTGATCTCCGCCATCAGCTCGTGGTTTGAGCCACGGCCAAAGGCAGCGTCAAGGTCAACGAAGTGGAGCCACTGCGCGCCCTCATCGCGCCAGCGTCGCGCCGCCTCGAGCGGGTCGCCGTAGTCCCTTTCGGTCCCGGCCTCGCCCTGGTCGAGCCGCACGGCGCGACCATTCACCACGTCAACCGCCGGAAGGAGCGTGAAAGTCATGGGGCAAGTCTAGCGAAGCCTGCGAACCCAGTTGGACAGCAGCGCGAGCCCCGCCTCCCCCGATTTTTCCGGGTGAAACTGCGTTGCCCACAGCGGGCCATTCTCAACCGCGGCGACGAACCGGCTCTGCCCGTGCACAGCCCACGACACCAGCGGTGCGGCGATGAATTCGTCTTCGTGCATGACCCAGTCTCGCACGCCGTAGGAGTGGACGAAGTAGAACCGAGTGTCGGGGTCCAGGCCCGCGAACATCGCAGAGCCCTCCGCCGCCTCCACAGTGTTCCACCCCATGTGCGGCAGAACCGGGGCATCCAGCTTGTCGACGACCCCGGGCCACTCCCCTAAGCCAGCCGTGTCCACGCCGTGTTCAACGCCGCGGTCGAACAACACCTGCAACCCCACGCACACACCCAGGACGGGCCGCGAACCGGCGAGCCTCTGACCGATGATGCGCGGGCCGCCGATGGCTCGCAGGCCGCGCATGCAGGCGTGGAAGCTGCCGACGCCGGGGACAACCAATCCGTCCGCATCCAGCGCGGTATGCGGGTCCCCGGTGACCGTCACCTGCGCGCCGACGTGCTCAAGCGCACGAGCGGCAGAGCGGATGTTTCCTGCCCCGTAGTCCAGCAGGGCGACGCGTGCACCGTGAGAGCTCATGGCCGCTTAGTTTAGCGGCCACCCCGGCGGTAAAACCGCGGGGCCTGAACGGAACGCAAACGGACCGACAGGTTGTTGACCTCGGAGACGCGGTGGCGCCCCAGCACGCGGTCGGCCACGGTGACAACCACTCCCACGGCGATAACGGCGCCGGCAATACCAAACATGGGCGCCATGGACATCCCCGCCAGCATGAGGCCGTAGATCGTCGACCCGAGACCCGTGCCCGCATCGAAAGCGATGTTCCACATCGCCGAGGCCTCGGAGGCTTTCGAGTGTGGCAGACGGTAGAACAACTGTGTGAGAGATTCGTTTTGCACCGCGCCGAACCCAGCCCCGTAAAGCAACGAGGCGGGCACAAGCCACCACACGGACGCCTCTGTGTAGAGGACCGCTGCCGTCGCAAGTATCCCGAGCGCTGCGCTGATCTGGAACGGGATCATCACCGTCCCAGGAACACCGCGCCGGTCTAGCATTGCTCCGGCGAAGTAGCGCGCGAGCATCGCCGCGAAGTTCACCACCGCCAGCAGCACACCTGCGAAGACGGCGCCGGAGGCCGGGTCCAATTCGCGCACGCCGGCAGGTAGGAAGGTGGTCACAGCTCCGTAGGCAGTAGTCACGAACGTCAGCGCGAGCATGGGCACCGCCACCAGACGCCACACTGGCACCTGGAGACCGGAACCGTGTTCTCCTTCTGCCTCGGGCTGCTGGATTGCGGGGATCCAGAGACATGCGGCCATGCCGACCGCCCCGATTACGGCGGCTAGGACATAGACCGGCCCGTAGCCCACGATCCCAGCTAGGCCCAAGCCAGCCGGAAGTGCTGCCATCTGCACCGCGCCCACAGCGACGCCAAAAATGCCGGTGGTGCGCCCGAGGAGGCGCCAGGGCACCAACTGCGCGATGGTCGCGGACTCCGCGACACTCAAAGCGCCGAACCCGATCCCCCGGATAACACCGATGCCGAGGACAAGCGGCGCGCTCATTCCCGCGATGTAACCCAGCGCGGGGAGGCTGAGCAGCACGGAGGCGACGAGGATGACGCGCCGGTAACCGTACTTCCGCAGCAACCGGGGTACGAAGACCTGCGTGGCCACCGTGGAGAACATGAACACGCCCGTCGACATTCCGGCAAGGGACTCGGAACCCCCAGCGTCGATCACGGCTGTAGGCACGACGGGGAGAAGGAGCGACCACGCGCCGAACGCCGCCGAGATAGCGACGAGCGCCGGGATCAGTCCGCGAGCTTCCCACGGGCTGGTCACGGCGTCGACTTCTTCTGCCGTGAGTTCCGCGGCTGCGCGACCCAACGCGACCATCTAGAGTGCTCCCTTGGTCGACGGGATGCCTCCAACCCGCGGGTCCTTCTCCGCGGCTGCACGCAACGCCCGAGCCACGGCTTTGAACTCCGCCTCGGTGATGTGGTGAGGGTCGCGCCCGTAGCGGACGTTGAGGTGCAGGGTGAGACGTGCGTTGAGCGCCAGCGTCTCGAAGAAGTGCCTGTTGATCACCGTGGCGTAGTGTCCGCCGATCATCTGCCACGCCATGTAGTCTGGCTCGCCGTTCATGACGAAGTAGGGGCGGCCCGAGAAGTCCACGACGGCCTCTACGAGTGTTTCGTCCATGGGCAGCAGCGAGGAGCCGAAACGCGTGATCCCCTCTTTGGCGCCCACCGCCTCCGCGAGTGCCCAGCCGAGTGTGATCGCGGTGTCCTCCACCGTGTGGTGAGCGTCAATGTGGGTGTCCCCGGAGGCCTGGATACTCAGGTCGAACGCCCCGTGGGTTCCAAACGCCGTCAGCATGTGGTCGAAGAAAGGCAGGCCAGTTGAGACGTCGACCCGCCCCGCCCCGTCCAGGTTGAGCTGCACGCAAATGTCCGATTCCGACGTCGTCCGCTGGGCGCGGCCGATCCTGTCAGTCATGTCCCACATCCTTTGCCGCCCTGAGGAAGGCGTCGTTTTCATGGTCTAACCCAATTGTCACGCGGAGGTACGACGGCACCCCCACGTCGCGGATCAGCACCCCGGCGTCCAAAAATGTTTCCCATGCCGCGTGCGAGTCGGCGAAGCGCCCGAAGAACAGGAAGTTCGATTCGCTCGGCACGACATCGTAACCCATCAACGCGAGAGCGGCCTCGACGCGCTCGCGTTCGCGCGCCAGCTTCTCGACGGTCGCGAGCGTCTCCTCCGCATGGCGCAGCGCCACACGCGCGGCCGCCTGGGATAGTACCGACAGGTGGTACGGGAGGCGGACCAGCATCACCGCCTCGACGAATGCGGGCGCGGCCACGAAATACCCCAGGCGCACCCCCGCGAAGTCGAACGCTTTGGACATCGTCCGCGAGACGACGAGCGATGACGGGTAGTCCGCAATGAGCCTGGTCGCGGACGGTGACGTAGAGAACTCGGCGTAGGCCTCGTCGACGATGACGATACCCGGCGCAACCCGCAGAATCCGCTCGATGTCGCTGAGGGGGGTGACATCCCCAGTTGGGTTGTTCGGGGTGGTGAGGAAGACGATGTCAGGTTGGTGGAGCTCGATGGCGGCCAGCGCGGCTTCGAAGTCGAGGCGGAAATCCGCTCCCCGCGGCACGCCAATGAACTCGGTCTGCGTGCCCGCGGCGAGCAGCGGGTGCATGGAGTAGCTCGGCACGAAGCCTAGCGCCGTTCGACCCGGCCCACCGAACGCCTGGAGGAGCTGCTGCAAAATCTCGTTGGAGCCGTTTGCCGCCCAGAGGTTGTCACGGCTCACCGTCACCCCGGTTTGCCGGGTCACGTACGCGGCGAGAGCCTCGCGCACCTCGACGGCGTCTCGTTCCGGGTAGCGGTTGAGCTGGGCCCCGAGGGATGAGACTTCCGTCACGAGGTCATCGATGAGAGCTTGCGACGGGGGGTACGGGTTCTCATTGGTATTGAGGGCCACGGGAACGTCGAGCTGGGGCGCCCCGTACGCGGTTTTGCCGCGGAGCTCGAAGCGCAGCGGGAGGGCGTCGAGAGGCGTGCTGCCCGCGATGGTGCCTGGTTGACATTCCATTGCTTCTACACCTCACCCCTGCGCACCTTCACGGCCTCGCCGTGTGCCGGGAGTTGCTCGGCGTTGGCGAGCGCGACGATGTGATCGGCGAGCTCGCCCAGCGCGTGCTCGTCGTACTCAATAAGGTTGACGGGACGCAAGAAGGTGTGTGTGGTGAGACCCGAGGTGAACCTTGCCGTGCCGGAGGTCGGCAAGACGTGGTTGGACCCTGCGGCGTAATCACCGAGCGGCACCGGCGAAAACGGGCCGATGAAGACGGCGCCGGCGTTACTCACGCGTGCGGCCACGGCGCGCGCGTCGCGTGTGTGAATTTCCAGGTGCTCAGGCGCGTAGGCGTCGCTGACATCGATGGCGTGCGCGATGTCGTCGACAAGCACGATGCCCGATTGCTCCCCACCGAGCGCCGAGGATGCGCGCCCTGTGTTCAGGGTCGCCCCGGCCAGGCGCGTCACCTCTGCGGCAACGCTCTCGGCGAGTTCCTGCGAGGGGGTGATGAGGACCAAGGCCGCCTGCTCATCGTGCTCGGCCTGAGAGACCAGGTCGGCAGCGACGAAGGTGGGATTGGCGGTGTCATCGGCGATGACCGCGATCTCGCTCGGACCCGCCTCGGCGTCGATCCCCACAACCCCGTTGACGACGCGCTTTGCAGCCGCCACGAAGATGTTTCCGGGACCGGTGACCATGTCCACAGGCTCGAGCTGCCCCGCATCGTCACTTGTGTCATCACCGTAGGCCATGAGCGCCACGGCCTGCGCTCCACCCACCGCCCACACTTCGTTGACACCGAGCAAGGCGCACGCGGCTAGGGTCGTCGGGTGCGGCCAGCCGTCGAACTCCGCCTGCGGTGGGGAGCACACCACCAGGGAAGAGCAACCCGCCTCCTGAGCGGGAATGACGTTCATCAGCACGCTTGACGGGTATACCGCCTTGCCCCCGGGGACGTAGAGCCCCACCCGGCGTACGGGCCTGAACACCTCCGTCACCGTCGCACCCGGCGCCAGTTCGCAGGTGTGAGGGGCAGGCTTCTGGGCGGCGTGCACGGTGCGGATCCTCTGAGCGGCCTCGTCCAACCCTGCTCGGACGGCGGGATCCAGACCTTCCAAGGCGGCGGCGATCACTCGGCCTGGGACGCGCACGGATGCTGGGCGGACCCGGTCGAAAGCCTCACCGTGGTCGAGTGCGGCCCGCGCGCCACCGTCCCGTACAGATTCGACGATGGGGGCTACCGCGCCCAGAACCGAAGTGACGTCGACTCCCCCGCGGGGCAGAACCCGGCGCAATTGAGTCGTTGTGGGGCGCTGCCCTCTCAGGTCGGTCACCGTCAGCATCTGCTACTCCCGCCGTGATCTATTTCGTCTTTTTTCTCGTCGGAGCCATTGTAGGCACCCCGTCCCGCCCGGATTGGCCCGGACTGGCCTGTATTGGCCTGGATTGGCCAGGATTGGCCAGGATTGGCCAGGATTGGCCAGGATTGGCTCAGAGGTCGGTGCCGTTGTCTAAGCTCGACGTAAGTATCGACTGCTGAGCAACGGAGGCGAGCATGGCTAAGCATCGAGCCCCGGACCACCGGGGATCAGACGCACCCGCCGAGGTCACCCTGGCTCGCGCGGCCGAAGCGTTGGAAGGGCTCGGGTTTGAACCCCTCCAACGCCCCGACAGGCTCGTGGTTTCCGCCTACGCCTACATCGCCACGGTGTGGGAGAGTTTCGATGCGCCCCTGTCCCTCGTGGTGGATTGTTCTCAGCGCATCCCCGTCGAGTTCGAGCGGGCGGGTGAGCTCGCCGCCTTCCTGAACACGTGGAACCATGACCGCATTGGGCCCGTCGCGTCGGCGCACCTCATGGACACCGGGGACTTCGAGGTCCACCTCCGCGCGTCCGTGCGCACCAAGCACGGTCTTAACGACGACCAGCTGGCCAGTGAGCTCGCGGATTGCATGGAGTACTGCGCAGCTTTTTCTGTGGAGCTGCGCAGCCGCCTTGTGCCGCCGGAGTGGGACCACCCGCTGCCGCCCCCTCTGTCCCGCGCTCAGGACGCGGAGGCTCTTCTGGGCCGCCACCCCAGCGAGCGCCACCTACCTCGCGGCGGCGAAGCGGAGGTCTTCGAAGCCCCGGATTCCTTCGCCGGCCCGAGCGGCGACCAGCGCGACATCGTCCGAGCGGTAGAACTAGCCCGGCTGGAAGAGGCGTTCGACCTGTTGGACTTTTCCTACGGGCTCACCCCCCAGGACGTCATCGCTACCGGGGTCAACGGAGTGCCTTTCGCCGCCTGCCTCGACGGGGACGCGGGACACCGCTACGCGCGAGTCACGGCTATGTGGGACGCCGATGTCCCCGCTGATCGCGGGTTCATGCCCCTGTGGTTGATGTGCAATGATTTTAACGAGCAGGCGGTGGGCGTGCGCACCTACCTGCATGAGTTCGCCGGCGACCTGCACCTGCACGCGGAATCAACTGTCCTTGCTAGCGCGGGACTGAGCGACGATCAACTCAACGCCTTTGTCGTGACGTCCCTTGTCTCCATCCTCGGCGCGGTGGACGCGATCAGCACGGAGTGCGACGGGACGTCCGTCGTTAATTGGCCCTCGTCTAGTTCTTAGCGGAGGCAGTGTCGAGCTCACCCACAACCGAAAGAAGCCAGTAGGTCAGAGCCGCCAGACAGGGCGCGGCGAGCCACCCGGTACCGGGGTAGAGGGCGGGAACGACAGACAATCTGGCGCCTTCGGAAAAAGCGGAGGGGTCCGCGGATGCCAGGTGGGCCACACCCTCACCGAAGGTGTAGGTTGCGAACGCCCCGCCGAGGGAGGTGACCATGACCCAGCCCAGCATTGCCGGGCCACGGTGAGCACGAGCGTAGGCGAGAGCCGCCACCGCAGCTCCCAAAACGGCGGTGAGGATGACAAACCAACCCAGGGACGCGAACTCGGCACTGTCCGGCGTGGCAATCTGGTCCACCTCCACGCCGTCTCCAACGACGACGCCGACGTAAGCGGGGCGGGAAAAGCCCCACACGACTCCCACGATGCTCCCCGCCAACAGAGAGGCGGCGAGGAGCCCGGCCGCCGCACCTGAACGTGTTCGTTTCCTCATCTCAGCTGCACAACTTCCAGCGGCCGTCCTCGCGCGCGAAGATCTGTGTTTGAGTCTGGGTGCCTCGGGAATTGACCGCAGTCACGGTGGCGGTCGCCCGTTCTCCGTCCACGTGCACGTTGTGAAGCGAGACTTCGGTGTGGGGTAGCTCAACGCCCTGACCAGCCCGGGCCTGCAAGCGCGCGGCTTTTTCGAGTTGTTCGAGCGTTGTCCCCGAGCGTTCCATCTCGGCCCAAATCGGATCGGCGACCTTGTGGCAGGAGTTCTCTAGCAAGACACGGGTCCAGCCGTCATAGCTTCCCGGGTTCATGGTGAGGTACACGGCACGCTGCATTTCGTCGAGGTCTGCGTCGTCCACCGGCGTGCCTGTCGTTTCTTCTCCGCTCGACTCGGCGGCGGTTTGCGGGACCGCTGTTGCGCGGATCGAGGTGAGAAGGCTTCCGTTGTCTGCCTCCCCGTCCGAGCCGCAGGCGACGGCCCCAAAGGCGAGCGCAGTGGCCGATGACGCAGCGACGGCTCGCACGGTGCGCGTTGAAACCATGAATGTAGCTCCCCTCACATGTCTCCTACGCTATCCTTCGCTGCCACCATTGGCGGCACGTCGTATGTGTGCAGGCGAGCATAACAACCGAATACTCACTCACCCGTGGGGCCTGGCTGCTAAGGCGCTGCCCAACACCTGTGAACATCGCGGGCGGTAAGGTGACCCCCATGCACCTGTCCCGCGACGTCATCGGCCGCGCAGCTCTCGGCATCCTCGATGAGTACGGTCTCGCCGACGTCACGATGCGCCGCGTCGCCACCTCCCTCTCCGTGGCCCCGGGGGCCTTGTACTGGCACATTAAGAACAAGCAGGAGCTCATCTCTCACCTCGCCGAACTCATCACCGCACCGCTTTTCGACGCCTCCCGCGCCGCCTCCACTCCCGCGGTGCTGTGCGCCGAGCTCAGGCGCGTGCTTCTCGCCCACCGTGACGGGGCCGAGGTCGTCCTCGCGGCCCTGTCGCAGACTGAATCCCCGCTCACGGGGCGGTTGACTGAATTAGTGCGGGGCTCGCTCGGGACTGCTTCGGATAACACTACAGACAGCGCTACCGCCAGAGCGGAGGCCGCGGCGGAGGGGCTTGTTTACCTCACGGTCGGGGCGGCGTACGTGCATCAGTCCTCCGCTCAGCTCGCGCAGGCCACGGGCAGTCCTGCCCCGGCAGGCGACGTCGCCTCAGTCGAGCTCGCCGTCGAGTTCCTCCTCGCGGGCTACGCGCAACACTCATAGCGTCGCACGGAATAATCGACGGAATAATCGTCGGTGTCCGATAGGATGGCGCAGCATGACAGAAGTTCACACTGAATCGGTTACGACGCCGATCACTTGGCCGGGCTCCGCCTACCCCCTCGGGTCCACCTACGACGGTGCCGGCACCAACTTCGCCCTCTTCTCCTCGGTCGCGGAGAAAGTTGAATTATGCCTCATCGACAAGGCGGGGCTCGAAACGCGCGTCCCCTTGGAAGAGGTGGACAACTTCGTTTGGCATGCGTACCTGCCTGGGGTCACTCCGGGGCAGCGCTACGGTTACCGCGTCTACGGGCCGTGGGACCCGCAATCAGGAAAGCGCTGCGACCCGAACAAGCTCCTCGTCGACCCCTACGCTCGCGCGTTCGACGGCGACTTCGACCAGCACTCCTCCCTCTTCTCCTACGACATCGACGCCTCCACGCCCGGTACCGGCCGCAACGAGGAAGACTCCCTCGGCCACACCATGCTCTCCGTGGTGATCAACCCCTTCTTCGACTGGGGAGATGACCGCAACCCGCGCATTCCGGATGAAGAAACCATCATCTACGAGTGCCACGTCAAAGGCATGACCCAGACGCACCCGGACATTCCCGAGAACCTGCGCGGCACCTACGCCGGGCTGGCCCACCCCGTCATGGTGGACTACCTCAAGGATTTGGGCGTCACGTCCGTCGAGCTACTCCCCGTGCATCAGTTCCTGCAGGACGATCGTCTGCGCGACCTGGGACTGCGCAACTACTGGGGGTATAACACCTTCGGGTTTTTCGCCCCCGAAAACAACTACGCGGCAGCGACGAAGCCGGGAGACGCCGTCGCCGAGTTCAAGGGTATGGTGCGCGCCTACCACGAAGCGGGAATCGAGATCATCCTCGACGTCGTGTACAACCACACCGCTGAAGGCAACCACATGGGTCCCACGATCGCTTTCCGCGGGATCGACAACGAGGCCTACTACCGCCTAGTCGATTCGGACAAGTTCCACTACATGGATTACACGGGCACCGGCAACTCCCTTAACGTCCGCGATCCCCACTCCCTTCAGCTCATCATGGACTCGCTGCGCTACTGGGTGACCGAGATGCACGTTGACGGTTTCCGCTTCGACCTCGCCTCTACCCTGGCGCGCGAGTTTTCCGACGTCGATAGGCTGGCGACCTTCTTCGATCTCTGCCAGCAGGACCCCGTCGTCTCCCAGGTGAAGCTCATTGCAGAGCCCTGGGATGTCGGGGAGGGGGGCTACCAAGTGGGCAACTTCCCGGCCCTGTGGAGCGAGTGGAACGGCAAGTACCGCGACACTGTGCGCGATTTCTGGCGCGGGGAGCCCTCTACTCTCGGCGAGTTCGCCTCCCGGTTGACGGGGTCGTCCGACCTGTACCAGCACAACGGTCGCCGCCCGACCGCCTCGATCAACTTCATCACGGCGCACGATGGTTTCACCCTCAACGACCTCGTCTCCTACAACGAAAAGCACAACGAAGGCAATGGCGAGGACAACCGTGACGGCGAAAGCCACAACCGTTCCTGGAATTGCGGCGTCGAGGGTCCCACGGACGACCCCGAGATCCAGCAACTGAGGGCGCAGCAGCGTCGCAACTTCCTCACTACCCTGCTCCTGTCTCAGGGCACGCCGATGATCTCCCACGGCGACGAGTTCGCGCGGACCCAAAAGGGCAACAACAACGCCTACTGCCAGGACAATGAGCTTGCCTGGATGAACTGGGATCACCTCGACATCGCCGAGGAGTTGCACGACTTCACGCGCCGGCTGATCAACATCCGCAAGAAGCACCCCGTCTTCCGCCGCCGCCGCTTCCTCCAGGGCGGCGCCCTCGGTGCCGACGTCGTCGACCGTGAGATTGCGTGGCTGGTCCCCTCCGGCAAGTTGATGAACCAGGAAGACTGGGACTTCGCTTTCGGTAAGGCGTTGATGGCCTACCTCAACGGCAGTGCGATTACGGATTCAGACCGGCGTGGGCAGCGGGTGCAGGACGACTCGTTCATCCTCATGTTCAACGCCCACTTCGAAGACATCGAGTTCACTCTTCCCGGCAAGGAGCTGGGCGCCAAATGGGAGGTGACCATCGACACAACGAAGCCGTTGGGTCACCCCGACGAGTACGAGCACATTCCTGCCGGCGGGACGAAGCTCGTGCCCGCACGTTCTACGGTGGTGCTCAAGCAAATCGAGCCACCGGAGTTTGACTCTGAATTGGAACCGGAAGCCGATCCGGAGCTCGGCGCGGAGTAAGGAAGGGAGCTACCAAGGTGATTGCAGCGCACGGCGCCACGGTATCGGTCACGGATGAATCGGTCATTGTCAGCCCGTCACCGCTGCAAGAGGCCTTGACCGGCTCCCCCGCGGGTCCCACGATCGCCCTCGCAGAGGTTTCCAACGTCGCCGTGAGCGAGGGGGACGCCTGGGAGGGCGGCTTCGTCTCCGTGGACGCGGGAGGGGTGACAACAGCAATCCGCTTTGAGCCGGGGGACCTGGAGGGCCCGGGGCACCTCGCCCACCTTATCGACGCTGCCCGGCGCGGCGAAGCCCCAAGTGTGGAAACCCCCGCCGGCCGCGCGGGAATCCCCGATTTTAGCTTCGTCGCGGTGGAGGTGGATACCGCCAACCTAGCGTGGGAGTCTGTGTGCCGCATCAGTGCCGCCAAGGTCATCGACGGTGAGATTGTGGAGCACCGCGAGTGGACATGCACACCCCCGCCGGGCAAAGCGGAATTCGACCCCGTCAACGTCGCCCGGCACGGCGTGTCCCAGGCCGACGTGGATGGATGCCCTCCCGCGGGTGAGTGCGTCGCTCACCTCGCAGAGTTCGCCGGGGACCTTCCCCTGGTCGCCCACAACGCCCAGTTCGCGGCGAGCGCCTTGTGTGGCGCGTGCATCGCGTCGACAAGCGAGGTGCCCACGCTGCGCTTCGCGTGCACTCTCGCGCTGGCGCGCGCGGCCACGTTGGACGTGAAGGATCATGCACTGCCTACTCTGGCTGCGCACTTCGGCGTCGAAGGCGCGAACCCGAATGACCGGGTGACCCTCTGCGCAGGTGTGATGGTAGAGCTAGCGCGCGCGGCCCGCTACGAAGGTGACGTCATGGGCTTCGTCCACGATGCCGGTTTCTCGCTCGGGGTCGTGGAAGCCGGTCACGTCACGCCCGTGCTACGCGACCGATCCGGGGCATCACGCGCCCTCCAAGCACGCGGTGAGTCTTCTCCCACGCCGCGTGGCAGCAACCAAACTGGGACGGGCGCTGGTGACAGCAGCCCTCGGCGCGGGCCGGCGCCGTGGCAATCAGTCGCCACGCCGGAGGACATACCCGAACCAAACCCCCAGGCGGATCCGAATTCCCCACTCTACGGTCACAACGTCACACTCACCGGCGAGTTCGGTGAGCACGACAAGGGTGAACTGTGGTCCGCTATCGCGCAACAGGGTGGCCAGGTGGGCAAAAACGTGACAAAGAAGACGACCATCTTGGTCGTTGGGGAGTGGGCGACGATAACATCAAAGGAAAAGCGTGCCCGCGAGCTCATAGACAAGGGCCAAGCCATCGACATATGGCCCGCCGAGCAGCTTTTTGCCGCTCTCGGCTCCTAACTGCCCGTGAGAGCGCCGCGTGAGGGAACCGAGCGGGCGCTCGTACAGTCCAAAGGGGTATGACGACTCTAGTCACGGCCCCGGCACCTCCCCTCGTCCCCCTCCTCGCGCGGCGCTCAGACATGACCACGGCAGCTGCAAGCCGGTGGACTGACCAACGCTTCGGATCTTCCACTGCGTTTGTCTCCCTCTCCCCCGGCTTGGTGTGTGTGCTGTCTGCGGGCGGGCGGGTGCTCACCCACCAAGACGTGGGAGGCCTTGGGCTTACTGCGCACCAGGCGTGGAACGCCGCCGCGCATTCCGTGGCATCTCGCACGCTTGGCCCCGCCGGGATGGAGATCTGGGTACGCAGTGCGGCCGCGGGCCTAGGCTCGCAGGCGCCTCGCGGGTACGAAGTCCGCGCTACAGCCCAGCCCCCCGCCCACTGGCTCTCTCACCCCCGGTTGTTTACGCTGCTGCACCGCCACTTCACGGAGGTTCTCACACCATCCGGCGACCTGACCTATCTCTCCCGTGACTGCCGGGAGCTCTACGTCTTCGATGCCTCCCCGTCGTGCGTCCACGAGAGGGTTTCTCCTTCGGGGGTGATCCGCTACTCCCTGGGGTTCCCACTCCTCACACCCAGCGGGCAGGAAAGGTAACTACTGTTACTGGGGGTGCCCGGAGCCGGGGCCGAGAGGTTTACACCCGTGTGATTGATGAGTAAACGGAGGACACTGCGATGCGACGCCCAATTACGTCGACATACCGACTGCAGCTGAGGGGTTCCCACGCGGACCCGTCGGGGCGTCAGTTCGGTTTTGCGGAAGCCGCCGAGCAGGTACCGTACCTGCGCTCTCTTGGAGTGTCTCACATCTACCTTTCACCGATTTTCACGTCGGTGAAGGAGTCGAACCACAACTACGACGTGACCAACCCGACCCTGGTCAACCCCGAGCTCGGCGGGATCGAGGGGTTGCGAACCTTGGCTGAAACCGCCCACAATGAGGGCCTCGGCCTCATCCTCGACATCGTGCCCAACCACCTTGGCGTAGAAAACCCCCTGCTCAATAGGTGGTGGTGGGACGTTCTCAAGCACGGCCAGGATTCCGAGTTCGAGATGTACTTCGATATCGACTGGCACGAAGACAACGGAGCCGGTGGGAAGCTGGGGCTCCCGGTGCTGGGCCAGGAGGGGGACGAAGACAAGTTTGAGCTCGTCCACCTAGACTACATCCCCGGGGAGGACGACAGCGGGGAGCCCTTCGACGAAGACGTGCTGAAGTATTACGACAATTACTTCCCGCTCAAACCCGGGACGTACACGAGCCTTGAGGACGACCCGCGCGCTGTCTACGAGCGTCAGACCTACCGGCTTATGTACTGGCGCGACGGCGTGATTTCCTACCGCCGCTTCTTCTCCGTCAATGGTCTTGCCGGTATTCGTCAAGAGGACCCGCTGGTGTTTGAGCAGACGCACCGGGTTCTGCGCCAGCTCATTGCGGAGGATTTGTTGGACGGCATCCGGGTCGATCACCCGGACGGGCTGGCGGATCCCTTCGATTACCTCACTCGGTTGAGGGGTCTCATCGGCGACGACCGGTGGCTTGTGGTGGAAAAGATCCTCGGGGTCAACGAGCCTTTAGATCCCCGCCTCGCCGTCGACGGCACCACCGGTTACGACGCGCTGCGCGAGCTCGACGGGGTGTTCATTGACCGCTCCGCCGAAGACACGCTGGGCATGCTTTCCCTCCAGCAGACCGGCTCGGTGTGGGATGAGGCCGCTATTTCCGCAGCCGAACTCCAGCTCAAGCGGGAGGTTGCGGACGGGGAGCTACGCGCGGAGCTGCGCCGACTGACACGTGCGATCCGCCGCGACAACTTCTCGACGGCCGGCTCCGGCGTATCGGAGGAAGAGCTCACGTCGACCGTGATGGAGCTTGTCGCCGCTATCCCTGTCTACCGCGCAGATTACATTTCCCTGTCGCGGATTACGGCGACGGTCGTGGCGGAGATGGCGCGCAAGTTTCCGTCGAGAAGCGATGCCCTCGACCTCATTTCCGCGGCCTTGCTGGCCAACGGCGAGGCGAAGACCCGTTTCGCCCAGGTGTGCGGCGCCGTGATGGCGAAGGGCGTGGAAGACACTCTGTTCTACCGTGCGAGCCGTCTCGTCGCGCTGCAGGAGGTAGGCGGCGCACCTGGGCGCTTCGGTGTCTCCCCTGCGGAGTTCCACTTGCTGCAACAGGAACGGGCGACCCTCTGGCCGCTGGCGATGACCACGCTGACGACGCACGATACGAAGCGTACCGAGGACACGCGGGCGCGACTGATCGAGATTACGGAATCCCCTGACGAGTTCTCCGAGCTCGTGCGGCACGTCAGCGCCATCGTGCCCGCCCCCGACCCGGCAACCGGTTACTTCCTCATTCAGAACATCCTCGGCGTCTGGCCCTACGACGGGGCCATCACCGACTCGTTGCGGGAGCGTTTGCACGAGTACGCAGTTAAGGCGGTGCGGGAAGCGGGGGTGAACACGACCTGGTTTGATCACGACCCCGCATACGAGGGTGCGATCAGGGATTGGATCGACGCGCTGCTCAACGGCCCAGCAACAACCGCAATGACCGACTACGCAGCCACATTGCACCGAGGTGCCGTCACCGTCTCGCTCGGCCGCAAGCTGCTGCAGTTAGCGGGCCCGGGCATTCCAGACATCTACCAAGGCGAGGAGTTTTTCAACCTCAACCTCGTCGACCCCGACAACAGGCGGTTCGTAGACTTCACCAATCGCTCGCAGACGCTGGGCCAATACCTCGACGCACCCGCTGGTGCGGAGGCGCCCTCCCTCCCGAACGAGGTGGACGCCGTGAAGCAAGCCGTTGTCCGCGAAGCTCTGGCCCTGCGGCGGGAGTTCCCCTCCGTCTTTCTCTCTGGCGAGCACCAGGCGGTGTTCGCGCAGG
The DNA here is from genome assembly GCF_030440535.1 of Corynebacterium capitovis DSM 44611. Lineage (NCBI taxonomy): Bacteria > Bacillati > Actinomycetota > Actinomycetes > Mycobacteriales > Corynebacteriaceae > Corynebacterium > Corynebacterium capitovis. Next base: position 848,917 of record NZ_CP047117.1, on the reverse strand, counting down.
GTGAGGCGGAAAAGCACCTCATCGGCCTGGCCCGAGGTGACGGGGACGCGCGTGGCAATGCGGGTCTTTCGGTCATCGCTTTAGCCACACGCCTGCCTCTCAAGTTGGAACAGCGCGGCGGATGGGGCGAAACCTCCGTCACGCTGCCGGAGGGGACGTGGACAGATCGCCTGACCGGTCGCACGTGGGAAGGGACTGTCGCGGCGACGGACGTCTTCGCCGCCTTGCCGGTCGCGTTGCTTGTCAATGACCGTTTGGCAAAGGCTGCCGCGGTCTAAGGGGTTTTCACGTGCCGGAGAAGAAACGCGAAAAGAGTCACGCCAAGGTGCCCGACACCGTCATAGCGCGGCTTGGCTCGACATATTTCGCATGGCTCGATGCCCACCCCGATGCCGCGGTGACGTTCCAGCAATCGCTCGTGGAACTTCTTGGCGACGCCGGCGTGACCTACGACCGTGTCGACGTCAGGGTGAAGTCGTGGCCCTCGTTGAAAGCCAAGGCCCGCAAGCTGCAGGACGGCGTGCCTGTCTACCCGGACCCCTGGCAGGACATCCGCGACGTGATCGGTGCGCGCATCACCGTGCTCCACTCCACCGAGATTCCGGCGGTGCTCACACTGCTGGCGGATGAGTTTGAGGTGCTGCGCAGCGTCGATAAGGCCCAGGAGACGCGGGTGTCCGGCGGGTTTGGGTACGGGTCGCACCACCTCGTTTTGAAGGTGACCGGGGAATCAGAGGGACTGGATGATTACGTAGGCACCGTCTTCGAAGTGCAGGTTCGCACGGTGCTTCAGCACGCGTGGGCGGAGTTCGAACACGACATTCGCTATAAGCGCTCTCCGGGAGTTGCGCGCGCCGGAGAGAACGACGTCGACCCCCAGGTGGACCGCGCGTTCACCCTCGCCGCGGGCCTGATTGAGCTGGCGGACCAGCAGTTTGACCAGATCGCAGGTCGAACGCAATCGCAGCATGGCGTCGAGACGGATGTCACCGCCGAGCTCACGCCCGAGACGCTGCCGGGCGTGCTCACGGTCATTCTGGGCAGCCGCTTCCCCCTTTCGCGAGCGGGCGACTACCAATTCCTTCATGAGCTCCTGCGCACCCACGACATAGAGCACGTGTCACAGCTCGCTGAGCTGGCCAATCCCGCCAACATCGAAGCGGTGACAAACTCGATAAACTACGCCTTCGTGCCCGGGCAGGTACGCATTGTCGACGACCTGTTACTCAACCAATTCGGCGCCGAGCACGTTGAGCGTACGGCCGAGACCGGCAACCGGCCGCGTCTGCGCCGCGAGCGGCTGAAGAAGCGTCTCGCAACCCTGCGCGAGGGCCGCAGCAGCTAGCCAGCGCCCGGCCCGCGGCGCCGTCACCTCGCGCCCCGCAGCCGGTCGATGGCCCGCCGGTCTTTTTTCGTCGGCCGCCCCGCCCCCCTGTCTCGAACCGGCAGCGCCGCACACACATCACGCGGGGGCGACGGCGGGGACACATCGATATACATCGAACGGGCCAGGGGCGCGCCGACCCTCTTCGACGTCGTTCCCGTGACCTCAAACTCTAGGTAGCGGTGGTCCTTCCACACGCGCACCCGCTCCCCCGGCACAACCTGGGTTGCGGGCTTGACCGCCTGATCGTTGATCTTGACGTGTCCGGCGCGAACGGCCTCCGCGGCCTGGGAGCGCGTCTTGAAAATGCGTACGGCCCACAGCCAGACGTCGATACGCACGGCCGAGGCCCCGCCCTGGTTTACGGTCACGACGTGGCTGCTCAGACTTGGTCGCGGTGGCTGACGATTTTCTGCACGCGGTTGTAGTTGGTCAGACCGCCGACAACCGCCACAATGAATCCGAGTACCACAATCGTCCACGAGCCGAGCAGGAGGCCCAGGGCCACGCCTCCCACGACCCCACCGCCCGCCCAGACGACGGCGTTGCGGGAGTACTTTCGCACGGCTTGTTTACGCTGTTCAATGGGATTGAAAGGGCGTGGCTGCATTGTCATGCCACCGATTTTAACCGTGGAGGCGCCCAGGTTGGACGTCGATCCACGTGTACCCGGTATGGCGCAGACGCGACCGGCCGCGCGTGGACGCCGAAACGAGGGCGTCCACATGCTCGAGTTCATCCGGGGCAAAGGCGAGGGTGTAGCGAGCGAGCCGCCCGTAGTCCACGCCCACGACGGTGACGTTTCCCCTGCGTAGCTCGGATTCCACGCGCCCCGCCTCCTCGTGCTGGAGATCGACCTGCCCCACCGCCATCTTCGTGCGGGTCACGAGCTCAAGCTCGCCCATCGCGGCGCGGGCCGCATCCGAGTACGCGCTGACAAGTCCCCCCGTTCCCAGTTTCACGCCCCCGAAATAACGGGTGACCACGACCGCGACGTTCACCACGCCCGAACCCCTGATGATGTCGAGGATGGGGGCGCCTGCGGTGCCGGACGGCTCCCCGTCGTCGGAGGAGCGCTCGACGACCTGCCCGGGGTCGCCTGCGCGGTAGACGAAGGCGCTGCAATGGTGACGAGCGTCGGGGAACGCACCGCGGGCAGCAGCCACGAGGTCGCGCGCCTCGGGCTCGGTCTCCGCCCGCGCTGCCCAGGCGATGAAGCGGGAACGCTTCACCTCCCGCTCGGAGGTGGCGCGCTGCCCGGCGCGGGGCACCACTAAAGAATCGGCCATGTCGAGCCACAGTCTAACGCGCGCCTGCCGTGGTTGAACCCTCCGCCGGTAGTTTCATAGTGTGGGCCTTATGTCTGAATCTGCAGCCGTCCCCGCTCGCTTTGACGTCTGGGCCCCGTTGGCGGATGAAGCCCGCATTGTCGTCGACGGAGTGAGCTCCGACTTACTTCGCGACGCTACCCGCGCCGGCTGGTGGTACGCCGACCCCGCGCAGGTCACGCCCCGCGCCGGACAGCGCTACGCATATGAGATTTTCAACGGCACGCAGTGGTCCCAGCCTCTCCCCGACCCGCGCACGCGCGCCCAGCCCGACGGCGTGCACGAACCGTCTCTCGTGGTTTCCACCGACTTCGCCTGGACGGATCACCAGTGGCAGGGCCGCGAGCTTGCGGGGCAAGTCATCTACGAGCTTCACGTAGGTACCTTCAGTGCTGAAGGCACCTTCGCGGGGGTCGTCGACAAGCTGGCGTACCTTGTTGACCTCGGGGTGACCGCGATCGAGCTGATGCCCGTGCAACCGTTCGGCGGGACCCGCAACTGGGGGTACGACGGCGTGGATTGGTTCGCCGTGCACGAAGCCTACGGCGGGCCGGAGGGGCTGAAACACCTGGTGGACGCGGCGCACAACGCGGGCCTGGGCGTGATCCTCGACGTGGTGTACAACCACTTCGGCCCAGACGGGAACTACAACTCGCTGTTCGGGCCGTACCTCGCGCCGGGCCAGACGAGCTGGGGAGACGTTGTGAACTTCTCCGGTGCCGCCTCCGACGAAGTGCGCGCGTTCGTGCTGGACGCGGTGCGCCAGTGGCTCGAGGAATTCCACATCGACGGGCTGCGCCTCGATGCCGTCCACGCCTACGATGACCGGCGGGCTTACTCCATCATGGAGGACATCCGCAGCGTCGCCGACGACGTCGCCTCGCGCACGGGCATACCGCGCTCCCTCATCGCGGAGTCAGACCTGAACGACCCGCGCCTCATCGACGACGTCGACCATGGCGGATACGGGCTCAGCGCACAGTGGCTTGACGACGTCCACCACGCCCTCCACACCGTCGTCAGCGGGGAAAGGCAGGCGTACTACGTCGATTACGGCACGCTGGATATCCTCGCCGACACGCTCTCCCACGGCTACCGGTTCCGCAACACCTATTCGCAGTATCGCCGCCACAATCACGGCCGAGCCATCGAGCTCGACCGCGTGCCTCCGGCACGTTTGATTACGTACACGACGACGCACGATCAGACGGGGAACCGCGCCACCGGCGACCGGCCGTCGCAGTACCTCACCGCCGCACAGCTTGCCCTCAAGGCTGCAGTTGTGTTGTTCAGCCCGTTTACCCCAATGCTGTTCATGGGCGAGGAGTTCGCGGCGCGCACACCCTTTCCGTTCTTTTGCTCCCACACCGACGCCGAGCTCAACAGGCTCACCCGGGAGGGCCGCTTCACCGAGTTCTCGCGCCTCGGGTGGGGGCGTGACGAGGTGCCGGACCCCGCCGACCCGGCCACTTTCGACGCGGCACGGCTGGACTGGGAGTTCGACAGCGAACAAAAACGTTTGCTGGCGGCCTACCGCCGGCTCATCTCCCTGCGTGGCGAGCTCGGGCTCGCCCGGGGCGACCTGCGCGAGCTCCAGGTCGATCACGGAGCAACCTGGTTAACGATGGGCTCCGACGACGTGGTGCTTGCAGCGAATTTCTCCAACCAGCCAGCGACTGCACCTGTCGGAGGAACCCTGGTGTATTCCTTCGGCACGCCGCAGGTGGGTGATGCAGAGGTATCCCTAGGACCGTGGGACTTCGCTATCCTGCGGCGCTGATTAGCCGCCGATGATGAAGGAGTACTCCTCCGTGCCCGGCATCAGGCGCCGGCACTCCAGGGGAGAGGACTCCATCCGGTCGAGCAGCGGATCAAGGTCTCGCGCTCGGGAGAGCTCCAGCCCGACGAGGGCGACCCCCGTTTCGCGGTTGTTCTTCTTCAGGTACTCGAAGAGCACGATGTCGTCGTCGGGCCCCAGCACGTCCGTGAGGAACATGCGCAGCTGGCCCGGCTCCTGGGGGAAGCTGACGAGGAAGTAGTGCTTGAGCCCACGGTGGACGAGGGAGCGCTCCATCACCTCCGCGTAGCGCAACACGTCGTTGTTTCCCCCCGAGATGATGCACACGACCGTGCTGCCCGGCTCCAGATTGACGTTGTTCAGCGCGGCCACGGACAGGGCTCCAGCCGGCTCGGCGATAATGCCCTCGTTCTGATACAGGCCCAGCATCTCGGTGCAGACCTCCCCCTCGTCACTGGCCAGAAGGTGAATGCGGCCGAGGTTACGCTCGATGATCTCGTAGGTGAACTGGCCCGCGCGTTTGACCGCCGCGCCGTCCACAAACGGGTCGATGTGGGGCAGGGTCACGGGACCACCGTTCTCAATCGCTGCGGCCATCGAGGCGGCTCCGGCCGGCTCCACGGCGACGAGAGAGGTCCGTGGCGACATGTCCGCCACGTAAGAAGCCACACCCGCCGCAAGACCGCCACCGCCCACCGGCACGACCACGCTATCAAGGGAGCGGCCCAAGCCGGAGAGCTGGGTAAGGATCTCGGCGGCCACGGTGCCCTGGCCCGTAACGGTCGCCCTCGCATCGAAAGGCTCGATGATGCTCGCGCCGCGTTCCGTGGCATCGGCCCGGGCCGCCTCCGCCGCCTCATCGAAGGTGTTGCCGGTCACGACGAGTTCGATGTTCGCCCCGCCGTGAACGAGGATGCGATCGCGCTTCTGCTTCGGCGTCGGCTTGGGCACGAAGATCTTGCCCTGGATGCCCATCGTGCGACAGGCGTAGGCGACACCCTGCGCGTGGTTGCCGGCCGAGGCGGCGACGACGCCGGCGGCGCGTTCAGCGTCGCTAAGCGATGCGATGGCGAAGTACGCCCCTCGGATCTTGTACGAGCGGACGTCGTGGAGGTCTTCCCGCTTAAGGTATACGTCGAGTCCGTGCTGCTGCGACAAGCGGGGGCAGTACTGCAGCGGGGTGGGCGCAATCACCGAAGAAATCTGGGCCTGTGCCGCCTGGATATCGGCTGCGTGGACAGGCCGGAAACCTGAGGATGCGCTCATGGGGGAATATTCTATCCCTCCCCTAGCCGAACAACTCCTTCGAGGCGATCTCCGCGCCCTCGACGAGGCTGCCCAGCTTTGCCCACGCGATGTCGCGGTTCAAACGGCCGCCCAGCCCGCAGTCGGTGGAGGCAACGACGTTTTCGGGGCCGACGACCTCGGCAAACTGAATGATCCGGTCCGCGACAAGGCGCGGGTGCTCCACGGCGTTGGTGTTGTGTGAGATGACCCCCGGGTAGATCACCGCACCTTCGGGCAACGTGTGGTCGCGCCACACTCGCCATTCGTGGGCGTGACGCGGCGAGGCGCCTTCGAAGGAGAAACCGCCGACCTCGGTGCGCAGGATTTCTTCGAGGATGTCGCTGAAAGGCACGTCCGTGACGTGGGGGCCGTGCCACGAACCCCAGCAGATGTGCAGGCGGGTCTGCTCCTTCGGCAGGCCGACGAGGGCGGAGTTGATCGCGTTGATGCGGATTCGCAGCCAGGAGCGGTAGTCCTCCAGAGAGGGTTCCGGGTTAATCTGGTCCCACGATTCAGCGAGGTCGGGCGCGTCGATCTGGACCGTGAATCCCGCGTCCGTAATGGCCTTGTACTCGTGGGCAAGCGCGTCCGCGCACGCTTGGACCAATTCCTCATCGGAGCCGTAGTACTCGTTGGTCAAGCGCGCTGCAGAGCCCGGGGAAAGTGCGGCGACGAAGCCGCTGGTTGCGCCGGCGCGGTCCATGGCCCCCCGAAGCAGGGTCGTGTCGGCATCGACGTCGGCCTGGCCGATGTAGGTAACCGGGCCCGTGTACTTGGGGTTGCCGACTTTCGCGCGGCCCGTCAGGATTCCCGAATTCGGGTCCTCGTAGGCATCCTTGAACAGCTGGCGGTCGCGGCGGTCGGGGAAACCGGTGAGCACGATGTTGCCCGGGGACGAACGGCGGACCTCCGAGCTTGCCCAGCGGTCCTCATCCGTGATCGTCAACCCACCGAGGCGGGAGAACGAGTAGTTCCACCACGCTCCGTAATCGATGGCGCCCGAGGTGATGTGCCCGTATTCGCCCTCGTTGACGATGTCAATGCCCAGATCGACCTGGCGCTTGACGACCTCGTCGACTGCCGCGTCCAGGATCGAGAAAAACTCCTCGTCGGCAATAGTGCCGTTGGCCCGACGCTCGTTGGCGTCGAGAAGTTCTGGGGTGCGCGGCAGGGAGCCGACGTGGGTGGTGCGAATTCTCGCGTTCATGACCCGCCTTTTCTCGGTTTTCGCTCTTCATGGCTTTTTTGTCGCCACGCAAAGCCTAACCGAGGACCAGGACAACCCCCGATTTCAATTCACGGGTTCTACCCAAGGATTCCCGTGCCCAGATTCGCCTTTAGGTCACCCATCAGGCTGGCCGAGCGCTCCACTCGAAGATGGTCACCCAAAATGAGTAATTGCGCCTGGTCACCGTGCACCAGGTTGAGATAGACATCGCTGGCCCCCGGGTTGGCGGCGAGGACGTTTTTCAGTTTGCGCACGTTGTCGATCGTGCATTGTTCGGTACGCAAGGTCAGCCGCAACGGCAACCCCGCCCCGTTTCCGGGGCCCAACTCGGGCACCTTGACATCGTCGCCAAACAAGCTCAAGCGTTCGTCACGGATGGACACGTGCGCTTTGACCAGGATGATGTTATCCTCCACGATCTGCGGCGCCACCAGGGAGTAGACCTTGTTGAACAAAAGAACGTCCACCTGCGCGCCGTGATGATCCTCGATGGTGACGATGGCCCAGGGCGAACCGTCCTTCCTGGAATACCTCCGGTCCACGTTTGAAATGATGCCGCCGATGGTGACTTCGGCACCGTTGCGCATGTCGCCGGAGAGGATGTCCGTGATGTGGGTATCCACCTGCGCCTCGATCGCACCCTCGTAGCCGTCGAGAGGGTGCCCCGACACGTACAGCCCGAGCATTTCGCGCTCGAGGGCGAGGAGGTGTTTGCGCTCCCATTCATCGTCGATTATCTCGACCGCGAAAGCAGTGGAGCTTTCCGACGCTTCCGGGTCCAACCCCGCGAACAAGTCGAATTGACCCTTGTCCGCGGCTTTCTTCGTCGTCAGGACGGAGTCCACCGCGTCCTCGTGAACGAGCATGAGACCCTTGCGGGGGTGGCCGAGCGAGTCGAACGCCCCCGCCTTGATCAGCGATTCTGTGATGCGCTTGTTGCAGGCGATCAGGTCAATCTTGTTGAGGTAGTCCGTGAAGTTGGCGAACTCTCCCTTGCTCCGGCGCGTCTCCTTAATGGACTCCACCACTTCCACGCCGACGTTGCGCACCGCGGCGAGGCCGAAGCGAATGTCCTCCCCCACCGCGAGGAAGTTCTCCTCCGACTCGTTGATGTCCGGCTGCAGCACGCTGACACCCAGGTGGCGGCAGTCCGCAAGGTAGATGGCGGACTTGTCCTTCTTATCTGCCACCGAGGTCAGGAGGGCCGCCATGTACTCGGCGGCGTAGTTCGCCTTCATGTACGCCGTCCAGTACGACACCAGCGCATAACCCGCCGCGTGGGACTTGTTGAACGCGTAGGAGGCGAAAGGCTCGATCGTGCCCCAGAGCGCGTCGACCGCGGCCTGCGAGTACCCGTTGTCGGCCATACCGGCGGAGAACTTCGCATATTCCTTGGCCAGCACCTCAGGCTTCTTCTTGCCCATCGCTTTGCGGAAACCGTCTGCTTCGCCGGCGGTGTAGTTGGCCACCTTCTGCGAAATCCTCATGATTTGCTCTTGGTAGACGATGAGTCCGTAGGTCTCGTCGAGGATGTCCCTGAGAGGTTCCTCCAACTCGGGGTGGATCGGGGTGATGGGCTTGCGACCGTTTTTGCGGTCGGCGTAATTCAGGTGCGCATCGACGCCCATCGGACCCGGTCGGTACAGCGCCAGGGAGGCAACGATGTCGTTGAACCCCGTCGGCTTCATTCGCTTCAGGAGCTCCTGCATGCCGCCGGAGTCGAGCTGGAACACGCCAAGTGTGTCCCCGCGGGAGAGAAGTTCGTAGACGGCCTGGTTGTCGATGTCGAGTGCCTCGAGGTCGATGGTCTCGCCGCGGTTCTTCTTCACGTTTTCGAGGGCGTCGCCCAGCACCGTTAAGTTACGCAGACCGAGGAAGTCCATTTTCAACAGGCCTATGGCCTCGCACGCGGGGTAATCCCACCCTGTGATCAAAGCGCCGTCGGTGGGGCGTTTCCACATGGGGATGTGCTCCATGAGGGGCACCGACGCCATGATCACCGCGCACGCGTGCACGCCGGCTTGACGGACGACGCCCTCCAGCCCACGGGCGGTTTCGTAGATCTTGGCCACGTCGGGATCCGTCTCGATGAGGGAGCGAACCTCCGTCGCCTCTGCGTAGCGCTCGTGCTCGGGGTCCGTAATCCCTGACAGCGGGATGTCCTTCGCCATAATCGCCGGGGGCAGTGCCCCGTTGATGCGGTCCGCCATCTGGAAACCGGGCTGGCCGAAGTTCACCCTCGCAGAGTCCTTGATCGCCTGCTTCGTTTTCACCGTGCCAAACGTGATGACCTGGGCGATTTTATCTTCACCCCAGCGCTGCGCAGCGTAGGTGATCATTTCACCGCGGCGACGGTCATCGAAGTCGATGTCGATATCGGGGGCGGACGGGCGCTCTGGGTTTAGGAACCTCTCGAAGAGGAGGCCGTGCTCCATCGGGTCAATATTGGTGATGGTCAGGGCGTAGGCAACAAGGGAGCCCGCGGCGGACCCTCGACCCGGCCCGACGCGGATCCCGATCTCGCGGGCGTGTTTAATCAGCTCGGCGACGATGAGGAAGTACGACGGGTATCCCTTCATGTCGATGACGTCGATTTCGTAGTTCGCGCGCTCCACGTAGTTCGCAGGGACCTCACCACCATCAAAGCGCGCCACAAGGCCGCGGTGCACCTCTTTGCGCAACCACGACGTTGGGGTTTCTCCTTCCGGCACGTCGGCGATGGGCATGCGGTCGTGGGGATGCTCCTCCCACAGCTCCCCGTAGTCCCCGACGCGTTCCGCGATCCACAGCGTGTTGTCGCACCCTTCTGGGACGACGGAATCCCAGGACTGACGCATCTGCTCGGCTGGTTTGATGTAGTAACCGGAGCCGTCGAATTTGAAGCGATCTGGGTCCATCAGGGTCTTGCCCGTCTGCACGCACAGCATCGCCTCGTGCGCTGGCGCCTGAGATTCCAAGACGTAGTGGCAGTCATTGGTCACCAGCGGGGGCAGGTCCAACGCCTCGCCGATGCGCAGGAGGTCATCTCGCACACGGCGCTCGATGTGGAGGCCGTGATCCATCAGTTCGAGGAAATAGTTATCCTTGCCGTAAATGTCCTGCCACATCGCGGCGGCCTCGAGCGCTTGGTCGTATTGCCCCAGCCGAAGGCGCGTCTGGACGTCCCCAGAGGGACATCCCGTGGTAGCGATGATGCCGTTCGCGTGCTCGGCGATGAGCTCTGCGTCCATCCGGGGCCACTTCCCCAGCTGGCCCTCATAGGAGGCCAGGGAGGATAACTTGAACAGATTGCGCAGTCCGGTGGCGTTTTCCGCAAGCATCGTCTGGTGCAGGTAAGCGCCGGACGCCGACACGTCGTCGGGTTTTTGGTCCGGTGTTCCCCACAGGACGCGCTTCTTATTGAAGCGCGAGTCCGGCGCCATGTATGCCTCGATACCGATGATCGGTTTGATGCCAGCGTCCACCATGCGCCGGTAGAACGCATTGGAACCGAACATGTTGCCGTGGTCGGTCATGCCAACCGCCGGCATTCCAAGCCGCGACACCTCTTCAGCCAGCAGGTCGACTTTGGCCATCCCGTCCAGCATCGAAAACTCTGTGTGGTTGTGCAGGTGGACGAAGGAGGAGTTTTTGGCCATGTGGGTCATCTTAGGAGGGCTGTCAACGAGGTTGTCTACTCGTACCGAAGGGCGTCAATCGGCTGCATCTTCGCCGCCTTGGACGCCGGGTACGCCCCGAAAAACACCCCCGTCGCCAGTGAGAAGGCGAGAGAGAACAGCACCGCGCCGAGCGGCGGCGTGGCCAGCGCGTCGAACGATGCCGTGGCGGCCATGCCGATGGCGGTGCCGAGGATGATGCCGATCACGCCACCGACGAGGCAGACCAAGACGGCCTCGACAATAAACTGGGTCCGGATGTCGTTGTGCGTCGCCCCGAGCGCCTTGCGCACACCGATCTCGCGGGTGCGCTCGGTAACTGTGATGAGCATGATGTTCATCACGCCGATGCCGCCCACCAGGAGGGAAATCCCGCCGATCGCGGACAGCACCGAGGAGACGATCGCAAAGACCTTATTCAGCTCCTCAAAGCTCTTCGAAAGGTCAAGAACCTCCGCCTCGAACTTGTCGTTGTGGCTGTACCAGCGGTTGATGTACGCCTGCAGCTCGTCCTTGAACGCCGCATGGTCCACCTCGGCAGAGGTCTGCACGCTAAAAGAACTAACACCGGCGATCGTATTGCCCAGCATGCCCGCAGAGGTCAGGGGAATATACGCGTCGGCGTATGTGCGAACTCCGCTCATCAGGGATGATTTCTTCTCCTCCTCGAGCACACCCACGATGGTGAAGACCGCCGTCCGCCCGTTGGAGGTGAGATCTACGCGCGACCCCAGTGCGCGTTGCGCGTCGGAGTTGAAAAGCGCTTCGACAAGCTTTGAACTGACGACGGCAACGGGACGCTGCTGGTCAAGATCGTTGCTCCTCAACCCGCGTCCGTACTCGACTGCGAGGTTGCGCATCCCGAGCGAATCAGCCAAGACGGGATAGACCGAAGTACTCGCGGTGGTGTCGTCGTAAAGAGCTTCCGCCTCGATGGACGCAGAATCGCCGACGTCGACGCCCTGTACTCGGCTTCCGAAGTGGCTGCGCAGTGTGTCGAGGTCAGCCAGGCTGACCAAATCGCGCTCGTCTGTCGGGGGCGCCAGGTCTAGGGAAGCGAAGGGGTCGTCGCTTGTCCCCGTATCTTCGGTTCGCTCGTGAATGGTGACGATGTGATTGGAGGCACCCACGCCCTCAAGGCTGGCGACGGTCTGCTTTTGCAACCCGGCACCCAGCGTCATGATGATGATGACAGCCATGATGCCAATGATGATTCCCAGCAGCGTAAGCAAGGACCTCAGCTTGTTTGTGCGGAAGCTGGAAGCAGCAAGGCGCAGGGATTCCGCGAGGTTCATCGCGCATCACCTCCGGCGGGGCGCCGAACGCGGTCGATGTGTCCGTCCTTCATCTCCACGATTCTGGATGTCTCCTCGGCTAACTCGGGGTTGTGCGTGATGAAAACGATCGCTTTGCCCATATCCCTGTTCAGCTCATGGAACAGGTCCATCACCATCCGGCCGGTGGTTGAATCGAGGGCGCCGGTGGGCTCGTCGGCAAGGAGCAAATCAGGGTTGTTAGCCAAGCTGCGGGCGATAGCGACGCGCTGCTTTTGGCCGCCCGATAGCTCGTTCGGTTTGTGGCGGAGCCGGTCGCCCATGCCCATGAGTCCGAGCAGCTCGGCCGCTCGTTCCTCCCGCTCTTTCCTCTCGACGCCCGCATACATCATCGGCATTGCGACGTTCTGCAACGCGTCGATGCGCCCAATGAGGTTGAAATTCTGAAAGACGAAGCCGATGTTTTGACTGCGGTAGTGCGCCAATTCGCGGTCTTCCTTGGCGTAAACAGGCTCGCCATTGAACGCGTAGGCGCCCTCGGTGGGCCGGTCTAGCATTCCGATCAGGTTCATTAACGTGGACTTGCCGCATCCCGACGGACCCACAATCGAAACGAACTCGCCTGGCTGAACCGCGAAATCGATGCCGTGCAAGACCTTCACCTCACCGGGTTCACCCGGGTTGTACGTCTTGACGATACGACGCATGTCGAGCAGTAGACCCGTATTCGCCATCTCATCCGTCACCGTCACGGCGGTGTCAGGGGTAGTCACGTCCGGCCCCCTAGCGCGTCGCGCTTGCCCGCGCGTCGTTGACGCGCGAGTAGTCGAAATTCGGGTCCGTGATTGACACGGTCTGCCCGACCTTGTCTCGGTACTCTTCGGGCCAGTTGAGCACGATGTCACCGGCCTGAAGGTCTCCGCCGGTCACGGCGACGTCTACGTCGTTAGACGCGCCGGTTTCCACAGACTTTTCTTCGATGGTCCCCGAGTTCTTCCCGTCGTCGACGGCCACAACGAGGACTTTGCTATCGACGACGGCGTCAAGCGGAACGGAGAGGGTATCAGGCGCGTCCTGTGTGATGATCTCGGCGCGAACCGAACCACCCAGCAGGAGCCCGTCCTTTTCTCCCTCCACGTCGATCTCCACGGGGTAAGTGGCGTCGTTGCTGGATCCAGTTGCTGCGGAAGCCTGCTGTTCGCTCTGCTTCGACGCAGGCGTTGGCGCGATGCGCGCCAGGCGTCCCACGTATTCGCGCTTTCCGGTCGCGGTCGAGGTAAAACGCACCCGGTTACCTGTCGCGATCTTCGAAACGTCGGATTCCCTCACTTCCGCCGAGACTTTTAGCCTCGAATCATCGGCAATGGTCAGGATGGCCCCAGAGGGCACGTCGCCCTGTTGAACGTTGACACTGGTTACCACGCCTGCGATCGGTGCGTAAATCGTCGCCTCTTGAACCTTCAGCTGCAAGGTGCCAGTAGAGTCCAATGTCGATACCGTCTGGGCCTGAGCCCACGCGGTGTCGACTTGGTCCCGCAGTTCTTTCTCGGTCTGCGCCGACTGCGACTGGGCTGTCGCGAGCTGAGTCTGGGCCTGCTGCAGCGCGGCGTACGCGGCCTCCTGGGTGGCGTAGCTTTCGGTCTCGTCATGGGAATCCGACGCGGCCCCCGGCGCCACGGCGGCGCCAGTAGAGACCGCGTTGTACGCGGCCTGCGCCTGGGCTACTTGGGCCTCAGCCGCGGCGATCGTCGGGTCTGACCCGTTGGCGACTTGCTGGTCGTAGGCAGCGAGTTGGGCTTGTGCTGCGCCGACGGTGTTCATGGCCTCCGCCTGGTCCGCTGCCTGCTGCTTCTCCTGGTCGGCGAGCTCCCGTTCGAGGGCCGTCGTGTCCATCTTGGCCAGGAGCTGATCCACCTCGACCCGGTCCCCCACCGCGACGGCGAGGTTTTCCACCTTGGACTGGATCGGGGCGCTGATCGTCACTGACCGTACGGGCTGCACCTTGCCATTGACCACCGTGCTGTCCGTGACATCGTCCACCGCAGCGATGGTGTAGTCCCCCGCCCCGATCCCCTCGGTATCCGAACCACCACCTAACCCACATCCGGACAGTAACAGGGCCGCAGTTGCGATGGCGCCGGCAGCTAGCTTCAGCTTCGGCGTACGAGTCCCAATAATCGGGGCGAAAAGCACATTCTCTCCTCGGGGCGGGGCGCCGATCCAAACTCGGCGAAAACCTTACGGGCGTCAGGCTACCGGAGCGATGCCGAATGCGCCCCACACGGCCCCGGGCGGGAGGACCTCGACAGTCGCGACGAAGGGGGACTGGGCCACCCTGCGCAGCTCATCACCGGCGCCGAACACCACGGCCCCAGCCAACTGGTCTGCCACTGCGGCCTGAGGGAATGCCTGCCGCGCGCGTGCAGCTTCCCTGCCAAAAACGTCCGCGCGAGTCTCCCCCGCGACCGGTTCCGGCACAGCGCGGGGTGGCAGTGAGGGGAAGATCACGGCATCGACACGGGCGGCGAAGCCCAGCGCCGACTGTGCCTCGCCGAACGCCACGGCACCCTGAAATGTGACGAGGGCAAAGGCATCCGCACGGGCGTCATTCAGAGACTGCCCGGCGCGCTGCGCATACTCCTCACGCGATTCGCCCTCACTCATGCCTAACACGTCGCCGTTAGGCGGCGCCCGAAAAGCGGTGGCGTGGCCGATCTGGGTGAGCCCGGCTACTGTCCCGGCCACAGTCCCGGCCACAGTCCCAGCCACTGTCGCGACGCACGCAACACACGCGACGGTAAGGCGCGCGAGCGCCACCCGCCTTCTCACCCCCGCAGAACCTCGAGAGCGTGACGGAGGTCCGCGGGGTACGGCGATTCAACTTCTAGCCACGCGCCGGTCCTTGGGTGGTTAAATCCCAGCCGCGTCGCGTGCAACCACTGGCGTTGCAATCCGACCCGTTTGGCCAGGTTCGGGTCGCAACCGTACATGGGGTCGCCCACACACGGGTGCCCCACCGCTGACATGTGCACGCGGATTTGGTGCGTTCTCCCGGTTTCCAGGTGGACCTCCAGCAGCGAGGCCTCGCGGAACGCCTCGATGACCTCGTAATGGGTGACGGAGCGTCGCCCATCCTCAGTGACAGCGAACTTCCAACCGGAGGAAGGGTGGCGCCCGATGGGCGCGTCGACGGTACCGACGATCGGGTCCGGCAAGCCTTGTACGACCGCGTGGTAGGTCTTGCTCACCGTGCGTTCCTTAAAAGCGCGCTTGAGCACCGAGTATCCCTGGATGCTGTTCGCAACCACCATGACGCCGGACGTGCCGACGTCTAGGCGCTGCACAATTCCTTTACGCTCGGGCGGGCCGGCGTCCGGGGCGGTGAAGCCCATCGCCTTCAGCCCGCCGACGACCGTCGGTCCGTCCCAACCCAGGGTCGGGTGGGCAGCAACGCCCACCGGTTTATCGACGGCGATGACATCATCGTCCACGTAAAGGAGCTGCAAGCCGTCGACGGGCTCCGCTGCGGGCTCAGCCACCTGCTTCGCCTCGGGCAGGGTCGCCTCCAGCAGCGACCCCGCGGCGAGGCGGGATGATTTCTGCACAGGGGTGGCGTCGACAAGCACCCTGCCCTCGGAGATGATCTCGGCGGCGACGGCGCGAGAGAGGCCGAAGATTTTCGACACAGCCGCGTCGGCGCGCATGCCGTCCAACCCTTCGGGGATGGGTAGCGCTCTAAATCCGCTGGTCATGTTACTCGCGCCCATCACCGAAGAAGAGCGCCACGATGAATAGCCCCACCCCGACCGTGATCGCCGCATCTGCGAGGTTGAACACCGCGAAGCTGCCCACCGAGATGTAATCGACGACATGGCCGAACCAGAAACTCGGCTCGCGGATCAACCGGTCCGTGAGGTTTCCCAGCGCACCCCCGGCCACTAAGGCAAGGCCAGCCGCCTCCCAGGGGCTAGTGATACGCGGTGCCGCGATAAGCGAACCAACGACGAAGACGAGCTGAATTGTGGTGAACACCCACGTGGCGTCGCTACCCATCGAAAAAGCCGCGCCCGGGTTGAACACCAAGAGGAGGCGGAACCAGTCGCCGATAATGTGGATGGGCTCACCGGGATTGACCCACGCGAGAACAAGCTGCTTAACCGCCTGATCTAAGGCAGCAACCGCCAGCATGACGCCGACAATCGTGCCGACATACCGGCGCTGCTCCCCCGCCGTTGCGCTCGCCCCCGCACCCGGTCCCACACTCGGTCCCACACTCGCTGCGCTCATTGTTTCCTTGGCCATCGGGGAATAACTGTATAGCAACCGTTGCGTTACGTTTGATACATGATGACCTCCCCGACCCGGAGGGCGGTTGCGACGCTCGCCGCAGCCGCCGGATTAGCGCTTAGCGCGTGCGGCTCGACCGATGACGACCCACTGGGCAGCGTGCCCGCGTTCGCGTTGGAGGCACCGACCGTGGCGCTTGTATTGCAAGGCGAAAACCCGAGGTCCATCGGCTTTAATTTGAGCGAGGAGCCCTGGGAGACCACCATCCAAGTCGCGGGTGGGGTGTCCCAGACGGTCGCGGCGGCTGGACAGCACATCGGTGCCGCCCCCGCGGGCGGTGACGTCACCACCGCGACGCTCCCAGTGAGTATTGCCGCCGGCGCGGCCCCCGCGCCCAAAGACGGGGAGCCCGGGGCCGACGACGAGGTGACGGTCACCGTCGGCACGTCCGCGCACTCACCCACCCACTCGGTGGCCTCGCTTAACGACGACATCGCCAGCGCGTCAGGTTTTCTCCTGCGATGGCGTGCGGTGCGCAGCGGGGCTGTGAGCACCGTGCAGCTCCTGGCGCCTGACTCCTCCACGACCCAAGGGCGTGAAACGGTTGAGTCCGCGCTTTTCAGCGTGTTATCCACGGCTGTGGTCTTTCCCGCCGAGCCTGTGGGTGTCGGCGGAGTGTGGACCGTAAGCGCGCGCACCACTGGGGACACGGCCATGATGCGCACGGCGACGTACACGCTCGAGGAAGATCACGGGCGAAGTCTCATCCTTAGTGTGGACGTAGACGAAGAACCCCTTAACAGGGCGATCGCCATCGACAACGACGCTGCCGGCACGCTCAATGGGCAGAGCCTCGCGGTGGAGGATTCCTCGACCACGTCGCAGGGGTCCGTCACCGTAGACGTTGCGCACCCTCTTCCCGTGGCGGGGACTATCGCGGCGACCACACGCGTTGTATATAGCGGGCCAACTGGCGGCAGCAAGGTGGTTCAGGATTCCACGAGCGCTGTCACATTCGGAAGTTAGGTTGTACGCAATGGTTACCCCTCTCCACATCGGCCTAGACGCGGTGTCGTTTTCCTACCCGGGGGGTGATCGGGTACTCACGGATGTCTCTTTCGCGGTTCCCTCCGGCTCGGTCACGGGTTTGATCGGAGAGAACGGGGCGGGCAAGTCGACGCTGCTCGAGCTCGTCGCGGGTACCTTGGCACCCGACACAGGGACGGTTATCACTCCCCCGGTCACCGGGTTTATCCCCCAGGAGACGGACCTTCCTTTCACCGCCCCCGCAGCCGCGCTGATCGACCGTGCCGTCCAGGAGCTGCGACAGGTGGAGGCCGATATCACTGCCCTCTCCGCGCGCATGGGGGAGGACCTTTCCGCCGGCGACGCATTTGACAGGGCCCTCGCCCGCGCGGAGAGCTCGGGTGTGTGGGAGCTCGACACCCGCATCCCTCATGTATTGGCGGGGCTGGGGTTGGCCAACGTGGCGCTTGACACCCCGCTCGGTGAGATGTCTGGCGGCCAGCGCCGTCGTTTCGCACTGGCGACCTTGCTCCTGCGGCCCGTCGACGCGATGATCCTGGACGAGCCCACCAACCATCTCGACGACGAGGCCGTCGACTTTCTTGTCGACGAACTGCGTTCCTTCCCCGGGCCCGCGCTTACGGCAAGCCACGACCGCTACTTCCTTGACGCCGCGTGCGACGGCCTCGTCGACCTCGACCCCGCCCTCGGGGCCGAGGGCGGCTTCGGCGAGGATACCCGTCAGGGGTCGCGCTTTAGCGGGTCTTTTAGCGACTATGTGGCAGCGCGGGAAGAGCGCCGCCTTCGGTGGGAGCGCGACTACGCCGCCCAGGAGCAGCGCCGGAGCCGGTTGGCGGACGCCGTTCAGGCGGAGGACAGCGACGTGTTCCACTCGTCCGAGTCGAAATCCGAGACGCGAGCGTCCGCGAAGTTCTTCGCCGACCGCGCGGCAAAGACCGTCGGCAATCGGCGCAGGGCCGCTGAGAACCGACTCGCCGCGCTTGAGCGACGGGAAATCCCCGCCCCGCCGCAGCGGCTCGCGTTTCGCGGGCTGGCTCCGCACCACGCGACGAGCCTGGGCGTGCCCGCGATCGTGTCAAAGGCACTCGCGGTACCGGGCCGGCTCGCACCCGTGAGCGTCAAGGTTCAGCCAGGCCAGCAGCTGCTAGTGGAGGGCCCCAACGGATCGGGTAAGTCCACGCTGCTCAAGATCCTCGACGGCTCTCTAACCGAGTTCATTGGGCAGTTGGTCATACCCGATGAGCTGACCGTAGCTCGGCTGGAGCAGGATGACTCGTGGCCAGATCTGTCAGAGACGGCCGCCGAGGCCTTTGCCACGCGCACCCCCGCCGGCGCTCCGACCCTCGTCGAGATGGGGCTGATGACTCCCGAGCAGGAGTCTCGCCCGCTCGCCGACCTCTCTCTAGGCCAGCGGCGCCGCGTCTCGCTGGGCGTCATCCTCGCCTCGCCGCCTGATCTTCTTCTTCTCGACGAGCCCACGAACCACCTCTCCCTCGCACTGGCAGGAGAGCTAGAGGCTGCCCTGCTCGACTTCGAAGGGACGGTGGTCATCACCTCCCACGACCGCTGGCTGCGGCAGCGGTGGCGCGAACGGATGGCCAAAAAAGACAACCGCGCCAGGGTCCTCTCGCTCCCCGCGCTGTGGGAGGGAGAAATCTGGCGCGAAAAACTCTAAGCGTCCTAGAGCGCCGGAGCCGAGGACGATGCCTCGGATGGTGCTGCGGGCGCCGCCGGTGCGGCCGTCTCGCCGGCCGGGGCCTTCGTCTGGCACATCGCGGGCACCTGATCCGCGGGCAGCGTGTTGGTCACCAGAGTGCACGCCCAGGATTGGGACAACTTCCACGCGCCGTTGTCGTACATAAACTCCACGTTCTCCGCCAGCTGCGACTGGGCGTCCGGCGCGGTGAAGTTCACTGTGGCGAGCGCGGTGTTGGGAGAGTATCCGGGCAAGACGGGATCCACGACCTGGAAGTTAGCACCCGAGTCCCGCTGGGACTGGGCCATAACGTCGAACAGCTCCGGCGCGGTCTCGCCGCCTTCCACCGTGTTGACGCGCTGCTCGATGGGCAGCGTCGGATCGGTCGCGCGCATGAGCACTGCGTTGAGCTCCGCGGCCGTGGGCAGAGCGGCCGCGGGCGCCTGGGCGACGCTGCTGGACGCGTTCGACGCTGCCGCGGTGGACGATGAGGAGGTGCTGTCATTTGAGTCGCCCGAGCAGGCGGCGAGACCAAGCACAGCTCCGCAGGCAGCCAGGGTAGCGGCGATCTTTTTCACATTTTCTCCTTGGGGCATTGCAAGCTGGCGGACCATAACCCGGATAAGGTTACCGGTGTCTGCACACCAAACCCAACAACTACACCGGATCTCGCCTGCTTATGACCTCTCCCGCGCGCCCTGGCACCTTTGTCCTCGTCATTGCTACCGGGGGCACGATAGCGTGTACGACGGACCCTGCCACGGGGGCTAGAACCCCGACGCTGTCGGCGGCGGAACTCGTCACGGCGTGCGGCACCACCGACGAGGTCCGCGTCTATGACGCCACCAGTCTCGATTCCTCCTCGATGACCTTGGCCGACGTCGACCACCTCATCTCCCTCGTGCATTCGGCGCTCGCGGACGTATCCGTGTCCGGCATCGTCGTCACCCACGGCACCGATTCGATGGCGGACACCGCCCTGGCCCTAGACCTCGTCCATTCCGACCCGCGACCGGTCGTTCTGACGGGAGCGCAAGTGCCTTCTGACCACCCCCGCGCGGACGGCCCTGCGAATCTCTTGCACGCCATCACCCTCGCTGCCGACCCTCTCTCGCGCGGGCAGGGGGTCATGGTGAGCTTCGGGGGCGATACCTTGGCCGCACGCGGCGCATTCAAGGACGACACCTCCGCGTCCCGGGCGTTTTCGTTATCGGCCCCGATGACTCTGCCGCGGCCGCGACCGGTTTCGCCAGCCCCCCTCGCCGACGTATGTGTCCCCATCGTCCGTGCGTGGCCCGGGGCGGGCAGCGAGCTGATAGACGCAGTCGCCTCGCTCGGCCCCGCGGGCATCGTCGTCGAAGCACTTGGTGCCGGCAATGTATCCGAAGGCATGGGCGCGGCGCTGCGACGCGTCCTGGGTGGGGGCACCCCCGTTGTCATCAGCACCTCCGTTCCCCACGGCGAAGTCGCTTTCGACTACGGCGGAGCAGGCGGGGGCAACACCCTGGGCAAGCTCGGAGCGATCCCGGCCGGGTGGTTGCGGGCAGGTCAGGCGCGCATCGCGCTGGCGACTGCGCTGGCCACCGGCAGCGACCCCCGCGCGCTACTCGGCGTTTAGCGGGCGACCCAGTCGTTCCATGCCAGCGAGTCGACGGGGTCCGCTCGCTTGAGCTCGGGGTCATCCGCTCGTAAATTCACGCTCCGGCCGGGCCCCGTCGCGCGCGTTTCAAACCTCACGGTGACGCGTCCGTGCCCTGTGCCCTGCACCCACCCGTGACCGTGGGAGGGGTGGAATACGTCCTCGGTGGCCCGCCAACCTTGGGCGAGGGGAGGTCGAATGACTGAGACATCGGAGGTTTCGGTGTGGTCGCTGACGCCGGCCTCGTAGTCGCCCAGGGCCGCGCCTGGTTTGGATACCTGCTGGTCAAGCTCGGGAAACAACACGTCTTGGAGGGTCTCCTCGAGCCCGGAAAAGGACACCCCAACAAGCCGGATCGGGCCAACCTGGGAGGGGTAGCGGATGAGCTTGAACGCCGTGGCCAGCAGCGTCTCCGCGTCATCCGTGGCGTAGGGCAGCGTCGTCGCGCGCGACTCGACGCGGAAGTCCGCCATGCGCAGCTTCACGCTTACGGTGCGCGCGCCACGCCCATTCTTCACGAGTCGACGGTGCGATTCCTCGGCCGCTCTCCGCAGCGCCGCGTCGACATCGCCAGGAGTGACAAGGTCCTGGGGGTATGTATGCTCCGAGGAGATCTGCTTTGCCTCGGCACGGGGCGCCACAACTCGATCATCCACCCCGCGCGCGAGGCGCCACAGCTGTCTTCCCACTGCGCCGCCCAACGCGATATCAACTTCTCGTTCGCTAAGGCCCGCGAGATCACCGATCGTTTCGATTCCCGCTGCCGAGAGCTTGGCCTTTGTCACCGGGCCCACGCCCCAGAGCTCACCCACCGGCAGGGGGTGCAAAATGCCTACCTGCTCATCGCGCGGGATGACGAAAACCCCGTCGGGCTTGGCAAGCCCCGAGCCGATCTTCGCATACTGCTTGCCGCTTCCCGCGCCGATCGACGAGGGCAGCCCGGTCTCCTCGGCGATCGCGGCGCGCAGGTTGTTGGACCACGCGGTGACCTCGGTCGCGGTGGCGTCGACAAGCTCGTGAGGCTCGAGGAAGGCCTCGTCGATAGACAGTTGCTCGACGACATCGACGTGCCTGGCAACGACCTCAAACACTCTTTTCGACGCCACCGCGTACACGGCCTTTCGTGGCGCCACGATCACCCCCCGCGGGCCGATCAGACGCGCCGCCCGCTGGGTGGGCATGGCGGAACGGGCGCCGAACGCGCGGGCCTCGTAACTCGCGCCCGCCACCACTCCCCGTCCCGACACCCCGGCAACGAGCACAGGCCGGCCCTTGAGCGTGGGGCGGGTGAGCTGCTCACAGGAGGCGAAAAACGCATCCATATCGATGTGCAGCACCCAGCGAGCCATTGCCAGGTCCTCCTTAGCGACGCGGGGGTCTAAGCGTTCAACGCCACGGTGGCGGTCACGCCCTCGACGACCTCGTGGTCTCCCCCGTCGCCCTCTCCCGCGGTGGTCACTTCGAAGGAGGTGGCAAGGGTCTCACGGGCAATGCGATCGGCGTGGCGCTGCACCCACTCCTGCTTGTCCTCCGGCACGACCAGCACGACGGAAATCCGGTCGGAGACCTCAAAGCCCTCGCTCTTGCGCGCGTCCTGCAGGCCGCGGATTACATCCGCCGCCCATCCCTCGGCCTCCAGTTCGGGAGTAACCGTCGTATCGAGCACCACGAGCCCAACCACCCCGCCGGTGCCTTCGACCCGCGCGGTGGAATCTGGGTTCTCCGCCACGAGACGCTCGGTGTAGAGCTCCGGGGTGAGCACGATGTCGCCGTCCACGACCACGTTATCGCCCTCACGGACGTAGTTCCCAGCCTTGACGTTCTTGATGGCGCGCTGCACATCGCGGCCAAGCGTCGGGCCCGCGACCTTCGCGTTGACGACCACCTCGAAGGTGCCGGCAGAATCGACGTCGTCAGTCAGGTTGACCTCTTTAACGTTGACCTCGTCACGGATGGTGGCGGCGAAGTCACCGAGAGCCGCCGAGTTCGGCAGCGCCACCGTGAGCTTCGGCAGCGGCAGGCGGTTGCGCAACTTGTTGGCCTTGCGCACGGAATTAGCAGCCGAGCACACAGAGCGGGTGGCGTCCATCGCGTCGACGAGAGCTGGGTTGGTGGGGATGTCGGCGGCCGTGGGGTAGTCGGCCAAGTGGACGGAGCGCCCCCCGGTCAGCCCTCGCCACATCACCTCAGTCACAAACGGCAAGAGCGGGGCGACGACCCGGGAGACTACCTCGAGCACTGTGTAGAGGGTGTCAAAGGCCTCCGGGTGCGCCTCTTGCCCCTCCCAGAAGCGCTCACGCGAGCGACGCACGTACCAATTGGTCAGCGTGTCGGCGAACTGTCGCACGTCATCGCAGGCGTCCGCGATGCGTGTATCCCGCAGCGCGGCGTCAACGTCCGACACGAGGTTATGGGTTTTGGCCAAGATGTAGCGATCGAGCACATTGCTGGAGTCCACCGACCACTTCGCATCCCGGGACGAGTAGAGCTGCAGGAAGCTATATGCGTTCCACAGCGGCAGCAGCGCCTGGCGGACTCCCTCGCGGATCCCCTGCTCCGTGACGACGAGGTTGCCCCCGCGCAGAATCGGCGAGGACATCAGGAACCAGCGCATGGCGTCGGAGCCGTCGCGGTCGAAGACCTCGTTGACGTCAGGGTAGTTGCCTTTGGACTTGGACATCTTCATCCCGTCGCTGCCCAAGACGATCCCGTGCGCGACCACCTTCTTGAACGCCACCCTGTCGAAGAGCGCCGTCGAGAGGACGTGCTGGACGTAGAACCAGCCACGGGTCTGTCCGGAGTACTCCACGATGAAGTCCGCGGGCTGGCGGGCGTCGAACTCCTCCGCGTTCTCAAACGGGTAGTGGTATTGCGCGAATGGCATCGAGCCGGATTCAAACCAGCAGTCCAGCACGTCCGGCACTCGGCGCATCATCGAGGCACCGGTCGGGTCGTCCGGATTCGGGCGCACCAGCTCGTCGATGTGCGGGCGGTGTAGGGACTTGGGCCGGACGCCGAAGTCGCGCTCCAACTCGTCGAGCGAGCCATAGACGTCGACGCGCGGGTAGTCCGGGTTATCCGACACCCACGCCGGCACCGGCGAGCCCCAGTAGCGGGTGCGTGAGATGTTCCAGTCGCGCGCACCCTCGAGCCACTTGCCAAACTGCCCGTCGCGGATGTGGCCCGGGATCCATTCAATTTCTTGGTTCAACTCAACCATGCGGTCGCGGACCTCGCTGACCTTGACAAACCATGCGGGAAGCGCCATGTAGATCAGGGGCTCGCCGGAACGCCAGGAGTGCGGGTAGGAGTGCACGATGGTTTGATCCCGCAGCACCCGGTTTTTTGCGCGCAGGTCGCGAATGATGTCGCGGTTGGCGTCGAAAACCAGCTTGCCCTCATACTCGGGCACGAGCGAGGTGAATGTGCCGTCCGCGTCGACGGGGATGACGAGGTCGATACCGTACTTCTGGCAGGTGAGCATGTCGTCTTCACCAAACGCGGGGGCCTGGTGGACGATACCCGTGCCATCCTCTGTCGAGACGTAGTCGGCCACCAGCACCATAAACGCCTCGGTATGGTCGGCGAAGTAGTCGAAGACCGGCGCGTACTCGAGACCCTCGAGCTCTTTGCCCTTGAAGGTGGCCAGCACCTCTGGCTCCCCCAGCTCCTTGGCATACGCACCCACAAGGGCGGAGGCAAGCAGCAGCTTCTTAGCGACGAACCCCGGCGCCCCGGACTCCCCCACCTTGACCAGGGAGTACTCGATATCCGGCCCGACGGCCAGCGCGAGGTTGGACGGCAGGGTCCAGGGAGTCGTGGTCCAGGCGATAGCGGCGGCGTCGTGAAGCTCGGGGTACTCCTGCCACGTTTGAGCGGCGGGGAAACCCGCGCGGGCGCCGGTGAAGGGCAGCGAGACGGTGACCGTCGGGTCTTGGCGGTCTCGGTACGAGTCGTCGAGGCGGGTCTCCTGGTTCGACAGCGGTGTGTGCTCCGCCCAGGAGTACGGCAGAACGCGGAAGCCCTGGTAGATGAGTTCCTTGTCGTAGAGCGTCTTAAACGCCCACATCACCGACTCCATGAACCCGGTGTCCATGGTCTTGTAGCCATTGTCGAAGTCAACCCAACGAGCCTGCCGGGTAACGTAGTTTTCCCACTCCCCCGCGTAGCGCAAGACACTCTCGGCGCAGTACTCGTTGAAGCGCTCTAGGCCCATGTCCTCGATCTCGGACTTGTCTGTGATGCCCAGTTGTTTTTCCGCCTCGAGCTCGGCGGGTAGGCCGTGGCAATCCCACCCGAAGACACGCGGTACGTGGTAACCCGCCATGGTGCGGTAGCGGGGAACGATGTCTTTCACGTACCCGGTGAGCAAGTGCCCATAGTGCGGCAAGCCGTTAGCAAAAGGCGGTCCGTCGTTGAAGACGTACTCTTCGCATCCCTCGCGGTTTTTCAGCGACTCCTGGAAGGTGCCATCTTCGCGCCAGAAGGCCAACACCTCGCGCTCCATATCGGGGAACGCAGAGCTCCCCCCGGTGAGGTCGACCTTCGGGTAAACGCCGCCGACGTCAGCCATTTCACTTTCCTCCACTCACACGTGTCCAACTGAGCTGCAGGGACGCGGTCAAACCGCGCGGTACCACCCTGCTTGGGGCCTCGTCATGGCCCCCACTTCGTTATGTGGTGAAGGAGGTGACGTCTCCCAGTCGTCCGGTTCTACTGGGCCGCCAAGGCTGTTCTTCCGGAAACGCTCCCCGGTGATGGCCGGATCGCCGCGTGCGTACACATGCGCGCCTTAGTGTAGCCTACAGTGTACCCCACGACTCAGCGGGGTGTACACCTCAGGCGCGCCAGCTAAAAGGAAGCGGTCTACTTCTCGCCAGCCGTGCCGTTCGGCGCGGACGAGCCTCGGGTTTCCAGCTCCTCCAGCTGAGACTGCAGCAGGGTCTTCAACCGCGTGCGGTACTCGCGTTCGAAGGTCCGCAGCTCCGCGATCCGGTTTTCCAGGGCGGTCTGCTGCTGCTTGACCGTGTTCATGATCTCGCTGTGCTTGCGCTCGGCGTCGGCCTGCAGCTGTGTGGCCTGCTCCTCGGCCTGACGGATCTGCGCCTCAGCACGGGAGTTTGCCTCGCCTGTGGTCTCCTCCGCCTTACGCTGTGCGTCAGAGACAAGCTTTTCGGCCTTTTCCTGCGCCTCCTTGAGCTGGCGGCTCGAACGAGTATCGGCGTCCTCGAGCTGACGCTGCGCAGCGCCCCGCGCCTCATCGAGCATCGACCGCGCCTCGGCCTGAGCCTCAGAGGTCAAGCGATCCGCCATCTCCTGGGCCATTCCAAGAACCTTGGCCGCTTGCACGTGCGTGTCGGCGGAGGCCTCGCCCTTCGAGGACAGACCGGAGGCCTGTGCGGGGCGCTCTGTGGAAGCGGCGTCGACAGGCTTAGCGGCCTGGGCGCGCGCGGCATGTGCAGCCTCTTCTGCCTGCTTACGGGCACGGGCGGCATCTTCTTTCGCCGCGCGTGCCTCCGTCTCGGCCTGGGTCTTGGCATCCTGGGCGGCGCGAAGGCGTGCCTCGAAATCGCCACGCAGCTCCGCTTCGACCTTCTTGCGCAACTCAGCCTCGCTCACCTGGCCGGCGCTAGACTGCGTGGATTTCACCGAGGCTACGGGGCGGGCCTCGTTCCCGCCGCCGGCGCCGAGTTCCTCTACGCGGGCACGAAGTTCGTCGTTCTCGTCCTGCAGCTGTGCGAGGGTGTCCTCAACGAGGTCAAGGAACTGGTCCACCTCGTCTTCGTTGTAACCCCGCTTGCCAATCGGCGGCTTGCTGAAAGCAACATTGTGCACGTCTGCTGGTGTGAGCGGCATGAGCGATCCCTTCGTGTAGTCACACCCACGTTCGTGGATGCGGGGCGATACCGCCAAAGGGATACCGCCCGATATTTCCGTATGTGCGTAGGAGTTTCTGAAAGTTCCTGAGTTTAAACAGTGAGTGTAGTCGACCCGATGTGGCGTCGAACTTATTTATACCCTCACCGTCCACCCGACGTTGACCCTAAACGCGCGTGGCGGGCAAGTGCGTAGCCCGCGCACGTTAGTTTAACGCGGGGACGACAAGCAGACTGTAGACAGCGAGCTGGGCCACTGCGAGGCCAAGGAAAAGCACGATGATGCTCACGTCGAGGCCCATTCCTCCACCCAAGCGGACGGGGGGAACTAACCGGCGCAGGGCGTTCACTGGCGGATCCGTCACCACAAACAGCGGTTCCGCTACGAGGGTAAACCACCGCGGGGGGTCGAACTGCTTCGAGAATGAATGGATCATCTCGATGATGAGGCGAACGACAACCACGAGGGAATACACACCGAGAAGCGCATAGAGAACCGATCCAAAAAGAGCCACGTCGAATCAGCCTACAGTTATCCCTCGCACCTTTTGCCGCTAGTCCGTTCTCCCTAGCGGAGGTGAGCCGCGCGCTGCAGCTCGGTCGGTGCAATGCGTGCACTTTCCGGCACGATGGCAAACACTAGGCGGTCGGTGTCCACGCCCTTGGACAACTTGTGCATCGTGCCGCGCAATGCGAAGCAGAGACCCGCCGCGAAATCGACCAATCGCTTTGCGTCCGTCGCGTCGACTCCCGTGAGCTCCATGATCACGGCATCGCCATCGCGGAAAGGTTCGCCAATCTCCTTGGCATCGCTGTATCCCCGGGGCTCGGTGGTAACGATCGCCGGCTCATACGAGCGGGGCGCTGTCTCGCGGTACGAGTAGCGCTCGGGCGCAGCCTCGCGCGGGGTTTCCCTCGTGTAGGCCGCGGACCCGTGGTCGGCGTACTGCGGCTCGTCGTAGTAGCTGTCGTTGTACGCATCTTTCACGTCGACGCCCTGCGCGTCGAGGCCGAAGAATTCCTTCGCGCTGCCGAAAAGTGACATGTTGTGGTGCTCCTCAGGGGTGTCGGGGTCTAACCGTCGCTTAGCCTACGGCGCGCGGGCCGAGCACCGCGGTTCCGACACGCACGACATCTGAACCGCAGGCGATGGCGGTTTCGAAATCTCCCGACATCCCGGCGGAGAGGCGCAAGGCGCGCCCGAGGCGGTCGCTGTAGACGTCGACAAGCGTGTGCGCCCACGTGAACACCTCCGCCGGGTCGGCGCCCAAGGGCGGGACGACCATGAACCCGTCGAGCACAAGGTGCTCTGCGCCCTCGACCTCTGTGGCGACTTCATCGACGAGCACCTCCGGCACGCCACCCCGGGCTGTGTCGCCATCGGCTGAGAGCTGCACCAGACAAGGCAGCGGGTCCGATCCGCGCTCACCACGCTCGTGGGCCAGGGCAACCCCGCGCTCCAGAGCGCGAGCGAGCTTCGCCGAATCGACCGAGTGCACCTCCCGGGCCCAGCGCGCGACGGAATTGGCCTTTTTGGTCTGGATCTGACCGATCATCGCTATCCCAACCGCCCCACCCACGGTCTCTGCTTTGGCCCGCGCTTCCTGTTCCCGGTTCTCACCGACGAGGGTGACCCCCAGCTGACCCAGCAAAGCCACGTCCTCGGCGGGGTGGAACTTGGTAACCGGGAGTATGCTCACGCTGCCCGGCGACCGCCCGGCGCGCTCCTCGGCGGCTCGAACCTGCTGGGTAACGCGCTCAAGGTTGGCGCGCAACTGTTCTCTTCTCTTCATGCTGCCTTCCTTCTCGTCTAAAAACGTCAGTGGCCCGTGAGCCAAATGACACCCGCTTGCCGGCCCGTAACGCCCTCGCGCCGGTACGAGAAGAACTCAGGGTCCGTGACCGTGTCGCGGGGATCCGCGTCGATGTGCGTTACCCCCAGCCCCATGAGCTGGCGCACAATGCCGGCGCGTATGTCTAACCCGCTCGTCCCGGCTCGCGTTGTCGTCTTCGACCCGGGCAGTTCCTTCTCGACGTCATCCGCCATCTGTTCCGGAACCTCGTACGACTCCCCCGCCGCCGCGGGTCCGAGCAACGCCTGGATGAACGCGGGGCGAGCCCCGCAGCGCACCATCTCCGCGACGGTTCTTTCTACAATCCCGTTGCGCGCCCCCATCCTTCCGGCGTGAACCGCGGCGACGACCCCTGCGCTGTGGTCCGCAAGCAGTACCGGGGTGCAATCGGCAACCAAGACGCACAAAGCGAGGCCCACCTCTCGCGTGACAAGGGCGTCGGTGGCGGGGACGGGGCCCGTGTGGGGCCCAACGACCACGGTGACGGTGTTGGTGTGCAACTGCTCCATCCAGACGAAACGTTCTTCCGGCACCTCGATCGACTGCGCGAGACGGGCTCGATTCGCCGCAACGG
This sequence comes from Corynebacterium capitovis DSM 44611, assembly GCF_030440535.1. NCBI lineage: Bacteria > Bacillati > Actinomycetota > Actinomycetes > Mycobacteriales > Corynebacteriaceae > Corynebacterium > Corynebacterium capitovis. Next base: position 819,990 of record NZ_CP047117.1, on the reverse strand, counting down.
CGGCGGGATCATCACCCACGTGATCACCGAGGTTGAACGAGTCGTACGGGGACAGCGACGCCCCGCCCGCACGTGTGGTAAACACCATGCGGACGGGGCGGTTGTCGGGTGAGCGCGAAGCGGGAGTCATGGGCTTCACCCTAGCCCAGGCCGCTCAGACAACTAACGCAGGAAGTCGGGCACGTCCACGTCATCGTCACCGCCGCGGTAAGCGCGGTCGTCTCGCTCGTACTCCCGCGCGCGGGAGCCGGTGAACAACCCCGACCGGGAATCGTCGTAGCGGTGCCGCGGCTGGTAGTGCTCCTCCGCCGGCTTCGCCGCAGTGCTGCCCGTGGGTTCGGGGGCGCCCGCGCGGTCGTCGAAAAGCGATCCGCGTGCGGGCGCGGGAGTCGCTGCTTCGGGCGCGGGTGCGGCCTGGGAGGAAGATGCGTCGGCGACGGGACGCGCGTTGGCCTTCTCGTCGAACCCGGTGGCAATGATGGTCACCCGCACCTCGTCGCCGAGGTTGTCGTCGATGATCGTGCCGAAGATGATGTTCGCATCATCATCAGCCTTCTCCTCGACGATGGACGCGGCGTTGTTGACCTCCATTAGGCCCAAGTCGGAACCGCCCGCGACAGAGATGAGCACGCTCTTGGCACCCTCCATCGTCGTCTCCAGCAGCGGCGAGTTAATGGCTTGCTCTGTCGCGGTAAGGACGCGGTTTTCTCCACGGGCCGAGCCCACACCCATGAGCGCGGAGCCAGCGTCGGCCATCACGGAGCGAACATCGGCGAAGTCCACATTGATCATGCCCGGGATGGTGATGAGGTTCGTGATGCCCTGCACTCCGTTGTAGAGCACCTCATCCGCGGCGCGGAAGGCGTCCATCATGCTCAGCTCGGCCTCGCCCAGCTGCAGCAGGCGATCATTGGGAATCACGATGACCGTGTCGCACACCTCCTTGAGGTTGGCGATGCCTTCGAGCGCCTGGCGCGTGCGACGCTTCCCTTCGAAGGAGAACGGGCGGGTCACCACACCGATCGTCAGCGCGCCCATCTTCTTCGCGATACCAGCCACGACCGGCGCAGCACCGGTTCCCGTGCCGCCGCCTTCGCCAGCAGTAACGAAGACCATGTCGGATCCCTTGAGGGACTCCTCGATCTCCTGCTTGTGATCCTCGGCCGAGGTCCTCCCGACCTCCGGGTTCGCACCGGCCCCGAGGCCGCGGGTGGCCTCGCGCCCGATGTCGAGCTTCGTATCGGCGTCGGTAAACAGCAGCGCCTGGGAGTCGGTGTTCACCGCAACGAACTCGACACCCTTGAGCCCTTCTTCAATCATGCGGTTGACCGCGTTGACACCGCCGCCGCCGACACCGACGACGCGGATCATGGCGAGGTAGTTAGCTGGAGAGGTCATGGGTGATGGCTCGCCTTTCGGTTACGTGGGAGGTTTTTCGGGATAAGAAGCAGTGCAGCAGTACGGCCTCGTTCACATTGCTTCCATCATGGGCCACGAATTACCCAGATGTTGTTTTTAGGTCGGCGTGTCACAACCCTAAACCACTACTTTAGGGTTGTGAGCTGGCCTTTTGCTGCTACTTCACGGTGACGAGCTCGGGGTTGGAGATATTAAAAACCTGTCCCTTACGCCGCAAAACGGTCTCGAGGGCGACGGCCTTGTTGGCGTTGTCTTCGGCCGCTCCCCAGATCACCGTTCGATTATCGCGAAGCTTCAGCACGAAATTGTGAGGACCCGTTGCTTCGACCGCGGCGATCGCCTCGCGGGAGGCCTCGCTTATCGACGCCACGATGCTCACGCCGGCCGCGCGTGCCGCCTCGTCGTCAACCGCGGATCCTTTCAGCTCCACCGCCCCCGGCGGGGGCGTGTCAGTGGCAAACGCGACGCCCTCCGCGTCAAGCAAGTTGGCGCCCGCGTCACCAGCGGACCCGATGTAGGCAACCGCTTCGTTCTCCACCACCACGATGTTGATTGAGGAAGGCCAGTGGCGCGTGGCGGTCGCCGACCTCACCCAGGGCAATCCCGCCACCCCGGTCGCGGCGCCGTGTAGGTCCACCCGGCCGATCGGGGTGCCCTCTACGACTCCGGCTGCGTCCGTGACCTCGCTTGCGCTCACGTGGGACTCGCCTTCGACGGTGATGTTGTGAACCGGCAGCAGCGGAGTAAAGGGGACGACAGCAGCCACCACCCCGCACAGGACAACGAGAACCAACGCGACGACGGCGACACGTGTGGTGCGTCGGCGAGCCCGTGTGCGATTGCCCCCGGTGTCGGCTGGGAGCTGCCCATCGGCATCCTGCGCGGGCTCGTGAGCCCCACTGGGTACGTATACGGTGGACACGGTGCTAACCTCGCCCCGTACCGAGCTCAGTGCCGTGCTCGGTGCCGTGCTCGGTGCCCTGCTCAGTGCCGTGCCCAGTGCCGTGCTCGGTGCTGAGCGCGGCGAGGATCTCGTCCGCCAACATCGTCACCGTTCCGGCGCCCATCGTGAGCACGAGGTCGCCGGGCTTCGTCACGGCCACTACCGTCCCCGGGGCAGCTGAGAAATCCGGCTCAAACCGCACGGTCGTGCTCGACGCGGGGTCGAAGCGGTCGGTGATGATGCGCGCGTCCACTCCCTCGACGGGGGTTTCGCGCGCTCCGTAAATGTCGAGGACGACGGCGGCGTCGGCAAGCGAAAGTGCCCGAGCAAACTCGGAGGCGAATGTCTGGGTCCGGGAGTAGAGGTGCGGCTGGAAGCACACCACGACCCGCGCCCCCGATCCCTCAGCGTTGACCTTCTCGCGCGCTGCCGAGAGCACCGCCGCAACCTCCGTGGGGTGGTGGGCGTAATCGTCGTAGACTCGCGTGCCGGTGAAGCGCCCGGTTGAGACGGTCCCCTTGTGCTCGAAGCGCCGGCGCACGCCGGTGAACCCGGCCAAACCCGCGGCCAGCCGCGCGGGATCTGCACCCGCCAAGGCGCCCGCCCCGAGCGCAGCCGCGGAATTGAGAACCATGTGCTGACCCGGAATGGCGAGTGAATATGACAACGTCAGCGGCGTCGCCTCGGCGCCGGGCACCCTGAGGTCGACCGTGACGTGCGTGTGCGCATTACTCCCGCCGTGGGAGACATCCGTGACTACCGCGGCAGCGGGAATGTCGGGGAAACGCGCCGCCGCGGCTGCCGTGCCGTAGCCCACAACGTTGATCCCCCGCGCGGTGGCTCGTGCACCGCACTCGGCAGCGTGGGTGTCATCGAGGCACACCATGAGGTAGCCCCCGGGCTGAACGCGGTCCGCGAAGTCATCAAAGACGCGGAAGTAGGACTCGGCATCGCCGAAGAAGTCCAAGTGGTCCAGCTCGATGTTGGTGATGACGGCCACGTCAGGCTTGTAGCGCAACAGCGATGCGTCGGACTCGTCGGCCTCGGCCACGAACGCGGGACCCGTACCGTGGTGGGCATTCGTCCCGGCGCGGTTGAGTTGCCCGCCGATCGCGAAGGAAGGATCTTCACCGGCGGCCTGCAGGGCAACAACCGTCATGGACGTAGTCGACGTCTTGCCGTGAGTGCCCGCCAGCAGGATCTGCGTGGTGCCCTCCATCAGCTCCGCCAGAAGGTCCGAGCGGCGGATGACCGGAATCCCTTCCCGCGCCGCCCGCTGCAACTCTGGGTTGTCCGCGGGGATGGCCGCGAAACTGGTCACCACCACCGTGGGAAGGTCACCCGCCAACTCGAGGTTTGCCGCCTCGTGCCCGACGGCGACTCGGGCCCCCTGCGTCCGCAGCGTGCGCACCGGGCGAGAATCTTTCACATCAGAACCGGTCACCACGCTGCCCCGGTCCAGCAAGATCCGGGCGACTCCGGACATGCCGGCCCCGCCGATTCCAATGAGGTGGACGCGGGAAAGATCGATCGCGGGGGAAGTCATCGGCCTGCGGTGCGCTCCTTTAGGTGAGGACGGTGAAACGCGGGTTGAGCGTCGGAGGGCAAGTCTAGTGAGTGCGGGCGGCGCGCACGACGCGGGTAGCGATATCCCGCGCGACGTCGCCCGCACCCGACACGCGCAATGCGTCGCGCATGCGCTCGCGTGCGCCACCAGGTCCGAGGATCTCGCTGACCTTTTCGACGAGGGCGTCGGCGGTCAGATCGTGATCGTCGATACGCACCGCCGCCCCGAGGCTAACGAGATGCGCCGAGTTGAGGCCCTGCTCGCCGTTTCCGTGCGGGAGCGGAATGTAGATGGCCGGCAGGCCAGCAGCCGAGTTCTCCGCGACGGTCATCGCACCGGACCGGCATACGACGAGGTCCGCGACCGCGTACGCGGCCTCCATGTCCTCGATGTAGGGCACAGCCGTGTAATGCTCAGCCGGTTCCGGGGCGGCGTTTTTCCGCCCGTAGGCGTGAAGTACTTGGAATCCCTGTGCGGTCAGCCGCCCGACCGCCCCTGCCAGCGCCGCGTTGATACTCGCCGCCCCCTGTGAGCCGCCGGTGACAAGGATGGTCGGCAAGTCCTGGTCGAGCCCCCACTTCTTGTACCCCCGCGCGGCCTTTACACCATCCGTGTCAACGCCTACGCCCGGGCGGACGGGGATACCCACCACGTCCCCCGCCATGCCGGAGTTTGCCACGGCGTTAAGCCCGGTCCCGCCGAGGCGCACCCCGAGCTTGTTGGCCATGCCCGCCAGAGCGTTGGTTTCCAGCACAAAAAACGGCAAGTGCAGCGACGCTGCGGCTAGGTACGCCGACGCCGCGACGTACCCACCCGTTCCCACGACGGCCTGCGCGCCCGCCTCTCGTAAGATACGGCGCGCCTGGTTCACGGACCGGGCGAGCTTGAGCGGAACGCCCGCCATCTTCCAGGGTGCGGAGCGCGGGATCGGGACCGGGTCGATGAGCTCGAGCCGGAACCCGCGGGCTGGGACGATAGATGTCTCCAACCCCTTTTCGGTTCCCAGCGCCGTCACGGACGCGCCGAATTCGTCGCGCAGCACCTCGCCGATAGCGAGAGCAGGCTCGATGTGCCCTGCTGTGCCGCCCCCGGCGAGCACGATGGACAGTGGCGCGTCCTGCGTGGAGGGGGTGGCTGACGATTCTCTTGCCACGGGGTGATCCTTCCTAGCCTGCACGGCGGGCGTCGTGACGAACAGGAGCTGGCCGGCGCGGTGAACGGCCCGCCTCAGGTGTCCCGCGGCGCGACTCCAGCGGAGCGTAACGCGACGGCCGGTCGAGCTGGGCAGGCCGGCGCGTCTGGGCCACCGCGGCGGAGGTGGGTGGGACAGGTGAGCGTCGAGAAGCGGGCGCCCCGTCACGCTGGGATGCGCGCGCGGTAATGGGAGTACCGAAGCGTTCACGCAGCTGGTCGTCGCGGCTGCGTGAACGCTTCGCCCCGGCGCGCTGCGCAGCCTGGGCGGGAGCCTTGGGCTCACGGATCCCGAGGATGCGGTCGAAGGCAGGGCGGCCGTAGTTCTGCATCGCAGAGATAGCCCCTGGTTCGTGGCGCGCGACGGAGGCCAGCAACCCCATCGACCCCAACGTGATGATCGCTGAGGTACCACCCGCTGACACCATCGGCAGCTGAATGCCCGTGACGGGGAAGATCCCGACAACGTAGCCGATATTGACGAAGGCCTGGGAGACGATCCCCGCCGCGAGGCTCGCGGCCATGAGGGTTTGGAACTGGTCCTGGGCACGCACCGCAGCCCGGAGGCCGAAGTAGCCCAGCAGCGCGAAGAGGATGACGACGAGGACGCCGCCCCACAACCCAAGCTCCTCCCCGATCACCGCGAAGATGAAGTCGTTGCGCGCCTCCGGCAGGTAAAACCACTTCGCGCGCGACTGTCCAAGGCCCACGCCGAAGAGTGACCCGTCGCCCAGGGAGAGGAACCCCTGGTGGGACTGGAAGGCGATGTCGCGCGTGTCCTCGAACGTGCCAAAAAGCGCGTCGAAGTACACATGGAACCGGTTCGAACGGTACCCGCCGGAGAGGAAGACCGTGACAAGGGCGACTAAAACAAGGGCAACGAGGGCACCGATGGCGGGCCACGGCAGGCCGATAAAGAAAAGCGTCAGCCCGGCGATGACGCCGAAGGTGACCGCCATGCCGAGGTCGCCCTGCATGGCGATAAGACCCAAACACAACGCCGCCACGGCGCAGTACAGAATAAGGCCCTGCCGGCGCAGGAACGGCACACCTGTTTCGTGGCTCGAGAGCACCTTCGCTCCCCACACTGCAATGGTCACACGCGCGAGTTCCGAAGGCTGGAAGCTCAGCGGTCCTACCGCGATCCACGACTGCGAACCGACTTCCTCCTTGCCTGTGCCTATGCCGGGAATGAGCACGGCAAGGAGCAGGACCACGGCGATGACCATGAGAATGGTCGAGGCGCGTTTGACTTTCTCCGGCGGGAGCTGCAGCGCTGCCCAGAATGCAATCAAACCGGCCCCGACCATCGCCATCTGTTTCACCGCTTGGGCCCACACGCTTGACGACGCCGCAAAGGACGTCGCCATCGACGAGCTGAGAACCATGACGACGCCCAAGCCAGCGAGTACGAGGACAACGGTACGAACGACGGTGTAGTCGAGCGTCGGGCGCTCATCCATCATTGTGTGGACGCGCCGATTCACCGCTGCGAAGGTGCGGGGTTCACGCACGGGCTCGCGTCTCTTTGGCGCCCGTTGTGTCGTTGCGCGCTTCACGGTCATGGCCACCACCCTTTCCCCTTCGTTAACTACAACAACAGTAGTCACAATAGACCCACCCGGGGAAGGGGGTGCGCCAGCAACACGGCTTAGGGGGAATGTCGTGCTGCCGCGGCCGCGAATTCGTCGCCCCGCTGCGACATTCCCGTGTACATGTCTAAGCTCGCCGCCGCGGGTGCCAACAAGACGGTGTCTCCTGGGCGGGCCTGGGCCGCCGCGAAGGCCACAACGTCGTCCATCGCGCGCACAGGATCCGTAGATTCCGTCACGAAGACCGGTACGTCGGGGGCGAGGCGACGAAGGGCGTCGAAAAGAAGCGCCCTGTCTGCCCCCAGAAGAGCCGCGGCGCGGAACTGGTGCGCGTGGGCGGCAACGAGCTCATCGACCTCCGCCCCCTTGAGCTGGCCGCCCGCGATCCATACCACGGGCCCCATCCCCTCGAGCGCAGAATGCGCAGCGTGAGGATTTGTCGCTTTCGAGTTGTCTACCCACGTCACGCCCCCAGCCGCGTGGACAACAGTGCCGCGGTGGCCCGCCACCCGGAACGAACGCAGCGCCTGCTGAATATCACGCGGCTCCACCGCTTGAGAACGAGCCACCGCCGCGGCCGCGCACGCATCGAGAACGCCCGCCGACCCAGTGGGTTCGATTCCCTCAGCGCTCGCTAGATCCGCGGCGCCCCCAGCCTTCTTCTCGACGATTCGTCCGCGGCTGACCCCCACCTGCCCCTCAGCGGGCTCGCGCAACGTAAACCCTATGATGTCTGACCTCCCTGTGGCGCATGCGAGGCGCGCCACCTCGGTGTCGTCGACACCCGCAACGGCCACCGTGGCGCGCAGCACCTTCGCTTTCGCCTCCGCGTAGGCGCGGAACGAGCCGTGCCAGTCAATGTGGTCCTCGGCAAGGTTAAGCAGCACCCCCGCGTCGGGCTTGAGCTGGGTGGACCAGTGCAGCTGGAAACTCGACAGCTCGGCAACGAGCACGTCGACTCGATGCGGTGCCACGAGCGCATCGCTGACAGCTACGCCGATATTCCCGCACGCTACGGCGCTCAACCCGGACTGCGCGCTCGCCTCCTGCATCATGGCGGCGAGCATTCCCGTCGTCGTCGTCTTTCCGTTGGTTCCGGTGACAACAAGCCAGCGCCGCGGTGGACCGAACACAGCCGCCCGATCAAGGCGGAAGCAGAGCTCGACATCCCCGATGACCTCGCAACCGGCCTGCGCTCCCGCGACGAGCAGCGGTGTCGTGGGGCGCCACCCGGGCGATGTCACGATCACAGGGAAGCGGTCAAGGCATCGGCCGGCCTCGGCGGTGGTGAGTGTCTCTGCGCCTGTGGCCTCGGCAACGCGAGCCCGCCCCTCCGCATTATCGTCCGCGACCGCGAAAGGCACACCGATGGCCGAGAGCAGCTCGGCGGCGCCCCGACCCGACACGCCCGCGCCTGCTACGAGGATGCCCCCGCGGAGCTCGGCGGGGATCCGAGTGGCGTCGATAAACGCGCTCATGAGAGGGAGCCCCCGGCTAAGGAGAGCCACTCACCAAAGAACAGGGCGAGGCCCAGGCAAGCGGCGATCGCAGTGACCACCCAGAACCGAACAACGACAGTCGTCTCAGCCCAGCCGCCGTTTTCGAAGTGGTGGTGGAAGGGGGCCATGCGGAACACCCTCTTGCCCGTCGTGCGGAACGACACGACTTGGATGACCACCGACGCCGCTTCAGCCACAAACAGGCCACCTATGAGAACCATGAGGAGCTCCGTGCGAGATGTCACGGACAACCCCGCCACGAGCCCTCCCAGCGCAAGCGATCCCGTGTCACCCATGAAGATCTTCGCCGGCGACGCGTTCCACCAGAGGAAGCCAAGGACCGCCCCCATTCCGGCGGCGGCCAGCACGGCGAGAGCGAGCGGGTCCCGTACTTCGTAGCATCCAGGTCCGGGGGCCGCGGCGCAGGAATGGTGGTATTGCCAAAAGGTAATGGCGGTATAGGCGCCCATGACCAGTGCTGTCGTGCCGGCCGCCAACCCGTCAAGACCGTCGGTGAGGTTAACGGCGTTCGACCACGCGGCGAGGAAGATATAGACAAAGATGAGGAAGACGACCGTGCCGATCACCCCGCCCGGCGCCGCGAAATCTACCGCATCCAGGTCTCGGACGAAGCTCAACGCCGTCGAGCCAGGAGTCACACCCCGGTCGTCCGGGAAGCGGACGAGAAGCAGACCGAATACCAGGGCGATAGCCAGCTGCGCGACCAGCTTGGCTGTCTTGTTCAACCCGAGGTTTCGTTTGAAAAAGAGCTTGATGCCGTCGTCGGCAAAACCCACGAGGCCCAAGGAGAGGGTAAGCCCCAAGACTATGAGACCCGAGGCATTAAAGACCTGGGTTGCCGAGCTTCCAGCGACCGCTGACCAGAGGCCGGCGGCTAAATAACCGCCGGTGACGGCCAGCAGGATGGCGATGCCACCCATCGTGGGGGTGCCCCGCTTGTGGGCGTGGGACTTCGGACCATCCTCCCGGATTTCCTGGCCCATGTCCCTGCGGTGGAAATAGGAAATCAACCCGGGGGTGGACAGAACCGAAATGACAAAGCCGACGATTCCGGCAATGACGATCTGAATCATGGTCGCGTTTACCGTGTTTCCTCGTGCTTCTGCAGATCGCTGCCCGCGGCCTTCCGCAGCGTGTGCCCGCTCAACAGGCGCTCCGCGACCGCCCAAAGACCAACGGCGTTCGACGCTTTGACCAGCACCACGTCGCGGTCGGTGCGCATTTGCCAGTCTTCTTCACCCGCCGGCGGCGTGGCGAGGATTTCGGAGACCTGTGCAGCCGCGTCCTCGACACCCGTAGCGCCGATCGTCGCGATTCCCCGGGCGCGTGCCTGCTCGACGAGCGCACTCATCGCCTCACTCTCACCTACGGCCACGAGGTGAGTGACGTGGTAGCGGCCGAGCTCATCTCCGAGGTCCCGGTGGGCTTGCACGGAGTCACCGCCCAGCTCTCCCATCTCCCCCAGCACGGCAATCGACCGCGCCCCGGGGCGGGCCGCCGCGGTGAACCCAAGCGCGGCCACCCCGGCGCGCATCGAGTCGGGGTTGGCGTTGTAGGCGTCGTTGATAACGGTCACTCCATCCTCGCGCGTGTTCACATCCATGCGGTTCACCGACACTCCTTGTGCCTGGCTCAATGCGCGGGCAACAGTTACAGCATCCATCCCCGACTCAATTCCTACGGCGGCGGCCGCCAGAGCATTCGACACTTGGTGGGCACCGAAAACCCCGAGGCGCACGCGCTGGCGTTCGTTTCCGGGCGAGTGCATGGTGAAGGTGGCGCGGGCGACGTCGTCAAGCTCGATGTCCGTGGCGTAGTAATCCGCGGCGTCCGTCGTCGTCGAGAAGGTCACTACGCGCGCAGCCGTCCGCGAGGCCATCGCCGCTACCAGCGGATCGTCGGCGTTGAGCACCGCGACGCCCCCGTCGGCGGCGGATGGAAGCGCCTCCACTAGCTCACCCTTAGCCAGCGCGATGTTGTCCTTCGAACCGAACTCGCCGATGTGTGCGGAGCCGACGTTGAGGACAACTCCCACCCGGGGAGGGGCGATCGTAGCCAGATGGGCGATATGCCCGATGCCGCGGGCGGACATTTCCGCGACGAGGAAGTCGGTGGACTCTGTGCAGCGCAGCACGGTGTACGGGTGCCCGATCTCGTTGTTGAAGGAGCCGGGGGGAGCAACCGTCTCACCGGCCGCTGAAAGAACAACCGCGATGAGGTCTTTCGTGGACGTTTTCCCTACGGACCCGGTCACACCCGCAATCGACAAACCGTGGTTGGCCGCCAAGTCCCGCGCGACATACGCTGCGAGCTTAGACATACCGGCCACGACGGCGCGGGTCGACCCGTCAGGATCGCGCGCAGCCAAATCAGAATTATCCCCGGCACGCTGCTCCACCTTGGGAACGATCACCGCGGGCGCATCAACGTCTCGCGCGACGAGCGCCGCGACAGCTCCCTGCTCGACCGCGGCGCGGGCGAACTCATGTCCGTCGGATCGGGCACCCACGAGGGCGACGAAAAGGCCACCGGGGGAGATTTTCCGCGAGTCAAACTCGACAAACCCAGTCGCCCACGCGTCTGGGTCCGCCTGCTCGTTGAGCACACCGCCGGTGATCTCAGCGATCGCATGCAATTGAAGTGGAATCATGTCCTGCTCTTTCTCAACGGTGCGAAAATACTAGCGGCTGTCCTCTGCGTACGGATGGCGATGTCACGCTTAAAGGTACTCACCGTAGCCACGGGCGGCGAGGGCACGCCGCACCTCCTCCCTGTCGTCGAAGTGCAAGGTTCGGTCGCCGAGGATTTGGCCCACCTCATGGCCCTTGCCGACAACGATGACCGCATCCCCGGGGGCGGCCCACTCGACGAGCTCCGTGATGGCGTCTGCGCGGCTCGCGCATTCGCGGATGTCGCTGCCCGAACCCACCCCGCGTGCCCCCTGCAGCACCGCCGCGCGAATCTGGGCAGGGTCCTCTGTGCGGGGGTTGTCGTCTGTGACGATCACGAGGTCAGCACGCTGAGCCGCGGCCTGGCCCATCAATGGCCGTTTGGAAGAATCCCGGTCACCGCCGGCACCAACCACCACGCCGACGCGCCCGCTAACCTGCTCACGAAGCGTGTCCAACGCGGCCGCCACGGCGGCGGGCTTGTGGGCGTAATCGACCACGGCCACGAAATCCTGCCCGGCGTCGATGCGCTCCATCCGCCCGGGGACCGCGGCGTCGGCCAACCCAGGAAGGAAAGCTGCCGGGCTCACGCCCACTGCGTCGGCCATCGCCGTAGCGAGAGCCGCGTTCGCCACGTTGAAGGCACCCGGTAGAGGCAGCGTCGCGTTGTAGTCGTGGGCGCCGAGGGCGATCGAAATGCTCTGGGAACCGGAGGCGGTGGCGTCGACAAGCGTGGCCTTGCAATCGAGGCCCTCTTGGCCCACCGTGCCGACAGTAATGGCGTGACGCGCTCGATGCGCCATGCGGATTCCCCATTCGTCGTCGACGCAGATAACGCTAGTGCGCGCGCTCAGCGGCGAAGAGGGGTCGAAAAACAGGGCCTTGGCCTCGAAGTAATCCTCCATCGTCGGATGGAAATCGAGGTGGTCTTGGCTCAGGTTTGTAAAGCCAGCGACGTCGAAATCGGTTCCGGCGACTCGGCCGAGCACGAGAGCGTGCGAGGAGACCTCCATGACCACGTGAGTGATGCCCTCGCTCACCATGCGTGCAAAAAGCGCTTGCAGCGCGGGCGCTTCCGGGGTGGTCAGGGAGGTTGGGATTGGGCGCCCGAGTATGCGCGTCCCCGTCGTGCCGATGAGGCCCACGCGGTGACCCGCTGCCGTGAGACCCCGTTCAAGCAGGTACGTCGTCGTGGTTTTGCCAGACGTGCCGGTGACGCCGAGCACGGTGAGGCTTTTCGACGGAAAACCGTATACCGCAGCGGAGACCGCACCGAGAACGTCCCGTACGTCTTCGACGACGATGAGTGGCCGGGTTTCGGCAGCAGTACGGAGCAGCGCTAGGCCCTCGGCGTCCGTGAGGATAGCGCTGGCGGCGCTCGACGCCGCGTAGCTCGCGCCATGCGCGCGGGTCCCTGGAACAGCGGCAAAAAGCTCTCCAGCCTGCGTCTGCGTAGAATCGAGGCTGATTCCGGAAACGCGGCAGCCGGTGGCCCCTGCGGGTTCCACCCGACCGCCGGCGAGGGCGGCAAGGTCACCGAGAGTCGGGGATGTGTAATCCAAGGTGCTCACTCCTCGCGTCTATCTCTGCTGTAGGACGTAGTTTTCCGCCGGGGGGCTCAGCGGGATATTCTCACGCGTGAGCAACCAGTTGGCGATCTCGCGGAAGACTGGGGCGGCTGACTGCCCGCCGTTGCCGCCCTCGAGCGGGCCCCGCTGCGGCTCGTCGAGCATCAGAGCCACAACGAATTGCGGGTTATCGGCCGGGGCGATGCCGGCAAAGGTTATCCAGTACTGGTTCTGAGAATACGCGCCCGTCTCTTCGTTAATCTTTTGGGCGGTGCCTGTCTTGCCCGACAGCTGGTACCCCTCAATGGCGTTGCCCGCCGCGGTTCCAGAGTCATACCCGGTCGGGTCCTGCTGAAATGCGGAGCGGAACATGTCCACGACGGTGCGCGCCGTCTGCTCGCTGACCACCCGAGTGCGTGCCGCGGGCTTCGTCTCCTCCACCGTGCCGTCGGGACGGGTGATCGACGAGATGATGCGGGGTTCGATGCGCTCTCCCCCGTTTGCCAGCGTTTGGTATGCGCTCGCCAGCTGGAGAGTGGTCCAGCTCATGCCCTGGCCAATGGGAAGGTTGGCAAACGTCCCACCGGACCATTGCTCCCGCGCCGCCAACAAACCGGCTGACTCGTTTGGAAGCTCAATGCCGGTGGTCTGCCCAATCCCAAAACGCTGCAGGTAATCGGCATAGCGGTCCTCCCCCAGTTGCTGCGCCAACTGCAGGGTTCCCACGTTCGAGGACTTGCCGAAGATACCCGCCGTTGTATAGGGGGCGACCCCGTGCTGCCACGCGTCGCTCACTGTCACACCGGCCATCTCGATGGAGCCGGGTACTTGGTGCACGTCTTCCGGAGTCGTCACACCCTCTTCGATAGACGCCGCCGCCGTGATGATCTTTGCCACCGAGCCAGGTTCGAATGGGTGGGACACGGAGTTGTTATCGAAGTCTCGCCCCTGTTCAAGCTGCTTTTGCAGGTCGCCGTTTGGGTCGATGGTGTCGGTATTCGCCATCGCGAGGACCTCCCCGGTCCGCGCGTCGAGGACCACGGCCTGACCGTCCTTTGCCAGCGAATTGGCTTTTGCCTGCTGGAGGGTCTGCTGAACGTACGCTTGAAGGTCCACATCAATGGTGAGCTGGACCCGCGACCCATTGACGGCAGGCACCTCATCGCGCAAGGTGCCCGGGATCGACTGGCCGTTGGCCGAGACGTCCTCAGTCGAGCGTCCGTTGATACCCGTGAGCGAGGCATCGCTGGAGGCTTCGAGCCCAAATTGGCCCTGCCCGTCCATCGACACCTTGCCCACGATGTTCTCCCCGATCGCCCCGTTCGGGTATTCGCGAATGTCTTGGTGCTCCGCCGCGACCCCGTGGAACTTTTCCGCAACCTGTGCGGCGACGTCAGGATCGACGTTGCGCACGAGAACTTCGTAATTCGTTTCGGCGTGCAGCTTGTCCAGGATGTCTTTCGCGCTGACGTTGCCACGTGCCGACGCCCCCGCGGAGTCCTCTTTAATCATCCCGGGGATCTCATTTGCCATGGTGCGAAGTTGGTCCTCAACGCGTGCGTCAAGTTGAGCGTCGATCGCAGATTGGCTCACACCGGCGTAGCTCAGCTCCTCTTCCTGCTGCTGCCGCAGTTCCTCTCGCAGGACCACCGGCGACACGGTCAGCGAACGCGCCTGCATAGTGTAGGCCAGCTGATTTCCATCTCGATCCACGATGTCGCCACGACGCGCCGGGTCCACGTAGATCCGGGCACGCTGGGATTCAGCCTGCTCACGCAGCCCCGGCCCCCAGACAACCTGGACCCACGTGAGTCTGCCCACAAGAAGAAGGGCTAGGGCGACGATGATGGCGGTTGCCCAGCCAATTCGCTTACGGGTGACGGCGCGTTGACTCACCGGCTTCGCACCGTTGTTCGGGGTGTTCACGGCGGCGCCTAGTTCGTCGCCGGAACGTTGGGGGCGTAGGGCGCCAACACCGCACCTTGCCCCAGTACGTTCCCGCCTGGCACTGTGGACAGGTTGCCAGCGACACGAGCCGTGGCCTGGTTATCGCTCGAAGCGCCCGATGTAGGGGCTGCGGTTCCGTTAACGTCGATAAGCTTCTGCGTTGCCGCGGGGTCAGCTTCGCGCAGTTCCTCAACTTCCCCATTCGCCCCGGCCGAAATGATGCCCGGGTTCCTCGGCACGACCATTCCGGCTTCAGCCGCGCGCTTGGCCACCGAGCTCGACGACCTGACGTCCTCGAGGTTACGGTTGAGCGTTTCTACCTCGTTGGTGAGGTCGCGTTCTTGCGTTTGCAAGTGCTGGATCGTGAACGATTGGTACGTAGCCAAACCGGAGAAGAACATGGCTAGCGCCACCCCGGCGATAAGCAGCGGGACAACTACGGCCGAGACGGTGGAGAACTTCTTCTTCGCCTCACTGCCGATCGCGACGCGTCGGCCCCTCACCGATACAACTTGCTTGGAACCGAGGCGGCCCGTCCCGGCGGGTTTCGGAAGAGTCGGCGTGAACCGCCCGACGCTCCGCGGCGGGGCAACGGCCCCGGTCGGCCGAGTCAGGGTGGCGGCACCCATGCGCGCCGAGGGGTTCAACCCGGCCGCGAGGTTTCGGCTGGCATCCATCCTGGTATCCCTTTCGTAGAGTGTCGTCTGGCTAGATTGCGGGGGCACCGAGCTTCTCGACGCCGCGAACCCGAACCGGAGCAGCCCGCGGGTTTCGCTCTATCTCCTCGGCGGGGGCTTTCTCCGCGCCGTTCGTTATGGAACGGAACTTCGCGGCTGTTCCCGGCAGGTCCATGGGCAAACCGGGTGGGGTCCTAGACGAGGTCAAGTCCGCGAACGCTGCTTTGACTAGCTTGTCCTCGAGCGACTGGTAGCTCATGAACACGGCCCGGCCGCCTGGCCCAAGCAGGTCGGTGACAACGGGGAGCACGTTGCGCACCGCGTCGAGCTCCCCATTGACTTCCACGCGCAGGGCTTGGAATGTGCGCTTAGCGGGATGTCCCCCGCTGCGCCGGGTCGCCGCGGGAATCGTCGCGTAGAGCAACTCCACGAGCCGACCGCTCCGGTCGAAGGGCTCCACTTCCCTCTCTCGCACAACCGCCGAGGCGATTTTGCCGGCAAAACGCTCGTCGCCATAGGTTTTTAGGATCCGTGCGAGCTCGCCGTGGCTGTAGGTGTTGAGGATGTCCGCAGCGGTGAGCCCCTGAGTCGGGTCCATCCGCATGTCGAGGGGCGCATCGACGCGATACGCGAAACCGCGTTCCTCCCGGTCCAGCTGCATGGAGGAAACCCCAAGGTCGAACAACGCCCCCGCGACGCCGTACTCGCGCGCGTCGTGGAAGGCGTCTCCGTCACCATCGCGGATCGCGCTAGCGATGTCGTCAAAACGCGCCTGCACCGCCATGAACCTGTCACCGAACGGAGCAAGGCGATGCCCGGATTCTGCCAGAGCTGAAGGGTCGCGGTCGACCCCGATAACCCGAGCGCGGTGAAAAACCGTCAGGAAATGCTCGGTGTGACCGCCGGCTCCGAGGGTGCCATCGATGATGACGGCGTGGTCCCCATAGGACTCAACCGCGGGAGCGAGGAGCTCCGCCATCCTGTCGCGCATGACGGGGACGTGGCCGGGTTGTTGGCCACTCTGGTGTGTTGCGTTCCCCATGTCACGCCCCCCTCATTTGCTGTCTAGGTCTTTCCCGATGGGGAGTATGTAGAGCCCTGCCCGGGGCGGTTCTTCTGATGTCGGGGAAGTACACCAGAACGCTTCTCGCCCCGGACAGAGTCCGTACACACTCTCCGTCCTCTACCGGTGCCCGCTCTGGGGTAGTCAGCCCTAAAGCAGGCCAGAGAGAATGTCGTCGTCGTCTGCTGCTGCAAACGCCGCTTCTGTTTGTTCTTGATAGTGAGACCAGGACTCGGCGTCCCAGATCTCGAGAAAATCAACCGAGCCGATGACGACGCATTCCTTGCTGAGGTGCGCGTACTCCCGGTGCGCTGGTGACAGCGTGATGCGACCCGATCCGTCTAACGTTTGCTCATCCGCACTGGCAGCCAGGTTGCGGATGAAGGCTCGCGCTTTCGGGTTCGTGCGGGACACCGCAGCGGCCTTTCTAGCCCGCGCAGCGAACTCACCGCGCGGGTACACCGCGAGCGAGTGATCTTGCCCCTTGGTCACCATCAACCCGTCCGCCAACTCCTCACGGAACTTGGCGGGCAGTGTCAAGCGCCCCTTGTCGTCGAGCTTTGGCGTGTAGCTACCCAGAAACATCCGGAGCCCACCTTCCTTTACTCGCCGACTTCGGCTGTTCAATTCTCCCGGTGATGGATCTCGCGGCCCGTAGTCAAGAGGCCACTCAATCCTTCGCCGTGCCCCACTTTAACCCACTTTGCCCCACAATGACCACCCTGGCAGAAAATTCCCCAATTTTCCTGCTATTTTCGCAGGTCAGAATTCGCATCAGGATGCCTGAAGCTGTCTACATACCTCTCCAGGGCCATGCCAGCGCTCTCGCGGCCGACAGTCTCACATGGTCATTGCCCTGCATATCGGCCCTTAATGCCCCAGGTGGGGCGTAGTGGGGGACGCGGTGGAAGCGTGGTGGGGCACGATGGGGGTGGGTGGATCGCCGTGGTGGGGCGTGGCGGGCGAAAGAAAAGAACCGCGCCCCGTGTCGCGGGGCGCGGTTCTTCGGGCCGGGTGAGCCTTCTTACTGTCCCTCAAACCGGCGCCGGAAGTTTTCCTCGATCTTCGAGGCCCGTGGCGCGGGCTTCGAACCGGAACGTCGAGCGGAACCGTGGGTACCAAAGGCGGCCGGACCGTTTTGCGTCCGCAGCGCCACGACGCCGGCGCCGAACATGACCACAAAACCGACAATACTCAGAACCACAAACCACAGGCTCACGGTGACGAGCGCTACCCCGGCGATCAGGAGGACGAGACCCAGAACCATCAACGCGACCGTGCGAAGCGTAAAACCGCCGGTGCCGTTCCCGGCGGAAATGGACCGCGAACCAGGCATGGTGCGGGCGAACTTAGGGTCCTCCGCAAGGAGGGACCGCTCAATTTCCTGGAGCGCTCGCTGTTCTTGCTCTGATAGGGACACTGTTCACTCTCCAGCTATCTGGGTGGGGGTTTCAAAGAGGCTACACGTCTAACGCCTATCCTAACGCGGTTGTTCCCCGAGCCCATTTTCTACGCCACAAGTGGCGCTCCCGGCTGTGCCGCTGCGAAGAACTCCTCCACGTCGCGAATCAACCTCTCTACTATGAGGCGGTCCGGGTCCACCTCAAGACCGGAGGCCACACGGCCCCGCAAGTTAGAGTAGGAAGACAACCGCGATGCCCAATGGGCCCCGGTCTCACCCGTTAGCTTTAATCGTTCCCAGGCACTCCGCGGCAGGCGTTTCCTGCTGCGGATCACGGGGGACGCGGCGTTCCACCCCCCGGCTACCCTTAACGCAGCCTGATAAGCGTGTTCCAACGCAAGGTCTACCGCCCCGCGCTTGAGGTCGCTGTGAGCTTCGGCGAGCAGGGCGTCTGCCGCTGCGAAGAACCTATCCCGCGCCGAGGGGCGGAGGGGGGAAGCAAAAGTGGAGGAGACGGTCGACGTTGCGTTCATGATACTTTTCCTTTCTGGTGTGCCCACACCGTAGAACACGCGAGCGACAGACCCGCGCGACATTCGAACTTTTGTTCGTCTGTGCAATCCTCTCCCGCTACACCGTTGGTTCGCGCCGGCGGCTCCCTTGGATCGCGTGGTTGTATGGAGAGCATGACCATCTCGCTTCGTCGCCTATCGGCGTCAGACTTTGTGCAGCTGGCGCCCGCGTTGGTGGACATCTATATAGATGCCATGGGGTATTCCCGCGGAATTCACCGTCAGCGCGTGGCGGTGTGGCGGCGAGAGGTGACCTGGCCTGGTTTTACAGCGGTTGCGGCCGTTCGAACCACGGAAAGCTCGAACGCCGTCGTCGGCCTCGCCTACGGGTTCATTGGCAACCGGGACCGGTGGTGGGACCAGCAGCTCATCCGGGGGCTGCGGGAGGCTGGCGGGCCGTCGGCGTCGCACAGCGACATGCTCTCTAGCTACTTCGAGGTGGCTGAGGTGCACGTCAACCCGGTCTGCCAGGGACAAGGGATCGGGCGCCGCCTCATGGAGAAGCTCTTGCGCAATGCACCCGCTCGCTGGGTTCTTCTTTCCACGCCAGAGGTAGCTGGGGAGGACAACGCGGCATTTGGACTCTACCGCAAGATGGGATTTGTCGACATCCTGCGCGGTTTCTACTACGCAGGGGATCCCCGCCCGTTTGCGGTACTCGGACGCCCCCTTCCGCTCGACACTCCCGCAGCCGCGCAGCCGCACCCAGGTAGTGTGTAACCGGTAAGCCCCGCCCCAACGTTGAAGGAGCAAGCGTGGCCCTTTCTCCCGCCCCCGCCGGTTATCCTGCTTCTCTCGAGGACGTTCCTCGGGCGGTTCATGACGCGCTCCGCGCTTTCCTAGACACGCAGGCCCCGCTGATGGCAGAGATCGGTGACCCTGTCGATGAAGTGGTCACGCACCTGCGCACCTTCGTCCTCGGCGGCGGCAAGCGGATCCGTCCGGTTTACGGCTGGGCGGGATTCGTCGGCGCAGGTGGCCTCGACCGCGCCGAGGAGGACCCAGCATCAGTCCTGCGCGCGCTCAGCTCGCTCGAGTTCGTGCAGGCCTGCGCACTTATTCACGACGACATCATCGACGCCTCCGACACCCGCCGGGGCAACCCCACCGTTCACCGTGCGTTCGAGGCGGCGCATAGGGACAGCCAGTTCGGTGGAGACGCCGCCAGTTACGGTCGAAATGTCGCTATCCTCGCCGGAGATCTCGCGCTCGTGTGGGCGGATGACATGTGGCGCAGCTCCGGGGTGCGCCACGAGGCCCTTTCTAGGGCCGACGGCGCATGGCGGGGGTTGCGCTCTGAGGTGATCGGGGGCCAAATCCTCGATATCGCGTTGGAAGCCGCTGGGGAGGAAGAAATCGAACGTGCGGACAAGGTCAATCGGTACAAGACAGCCGCGTACACCATTGAGCGCCCGCTGCATCTGGGCGCAGCGCTGGCAGGCGCCGGCGAAGAGACGATCCGCGCATTCCGCGCCTACGGTCGAGACATCGGCATCGCCTTCCAGCTTCGCGACGACATCCTTGGCGTCTTTGGGGACTCAGCAGTGACGGGCAAGCCCGCAGGTGATGACCTGCGCGAAGGGAAGCGCACTGTCCTGTTGAACCTCGCACTCAGCGAGCTTGATGCGTCTAACCCCCCCGCGGCCGCAGAACTACGCGACGGCGTGGGAGCGGCCGACGACGTCGCACACATCGCTCGCCTGGCTGACATCATTGCTGCTAGTGGCGCGGTGGAGGGCGTCGAGAAGCGGATTGCTGCTCTGAGTAAGTCAGGCCTCGCTCACTTGGAGGCGGCGGGTATAGATGACGAGGTCAAAGAAACGCTGCGCCATCTGGCGGTGAGCTCGACGGAACGCCGTGCGTAGCCCGGCTGCGCTCGGCGTCGCGTCAGCGCTCCTCATCGCGGTTGGTTCATACGGCGCCGGGGCGACCCGGTACCGGGGTGGCGTCATGCGCACCCTCGGACTCGGGCAACTGCTATACGGGCATGGTCGCTCGATTATGGACGCGCTGCTCACGCTGGGCATCCTGGGCCTCGTCGTCGCGTGGGTGTGGGGGTTGCGGGAGGTCCGGCGAGGGGCAGGCAGCTTCTCGACGCTTACCCGCACCACGTGGGCGTGGGCCACGCCCCTCGCGCTTTCCGGGGCAATTCTGTCTCGCGACGTGTACTCGTACCTGATGCAGGGCGCCATGGTCCGGGACGGATTTAACCCCTACAGCGAGGGCGCCGCCGTCAACCCTGGGCCCTACCTGCTGGAAGTCTCGCACGACTGGCGCAACACGACCACGCCTTACGGGCCCCTCCACCTCTGGATTGGGCACATCATCACCCGCATCGTTGGAGACAACGTCACGGCAGGCGTCGTTGCGTACCGGCTCCTGAGCATCGCTGGTTTCGCCTTAATCGTCGCCGCCGTCCCGCGCATCGCACGCGCTGTAGGTGGCAACCCCACCCTCGCGCTGTGGATCGGCTGTGCCAACCCGGTCATGTTGCTCCATCTGATTGGCGGTATGCACAACGAAGCGCTCATGGTGGGGTTAGTAAGCGTCGGGCTGCTCGGGTGTTTGAGGGGTCGCTACGCACTCCCCGGGATCGCACTGATCGGCCTCGCCGTCGCGCTTAAAGCCACCGCCGCCGTGGCGCTGCCATTCGTCGTGTGGATTTTGTTCCGCCGCTTCTGCGGCCTTGATAGTTCGTGGCCACGGCGGGCGTGGGTCTTCCTTGCCTCAGGCGCTGGGACGGTGGCGATCGCGGTCGGGGTTGTCGCAGCGGTGACGGTCGCTTCCGGGTCGTCCTGGGGCTGGGTGGAGGAGATCTCAGGAAACTCCAAGGTGGTCAACCCCCTGGCTGGTCCTACGCTCATCGCGACAATCGTCACTCCTTTCGCGCAGCTCTTCGATCCGCATTTCACCTTCAACGAAGCACTCGGGCCGGCGCGGACCGCGGGGACCGTGTTCATGCTGTGCGGGCTAACGGCCAGCTGGATCTTCTTCCGCCCCCGACTCCGGTTGTCCACTGCGGACGGCAACCGGAGGGCCATGGCCGGGATCGCCACCGCGTACGCCACGGCATTCGTCTTCAACGCGGTGACCTTGCCTTGGTACTACGCGTCAATCTTGTCACTGCTCGGTACGTTCCGTCCCTCCGCACTGCTGCAGAAGGCAGCCGTTGCCGCATCCGTCATCGTTGCGCTGGCTTTCACGGGGGGCGGCAATCACCGGCTGGGAGATAATTGGTTTCTCCTAGTGGCAGGGGTGTGCGCCTGGGTCGCGGCGGCGTGGAGTGGTCCGCAGGCGGATCGAGATCGCGCTGGCGCGGAGACCGCCTAAAACGCCATGGCCTGGGCGCGCCTGATCACTTCCCTCGCGCCGTGGCCGTGCAGCGCGTCGACGGGCCGGCCGGGCAGTGTCTCGTCAGGGGTGAACAAGTAGGCCAAAATCTCGTCGTCATCGAAGCCACCGTCAGAGAGAACGGTGATGACACCCGCCACGAACTTCGATAACTCGCCGTCCTCTCCCAACAGGAGCTGTGGCACGAACTTCTTTCCGCCGCGGCGGAAAAACACAAGCTTGTGCGCCCCGACCAAGTCGTGGACACGGGTCACCGGGATGCCCAGATAGTCGGCGACTTCGGGGAGGGTGAGCAGGGTCTCGTCGGCGAGAAGGGCATCGAGCGCGCCCGCGGTCGTGCCATTCGGGGTCTCGGGGGTTCCAGCAAAACTCACGGGAACAGTCTACCCAGGTTGGCCAAGCCTGTGACGGGTGGGCCATACTGGGGAGCATGTCTCAACTCGCAGTCGGCGACTACTTGGAGGGCCGCTACGCGATCGATCGCCCGATCGCGCGTGGTGGAATGTCCACGGTCTACCGCTGCATTGATACTCGCCTCGACCGAGAGGTGGCAGCGAAAGTCATGGACGCCCGCTATGTCCACGACGCGGTGTTTCGTGACCGCTTCCGGCGCGAGGCGTTGGCTATGGCGAAGCTGTCTCACCCCAACCTCGTCAATGTTTATGACTTCTCCGCCCGAGACGAGGACGTCTTTCTCATCATGGAGCTCATCACCGGCGGAACACTGCGTGAACTCCTCGCCGAGCGCGGCCCCATGCCCCCTCACGCCGCGACCGCCGTCATGCGCCCCGTCCTTACAGGGCTCAGCTCGGCCCACGACCGCGGAATGGTGCACCGGGACATCAAGCCCGACAACATCCTCATCAATGGGGACCACACGGTGAAACTGGCCGACTTCGGGCTCGTGCGGGCAGCGGCCGACTCGACTCAGTCCACCGACCAGATCGTCGGGACTGTCTCCTATCTTTCCCCTGAGCAGGTCGACGGCTCCCCGATGACCCAGGCCGCCGATGTGTACTCGGCGGGCATCGTGCTGTTCGAGCTGCTCACCGGCACAACCCCGTTTTCGGGAGAGACCCCCCTCGCGCACGCCTACGCCCGGCTGCGCTCCGATGTGCCCCCGCCGTCGTCCCGAATTGCGGGGGTGCCAAAGCTTTTCGACGAGCTCGTGGCCACCGCAACCGCCCGCGTCCCGGGATCGCGATTCCTCAACGCCGGCGAGTTCCTCAGCGCCCTCGACGATGTGGCCGCCGAACTGACTCTGCCGGACTACGTCGTTCCAGTGCCGACGAACTCCGCAGCCCACCGCGCTGCCGCTCACCCGACATCACACACGCTCGCTCCTCTGCCGGAGCACCACGCAGCGGAGCCCGAGGCACGCGAAACTCGTGGCGTTCCCCCGTCGCGCGCCGCGTCGGCCGCCCCTGTCCCAGTTCCCGCAGCAGCTCCACGCACCCCCTCCCCGGCTCAACAGCCCGTTCGAGCTGCGGTGCCAGCGCACGTGAGCGAGGCGCAGCCCCCCGCTCCCCCGGCCCCGAGACCGATCAGCAACCGTTCAGGGGTCGTGTTGGCCGTCTTTCTCGTCATCGCCTTCCTCTCGACGCTCGCGGTGTTACTGGGGGCGTGGTGGTTTGGCTCAGGCGAGTACGGGTCCGTGCCAGCACTACTGAGATGATGGCCGGATCCAACCGATCTGTTGCTTAGTAGCGCAGCATCTCCGCGACGAGAAACGCCAGCTCTAGAGCCTGCTCCGTGTTGAGGCGTGGGTCGCAGGCGGATTCGTAGCGGCCGGGCAGGTCAACGTCGGTAATGTCTTGGGCACCACCCAGACACTCGGTGACGTTCTCCCCGGTCAGCTCGATGTGGATGCCCCCCGGGTGGGTACCCAATTCGCGGTGGACCTCGAAGAAGCCCTGCACCTCGTCGATGATCTTGTCGAAGTGCCTCGTTTTGTAGCCGTTCGACGCCGTAAACGTATTGCCGTGCATGGGGTCGGACTGCCAGACGACCTTGTGCCCCGACGCCTCCACCGCTTTAACGATTCCCGGCAAGATGGAACGCACGTTTTCGTGCCCCATGCGAATTACCATCGTGAGGCGCCCGGGCTCGTGATCCGGATCAAGCTTGTCGGCATAGGCAACTGCTTCTTCCGGCGTCGTGCTGGGACCGAGCTTGATGCCCACCGGGTTGTTGATAAGAGCTGCGAAGTTGACGTGGAAATCGTCAATCCCGCGGGTTCTCTCACCGATCCACAGCTGGTGCGCGGAGAGGTCATAGAGCTTCGTCACCCCGCTCTCGTCCTCGGCAAGGCGCAGCATGGCCCGCTCGTAGTCGACGAGGAGGGCCTCGTGTGAGGCGTAGATCTCGGATGAGCGCAGGTGCTCGTCGTTGACACCGCAGGCGTTCATGAAGGCGAGGGAGCGCGAAATCTCGCGCGCCAACGCTTCGTAGCGTGCACCGGCGGGGGAATTTGCCACGAACTGGCGGTTCCAGTCGTGAATGTTGTGCAGGTCCGCGGTCCCCGAGGCGGTGAGCGCACGCACCAAGTTCATGGCTGCAGAAGCATTCGCGTAGGCGCGGACCATGCGGGCGGGGTCGTGCGCCCGGGACTCCGGGGTCGGCTCAACACCGTTGACAATGTCACCGCGGTAGTTGGGCAGGCCATTGGCATCAAGATCCGAGGACCGCGGTTTTGCATACTGCCCCGCGATGCGGCCCAGCTTCACGACGGGCAGCGAGGCCCCATAGGTCAGCACCGCGGCCATTTGGAGGAGAGTTCGCACGTTCGCCCGGATGTGGGGTTCGGTGTTCGATTCAAAGGTCTCTGCGCAGTCGCCACCCTGAAGCAGGAATGCCTTGCCCAGCGCGACCTCCGCGAGCTTGGCCTTAACGTCCTCGACCTCAGGGGCCAAAACGACAGGCGGCACGGACTCTAGTAGTTTGCGGACGTATCCCGCCTTCTGCTCATCCCAGCTCGGCTGCTGCTTGGCCTCGCGGGAAATGACGTCCAGGAACTTCTCGTTCAGATCTCCGGGCAGCGGCGGAAGATCCGGCAGAACGTCTTTGGGGATATCAATAGTCCAACTCACCCTCTTAGTTCTAGCACGGGCTTATGCGATGCGATAGACGGGCCGGGCCTGCGATTTTCCACGAAGTGGAACTAGCCACCCACATGGTGGATAGCGCGCCCGTCGGCGTCGAGAGGAAAAACTGCCTGGCACGCGGCGAACTTCGCTCGGTTGTGTCGGGCGTCAACCAGCGCGTCGTGGTTGCCGTCGGGAACCGCGGGCAGCCGTGGCCTACCCGCCATCTCCCAGTACTGCTTGAGCTCGCGCGTAAACCGCGGAATGCGACTGGGAAGGGCCGCCATGTCGCCCCACAGCTGAGCCAGAACGACGTGGTCGTAGGCCCCCACCCACGCCCAAAGCTCGGGGCGCGAACCGTCGGCCCCCAGGAAGGCGTAGACCTCATCCCGGATAGTCGCCGCCGATTTCCACGTAGGGCTCTGCGGGTTAGGCAGCTTTGCCAGCACGTTGAGTCGCACCCACTGATTGGCTTTCGCGCCATCAAAATCCGTCGACACCGCGTAGTATTCGCGGCCGTCTTCCGCAACGATACCGATAGAAACCAGGACGATCGTGGTACCGTCCTCGATGAATTCGGTGTCGTAGAAGTAGCGCATGCTAGACAGCTTTCTTTTCGACGTCCCGTACGCCACCCGCAGTGTCGTTGTCGGGTGTGGCCCGGCGCGGCCAGAACATCACGACGACGATCCCGAATACCACGGCTGGTCCAACGACCCCGACGCGGAAATGTGCAATCGAGCTGAGCAGGAACGCCGCCACCAGAACGCTCGTGGCGGTGATGCGCACAATGAGGTCTCGATCCATGATGCTGATCCTATTTAACCCGCCGCGGGTGCCGCGCCGTCAGGGTATCCGCGTCCCTCTTCGAGCGACTTCTTCACGTCGGCCGCGTAGACATCGACGTAGTTATAGCCCGACAACTCGCTGAGGCGCGCCATCACGAAGTCGGTGAACGGGCGCATGACCTCGCGCGAGCCAGGATCGAACCCGTTTCGCCGCGCCCACTCGTGCGGGTCGACGGCCTCGCCGACGTTGATGTGCACCTTGCGGGGGCGCGGAATGAGCGACCCAATGGGGTTAGCCTCACGCGTGCCAATCATCGCCACGGGTACCACGGGGGCGCCGGTTTCCATAGCGATGCGCGCCATTCCTGTTTTGCCTTTATAAATCCGGCCATCGGGCGAGCGCGTTCCCTCCGGGTAGATCCCAAACAGATCTCCCCGACCGAGAACATTCTTGGCAGCGACCTGGAGAGTCTGCCCCGCCCCCTCGTCGCTTCGGTCGATGGGAATCTGCCCCACCGAGCTGAAGAAGAAGCGCTGAATAGCCCCGCCCAGCCCCGTGCCCGTGAAGTACTCCTTCTTCGCGGGGAACGTTATTTGACGCCACACCATAAGCGGGAGGTAGAAGGAATCCAACACAGCCTGGTGGTTGGAGGCCAAAATCGCGGCCCCCTGGGCGGGGATGTTCTTCGCACCCCTGATGGCGGGGCGGTTCCACAGGTACAGGGGCGGGCCGATCACAACCTTGAAAAAGACGTACCACTTATTCAGCATCAGACAAGCCCCTTCCAGCAACCATCTCCCGCGCCAAGTCAGACACGCCGATCATACCCGCGTCCGGCCCAAGCTCCGCCCGAACGACCTCGGGCAGAGGCCGATACCCAGCCCCCACAATGCCACGTGCCATCGATTCGCGGGCGGCGTCAATAAACAAGTCGGCGTCAGCGCTAACCCCGCCACCCAACACAATACAAGCTGGGTCGAGGACATCTGCGACGATCGACAACCCGGTACCGAGCCAGCGCGCAAACGCGTCGACCGTCGCCCGACCCAGCGCGTCGCCCGCCCGGGCGGCCTGCATCACGTCGTGCCCGTCGGCACGTTTGTCCACGACCTTGCGGTACAGGCCGCAGCCCTTGAATCCACCCTCCCCAGCGATTTCAATGGCTGTGTCGATGAGGGCCGTGCCGGACGCGTAACGCTCCAAACAACCGTGCTTCCCGCACGAGCACACCCGGCCGTTGGGCACCACGGTGAGGTGACCAAACTCGGGAGCGGTTCCGAACGCCCCGCGGTAGATCTCCCCGTCGTGCATAAGGGTGGCGCCGATTCCGGTGCCCACGGCGAAGAAAACCCACGTCCCCGCGTCTCGTGCTGCCCCGTAGCGGTACTCTCCCCACGCCGCCGAGTTCGCGTCGTGCTCCAGCTTCACTGGCAAACCCAGCGCGTCTTCCAGCTCCTCTCTCACCGGCTGGTTGTCCCGCCACGCGAGGTGGGGGGCGAAGCGCACCACCTCGCAGTCGGGGTCAAGAAACCCGGCTACGGCGGCACCCACTGCGTAGACGTCGTGGTCGGCCCGGAGGTCGTCGACAAGCCGAGCGAGCTCGGCCGTCAACTCGGCCCCGCCGTGGGGCGTGGGGACGGACCGCCTGTCGATGATGCGCCCACGCTCGTCAACCACGCCCGCCCGTGTGTTTGTTCCTCCGATGTCGAAGCCGATCGTCAACCGCTCGTTTGCTGCAGTGTGGGACGTGATGGACATAGCGAGCAAGTCTATCTCCCGCCACCGAGGATGCCGTACAGGTGATCCCCGAGGCGTGACCACGCGAACGTGTCGACGGCCCGGTGTCTCCCCTCGGCCCCCATCTCGGCGCACCGCTCCGGGTCCGTTAACAACCCCGCCAGCTCGGCGCTCAGCGAGTCCACGTCTCGCCCGTCGACCACGATGCCCGTCTCGCGGGACACGGTTTCGGGCGCCCCGCCCGATGCTCCTGCTACCACCGGAACCCCGCAGGCCTGAGCCTCGAGGTAGACGATGCCGAGGCCCTCGACGTCGAGACCACCCCAGCGAGTCCTCGCGGGCATGGCAAAAACATTCGCCGACGCCACGATATCGCGCAGGGTTTCCCGGGAAACCGCACCTGCAAAGACCACCGCCTCCCTATCCGACGAGGGGAGCCGCGTCACCCGGGCTCGCAACCGGGATTCGGCAGCGCCGGTGCCGACGAGAACAAGCCGCGCCCCGGGAACGGCCTCACGCACTGCGGGCAATGCCCTAATGAGCTGGTCCTGCCCTTTCCTGGGTACAAGACGTGATGCGCACACAATGAGGGGTTCATTCCCCCACCCAAAGCGCTCGCGCGTTGCCATTCGTTGCGCTGTCGTCGCGGGGCGAAAGAAACCCGAATCAACTCCAGATGGCAGCCACTCAAACTCGACGTCGTCACCAAAAGCCCGCCTAAACCGCGAGAGAGTGTAGCTCGAGATATACGTCACGACGTCCGCGGAGGAGCCGATGCGCTTCAACACGGATCGCCCACCCGGCAGCATGGCCCACCCGACCTCGTGCCCGTGGGTCGTGGCCACGACCCGCGTCGCCCCCGCCCGCTTAGCGGCGGCTCCCATGACGGCCAAGGGCGCCGCCGCGCCAAACCAGACGGTTGTGATTCTTTCCTCACGGATCCGACGCTGCATCTCCCGAACCGTGGCCGGCGTAGGAAGCATGACCGACCGCGGCCAGCGCACGACTCGGTAGGGCACGGTCGCGTCCCAAGAGGCCGCGGCCTCCGCGTCCTGCGTAGAGGCGAAAACCACCAGCTGATCGGCTCCCGCGCGGCTGACGTATTCCGCCGCGAAGTCCTGCAGATACGACTGGATCCCACCAACGGTAGGTGGGAAGTCGTTGGTGACCAGAAGGGTGGTCATCCGGCGCTAGTAACGGACGGCGCCCTGGATCGGCATCGAGTTCAGTGGCACGACCTGCACAGGAATGCCGTAGTCGGAAGCGTGGACCACCTGGCCGTTGCCGATGTACATGCCTACGTGGGTAACACCCGGGTAGTAACCAACGATGTCACCGGGCTGCAGCTCGGACAGCGACACCGGCGTTCCCCCCGCGAGTTGAGCCTGAGAGGTGCGGGGAATCGACTTGCCGTTCTGGGCGTACGACCACGCCATGAGCCCGGAGCAGTCGAAAGCGTCGGGACCGGCTGCACCCCACCCATATGGCTTGCCCAGCTGGGCCATCGCCGCAGACACAACGCCCGAAGCCGCACTGTTCAGGTCCGCCAGCGGAGCCAGGATCGGGTTGTCTTTCGCCTCCCAGAGCACCCTGTCGGCGGGGCTTAGCGCGTTGACGCGTGCCTCCACTTCCTTGACCTTGGCGTCGAGGTCCGCGCGTTCGCGCTCGAGCTTTAAGCGCTTCGCATCCAATTGGTTGCGCTGATACTCCGCCTCAACGACGGCGATGTTGGCCTCGGTGGCGCGCTCAGCGGCGTCAGCGGTGAGCTGCCGGAGGTCCTGCAGCGCTCGTTCGTTGCTGCGGGAGATCGACCCCAAGTACGCGGCCCGGTCGATCAGCTCCTGCGGGTTGGAGGCACCGAGGTTATTCACCAGCGTGTCCGACGCCGAGGTGCGGTTCTGGGACGCGGCGACCCCGTTCAGGCTCAGCTGACCCGCCTTGCGCGCCCCGGCAGCCGCCTGCGCCTCAGCGCGGGTCTGGTCGACGCGCGCGTACAAGGCGGGAAGCGCCGCCTCGGCCTGCGCAATTGCATCCTCGGTGGCCTTCAGCTCTTCCGATTTAGCGGTCGCGTCATGGGACACTGAGCTGAGATCGTCGATAAGTGTCTGGATGTCATCCGCATTCGCCGTAGCCGACAATCCGGTCCCCGCCTCTACACCGACGACCGCGATGGCGCTTGCAGCGCCAGCGACGCTCAAGCTAAGGGCGCCCAGCGCTACGCGCGCGGGAAGGTGGCGGGACGGGAGAGAATGCTTGCCCAACGAAGTCCTCTTTCGGGAGTGGCGACACCCTTAAGGGCATCACCCAATCTTTACTAAACCGTTATAGGACTATAGCCGGACGAGTGATCAAGATCAACCTCGCCCGGCCGTAACTTCTGCCCTTAGAAGCGGACCGCGTTGTAGATCGGCATCATGTCCAGCGGACGCTCGCCAACGGGGATTCCGTCGTTCAGAGCATCGATGATTGTGCCGTTGCCCGCGTAGATCGCAACGTGAGAGGCGCCACTGTAGTAAGAGACGATATCACCGGGCTGCAGCTGGTCGAGGGACACCTGCTGCCCGCTCGAGGCCTGGTCCTGAGAGGTGCGCGGAATGGACTTCCCAGCCTGGGCGTAGACCCAGGAGGTGAAACCGGAGCAGTCGAAGCTGTTCGGGCCGGACGCGCCGTACACGTACGGGGAGCCGATCTTAGAACGCGCGATCTCGACGATGCGCTCGCCAGCTGTCTGCTGCGCTGCCGGGGCGGCCACGGTATCAGCGACCTGCTCGGCCACATCAGACGACGCCTGCGCAAGGGAGGGAACATATTGCTCGATGCCCGGGACGGAAGCCAGGCCCGCAACGTTTTCAAGGCCCGGGACCTCGACGGACACGGTGCTGTTGGGAATCCGGACCTCGGCCGCGCCTGCTTGGGCGGGGGCAAAGAGGGCCGCGCCTGCGGCCACTGCGCTGACGGCGGCCACGTTACGGGCCATGTTCTTCTCCTGGCGACGGTGCTTAGCCACTGAAATGATCTCCATATCTTCTCGTTTGCCTACCGAGTTAGCTGACGGGTGAGGCTTGAGAACAGCCCTGCCGCGCTCCGCACTCCTGAATCATGGAGTGCCCTTGCGGGCATTAACCCCAGGCATGCGCCGCAGAAGCGGCCTGGTTCCCCGGTTCCCTTTCCCTGCCAACGGCCCGAGAAGAGATTCGGCTCATATGTCGTTTTGTACTTTGCAGCCAACGCATGTTGTCGCAATGTCTCGGTAAGATTACGAAATGGACACGGAAGATGTCCAACCGCCACGCGCGTTATCGCGCTGTTATTTCCTCTGACCCCCGTGATTGACCCCCCAGACCCCTCAATCTGGGAATTTACTGTGCCAGCTGTTAGCTCAATTCGCGGCTTGAGCTGGCACTTCATGGGAAACCCGCCACTATTGCGAGCGAGCCGCGCCTCCGCTGACAACGGCAGTGACCTTTCTCACACAGCACCACGGGTCCACCACTCAAGAAACAGCGGCCCCTCCCGTCAAGGGAGGGGCCGCCGATATCCAAGCGATCGCGGATTAGTGTCGGGGTTTGCCGTCCCCGTACGTCGCGTCGCGGTCGGAGGACCCCTTGGTCTGCTCCAGGGCGCGCAACGTCGCGATCTCATCATGGTGCTTCCGAGCGTCCGCTTCACGCGCGCGCTCAGTCTCGTTCAGGGAAGCTGCCTTCAGCTTGCCGACGGTTTCCGAATCGGCGAACCCAAGCTGGTTCATTTGCTTCGGCACCGGGGCGCCCGCGTACTCGAGCGGGACGGGGTGGCCGTGCTCGTCAACCGGCCCCAGCGGCTGGTGGATTTCCACGAACGCGCCGTTCGGCAGCTTCTTGATCACGCCCGTCTCGATGCCGTGCTCAAGCACCTCACGGTCGGAGCGTTGGAGACCAACGCAGATGCGGTAGGTGATGAAGTACGCCAACGGGGGCAGGACAATCAGGCCGATGCGCCCGACCCACGTCATCGCGTTGAGCGAGATCTGGAAGAAGTGGGCGACGTGGTCGTTTCCGCCAGAAATCGTGAGGAGGAGGAAGAACACCAGACCCATCACACCGATGCCAGTTCGCACCGGAACGTCGCGCGGGCGCTGCAGCAGGTTGTGGTGGGCATCGTCGCCGGTAACCTTCTTCTCGATGAAGGGGTAGGCGAAGAGAAGCACGACCATCGCGCCACAGAGCAGCGCAACCCAGAATGCGCCGGGGATTGTGTAGTTGCCCAGGTACAGCTCCCAGGCGGGCATGACACGTGCCGCGCCGTCCGTCCAGAGCATGTAGATGTCGGGCTGGGATCCGGCCGAAACCTGAGACGGGTTGTACGGCCCGAGGTTCCAGATGGAGTTAATCGTCGTCATACCGGCCATACCCGCGAGGACCGCAAACACGATGAACATGAATCCGATCGCCTTCACAGCGAAGATCGGCACGATGCGCACGCCGATGACGTTGTTTTCGGTTCGGCCCGGCCCAGGGAATTGGGTGTGCTTCTGGAACCAGACGAGAAGCAAGTGCGCCGCGACGAGCGCGAGAATGATACCCGGGATGACGAGCACGTGCAGGATGTAGAAGCGGTCAAGCATCAAGTCGGAGGGGAAGTCGCCGCCGAAGATGCCCCAGTGCAACCACGTACCGATGATCGGCAGGCCGACAATGATCGCGGACATGATGCGCAGACCGACACCAGAGAGCAGGTCATCAGGCAGCGAGTAACCGAGGAAGCCCTCGGCCATGCCCAGCAGGATGAGGGTCACGCCAATGAGCCAGTTTGCTTCGCGCGGGCGGCGGTAGGCGCCGGTGAAGAAGACGCGCATCATGTGGGTAAACATGGCCATGACGAACATCAGCGCTGCCCAGTGGTGCATCTGGCGCACGAAGAGCCCGCCACGGACCCCGAAGGAAATGTCTAGCGCCGTCGCGTACGCGCGCGACATCTCGACACCGTTGAGAGGCAGGTACGAGCCGTCGTAGATCACCTTGGTGATCGAGGGGTCGAAGAACAGCGCTAGGTAGATACCCGTCAGCAGCAACACGATGAAGCTGTACAGGGCCATCTCGCCGAGCATGAAGGACCAGTGCGTCGGGAAGACCTTGTTTAGCTGCGGGCGGAGAGCACCGGAGATCGTGTAACGCGAATCGACATTGTCCGCGGCTTTAGAGAGTTTTGTACTCATTAGGACTTACGCTCCCAGAATGCAGGGCCGACGGGCTCAATGAAGTTTCCGTTGGCAACGAGGTATCCGTCTTCATCAACTGTCACAGGCAGCTGCGGCAGCGCACGGGCGGCTGGCCCGAACACGGGCTTGCCGTAGTGCAGGGCATCGAACTGCGACTGGTGGCACGGGCACAGGATGCGGTTGGTCTGCGCCTCGTAGAGGGACGTCGGGCAACCAATGTGCGTGCAGATCTTGGAGTAGGCGTAGTAGTCGCCGTAGTGGAACGATTCCTGACCCTCCCGCTCGACAACCTTCCGGGCATCCGCTGAACGCAGCCGAATGAGCATGACGGCGTTACGGGGGCCGTGGATCGAGTGCATGTGGTTTTCGTAGACGTCCCGGGTCGCGTCGAACGTCGACCCGTCGTTGACGTCTTCTTCGTAGAGCGGGAAGACCGTCTCCATCGACGCGGCGGCTAGGTCCTCGGGACGCATACGCACGAGGCGGGACACGCCAGCGGTGCTGTAGTGGGACCCCGCCTCACCGGTGTGCAGCTCGGCGATCGCGCCGGTGTCGCGGCCGAGGTAAATCTTCTTGCCCTCGTTGGCGAGGGTCCACCCGTGCGTCCACAAGGTACCGTCACCCTGGTAACCGAGCGCGTGGCGCTGCTTCCAGGGGTTCTTAACAATGCCGCCGAGCGGGGCGACGATTGCCAGACCAGCAAGCAGGCCCGCGCCGCCAAGGAGGCCTTGCAGTGCTTTACGACGACCAAGGGTTGACGTCTCCCAGGCGTCGTTAAGAAGTGCCGTGGTCGTGCGGCGGTCGAGCTCGGTGGAACGCCCGTCGTGGCGCCGCTGAACCGAGATTTCCTCGGGCACAAACTTCTTGACGTACTGGATGATCGCGATGCCGAAGGTCCCCAGCGACAGCATCGACGTCAGGCCGAGAAGCGGGGTGTAGAGAGTGTAGAGCCACAGGCCCTCGTCGCCGTGAAACTTGGGGTTCCAAGGCCAGAACAGGTAGACACCCAAGAAAGCGAGGCCGGCCAGCACGGAAACGATCAGCCAGATGCTGATGCCCGTGGCCGCGGACTTCTCACGCGGATCATCCTGCGCCGGGAAGCGCTCTTTCCGGTAGGCGACGGTAACGTCGTCGAGCTCGGTGCCAAGCGCCGCCAGCTCGGCGTTGTTCATCCGGTCGAGCTCTTGGTCCGTGTAGTTCTTCTTCATTTCGTTGCTCATGAACGCGATCCAATCCAGATAGCAGCGGCGGCAACTAGGGTGACGCCGATAATCCACATAGCCATGCCCTCAGAGACCGGTCCGAGGCCGCCCAGTGCGTAACCACCCGGGCTCGGCGTCTCCTTCGCGGACTTGATGTACGCGATGATGTCCTTCTTCTCGTCGGCCGTCAGCTGACGGTCAGAGAACTTCGGCATGTTCTGCGGGCCGGTCAGCATCGCCTGGTAGATCTCCTGCTCGTTGGCAGCGTCCAGCTCAGGCGCGTACTTACCGGAGGACAGCGCACCACCGCGGCCCGTGAAGTTGTGGCAGGACGCACAGTTCAGGCGGAAAAGCTCACTACCCCGCGCAACGTCCTCGGCCTGAATGGTGCCGTCGTAGTTCTCGCCGCGCAGAGAATCCATCGCGAGCGTGCCATCCTCGTTGTAAACGAGCTCCGGGCCACCGCCGTTGGCGGCAACATAGGCGGCGATAGCAAGAGCCTGCGACTCCGTGTAACGGGGCTTCTTACGCTCCGCCTGGGCGTCATTCGACATCATCGGCATACGCCCCGAGTTGACCTGGAAGTACACCGCGCCTTCACCCGTACCGATGAGGGAGGGACCGCGGCCTTCCACACCTTCGAGGTTGGCGCCGTGGCAGGTGATGCACGCCACGTCGTAAATGTCTTTGCCCTCTTGAACAAGGGCCTGGTCGTCGCGCTGGGCAGTAGCAACCTGCGCGTTAGGAGTCAGCGCGGTGGCCAAAAAACCCGCCCCGGTCAGACCGAAGGTCAGCGCCGCTGCCCCGGCGACGGTGCGCCGCATTTTGCGACGCCTCCGCGCCTGCGCCGGCGTCTTCTTTTGGGTGTTATCCATCTTTTTCCCTTAAGCGACTTCTTGGTGGATGAGATTGAGCGTTTACTCTGCGGCCGACCTGACTAGAACCCGGCCAGGGAGAACCCGGCCAGGGCCGCTAGCCTGCCTGCCCTACTGGACGAGGTAGATGGTGGTGAACACGCCGATCCAAATGACGTCGACAAAGTGCCAGTAGTACGACGTTGCCATCGCGGCCGTTGCCTGCGCGGGCGTGAACTTGGACTTCGAGATGCGCAGCAGGATGACTGCGAAAGCAAGAATGCCCGCGGTCACGTGTGCCATGTGGAAGCCGGTGATGATGTAGAAC
This sequence comes from Corynebacterium capitovis DSM 44611, assembly GCF_030440535.1. Taxonomy (NCBI): domain Bacteria; kingdom Bacillati; phylum Actinomycetota; class Actinomycetes; order Mycobacteriales; family Corynebacteriaceae; genus Corynebacterium; species Corynebacterium capitovis. The sequence continues at coordinate 785,319 of NZ_CP047117.1, read as the reverse complement.
ATCGAACCGAAAACGCTGGCCTGAGGAGTGACGCCGTGGGAGACCATCTCGGTCCATTCGTAAGCAACCAGCCCGAGGAACACGACGCCCAGAGCAATGGTCACGACGAACCACCGGCGCAAACCGAAAACGTCGCCACGCTCGGCCGCGAAAACACCCATCTGGGAAGTCACCGAGGATGCCACGAGGACGATGGTGATGATCAGGCCGAACAGCACATTGAGATGCTCGGTCTGATGCTCCCAATCCCCTGTCGTCATGCCGTTTGCGCGCGACGTGAAATACATCGCGAACAACCCGGCAAAGAACATCAATTCTTGGGCGAGGAACGCAATCGTGCCCACGCTGACCATATTTGGCCGGTTCAGCGCTGGGACACGGTTCTGCGGGGTCGCCATGCCTTGGTTAGAAATTGCGGTCGTCACGACAGTCAGTATCGCCAATTTTTACCTGAAAGTCATCTCAGATACCCCCGACGAAATTCTGGCATTACGTCCCCAACCTGCCGTTTTTGGAAACAGATCGTGCTAGTAAATACGAGGCCAAATTCCCAGGAACTTTTTGGCACCGCTTTCCGACGCATATCGTCGCAGGTCAATCCGCTTCGGCACCACGAACCCGTAGCCCCGCTCGCGGAGAGGCGAATAGTGGCGTTGGCCGCCATCGCGGGCTGCGGCGCCCGTGGTGACCATCTTCACACCGTTCTCACCCGAGAAGAGCGGGCATACATACTTTCGTATGACCCCCACCGCGCGGCGAGGGCGTCGCAAAGAAAAGCCCCCTACCGCGGTTGCGATAGGAGGCTCGGCGTGCCGCGCTTAGTGCTTCTCGCGGGGAATGCCGTACTGGATGCTGAGCTGCGTGGTCGTCCAGACGAGCAGCACCGCACCGATGGCCACGAGCCACAGCTGCCAGAACGCGATACCGAGGCCGAGGAAGAAAACGGCTCCCGCCATGGCGAAAGGCCAGATGGAGTGCGGGGAGAAGAAACCGAGGACCCCGGCACCGTCAGAGATCTCCGCCTCTTCCCAATCCTCCGGAACGATATCCATGCGGCTTTCGGTGAAACCGAGGTAGACGGCGAGCATGAACGACATCGCGGTTGCGAGAACGAGCCCCACGCCGCCAACCCATTCGACGCCGAATAGGTAAGCATCATCACCGACCCACATCGTCGCGAGGATGTAGAACACACCGATCAGCAAGAGGAAGGTGCCGATGGCGTAAAACACTTTCGAGCCAGTACCCATTTGTTGCTCCTTATTGCTTAAGCGTCAGCGTTGGGGTCGTTGTAGTTGTCCCCGTCGCGCCCGTCCGTGCGGCTCGAGTTAAACGGGTGGGTTGACGTCGCGTACGGCTCCTGCCCGATTGCTCGCAGGGCCTCGGCGTTGGTAGCGCCCGGGTTTTCTGTGCGGAAGCGGATGTAGTCCCGGAATGCTTCGGGCGAGACCGCGCGAACTTCGAAGTTCATCATCGAGTGGTAGGTACCGCACATCTCGGCGCAGCGGCCAACGAACGCGCCTTCGCGCTCAATTTGCTCGATCTGGAAGCTACGCTCCTGCTGGTTGGCTTCCGGGTGCGCGTAGGCATCTCGCTTGAACAGGAACTCCGGAACCCAGAAGGCGTGGTTCACGTCAGCCGATGCGAGGCGGAATTCAATCGGGGTGCCGGTGGGAAGGACAAGCACCGGAACCTCTTCGGTTGAACCGGTTGTTTCGATGAGGTCGTAGTTGAGGTACGACAGGTCGCCCATCGAGTTTCCGTGGATCGGGTTGGGGTTCGGGGTGTCCTCGGAGTCGTACTTCGTCTCGTCGGCGCGAGCCTGACGATCTTCATCGACGCCCTCGTAGAGCGCGCCCGTGGGTGACAAAGACGGGCCGACCTCCGCGTACCCGAATTTCCAATTCCACTGGAAAGCGGTGACGTCAACTGTCACCTCCGGATCCTTGTCGCGGGCGGTAACGACTGTCTGTGTCTGCACCGTAAAGAAGAACAACGAGAAGACAATGATGATCGGAACGATCGTCAGCGCGAGCTCAAGGGGAACGTTGTACTGCAGCTGCTTCGGGAACTCGTCGTCCGTCTTCTTCGAACGCGACGTGCCGTTCCACTTGAACACCGCCACGAGGAACAAGCTCCACATGATGATGCCGATGATCCACGCGGCGGCCCACACCCACACCCAGAAGTTGTACATCTGGGTTCCCTCGGGGGTAACCGGGTCGGGCCAACCCATGTCCAGGATCCGAGACACGGCTTCCGGCGGGGCCACACTACATCCCGCCAGTGCCAGGCCGCCCATGAGAAGGGAGCCCGCGGCGCCGACCTTCTTGGCGAGCCTGCGGTTCATTACCTTTTCCACGTGTGTCTGCCTTCCTGTCCACACCAAAAACCCAACGAACCGTCACGGTTGCCCATGAAAGTTCCTACCCAGTCAGAATAGTTCATCTCAGCGGGCGATTCGGAATTGTCGGGGGGCTCGACCCGCACCGCTCCCCCCACCGTTATGAGCGGTCACTGGCGTGGGCTGAAACCCGCGTCTGTGCTGGGCGGTGTCGGGCGTTGCGCGGGTGGGGTGCAACCGGCCTAATGGGCAGGGTAAGCCACGTCACATACGCGACGCCCGTTCTCATTCAAAAGTTGGCCCCCGTTCGGGGACGGGCTAAAGATGGACACCTCGCCCGAGCCCGGCCGTTCGACCCAGCGACCCACCCGCCCCTATTGTTGACGATATTGTCGTGCGCTCCAGCACGCACCCGCGCCGCGCGACCGGCGACCTTATATATAGAGGAACGAGAGGTTTGTTGAGGATATGTGTGGCCTTCTAGCGATGCTTACCGCCGGGGGAAATGCCGCGTCGTACACGGCGGCGGTCGAAGCCGCCCTGCCCTGCATGTACCACCGCGGCCCAGACGCCGCGGGGACGTGGAATGACGACGACGCAGTCTTCGGCTTCAACCGTCTGTCCATCATCGACATCGATCATTCGCACCAGCCTCTGCGGTGGGGCCCGGCGGACAACCCCCAGCGCTACGCCCTGACGTTCAACGGTGAGATCTACAACTACGTCGAACTGCGGGAAGAGCTCTCTACCGCCGGTTACGATTTCGCCACCGAGGGTGACGGCGAGCCCATCGTCGTCGGTTATCACCACTGGGGTGCGGAGGTCGTTGAACACCTGCGTGGCATGTTCGGCTTTGTCATTTGGGACACCGAGACGAAGACGATGTTCGCGGCGCGCGACCAGTTCGGCATCAAACCGCTCTTCTTTGCGACGACTCCCGTGGGCACCGTTTTCGCCTCGGAAAAGAAGTCCATCCTGGCCATGTCCGAGCAGCTGGGTATCGGCTCCGGCCTTGACCGGCGCGCCATTGAGCACTACGTCGATCTGCAATACGTACCGGAGCCCGAGACCCTCCACACCGAGATTCGGCGGGTTGAATCCGGCTGCACCGTCACCCTCACCCCCGGTGGCGAGGTGCATTCAGAACGCTACTTCCGCCCCCGGTTCGACACGGCATCTGTACCCGCGGGCCAAGAAGACGCCCTCTACGACCGGATTGCCCGCGCCCTGGAGGATTCCGTCGAAAAGCACATGCGAGCGGACGTGACCGTTGGTTCTTTCCTCTCGGGTGGGATCGACTCCACGGCCATCGCCGCATTGGCAAAGCGGCACAACCCCAACCTGCTGACGTTCACGACCGGCTTCGAGCGCGAGGGGTATTCCGAAGTCGACGTCGCTGCGGAGTCGGCGGCCGCGATTGGTGTCGAGCACATCGTCAAGATCGTGTCCCCGGAGGAATACGCCGAAGCCATCCCGAAAATCATGTGGTACCTCGATGACCCGGTCGCCGATCCCTCCCTCGTGCCGCTCTACTTCGTCGCGCGCGAGGCCCGCAAGCACGTCAAGGTCGTGTTGTCGGGCGAAGGCGCAGACGAGTTGTTCGGCGGTTACACGATTTACAAGGAACCGCTCTCCCTGGCGCCCTTTGAAAAGCTGCCCTCTCCCCTGTCCCGCGGCTTAAACCGGCTGAGCCACGTGCTACCCGAGGGCATGAAGGGGAAAAGCCTGCTGGAGCGCGGGACGACCCCGATGGAGGAGCGTTACTACGGCAACGCCCGGTCGTTCAACTTCGAGCAGCTCCAGCGGGTTCTTCCGTGGGCGACGCGCGAGTGGGACCACCGCGAGGTGACGGAACCGATTTACGCTGCGTCGACGCAGATGGACCCAGTCTCGCGGATGCAGAACCTCGACTTGTTTACGTGGATGCGCGGGGACATCTTGGTCAAGGCCGACAAGATGAACATGGCGAACTCGCTTGAACTGCGCGTTCCCTTCCTCGACCGCGAGGTATTCAACGTCGCGCAGACAATCCCCGTCGAGCAGAAGATCGCCCACGGCACCACCAAGTACGCTCTGCGCAAGGCGATGGAGCAGATCGTGCCCGCCCACGTGCTGCACCGCAAAAAGCTCGGCTTCCCCGTGCCCATGCGCCACTGGCTCGCCGGTGATGAGCTGCACGGCTGGGCTCAGGACACGATCACCCAGTCGGGAACCGACGAGATCTTCAACAAGACTGAGGTCCTGGCGATGCTGCGCGAACACCGCGCAGGAGACGCCGACCACTCCCGCCGCCTGTGGACGGTCCTGGCCTTCATGGTGTGGCACGGCATTTTCGTGGAAAAGCGCATCGACCCAGAGATCGAGCACCGGCAGTACCCGGTGCGCCTCTAACCGAGCGCGCCGCCCCCCCGGCGTCAGTTAAATGAGTCGCCGCAGGCGCACGAACCGCTGGCGTTGGGGTTATCGATGGTGAAGCCCTGCTGCTCGATCGTATCCGCGAAGTCGATCTTCGCGCCCATCAAGTAGGGCACGCTCATCTTGTCGACGACCAAGCGAACGCCCCCGATGACATCCGCCTTGTCGCCGTCGAGATCGCGGTCGTCGAAGTACAGCTGGTAGCGAAGCCCGGCGCAGCCACCGGGCTGCACGGCGATGCGCAGCGAGAGGTCGGTCGCGCCCTCCTGATCGAGCAGGGCCTTCGCCTTCGCCGCGGCCGCGTCAGTCAACGTAACGCCCGTGGTGGAAGTCGGTGCGGTCATGGATTCTCCTTACCTTTGTACCCAGGGACGTGAGTCCCTTCAGTACTTCTGAACGTCTTCGTGCTTGTATGACCCAATCTGAGGCACTATCTGCAACAAGGGTAGCCTCACCCATATTCCCGCCGGGTGACGCCAGCTTGTAGCCTATTGCTTGTGAAACTCCCGTGGCAGAAACCCGAGAAGACCGGCGGCTCGACGAAAGTGGAGCTGCCCGCCACCCCAGCGAAAGAGGACGAACGCCCCCGCCCGAAGGGCTACACCCCGCCGAAGGGACGGCCAACGCCCACCCGGCAAGAGCAGGAGATCCGCCGTGGGGTGCGCCGAGACCCCGCCGCTCTCAGCCCCGCTCAGCAGCGCCTGAGGGACAAAGAGCTCAAGAAGAGCTTGAGCAAAGAGGAATGGAAAACTCACAAGCGCGAGCGGCGTGAGAAAGCCCGCGCGTCGACGCGCGAGGTGCAAGCTCGTATCGACGCCGGCGATGAGCGCTACCTCATGGACCGGGACAAAGGAGAAATCCGCCGCTACGTCCGAGACTGGGTGGATGCCCGGCGCTTCTTCAACAACTACGTCCTGCCCGCTGCGCTCGTGATGATGGTGCTCACCTTCCTCGGTACCGCGGCACCCCGCATCAGCGTGTACGTCTCCGCGCTTTCTTTGGTGTTCATGGCGGCGATCGTGGTCGAGGCCATCGCCATCGGTGTGCGCGCCAATCGAGCCGTTCGACGCCGCTTCCCCGAAACGACCGAGACCGGATTCGGGCTCGGCATGTACGCGTTCTCGCGCGCCACCCAGCCACGCACGTGGCGCTCGCCTAAACCGCGCGTCGCGGTGGGCGAGGCGATGTAGGCGTCTTCACCCCGAAAGGTCACCCGTGTCAGGTTACTTCTCCCCCGTCGAGTCTCCTTCCGCTTCAGCCGCTCAGCGAGTGCGCAGCACGCTGCAAGCTTCGGCGCGCGGGCGGTCCTTCGGGCGCCTCGCCGAGATCGCCTCGTGGGTGGCGGCCTGCCAAGACACCCACATCCCCGAGCCGTTCTCCCGTCCCCGCGCCGTCATCGTGCCGGGCAACCACGGGATAGCCCACCGCGGTCTGTCTGCGCATTCCGTCGGCGCGGCACGGGTACAGGCCACCGAGATCGCGGCAGGTGGCGGGCCGGTCAATGTGGCCGCCCGCGCCGCGGGTTGTTCCGTCCGCTTGGTCGACGACTGGGTTGACGTGGCCACCCCAAGCGTCGACGAAAGTGACGCGATGACGCGTGAGCAGGTCGAAGGCGCGCTCCGGGTCGGCTGCTCCGTCGTTGACCAGGAGATCGATGCCGGTACCGACGTCATCGTCCCCGGCGACCTCGGCGCGGGGAACACCACGATCGCGTCCATTCTCTACGGCGTTCTCACAGCCACGGAGCCGGTGGCCGCGATTGGCCGGGGCAGCGGAATCAACGACGAAGCGTGGAAGGTCAAAGTCGCCGTGATCCGGGACGCCATGTTCCGGGCCCGCGCGCTGCGTAGCGACATCCCCGGGCTCCTCGCGGCGGTGACCTCCCCCGACTTCGTCACACTGGTGGGGGTCATTGCCCAGTCGGCGGTGCGCCGCACCCCCGTCGTCCTCGATGGCCCCTATTCCGTCATGGCCGCGCACTGCGCGGAGCTGCTCGCCCCGGGAACGAAGAAGTGGCTCCTCGCCGGCCAGCTCGGCACGGAACCGTGCCAGCCGGCTATTCTCTCGGCTCTCGAGGTAACCCCCATCATGGCGCTCGATATCGCCACAGGCCAGGGCACGGGTGCGCTGCTCGCCCTGCCGGTTATCAACGCCGCGGCGGAGATGGTTGGGGATGAACTGCGCGTGCTGGAAGGCGCGCGCTAGGCGTCGATAAGCGAGAGGTTCCACCCGTGCGTGTCAGGCGCCTCACCCTGTTGGATTGCGCGTAAACGCTCGCGCAGCTGCAGCGTCACCTCGCCGGCTTCGTTGCCGTTGATGACGAACTCCCCTTCCCTGCTGAGCACCCGCCCGACGGGCGTGATGACCGCGGCGGTGCCACACGCCATCGTTTCGGTGATCGAACCGGACTCAACGCCCTCGCGCCACTCGTCGACGCTGATCCGCCGCTCCTCTGTCCGGTATCCGAGGTCCTCGGCGACCTGAAGGAGCGAGCCCCGCGTCACCCCAGCGAGAAGCGAGCCGCTAAGGGCGGGTGTCACCACTTTCGCGGTTGGCCCCGACCCCTCCACGAAGATGAGGTTCATGCCACCCATTTCCTCGATGTATGTCCGCTTGATCGCATCGAGCCAGACCACCTGGTCGCAACCCTTCTCCTCAGCCTCCGCCTGCGCCAGGAGAGAGGCCGCGTAGTTCCCTGCAAACTTCGCGGCCCCAGTTCCGCCGGGGGCCGCGCGGACGTAGTCGTGGGAAATCCACACGCTCACCGGCGAGACCCCGCCCGTGAAGTAAGCGCCCGCCGGGGACGCAATGACGTAGAAGGTGTACGTGCTCGATGGCTTCACCCCGAGCGTCTTTTCCGTCCCGATCATGAAGGGGCGGAGGTAAAGCGATGCCTCCCCGCCGGCCTCGGGCACCCAGTACTTATCGACGTTCACCAGCTGCCGCAGGGACTCGATGAAGAGGTCCTCGGGCAGCTCTGGCATTGCCAAGCGGTGCGCCGACTGCTGCATCCTCCGCGCGTTTTGCTCGGGGCGGAATGTGGAAATCGAGCCGTCCGCGTGCCGGTACGCCTTCAAACCCTCGAAGATAGCCTGACCGTAATGGAGCACGTTCGTGGCCGGGTCCAGGGAAATTGCTTCGTATGGTCGCACCTGCGGGTGGTGCCAGCCGTTGTCGCGGTCCCAGTCGATGGACACCATGTGGTCTGTAAACTCGCGGCCGAATGCCGGGTCCGAGAGGATTGTGGCGCGCTCCGCCTCGCTGCGGGGGGTTGCCGTCGTCGTCACTGCAAATTCGGGGAGGCTCATGGGGAGAACTTTACTCCCTCCCGAATAGCGGAATGCCTGTCCCATATCTAGGTCGGCAGCGGGCCTGTTTTAAGGTGTCGGCATGAGCACTACCCCGCGTATTTTCACTACTCGGGCCGAGATGACTGCCGCGGCGCTCGGCCAGACTGGCCCGGTTGTCCTCGTTCCCACGATGGGAGCCCTTCACGAGGGGCACGCTGATCTCGTTCGAGAGGCCAAACGCGTCCCCGACGGGTTCGTCGTGGTCAGCATCTTTGTCAATCCGCTGCAGTTCGGGGCGGGAGAAGATCTAGATGCCTACCCGAGGACGCTGGAGGCGGACGTCGAGAAGCTTTCGGCTCTGGGCGCCGACGCGGTCTTCGCTCCTTCGGTAGCAGAAATGTACCCGGCGGGCCCGCGGACCACCGTTCACCCTGGGCCGCTTGGCGAAGAGCTCGAGGGTGCGGCACGCCCGACACACTTCGCCGGGGTACTCACGGTGGTGACGAAACTGTTGCGTATCACCCGATGCACACACGCCGTGTTCGGGGAGAAGGACTACCAGCAGCTCCAACTCGTCCGCCAGCTCGTCTCCGATCTCGACCTCGGGGTGCACGTCATCGGCGTTCCCATCGCTCGCGCCGAGAGCGGGCTCGCGCTGTCCTCCCGCAACCGGTACCTCAGCGACAGCCAGGCGCGGGAGGCGGCGATACTCAGCGCGGCACTGCGTGAGGGCGCCGCCCACCACGACGCCGACGCGGTGCTTGCCGCCGCGCGGGCCGTTGTGGATTCAGTTCCGGAAATCGAAATCGATTACTTGGAGCTGCGGTCCGCCGAACTTGGGGAGCCCCGACCTGGCAAGAACCGGTTGCTTATCGCCGCACGCGTCGGCGGAACCCGGTTGTTGGACAATATAGAAGTGACGCTTTAGGACGCGAAGCTGTGCTCGGCTGCCGGGAAGCTTCCCCGCTCGACGGCGGTTCGGTAGGCCACGGCGGCGTCGATGAGCGATTGCCCAACCTCGCCGAACGCGGGCGCGAAGCGCGGCGACACGGCTCCCGGGATCATCCGCGCCATGTCATGCCAGACGAGAACTTGGGCGTCGGTTCCGGGCCCCGCGCCGATGCCGATGGTCGGCACCGGGCAGGCGCTCGTGATGTCCGCCGCGAGCTCGGCGGGGACCATCTCGAAGACAACGAGGTCGGCTCCGGCAGCTACGACGGCATCGGTGTCCGCGCGCACCTGCGCGGCGCCGTCGCCTCTGCCCTGCACCCGGAACCCACCCAGGGAGCTCACGGACTGCGGTGTGAACCCCACATGGGCGCACACGGCAAGCCCAGCGTCTTTGAGCGCCCTGATACGCGGGGCAATGCGCTGTCCGCCCTCGATTTTGACGGCGTGCGCCCCGGAAGCTGACAACAGCTCGGTGGCGCTACGCACCGCTTGCTCGTTGGACGCCTCGTAGCTTCCGAAGGGGAGGTCCACGACGACAAAGGCCCGCCCCGCCCCGCGAACAACGGCTGCGGCAAGCGTGGACATCTCCGCGACGCCGATGCGGCTTGTCGAGTCGTAACCAAGCACGACATTGGCAGCGGAGTCCCCGACCAGCAGGCACTCGATCCCAGCGGCCGAGAACACCCGGGCCGAGGAGTAGTCGTATGCCGTGAGCATGGCCCAGGGACGTTGTCCTTTGAGGGCAACGAGGTCGCGCAGGCGGATCGGTTTGTCCCCGTCGGCGTAGTGCGGGGTGTAAGTCGGGGTTCGATTGGTCATCCGTGTGCATCCTTCCAAAAGCCGGTGGCCACGTCAGGCGCCGGGGTACGGTTGGGATCGACATAGAAGCATAACTTCCGGAAAGGTGCACCGAACCACTGTGACGTACCCAACTTTCAACGTGTCTCTGCCGGCCCGCGGTCGAACCCTCCACACGGAGTTCGTCACCTCCGTCCCTGCCGATCCGGGGGCGGCGCTCGTCCCCGTCGCCAAGGGAGAAGGCCTTGAGGTCCCGGTGACCGCTTTAGGCGCCGGCGGACTCCTCGAAGCTTTGGAGTCCATGGGCGCGACCGGCAAGGCCGGGGAGATCACTCGGGTCCTTCTCGACGGTCGCGTGGTCATCGCCTTCGGCCTCGGAGATTCCGACGAGATTGACGACGAGGCGGTGCGCCGCGCAACGGGTTCGCTCGCTCGCGCGCTCTCCGGCGTTCCGCGCGCGACCATCACCACCGAGTTCGGGGTCGGCCCCGTCGTCGAAGGGTTGTTGCTCGGTGGGTATTCCTACGCGGGGCTGAAAAACCCCGGGGAGGACGACGCGGAGACCCCGGATTCCACCACGCGAATCACGGTCGTCGGCGACGAAGGCAACCGGGCGGACTACGACCGCGCCGTCGCTGCCGCCGAGTCCACGCTTCTTGCCCGCGACCTCGTCAACACCCCCGCCAATTTCCTTTACCCCGAGTCCTACGCCGAGATCATCAGCCAGGTCGCCGGGCAATGCGGTGTCCAGGTCGAAGTCTTCGACGAGGATTACCTGGAGAAAAACGGGTTCGGCGGGATTCTCGCCGTCGGCCGGGGTTCTGCGCGACCGCCTCGGCTGGTCCACTTGACGTGGCACCCCGCTGGCGCGGCGACGTCGGTGGCGCTTGTGGGTAAGGGGATCACCTTCGACACGGGTGGCATTTCCCTCAAGCCGGCCTCGAAGATGGAAGAAATGATCTCCGACATGGGCGGGTCCGCCGCGATGGTCGGGGCACTCTCCGCAGCGGCGCGTCTCAACCTCAACGTGCGCGTCGAGGCGTGGCTGCCGCTTGCCGAAAATATGCCATCCGGTTCCGCTACCCGCCCGGGGGACGTAATCACCCACTACGGCGGCATCACGAGCGAGGTTCTTAACACGGACGCAGAAGGGCGCCTCGTGCTTGCCGACGCGATCGCGCGCGCCTCCGAAGACCACCCCGATTACCTTTTGGAAGCGGCCACTCTGACAGGTGCGCAGCTCGTCGCCTTGGGCAACCGGACCGCCGCAGTGATGGGATCCGAAGAGCTGCGTGACCTCGTCGCTGGCATCGGGCGGAGTGTTGGCGAGCCGGCGTGGGCCATGCCGTTGCTGGAGGAGCAGGAGGAAGAGATGACCTCTCCTGTAGCGGATATCCGCAACGTCCACAACGCCCGCACCGGCGGCATGCTCTACGCCGGCCTCTACCTGTCTCGGTTTGTGGCCGACGGAACCCAATGGGTGCACCTAGACGTCGCGGGGCCCGCATGGAACTCCGCCGGGACCTATGGATACACCCCGAAACGCGCAACCGGCGCCCCGGTGCGCACGCTCGTCGCCACACTAGAGCGCATCGCGGCCGGGCTCTAAAACTCACTCCGACGCGCGCCGCCGAGAGCCCGTATTTGCCTCCCCGTATCTCGCGCCCCCGGAACTACGGCAAGTGCCGGTTGGGGGTACCCTAGTGATTCAAAGCGTCCGAAAACTAACCCGCGAGGAGACTTTAAGGAAATGGCTCACTCTGTAGAGATGCCGGAGCTCGGCGAGTCCGTCACTGAAGGCACGATTACGACGTGGCTGAAGTCCGTCGGCGACACCGTCGAAGCTGACGAGCCACTGCTGGAAGTCTCCACTGACAAGGTGGATACGGAAATCCCGTCCCCCGTCGCGGGTGTCCTCCTAGAAATCAAGGCCGAGGAAGACGACACCGTCGAGGTCGGCGAGGTCATCGCCGTTATCGGCGAGGAAGGCGAGGGAGCCACGGACGCGGACGCTGGCGCGTCGTCCGACTCCGAGCCTGCGGATGCTCCCGCTGAAGATTCCGCTCAGCATTCTGCTGAAGAGAAGCCTCAAGCGGCGCCGAGGTCCTCCGGTTCCGCGACGGACGTTGAGATGCCAGAGCTCGGTGAGTCCGTAACCGAGGGCACGATTACGACGTGGCTGAAGTCTGTGGGCGACACCGTCGAGGTCGACGAGCCCCTGCTCGAGGTCTCTACGGACAAGGTTGACACTGAAATCCCCTCCCCGGTCGCCGGGACGCTTGTCGACATCCTTTTTGAAGAGGATGACACGGTAGAGGTTGGCGCGGTGATCGCCCGCGTGGGCGACGCCGATGCGGCCGCATCCAGCGATGACGGCGCCCAGGCGAGCGACGGCCCGGGCGAGGAAAGCGTCGCCGACGAGCGTGAGGAAGTCAAGGAAGACAACGCCACTCCCGGCGAGGGCGACAACCCGATGGATACCCCGGAGAAAAAGCCGAACCAGGGTTCCAGCGCAAACAAGAAGGGTTCGGGCGAGTCCGTCGAGGTCGAGATGCCGGAACTCGGCGAGTCCGTAACCGAGGGCACGATCACGACGTGGCTCAAGTCGGTTGGCGATATCGTCGAGGTCGACGAGCCCCTGCTCGAGGTCTCCACCGACAAGGTTGATACTGAAATCCCCTCCCCAGTCGAGGGAACCATCCTCGAGATCCTCGCGGAGGAGGACGAAACTGTCGACGTGGGACAGGTCATCGCCCGCATCGGCGACGCCTCGGCTGGCTCCGGCGACTCTGCCGATTCTTCTGAGCCCAGTGACACCGTCGCCAGCGGCAACGACGACTCCGAGGAGCTGGAAAAGGACGACGCCAAGGAAGAGGAGCGTCGCGAAGCGAAGCAGGAGGAGAAGAAGCTAGACACCGCTCCGAAGGACGCCGAGGAATCCAAGTCCTCTCAGCCCTCTCAACCCACTGCACCGCGTAAGCCCGCCGCTCCGCGCGAGGATGGCAAGACCCCGTACGTGACGCCTCTCGTTCGCAAGCTCGCTGAGAAGCACGGTGTGGACCTGAACACCATCGAGGGAACCGGGATCGGTGGCCGCATCCGCAAGCAGGATGTCCTCGCGGCTGTCGAAGGCGCTAAGCCCTCCCAGGAACCGGCTGCGGAGGCAAAGACGGAAGCCGCGAACCCCCGCGCCAATTGGTCGACGAAGTCCGTCGACCCCGCCAAGCAGGACCTGATCGGAACGACTCAGAAGGTCAACCGTATCCGCGAGATCACGGCCGCGAAGATGGTCGAGTCCCTGCAGACGACCGCCCAGCTCACGCACGTCCAGGAAGTGGATGTCACACGTGTGGCCGAGCTGCGCAAGAAGGTCAAGGCCCAGTTCCAGGAAAAGCACGGGGTGAACATCACCTACCTCGCGTTCTTCGTCAAGGCGGCGGCCGAGGCCCTTGTCTCCCACCCGAACGTCAACGCGTCCTTCAACGCGGAGACCAAGGAGATCACCTACCACCCGGATGTCAATATCGGCATCGCGGTAGACACCCCGCAGGGTTTGCTTGTGCCGGTGATCAAGAAGGCGCAGGAGAAGAACCTCGCTGAGATCGCGCACGCAATCACCGATCTGGCCGACCGCGCTCGCAACAAGAAGCTGAGGCCGGATGACCTCTCCGGAGCGACGTTCACGGTGACCAACATCGGTTCCGAGGGCGCCTTGCTGGACACCCCGATCCTCACCCCGCCGCAGGCTGGCATCCTGGGCACCGCCGTGATCGAGAAGCGCCCGGTCATCGTGACTGAAGATGGCATCGACTCCATCGCCATCCGCCAGATGTGCTACCTGCCGTTCACGTACGATCACCAGCTTGTCGACGGCGCCGACGCAGGCCGGTTTGTCACGACGGTCAAAGACCGCATCGAGGCGGGCAACTTCGAGGCCGATCTGGATCTCTAAGCCCGGCTAATACGGCCCCACGCAGCCCCCACAGCCCCCAGGCGATGACCCGCCTCGGGGGCTTTCGAGGGTTGTGGCCCGCTGAACAGGGGTTATGCGGCTCTGCTACTCGCGTGTCCGGTGGTGTCTGCGACGTCGTTACACTTGTGGCTAGCTAAACGTGTTAGTTAGTTCACCGCAGAGCAAGGAGACGCTTTGGATTACATCTCCCGTCACATCGGCCCGGACCAGTCAGAGCAGCGCGAGATGCTCGCGGTCCTGGGTTACAACAGTGCGACCGACCTAGTATCTGCGGCCATGCCCCCCGGCATCAAAGCCTCTACTGAGATCTCGTTGCCCGCTCCTCTCACGGAGGCCCAGGCGCAGGGCCGTTTGCGAGAACTCGCCAGCAAAAATACGGTGCTCAAAGCCTTCCACGGCCAGGGTTTTTCTTCCACGATCACACCGCCCGTGATCCGCCGGGGCATCGTTGAAGACGCAGGCTGGTACACCGCGTACACCCCGTACCAGCCCGAGATCTCCCAGGGGCGGCTCGAAGCCCTCCTCAACTTCCAAACGATGGTGGAAGACCTCACCGGCTTACCTGTCTCCAACGCATCGCTTCTCGACGAAGCTTCGGCCGCCGCGGAGGCCGTCGGCCTCATGTCGCGGGCCGTGAAGAAGGGCCGCAGGGTTCTTCTCGACGCCCGCCTCCACCCGCAGGTCCTCGCGGTGAGCGCCGAACGTGCTCGCGCGATCGACCTCGAAGTTGAGGTGATCGACATCGCGCAGCCGGTCGTCGGCGATGACATCGTCGGTGCCGTCGTGGCGTACCCCGGCACGGAGGGCGATGCCGTCGATCCGCGCCCCGTCATCGAGGCCGTCCACGAGCGCGGCGGCCTTGTCACCGTTGACGCCGACATTCTGGCGTTGACACTTCTCGAATCGCCGGGTGAGCTCGGAGCCGATATCGCCGTGGGCACGACGCAGCGCTTCGGCGTCCCACTGTTTTACGGCGGTCCTCACGCCGCGTACATGACCGTCTCGGACAAGCTCAAGCGCCAAATCCCAGGCCGCATCGTCGGCGTGTCCGTTGACGCGGAAGGCTACCCCGCCTACCGCCTCGCGCTGCAGACGAGGGAGCAACACATCCGCCGCGAGCGGGCCACGTCCAATATCTGCACGGCCCAGGCATTGCTCGCGGTGACCGCTTCGATGTACGCGGTCTACCACGGCCCGGATGGGCTCAGGGAGATCGCGCGAACGGCGCATGGTTATGCAGCGCGGTTCGCGGCGTCGATAAGCGAGGCCCGCGTGGGCACTGTCAAGTACGACCGCTTCTTCGATACCGTCGCCGTGGATGTGCCGGGTCGCGCCGCGGAGATCAAGGACGCCTTGGCCCGGGAAGGCTACCTCGTTCGTGGTGTCGGCGCCGACACCGTGGTGGTCAGCTTCGGTGAAAACACCGAGGAGGCCGACCTCGCCGCCCTCGTCGGCGGTTTCGGGGCGAGCGTGGCGGAGTCGGCGGAAGACCGTCTGCCCGAGCTGGCCCGCAGCACCGATTTCCTCACCCATGAGGTGTTCAACGAGGTCCATTCGGAAACCCAGATGATGCGCTACATCCGCAAGCTGGGCGATAAGGACCTCGCGCTTGATCGCACGATGATCCCGCTCGGTTCGTGCACGATGAAGCTCAACCCCACCGCAGGACTGGAAGCAATCACGTGGCCCGGATTCGCCGATGTCCACCCCTTCACGCCGGATGAGTACACGGCCGGTTGGCGCGAGCTGATCAATGAGCTGACCGAATGGCTCGTGGAACTCACCGGGTACGCCGCCGTCTCGCTGCAACCGAACTCGGGTGCCATGGGCGAGCTCGCGGGGCTACTGGCTATCCGTCGCTACCACCTGTCCAGGGGCGAGATCGGGCGTGACATCTGCCTCATTCCGGCGTCGGCGCACGGGACGAATGCCGCCTCCGCGACCCTTGCGAACCTCCGCGTGGCAGTTGTAAAGACGGCCGACGATGGCTCCATTGACCTGGCCGATCTTGACGCGAAGCTGGAGGAATACGGCGAGCGCGTAGCCGCCATCATGCTCACGTACCCGTCGACACACGGCGTGTACGAGGACACAGTGCAGACCGTCTCGGAGAAGGTGCACGCCGCCGGCGGCCAGGTCTACATCGACGGCGCGAACATGAACGCGCTGACGGGGATTGCCCGCCCGGGCGACTTCGGCGGAGACGTCAGCCACCTGAACCTGCACAAGACGTTCACCATCCCCCACGGGGGAGGCGGGCCCGGGGTCGGTCCCATCGGGGTGGCCGAGCACCTTGTTCCCTTCCTCCCCTCCGATCCTCAGCAAACCCGCGAGGACGCAACCACGGAAACCCCCGTAGACCGGGGTGTGCCCGTCGCGTCGACAACCTACGGCTCGGCGGGCGTGCTGCCGATTTCCTGGGCCTACATCGCGATGAGCGGAGCTGATGGGTTGCGCCAGGCCACCGAGCGCGCGGTGCTGGGCGCGAACTACCTGGCTCACGAGCTCGGTGAGGACTACCCGGTCCTGTACACAGGTGAACATGGCCTGGTTGGTCACGAGTGCATCCTGGACCTCAACGGCATTGCCAAAGAAACCGGGGTGACCGCCACCGATGTGGCGAAGCGCCTCGTAGACTACGGTTTCCACGCCCCGACGCTGGCTTTCCCCGTCGCCGGTACGCTCATGGTCGAGCCGACCGAGTCCGAAGAC
This sequence comes from Corynebacterium capitovis DSM 44611, assembly GCF_030440535.1. Taxonomy (NCBI): domain Bacteria; kingdom Bacillati; phylum Actinomycetota; class Actinomycetes; order Mycobacteriales; family Corynebacteriaceae; genus Corynebacterium; species Corynebacterium capitovis. The sequence continues at coordinate 768,836 of NZ_CP047117.1, read as the reverse complement.
CTGGGAGAGCTCAAGCGCTTCGTGGAGGCAATGCGCAGCATCCGCGCCGAGGCACAAGAGATTGCCGACGGCTCCGTGGACTACGACACATCCGTCATCCACAACGCGCCGTACACCGCGCTCAGTGTCTCGCGGACGGAGTGGCCGTACGAGTTCAGCCGCGAACAGGCCGCCTACCCCGTCCCCAGTTTGCGCCACGACAAGTACTTTCCCCCGGTACGGCGCATCGACGAGGCATTCGGTGACCGCAACCTCGTGTGCGCGTGTCCGCCACCGGAGGCGTTCGACATCACGCCGCAGCCGGTTGAAGAGAACGATGTGACCGCGACGGAAGAAAACAAGAAGTAGGACAACACCCATGCCAGAATCTCCCCTTTTGTCCGCCCACGAGGCGCTCGGTGCGTCGTTCACCGACTTCGGTGGTTGGACCATGCCCCTCAAGTACGGCTCCGAACTCGAAGAACACCGCGCCGTGCGCAATGACGTCGGTATCTTCGATCTATCCCATATGGGTGACATCTCCGTGAGCGGACCAGATGCAGCCGCGTTTCTGGATTACTGCCTCATCTCCCCCATGGCCAACCTGAAGGTGGGCAAGGCAAAGTACTCAATGATTGTCGCCGAGGATGGCGGCATTCTCGACGACCTCATCACCTACCGGCTCGCAGACGAGCGCTTCCTCGTCGTGCCCAACGCAGCCAACACCGACACCGTGTGGCAGGCGTTCCGGGCGCGGGCGACGGGCTTCGATGTCGAATTGCGCAATCAAAGTGAAGAAACCGGTCTCGTTGCGGTCCAAGGGCCCCGGGCGTGTGAGGTCATCGAGCCTCTTCTCGACGCCTCCCCCGCCGACCTGAGCTACTACTCCGCCGCGGAAATGACGATGCGCACCGGTACAGGCGACGTGAGCGTGCTCGTAGCCCGCACCGGTTACACCGGTGAGGACGGATTCGAACTCTTCGCGTCATTCGCCGACACTCCCGCGGTGTGGGAGGCGGTGATCGGTTCTGGCATCCCCTGCGGTCTCGCTGCGCGTGACTCCCTCCGGTTGGAAGCCTCCATGCCCTTATACGGCCACGAGCTGACGAAGGACATCACGCCGGTCGAGGCGGGCATGTCTCGGGCGTTCCAGAAGAAAGAGGGTGACTTCGTGGGCAAAAGCGCCCTTTCCGGTCGGGAGCCGCGCACGGTCATCGCGGGCCTCACCTCCGAGCAGCGGCGCGCTGCACGCGAGGGGTCGGAAATCTTCCTCGGGGACCAGCGCATCGGTGTCGTGACCTCCGGCCAGCCCTCCCCCACGCTCGGCCACCCCGTCGCGCTCGCCCACGTTGATCCTGCCCACGCTGACGTCGGAACTGACGTCGACGTTGACATCCGCGGACGCCGCTACCCGTTTAGGATTAGTCAGACCCCGTTTTACAAACGAAAGGACGCGTAACCATGACACTGCCGGACTCTTTCTCTTACTCCGAGGACCACGAGTGGATCAACACCGCTGCCGAGGCTGCCGTCGGTGCGACAGTGCGCGTGGGCATCACCTCCGTCGCAGCGGACCGGCTTGGGGAGGTCGTCTTCGCCGACCTACCCCAGGTGGGTGACACCGTCACCGCGGGAGAGACCTGCGGCGAAATCGAATCCACCAAGTCCGTCTCCGACCTGTACTCTCCCGTGACCGGAACCGTGACGGCAGTCAACGAGGAGATCGACGGCAACTTCGAGCTCATCAATTCCGACCCGTTCGACGCCGGCTGGCTCTACGAGGTCCAGGTTGACGAGGTCGGGCCCCTGCTTAGCGCGGCGGAGTACGCCGAAGCCAACGGGATTTGACGGCAGGGTAAAGTTGGGGCATGTCCTCCGCCCCTCGCGACCCTTTCTTTCCAGCCGACGCCTCGATCCGATCCTCAGCCGCTCCCATATCGGTGCGCGAGCTGGGGCTCATAGACTACGAGGAGGCGTGGCGCCTGCAGGCCGAGCTGGCCAAGCAACGCGGGCGCGACGAGATTGGTGACACCGTGCTCGTCCTCGAGCACCCATCAACCTACACCGCGGGCAAGCGCACGCAGCCGTCCGATTTGCCTCAGGATGGCTCCACGGTCGTGACGGTGGACCGCGGGGGGCGCATCACCTGGCACGGGGAGGGCCAGCTCGTGGTCTATCCCATCATCAAGCTCGCCGACCCGGTTGACGTCGTGGACTACGTGCGCCGGCTCGAGGAGGCGATTATTGAGGCCGTACGAGCCGTCGGAGTTCCCACGGCGGGGCGGATCGACGGCCGCTCCGGGGTGTGGGTACCCCACACCACACTGGCCGCGGACCCGGCAGCCCCGCGCCGGGACCGCAAGCTTGCCGCCATCGGGATCCGCGTCACCCGCGGCGTCACGATGCACGGTCTAGCGATCAACTGCAATAACAGCCTTGAGGCGTACGAGCACATCGTCGCTTGCGGGATCGACGACGCTGACGTGTCCACCCTGAGCCTCGAGCTGGGCCGCGAGGTCACTCCGGACGATATAGCGCGACCCCTTCTCCCCGCGCTGGACTCTGCCCTTGCCGGCACGCTCGCGGTGGCCGACCACACCTTCGCTTCGGCGCCGGACCCGTCGAAGGGCTTGCGCAAGGCGGCTCAATAGGACGCCGCCCGGGCGGTGGTGACAAGCGGGGGGTGACCCTCGACACTGTGTGACACGTTCACTACGGTGGACGTGTGACTGTTGCACCTGAAGGCCGCAAGCTGCTTCGCATTGAGAAGCGCAACGCCGAAACCCCGATCGAACAAAAGCCGCGGTGGATCCGCAACGCCGTTAAGACGGGGCCTCAGTACGAGGACTTGAAACGCAAGGTCAAGGGCGCTTCCCTTCACACGGTGTGCCAAGAAGCCGGGTGTCCCAACATCCACGAGTGCTGGGAATCGCGCGAAGCCACCTTCCTTATCGGCGGCGCGAACTGCTCGCGCCGGTGCGACTTCTGCCAGATCAACTCAGCGAAGCCCGAGCCGCTGGACCGCGGCGAGCCCCAGCGCGTTGCCGAGTCCGTCCAGGAAATGCAGTTGAACTACTCCACGATCACGGGCGTGACCCGTGATGACCTCGAGGACGAGGGCGCGTGGCTGTACGCCGAGGTGGTCCGCAAGATCCACGAGCTTAACCCCAACACCGGCGTGGAAAACCTCACCCCGGACTTCTCGGGCAAGGCCGATTTGCTGCAGGAGGTCTTTGAGGCTCGTCCAGAAGTTTTCGCCCACAACGTCGAGACCGTGCCGCGCATTTTCCGCCGCATCCGGCCGGCCTTCCGCTACGACCGTTCCCTTGACGTTATCCGCCAAGCGCGAGATTTCGGGTTGATCACCAAATCCAACCTCATCCTCGGCATGGGTGAGACGCGAGAGGAGGTGCTCGAGTCTCTCCGCGACCTCGCCGATGCAGGCACCGACATCATCACCATCACGCAGTACCTGCGTCCCGGGCCGATGTACCACCCGATCGAAAGATGGGTCAAGCCGGAGGAATTCATCGAGTACCGCGACGCGGCCTACGAGATGGGCTTTGGCGCCGTCATGTCCGGCCCGCTCGTGCGCTCGTCTTACCGCGCAGGCAAGCTCTACGTGGAGGCTATGGCGAGCCGCGGGCGGGAGCTGCCAGACAACCTCAGGCACCTCGCCGAAACCTCGCAGGGTGACACCGCCCAGGAGGCCTCGACCCTTCTTAACAAGTACGGGCCATCGAAAGAGACGCCGGTGGTGACCCGCTAGAAGCAGCTGCTTGCCGACGCGCCAGTGCCCCGCCTCCCTTAAGGGACGCGGGGCACCGTCGTCAAGCGTGGCCTCTTAGCTCCTATCGGTCCCGCCGTTGACCATCATGGGTCGCTCGAGCACGACCTCTGGGATCTTGAAGGCGTCAACGAGGACTTCCGACCAGGGCCCGAGCGAGTCAACGAGGTCGTTGATCGCGGCCTTGGCGGCCTTGACGCGCCCGCCGGAGAGCACGTTGTGGTCGAGGTACCAGTCCGCATTGCGGACGATGGTGTCGAGCACAAACAGGTGGCGCACCTGCTCGTAGACCTGCCGGGCTGAGGAGCCCTCGGGAAGCGAGTTCTCCGCATTGAGCATAGCTTGGACCATCATCCGGTCACCATAGGAAATCGCGGCCTCGAGGAGGTGGTCCTGGGAACGGTCGATGACCTTGGCCGCCTCAGAACGCTCCATCTTGCGCGCCACCTGCACCCTGCGGACCAGGGAGTTGAGCACCTGCTCTTCGCGGGTCTGGACGATGCGCAACTGCGTTTCGGCGTCGAAAAGCGAACCGGTGCCCGTCACACGATCCTGCAGGGACTGGACGCTGGCCGCGATACCGGAGCGACGGGTGAGAATGTCGCCGATATTGCCGGCCACGAACTTCGCCATCCCGAACGGGGAAAGCTCGGCCACGTCCCAGCTGTAGGCCGTCAGCAGGTTCTTGCCCACGAGCTGGCGCAAGATCGTGTCGTCACCTTCGAAGGTGGTGAAGACGTCGACGTCCGAACGGAATGTCGTCAGCAGGTTCTCCGTCATATACCCTGCACCGCCGCAGGCCTCGCGGCATTCCTGCAGGGTCCGATTGGCGTGGGTCGAAGCCGTCGATTTGAAAATAGCGGCAAGGGATTCCGTCTCGCGGCTTGCCCGGTCCTGCTCCTTGGTCGGGTTCGTTTGATCCCAGTCGCCGGCGGAAATCGCGTTGGTCTGCGCCTGAAAGCGGTCCAACAGCTGGTTTTGGAAAGCAGCCAGGGCGTACGAGCGCGCGAGGGGGATGAGGAGGCGGCGGCGGTGAACGCGGTAGTCAATGAGGCGGGACTCTTGCCCGATCGTCTCCGCTTCGAACTGACGGCGGATATTGGCGTACTTAACCGCAATAGCCAAGCCGGCGCGGGTCGCCCCCGCTGCGGAGGCGCCAACACCCAGGCGCCCGCGCACCAGCGTGGCTAGCATGGTGAAGAAGCGGCGGTTCGGCGACTCAATCGGCGAGTAGTAGGTGCCGTCCTCGGCGACATCCGCGAAGCGGTTGAGCAGGCGCTCGCGTGGGACGCGGACGTGGTCGAACTCCAGCATGCCATTGTCCACGCCGAGCAGACCGCCTTTGTGGCCGTGGTCGGAGGTTGTCACGCCCTCGACGGGGGATCCGTCATCTTCCCGGATGCGAACGACGAAGCAGTGCACGCCTTTCGACTCATCCGAGTCCGGGGTGTGAAGCTGTGCGAAAACAGCAGCCCAGCGTCCGTCACGAGCCGCGTTACCGATGTACGCCTTTTTCGAGCCGGGGTTCGGGGAGTTAATAATGAACTCTTGGGTCTCCGGGTCGTAGGTCGCGGTCGTTTCGATGTGTTGAACGTTTGAGCCATGGCCGATTTCTGTCATGGCGAAGCAACCCAGCATGGACAGGTCCATCGCGCCTCGGGCAAACTCAACGTGCCGCTCCGTGCCCAGCGCGTCAACGGCGCCGCCCCACAGACCGAACTGAACACCCGACTTAATGCACAGAGAGTTGTTCACTTGGGCGAGCAGCTCAAGGGAAGACACGCCCGCGGCAACCTGGCCTTTGCCACCGTTTAGTGGCGAGAAGGAGTCCTGGATGCGTCCTGCTTGGGCCACTTTCTCGACCAGTCCGAGGTTGTAGGCGCGCAATTCGTCCAGGGTGCCCTCCACCGGGGGGAGGAGATCGGGGTCGTTCAAGAAGAGGCGCAAGCCGTTCTTAATGTCGGCGTAGTTGCCGTCTAGGACGGCAGCCAGGTCCTCGACGGCGGAAGGATCCGGGGTCCCCGGCAGGGTGGCCGGGCGGTTGGCCTCGGGCTTCGCTTCAGCCCGGGCACCGGCTGCGTCGGTGACGTCGACGGCAGACCCGCGGTTTTCGGTATTCGTGGGAGTTGACATAGTGGGTATTCCTTTCGACTTATCCCGGGATTAACGTTCGATGATGGCGACGACACCTTGCCCGCCGGCGGCGCACACGGAGATGAGTGTGCGGCCACCGCCATTGAGGGCGAGAACCTTGGCTGCGGTAGCGAGAATGCGCGCCCCTGTCGCTGCAAACGGGTGGCCGGCGGCTAGAGACGAGCCTTTTACGTTGAGCTTTGAGCGATCGATGGAGCCAAGCGCCCCGTCAAGCCCGAGGCGGTCGTGGCAGTAGGTGTCGTCTTCCCACGCGGCTAGAGTGGCAAGTACCTGGGAGGCGAAGGCCTCGTGGATCTCGTAGTAGTCGAAGTCTTGCAAAGTAAGCCCGTTGCGCTCCAGGAGGCGGGGCACCGCGTACGTTGGGGCCATGAGCAGGCCGTCGCGACCGCCCACGAAGTCCACCGCCGCGATCTCGGAATCGACAACGTAGGCCAGCGGCTCAAGACCGTGGGATGCGGCCCACTCTTCGGAACCGAGAAGGACCGCCGCGGCACCGTCGGTAAGCGGGGTTGAATTGCCCGCTGTCATCGTGGCCGTGCCGCCGTGCTGGATGGCGTCCTTCTTGCCGAAGACGGGCTTGAGAGTGGAGAGCTTCTCTACGCTGGAATCGGGACGCAAGTTGGTGTCGCGCTGCACGCCGAGGTACGGGGTGAGCAGGTCGTCGAAGAAGCCCTCGTCGTAGGCCGCCGCGAGGTTCCGGTGGGAAGCGACAGCCAACTCATCCTGCGCCACGCGGGAGACATCGAATTCCCGGGCTGTGATGGCGGCGTGCTCGCCCATGGACAGGCCCGTGCGGGGCTCACCGTTGCGAGGCTGATCCGGTACAAGGTGGCTGGGACGCACGGAGCCAAACAGCTTGAGCTGGTCGATGGGCTTTTTGGCCTGCGAGGCCTTGATAAGTGTCTTGCGCAGCTCGTCGTTGACCGCGAGTGGCGCATCCGACGTCGTGTCGGAACCGCAGCCGATGCCCGATTCGATCCGTCCCAGGGCGATCGCGTCAGCGACCTGAATCGCGGAGGTCAGGGAGGTACCGCAGGCGTGCTGCAGATCGAACGCAGGGGTCGTGGAGGACAGCGCCGAACCGATAACGGACTCGCGGACGAGGTTGAAGTCACGCGCGTGCTTCAGCACGGCGCCACCCACCACCTGGCCTAAACGCTCATCCTGCAGCCCATACCGGGCAACCAGACCGTCAAGGGCGGAAGTAAGCATGTCCTGATTGGAGGCGTTCGCGTACTCCTTGTTGGAGCGAGCGAAAGGGATGCGGTTGCCGCCGAGAATGGCGACCTTACGGGGCTGATTCACGGGCTCATTCCTTACTGGTTGGGGCCGTTCGGGAGTCGATGGTGGGCGTCGGTAGATAACCGAAATCGATGGATACTGTGTGTACCGTACATTACAGTTATCGTTGTATCGTAAGCTACATCACGAACGAAACAAATTCGTAGTGTTAGACACTATTGTACGGATTTTGTCTCGTCCGGTGAGTTGCACGGCAGTCTGATCCTCACGCTTCACAACCGCTTCTAACCCGCTTTCAAACAAGGAGAAACTCGTGGCCAAGCAGGGCTTCCTCGAAAAGTTCATCAATTCCCCTCTCGCCGCTAAGGCGGGCGTGCCGCAGGGTTACCCCCTACGCCGATTCAAGCAAGGCGAACCCCTCCTCCACGGGCCCGTCGTGGTCGGCGGGCAGGGTCGACTGCGCGATGCGCTGACCTCGGTCCTCGAGGGGCCGTACAAGCTTCTGAAGGCGGAAGCAGACACCCCACGCGCCGGCGTCGTCTTTGACGCCACGGACATCACGACCCCCGAGCAGCTCAACCAATTGCACGAGTTCTTCCACCCCCAACTGCGCAAGATCGCCGACAACGCTCGTCTCGTTGTCATCGGCACGACGCCTGAGCTTATCGACGACTCCGATTCCCGCATCGCCGCCCGCGCGCTCGAAGGCTTCACTCGTTCCTTGGCCAAGGAGATGCGCAAGGCGGCCACCGTGCAGCTCGTCTACGTCGACCCGGCCATTGATTCGACGAACTTCGGTGGCGTCGAGTCCACCCTGCGCTTCCTCCTGTCGGGTAAATCCGCGTATGTGGACGGCCAAGTCATCCGCATCACCTCGGCCGGGGCTGAGTCCCCCGCTGACTGGGAGCGCCCGCTAGCGGGGCGCATTGCCGTCGTGACGGGTGCCGCCCGCGGAATCGGGGCAGTGATCGCCGAAGTTCTCGCGCGCGATGGCGCCAAGGTGATCTGTGTGGACGTCCCCCAGGCCGGTGAGGGTCTCTCCGCGACGGCGAACAAGGTCAAGGGCACCGCCCTGCCTCTCGACGTAACCAATCCGAGCGCCGCCGAGGAAATCGCCCGCCACGCCCAGGAGCGGTACGGCACGAAGGTCGACGTCGTTGTTCACAACGCGGGTGTCACCCGCGACAAGCTGCTGGCCAATATGGACGATGCGCGGTGGAACATGGTCCAAAACATCAACCTGGTCGCGCCCGTGCGCATTACCGAAAAGCTCATCGAGCTCGACGCCCTCGGTGAGAAGCCGGCCATCATCGGCGTGTCCTCGACGTCCGGGATCGCAGGCAACCGCGGGCAGACCAACTACGCCACCACCAAGGCCGGGATCGTCGGTTTCGTCGACTCACTGGCCGAAACCGTCGCCGCACTGGGTGGGAACATCAATGCCGTCGCTCCGGGCTTCATCGAAACGGACATGACCGCCGCGATGCCCACCGGCCCCCGCGAGGTCGGACGCCGGATTAACTCGCTGCAGCAGGGTGGCAAGCCGGTCGACGTTGCAGAGACCGTGGCCTACTTCGCGTCGACAGCCTCAACCGCGGTGAACGGCAACACGGTTCGCGTCTGCGGCCAGAGCATGCTGGGGGCGTAGGGCGATGACAACCGTGTACAACAGCACCGATGGCGGCAGCCGTTACGAGGATCTGGGAGCGGTCCCGGACATGAACACGGTGATGCGTCGCATCGTCACCGGCATGGTCCCCGTCGTGGGGACGCGTCACGTTGCGGATAAGGACCCGAGCTCGCGCCTCGAGGTTCGCGGAGTGCGCGTCGACCCGTCAGACCTCGCCGCCTACGCCACTGCGACCGGACTGCGCCTGAGCAACGAGCTTCCCCCGACGTACCCCTTCGTCATCGGGTTTCCCCTCACAATGGAATTGATGAGCCGCGCGGACTTCCCCTTCGCGCCGACCGGCGCCGTGCACGTGGCAAACGTCATCGAGCAAAAGCGGGCGCTGCGTGTCGATGAGTCCTTTACATTCCGCACCCGCGGGGAACGTCTCCGTCCGCACCGCAAGGGCTTGCTGATTGACATCGTGACCGATGTTTTCGTGGAAGGTGAGACCGACAACGAGCCGGTGTGGACACAACGCGCAACCATGCTCGCGCAGGGCGCAAAGTTTGCGAAATCCGCACCGGTCTCGCTGACCACGCGAGGTCAAGACGACGCTCGCATGCTCGACCGGCCCGAGGTTCCGGACATCGCGGCGAACGCCCAGTGGACGTGGACCCGCGACAACGTCCGCGCCTATGTAAAAGCCTCGGGCGACTCGAACCCAATTCACACCTCGGCGCTGGGCGCGAAGGCGTTTGGCTTCCCCGGGGTCATCGCGCACGGCATGTTCTCGGCGGCCGCGGTGCTCCAGCTCTTGGAGGGAACACTCGGAGGTGCGCTGCGGTACTCGGTGGAGTTCCATAAACCCGTCGTTGTTCCGGCGCGCGTCTCAGCGTGGGCGCTCGACCAGGGTGAGAGGACGACGGGAATCGAGCTACGCAACGCCTCCAAGCCCGAGAAGCTCCACCTTAACGCGCAGGTCGAACACCTCGCCTAGCGCCCCCTTAGGTAAGCATATCCTTCGTTAGGGTATGCTTACTCGCGTGTTTGAGCCATCCTTTACCGTCCCCGGGGTCTTCTCCCCCGAGCACCACTCCTACCCCGCAGAAGCGGAGGAACGTTACCGCTCCGCCGGGTATTGGACGGCCGAGACCTTTGCGGGCTTTCTCGGCGCTGCCGCCGCTCGTTTCGCCTCCCGGCCCGCCGTCACGGGCTACGACTACTCGGGGCGCTTCGTCTCGTGGACCTACGCTGACACCGCCGCCCGCGCCACCGCCGCAGCGGGGATGTTCTACAGGGCCGGGGTACGCGAGGGTGATCGCGTTGTGGTTCAACTGCCCAATATCGTGGACTACGTCGTCGCGGTGTTCGGCCTGTTCGAGCTTGGCGCGCTGCCGGTCTTTGCTCTGCCCGCCCACCGCGGGGCCGAACTGCAGCACTTTGTCAGAGCCACCCGCGCGTCGGGGCTTGTCACCGTCGGCACGTGGATGGGGTTCAACCACCGCGAACTGGCCCGCGGCCTGCGCCGCGAGCACCCGCACCTGCGCGTGTTCATCGTCGACGGCGAGCCCGGCGAGTTCGAGCCCTTCTACCCGCCCGAGCACGCCCCGAACACGACCCCCACGCGGCTGCCCCGCCCGACGCGGCCCGAGACGTCCATCGCCTTTCTCCAGGTATCGGGCGGAACCACCGGAGTGCCGAAACTCATCCCTCGCACCCACGCCGACTATCTGTATTCGGTGCGCGCGAGCGCCCACATCTGCGGGCTGGGTCCGGACACGAAAATGCTGGTCGTCCTCCCCGTCTCCCACAACTTCACAATGAGCTCCCCCGGCATCCTGGGCGTCCTGCTCACCGGGGGCGAGGTCATTTTGTCACGGGCCCCTGACCCGCGGACGGCACTGGGTCTCGTCGAAAAGCGATGTGCCACGATGACCGCCGTCGTTCCCCCGCTTCTCATGACATGGCTGGCGCACGCGGACTCCATCGGGGCCGACATGTCTAGCCTCGAGCTCATCCAAGCGGGCGGGTCGAAGCTGCCCGAAGCTGCGGCGAGACGCGTCCCCGAGGTATTTGGCTGCCGCCTCCAGCAGGTTTTCGGGATGGCGGAAGGGCTCGTCAACTACACCCGCGCGGACGACCCCGCCGACATCGTCGCTACGACCCAGGGCACGCCGATCAGCCCGGCCGACGAGATCCGCATTCTTGACGACGCCAACCAACCCGTCCCCGACGGCACCCCCGGGCATCTGACCACGCGCGGGCCGTACACCATCCGCGGGTACCTGGGCGACGTGGACAGGGAGAGTTTCAGCCCCGACGGATTCTACCGCACCGGTGACATCGTGCGTCGCCTGGCCTCGGGGCACCTCGTCGTCGAGGGGCGGGCGAAGGACCAGATCAACCGCGCGGGAGAAAAAGTTTCGGCGGAGGAGGTAGAAAACCACCTCGTGGCCCACCCCGACATCATCGACGCCGCCGTCGTCGCGGTCCCCGATGCTCGACTGGGTGAAAAGACGTGCGCCTACGTCATCGCGGCGCGGGACCTCACGCACGCCGACATCCGCGCGCACCTCAAAGATCGCGGCGTCGCTGCGTACAAAATCCCCGACGGCTCCGTGATGACAGATTCTTTCCCGGTCACGGGCGTGGGCAAGATCAGCCGCCGTGAATTGCGGGCGGCGCTTGCACACCTCTCGACTACTCACTCCTGACACACAACCGAAAGGATCCCGTTCATGGCATTGAGCGAAGCCACCATCATTGCGGATATCGCGGAAGCGGTTGGGGCGGCGCCGGGGGGCGTCGATAAGAATGCCCCCTTGGAAGACCAAGGGCTCGACTCCCTAGGCATCGTCGACCTCGCGGAGAAGTGGCGCTCCGAGGGCGAAGAAGTCGATTACTTCGACCTGGTTGCCCTCCCCACGGCGCAGCAGTGGATCGAGCGCTTGGCCGGTGAGTAGCCCGGTGCTGCGCGCCGGGGAGATCGTCACCCGGCTCACGGGGGCGTGCCCTAGGCGCGTGGAGGAGTTCATCTCGTCCATCCGCCCCGGCGACCTGCCCGCGTGGGATGCGGAGACAAACAACGTCACGTTTTGCTACCACCACCCGAACGCGCCCGCCGAAGCCGGGGTCCACCTTCGCATCAACCGGCTGACGGACAAAAAGAACTACCCCCGCGGAGTCATGGAGCGGGTTCCAGGGACGGATCTGTGGGTCACCGAGCTCAACATCTCCCCCACCCTGCGGGCAAGCTACGGCTTCTCGACGTTCACCGGGCCCGCCCCCACCAGCACCCCGCCGCCGACGTTCGGCGCCCCTCCCAGCCAAGCCTTACTTTGGTAAGGGTAGCCTTTACTGGTCGCAATCTCCAGGGCCGCTAGGAAATCGTTGATAAGGTTCAAAACTCCTGGAAAACTCACCCCCGCGCGGGGTAATCCGACCCGGCCCTCCACTTCGCATGTGGCTCAAACCCCGCTTGGTGCGCCCTGTGACCGTCGCTTAGAGTGGGTGCCATGGCGAATGCGAAGGGCACCCCAAAGAATGCTGCGGCGGGCACATCGAAAAAAGAGCTGCGCGCCGCAAAACGCGATCAGCGTAAGAACACCCGGGGGCAGATCTGGCAGGCGTTTAACCTGCAGCGTAAGAGGGACAACAAGCTCATCCCCTTCATGCTGCTCAGCCTCATCGGCACCGCGCTGCTGTTCTTCCTCGTCGGCCTACTCTGGGGCGGCCAGTGGTACATGCTCGTCATTGGCCTCCTCGCGGGGGCGGCGCTGGCCGCGTGGCTCTTCAGCCAACGGCTGCAAAACTCCATGTACGACGAGGTGGGCAATCAGCCGGGGGCAGCGGCGTGGACGCTGGAGAACATGCGCAGCCAGATGGGCATCGCATGGGTGACCAAGACATCCGTGGCCGCGAACCAGCAGATGGATGTCGTGCACCGCGTCGTGGGCAACCCCGGCGTCATTCTCGTCGGCGAGGGCAACCAGAACCGGCTGCGACCGATGATGGCCAAAGAACGCAAGCGCATCGACCGGCTCATCGCAGGGGCGCCGATCACCGAGATTGTCATCGGCGACGGGGAGGGCCAGACCCCGGTGCGGGACCTGCAGCGCAAGCTCCTCCGCCTGCCGAAAAACTACACCAAAGACGAGGTGTACAGCCTTTCCACCAAGCTCGACGCGATGGATACCCGCACCCAAAGCGGCGCGCGCTCAGGCCTCCCCGGCGGGCCCCTCCCCCGTCAGGCGCAGTCAATGGCGGGCATGAACCGCCGCATGCGTCGCATGCAGGAGCGCAAGGGCAAGTAGCGCCCCAGGGCAAGAGCTAGGCGCGGATCACGGTCGTCGCGGTGGCGCGGTCGTGCATGCCGCGCCCGTTGGCGTCGACAAGCGCGGCCGGCAAAATAAAGAACGTAAAGATCGAGCGCAACGCGGCACGCCAGAATCCCACCCGCTCCCCCGGCTGATCAACACGCGCGACGCCCATCCCCAGCAGGGCCATCCCCGGGGTTCGCGCGAAGAGCCACCCCGACATGATCCCGAGCGCGAGCCAGAGAAACACTGTCACCGTCGCCACGTCGCCCAGCGCCTTGGTGAACATGGCGATGAAGCCGGCCACGATCCAGCACATCACCCAATCGATCGCCACCGCCGCCATGCGCCTGCTTACCGACGCCTGCGCGCCCGGCCCCGACTCCGGCAGCCCAAGATCCTGCCCCGGGTAGGTCGCGCCCGCCTTTTCGATGGAATTCGCCATGCACGTCACCCTACTGAAGCCCGGGCCAGATTCTTACCGAGGGTGCAGGCGGTAGGGGGTAGTATTGGCGTGTTCACTGGCGCCGATCAAGGAGTACCCACCGTGGCCCGCAGCAACTTCGAGAACATCGAAGAGGTCAAGAAGTTCATCCAGGACGAGGAGGTGGAGTTTGTTGACGTTCGGTTCACCGACGTCCCCGGCACCGAACACCACTTCACCATCCCCGCGTCCATGTTCGACGAGGACGTCGTCGAGGATGGGCTGGCCTTCGACGGATCCTCGATCAGGGGCTTCACCACCATCGACGAATCCGACATGACCCTCATGCCGGACTTGGCCACCGCCAAATTGGACCTCTTCCGCACAGCCAAGACCCTCAACGTGAAGTTCTTCGTCAACGACCCCTTCACGCACGAAGCGTTCTCCCGCGACCCGCGCAACGTGGCGCGCAAGGCGGAAGACTACCTCGCCTCGACCGGCATCGCCGACACGTGCAACTTCGGCGCCGAGGCCGAGTTCTACCTGTTCGACTCGATCCGCTACCAGGTCGACGACCACAAGGCCTTCTACGACGTCAACTCCTCCGAGGGCTGGTGGAACCGCGGTGCCGAAACGGAGATCGACGGAACGCCGAACCTGGGCTATAAGAACCGCATCAAGAGCGGGTACTTCCCCGTCCCGCCCTACGACAAGACCGTCGACGTGCGCGATGCCATGGCGCTCAACCTCACCGCGTCCGGATTTGATGTTGAACGCTTCCACCGCGAGGTGGGCAACGGCGGCCAGCAGGAAATTAACTACCGCTTCAACACCCTCCTCCGCGCGGCGGATGACCTGCAGGATTTCAAGTACATCGTGAAAAACACCGCCAAGCAGTTCGGCAAGAGCGCGACGTTCATGCCCAAGCCGCTGGCCGGTGACAACGGCTCCGGGATGCACGCCCACCAGTCCCTGTGGAAAGACGGCAAGCCGCTCTTCTACGACGAGTCCGGCTACGGCGGCCTCTCAGACATCGCCCGCTACTACATCGGCGGCATCCTCGAACACGCGGCGACCGTCCTTGCCTTCACTAACCCGACGCTAAACTCCTACCACCGTTTGGTCCCGGGCTTCGAGGCACCGATCAACCTGGTGTACTCCCAGCGCAACCGCTCCGCCGCCATCCGCATCCCGATCACCGGCTCTAACCCCAAGGCGAAGCGCATCGAGTTCCGCGCCCCGGACCCCTCGGGCAACCCCTACCTCGGGTTCGCGGCGATGATGCTGGCCGGCATCGACGGCATCAAGAACAGGATTGAGCCGCACGCTCCCGTCGATAAGGATCTCTACGAGCTGCCGCCGGAGGAAGCCAAGGAGATCCCGCAGGCGCCGACCTCGCTGGAAGCCGCGATCAACGCGCTGGAAGATGACCACGACTTCCTCACTGAGGGCGACGTGTTCACCGAAGACCTCATCGAGGCCTACATTCGCCTCAAGCGCGAGCGCGAAATCGCCCCGGCCCGTCTGCGTCCGACGCCCCTAGAGTTCGAGCTTTATTACGACTGCTAGGAGCCTAGCGCTTCAGCGCCAGCGCGTGCACCATATCGAGCAAAGGGGTGTCCACTTCCCCACGGCGCGCCATCCGGCGCAGAGCGCCGACCTGGGCGTCAAGCTCGCTGGGAACGCCCGCCACAATGTCACGGTGCATGGAGCTCGTCGCCTCGGGATACTGGGCGTCGCACAAGCTCAGGTTCTTCTCTACGGCGTCTTCGGGAAGCGGTATCCCAAGCGCGCGACCTACCTGGAACACTTCTTGCATGAGCCCGCGCAGCTGCGGCCGCAGCTCGGCACGCAGGTGACCCATCGGTTGGCCCGATACCGCCCCTAAAACACCCGTGGTGGCGACGAACATTGCCTTCATCCACACATCCACGAGCACAGCTCCGTCTGGGCCGTAATACGTGGACCGGACCCCCGCATCCTTTAGCGCGGCAGCGAGCTCAGGCACGGCGAGAGGGGTACCATGAATTCCCGGAAGCAGGCCAAAACTCAGCGACAACGGCCCCGGGTTGAGTGTGATTTCGGCGGGCGCGGTACGCGTCATGTACCCACGCACGACGCCCGCAAGCACGCGATCCGCCCCGAAAATGTCCGCAGCGGTGAAATGCACTTCCACCGAGTTGTGGGTGGTCACGATCGGCACGTCACTCAAGGTGCCGATGTCCGCAAAGGTATCCCCGCTTTTGAGGGCCTTTGTCGCAACAACGACCACGTCCACACCGCCCAGCTTGTCGACGACCTCCGCCGACGTCCCACCCGCTTCACACTGGGTCACAGTAGTCAGGCCGTCGGCGTTGGTCAGGCGCAGGCCGTGCTCCTGGAGAGCGGCGAGCGTTTCACCGCGGGCGATGAACCCGACATCGTTGCCCGCCAGCGCTAGCAAACCCCCGATGTACCCACCGACGCCTCCGGCGCCCACGAAGAGAATCCTCATGTGGACACTTTAGCGGCGGGCGTCGAGATCCACATCCCCAGAATACCCAGTCACGCGCCCCCGCGAGGTGTACTGCCACATCACGGGCTCTTGCCGGCCGACCGACTTCGGCCATGCGTCATTGCCGGGGTATGTCCCGCTGTCCGCACCGTAGAATGCGAGCCACAGCGTGCCAAAGGGCCGCGTGTCCGCACCCCAGGTGTGGCGCAACCACCACGACCGGGACGTATAAATGCCCGCGACGGGCACCCCTTCCTGGGTAAAGAGGTGGTGGGCGCGGCGGACGTCGTCAAGCGACAGACCCGCGGGCGTCTCGCAGTCGAGCCACATGGGAACGCGCGCGCCGGCGAGGACCTCAAGGGACGCGGCGACCTGTTCATCAACGGTCGTCCCCTCGCGGGGACTGCGCAGAAAATGATAGGCCTCGATGGCGAGCCCGGCCTGGGTCGCGTCTGCAAAGTGGGAGGAAAAGACCCGGTCGTGGTAGGTGCCGTCGGTCGTCCGAATGATGACGAACTCAACGCCCTCGGCCTTGGCGAGCGGAAGGCCGTCCTGGTGTTCGGAGACGTCGAGGCCGAAGCGCACGTTACCGCTTGCTACCTTTTGCTCAGGCCAAGCCGAGGGACAAAGCTTTCAGGGTGGCGGCGCTGCGCGGCGGCGTCGGCGATGGCAAGGCGCCATTTCGGGTCTTCCACCGGCATCGAGGAGATAGGGAACCACCCGGCCTCGGTGTTTTCATCGTCGTTGGCGAAAGGCTCGGCGGAGGGGTCCTCGGCCTCGAGTCGAATCTGTACCGACATGTATGTCGCCCTGTCACCGTTGGAATGGGTGACAGGCCCCACCGCGCCAACGCCAAGGAGCGCAACGGCGCGCGCCAAGATGCCGGATTCCTCGAAAACCTCACGCACGGCGGCGTCGTGGGGCTCCTCCCCCGGGTCCGCGATGCCGGTCACGGGGGTCCACGTTCCGTTGTCAGCGCGGCGCACGAGCAACACCTCCGGCACGGCCCACGCGGTGGCCTGGGGGGAATCGCGAAGAACGATAGCCGCTACGGACGGCACCCACATCAGATCGGTGCCGATCTTCTTGCGGGTCTCGACGATGAACTCGGGAATGGGCATGGTGACTGATGCCTTTCGCAAAACCGTGTCTGGGTGTGACGCCGGCAAGTCTAGTTGGGTTAAGATTTGGCTCACCATGAGCACCACGCTGCCCCCTTCGTCCGACCCGGAGCTCCCCGCCGAGCCCGCGGTGAGCGCTGACGCACCCGAACCTGTCGCGGTGGAACCGGAGGCGAAGGTGCCCCTCATCCGACGCCTTCCCACCGGAGTGTTTACCGCCGGTTACGGCGCCCTTCTGGCGGGGGTAGCCGTCTTCGGCGTGGTGTTAGCTAGCTACGAGGTCGGTGCGGACTCGCCCGCCTACCACGTCGACCGCCCGGCTCGCCCCGCCCCTGCGCCGCCCCCACCCGGCTCCGAAGTCGCCGCGGCGTCCAACGTTGTCTCCAGCGTGCGTGACTACCTCATCAGCGACGTGGAAACGAACGCCACCCTTACTGGCGTCACGCTGACCGGGAACACCACGGATCAGGCGGAGGCAGACACCGCTGAACTGGCGGGCCATGTCTCTCGGCTGCTGCAGCAAAACTGCGTGGACAACCTCACCCTCCGGACGCAGGACAACCTCCGCATCAACGTGTGGGGTTACTGCCTGCACTCACCAAGTGCGGAAACCCTGCAGAGTTACATTGACGTCGCCGTCGATGAGGGCGCCGACGCCGTCTCCTTCATGTTCTATCCCGGCCGCAGCACGGAACGTCAGGTCGCCATGACGTGGCAAAGCGACACCGAGGCAGAGGCGGAGGACATAGCCGCGGGTTGGAAAGACATCCCCCAGCCCGACGACGTGGACTCCACGGACTTCGTCGTGTACGGGCCCGAAAACGTCCGCCAGGAGACTAGCGAGGAATCACTGACCGTCTCCCCGACCGGCGAGAAGTTCCGCGAGGAGATCGGCAACCGCTAGACCCGGTTACCACGTCTGGGTCACCCACGACGCGTCGGGCGCAACCGCGTCGACAACCCGCATGATCTGGTCGACGTTTGAGTACGACATGAGCTTGGGATTATCCATCCCCTCGTGGCACTCTTCACCGCTTCGACCCGCCTCCGTACCGGAGACGGCACCGATGATCACCGCGCGGCCGTTGACCTCGCGGAAGACGGGGCCACCGGAGTCTCCTTTCGACGCACACACGGCCGCCACATCCCCGCGCGCTTCAAGCTCTTGATCGGAGTCGGTGGTGATGATCTGCACGCGACTCGATTCCCTGAACTGCCCACAGGTGTACCCCGTCGTCCCTCCCGTTTTGCAGACGCGCCCAGGGGAGGAGTCGGCGCTTTGGGCCACGCCCGTCGCGATCGGGTCGCCGACGAGAGGCATGAAGCGGTCGGGGTCCGTGATCTCTATGATCCCCACGTCTATGCCGGGCGCGCCCGCGCTGTACAGGCCCGAGTACATGAAACGACCGGCCTCGCGAGCGTAGTCCTGCGCCGTTTCGGCGTTCGCCGGCCAGACAAGATCACCGTCGTGCCCGCAGTGGCCCGCCGTCACGGCGTAGTTGCGGCCTGCCGCGTCGGAGAAGCTAAACGCCACTGTGCACGATTCCGCCGTGAAAGACTCCCCGGCCCGCGGGTAGTGGTCGGTGGTTTGGATGAGCGTTCCTGGCGCCCAGGCCGCGAAACTCGGCACGTTGACCAGGTTGGTTCCCGCGCCCCCGCCTCCGGGGGTTTGCACGGCCCGGCGCGCCTGCTGCTCCTGGGCGGCGGTCCCGCTGTAGACGTTCGACGCGCTCAGGCCACCCCACACGGTAGCGGCGACGACGAAGACCGCAATGACAAAGATGGCCGTCCACGTCCCCGGCCCGATCCCCTGCCGAGGCTCCACGTGCATGTGCTCACTACTCGTGTTCATTGCACTACCCCGCTACGCGTCGCTTGCGTTGATTGTCTCCGCGATAAACGCCTTCAACTTATCCGCGTCATTCGGCAGGTCGGTGACGTGTCGCTGCGCGTCCATCACTCCGGCGAAGCGCTCCGGCACCTCCGGGTCGCGCCCTGTTGCCTCCCGGATCGTGTCGGCAAACTTGACGGGCAGAGCCGTCTCCAGCACCACGATGGGGGTCTCGACCTCGCCCGCCCACTTCCGCGCAACGTGCACGCCGTCGGCGGTATGGGGGTCGACAGTGACATCGAGGCGTTCGGCGAGGTCACGGATCGTCGCGACGCGATCAGCGTGGGTGGACGACCCCGAGACAAACCCGTAGGTGTGGCGGATCCTTTCCAGAAGGTCCGGGTCCGGCAGGTCGGCCAAACCGAACCCGCCCTCTGTGACCTTGAGCGCGAAGAGATGAGCGGTGAGTTCGGCGTCGCGCCCAAGGACGTCGAAAATGAAGCGCTCGAAGTTCGAGGCCTTGGAAATGTCCATCGAGGGCGAGGACGTGGCCCGCGTTTCCGCCGCGGTGCGCGGGCGGTAGTCGCCAGTGGTGAAGAACTCGTTGAGCACATCGTTTTCGTTCGTCGCGACGATCAACCGGTCGACGGGCAGGCCCATCTGCTTAACGACGTGCCCCGCACACACATCACCGAAGTTACCGGTCGGCACACAAAACGAGATTTTCTCCTCGTTCGAGGAGGTGACGCGCAGGTAGGTGGAGATGTAGTACACGGTCTGGGCGAGGAGGCGGGCCCAGTTGATGGAGTTCACGGCCCCGATGCGGTACTTCGTCTTGAACGCGGAATCGGCGTTGACCTCCTTGACCACGTCTTGGCAGTCGTCGAACACCCCGTCAAGGGCGATGTTGAACACGTTCGGCTCGGCGAGGCCGAACATCTGCGCCTGCTGGAAGGGGGTCATCCGCCCGGCGGGGGTGAGCATAAAAACGCGGATGTTGTCTCGGCCCCGCATGGCGTACTCGGCGGAGGAGCCCGTATCCCCAGAGGTTGCACCCAGGATGTTGATTTCCTCACCCCGGCGGGCCAATTCGAACTCGAAGAGCTCGCCGAGCAGCTGCATCGCCATGTCCTTAAACGCGGCCGTCGGGCCTTCGGACAAGTGGGCCAGGTAAAGCGAGTCCTCCAGCTTCGTCACTGGGACGATGTCCGGGGTGGAAAACACCGGGGTACGGTAAGCCCGGGCCGCGATCTCGTCAATCTGGGCCGGCGGGATGTCGCTGACGAAGAGCTTCATCACCTCGGCCGCGAGAGCCCCGTACCCCTTTTCCTCGAGCAGTTCACGCCATTCGTCGAGAAGCTCGGGCGAAATGCTCGGGTAGACGGCCGGCATATACAAACCGCCGTCTGGCGCGAGGCCACCGAGGAGGATGTCGGTGAACTTCGCCGGAGTCGAGGTCGTGTCGCGCGTCGAAATGTAATCCACGGTTCATCACTTTACGGGGTCAGTCCACCAGCGGTCAGGCAAACCCAGGGATGCTGGGTTAGGGTACGCTGCGCACTCGAAAATGAACAACGGCGAGAAACGTGGAAACGTGGAGCACTCATCTGTGACGCACTGTTATGAAAAATCGGCCGGATATACCGTCGCGCTGTACGCGGGGTATATTGTCACCGCCTTCGCGGTCGTTCGGGCACTCTATTCGGCGAGCACCGAATTTATGATCGATATCCAGGTCTTTCAGGACACGGGGCGGGCGCTGATTCACGGGCAGGATCTCTACTCCGAGGATTTCCCCTCCCGGTCGGGGCTGCGCTTCATCTACCCGCCGTTCGCGGCCGCCCTGTTTGTTCCGCTCGCTCCGCTGGGGCAAAGCGCGCTGCAGATCATGTGGACAGCGCTGTCGATCGCTTCCGCCTGGGTAATCCTCGCGGCCGTGGTAGCCCGGCTGGGAAAGGCCCAGCCACTGCGCGTCGCCACCGCCCTTCTCGGGTTGGCTCTGTTGGTCGAGCCCGTTCGCTCGAATATCGACTACGGGCAGGTCAACCTGATGCTTTTCGCCCTGGTCGCGGTTGATGTCCTCGGGTTCACCCCGCGGTGGCTGCGCGGTGGGCTCGTCGGGATCGCCGCTGGGATCAAGATTGTTCCGGGGGCGTTCGCGGTGCTTTTCCTCGTGAGAAAGGATTGGCGCGCTCTTGGGCGCACCGTGCTTGCCACCCTCGCGACGGCCGCGGTTGGCTTTCTTATCCGCCCCCGCGAGTCCATCTATTTCTGGACGCATGAGTTCTTCGCCACCAACCGAGCCGGCAGCGACGACGACATTCGCAACCAGGCGCTTAGCGGCTTGCTGGAGCGCAGCGGGGTTACCGGCGGCGCCGCGGACGTGGCCGTCCTAGTGCTATTCGTCGCGTGCGCCGCGCTGGCCACCGCCTCCTCCTGGGGGTTGCTGAAAACGCGACCCGACGCCGTCGTCGAGGCCCTGCTCCTAGTGGGGGTGAGCGTGTGGCTGTGTTCCCCCGTCACGATGACCCACCACATGGCAGGCATGGTTATCGCCCTACCCGTTGCCCTCTTCTCGACGTTCACCGCCGCGCGACTGGCTGCGGGCGCCTTCGTCCTCGTGTCTTTCCTCGGCCCTCCCCTCCACGAGCCCTTCGCGGCGCGTCTGCATGAATTCAACGCCCCGGTGTGGCTGGCCCAAAACGACCTCTCGCTCGCAATGCTGCTGGTCATGGCCACCCTCCTCGGTCTTGCCCTGAGGAAGACTGCGGGCGGCGCGGCCCAGGCGGCGTGTTGATAAGGAGGGGGCGGGAGACTATCACTTGATCTATGACAGGACAAAACCCGCGAGAGCAGCTCACGTCACAAGCGATCACCGTGTGGCTGGGGGCGGTCCTTGTCTATATAGCGGCGATTTGTGGACGCACGTCATTCGGGGTGGCGGGTGTCGACGCTATCGAGAGGTTCAACGTGGATGCCTCCCGCATCGCGGTGTTCACCGCGGTTCAAGTTGGCGTCTACGCGCTTGCCCAAATCCCCGTTGGCGTGCTCATCGACCGCCTCGGGTCCCGCTTCATGATCGTCGCCGGGTCGCTCGTGATGGCCGTGGGCCAGGTCATCCTCGGCCTGACGGATTCCTACCCCGTTGCGATCTTCGCCCGGGTGCTCATCGGCGCCGGTGACTCCACCGCGTTCCTCTCGGCGCTTCGCCTGCTGCCGTTCTGGTTCCCGCTCAAGCACACTCCCCTCTTCACCCAGCTCACCGCCTCCCTGGGCCAGCTTGGGCAGTTCCTCTCCGCGATCCCCTTCCTCGCGCTCCTGCACGCCCAGGGTTGGACCATATCTTTTGTGTCGCTCGGCGCAGCCGGCGCTCTCATCGGAATCGTCGCGGCGATTGCGGTGGCGGATTCACCCGAGTCGAACGCCCTGAGCCGCGCGGAAAAAGCGGAACGCGCAGCTTCCGCCAAGGCCTCACGCGAACCCGTTTCCGCCGTGCTCGCCGCGGTCATGCGCTCCCCGCTGTGCTGGGAGGCCTTCTGCATCCACGGCTTCTCCATGTTCTTCATGCTCAACTTCACCCTGCTGTGGGGGATGCCCCTCATGACACTCGGGATGGGGCTGACCCCCGCGCAGGGCGGTGCCGCGCTGACGGTGTACACAGTGGCCACGATGCTCTCGGCCCCGGTTCTCGGCCCGCTGTCGGCGCGGGCGGGGAAGAACCGCGACCTCGCCGCCGCGGCGATCGCCACCGTGCACTGCGCGGTCTGGGTCTGGTTTTTCCTCTCCAGCGAACCACGGGGCTACGCGTTTATCCTCGCGCTGATGGTCCTACTCGGCTTTGCCACCCCCACCTCAAACTTCGGCTTCGACACCGTGCGGGAGGAACTGCCCCGCAGCATCGTGGCCACCGGAACAGGGCTGGGCAACATGGGCGGCTTCACCGCCGCGATGCTCTCTTCCCAAGTGGTGGGGATCATCCTCGACCACTCAGCCCCCAGCGGCGACTACACCTGGGCGGACTTCCGCACCGCGTGGATCGCGGTCTTTGCTATCTGGGGCGCGCTCATGATTGGGCTCGCCATCACACGCCACCTGGCGGTTCAGAACCGGCACCGCGGGGGCGGCGGGGTGCGCGTGATCAACCGCGGCTAGCGGCGAGGTGGTTCCAGCCGCCCGCTGAGAATGTCGATGACGCTGCGGATCGCCGCCTCCCCCACCTGCGGCACCGGGCGCGGGGAATGCCCCCCAGGACCGGGGTGGACAGGTCCGTGGGGCCTCTCCCCAGCGGTGTCCACCTGGATATGAAGGCTCGTGTCTTCCAGCTCCACCTTGGAATTCTTCTCGACGCCAGCCACGCGCGCCGCGTCTACTAGCGCCTCCAGGTCTGCAAACGTCGCGCCGTTGAGATCAATTGTGATGTTGAGTGCCATAGGTGATACCTTACGCGCCGGCTCCCACACGGTCAGCGGATTTCGAATCTTAAGGCCCGTACTCCCCGGAGAGATTTTCGCCCCAAAACACCTCCTCAACGACCTTGTGGGCGCGCCTCGTGGTGCGCAAGTAATCCTCCAAGAACTTCTGCTGCTCCTCCGGGCTGTACCCCGCCGAACCCGCCACCTGAGCTAGCTGCGGGCCCGGTGCGGGCAGCTGGTCGGTCCGCTTCCCGGTTACCAACACAAGCGCGTTTCGGGCTTTGGTCGCGGCGAGCCACGCCGCACGCAGGGTGCGCGCCTTGGCCGCCGAAAGCACGGCCGCGTCGTCTTCTTCCTCGAGGTAATCGAGCACCTGCAGCGTCGACGTGTTGTGCAGGGCGGGGTGATCGTGGGCGTGCATCATCGTGATCAGCTGCACGGTCCACTCGATGTCCGCAAGCGCGCCACGGCCCAGCTTGGTGTGCGTGGACTTGTCCGCGTTCCGCGGCAGCCGCTCGTTGTCCACCCGCGCCTTGATGCGCCGGATCTCCCGGATGTCATCCTTGCTGGCCCCTCCGGCCGGGTAGCGCAACGAGTCAACCGCCTGCAAAAAGCGCTCGGCGACCTCGGCGTCCCCGGCGATACCCGTTGCCCTTAACAGGGCTTGCTTCTCCCAGACGACTCCCCACTCGCGGTAGTAGCGTTCGTAGGATGCGACGGTGCGCGCCACCGGTCCCGAACGCCCCTCCGGGCGCAGCCCCAGGTCGACCTCGAGCGGCGGGTCACCCGAGGGCGTTGACAAACGTCGCCGCATCGCGTCGATGACCTTCACGGCCCACGCGATTGCCTCCGCCTCGTCCGCGTCGGCGTCCGGTTCCGCGACGACCATAACGTCCGCGTCCGAGCCGTACCCCAGCTCTCCCCCGCCGAGTCGGCCCATTCCGATCACGCTAAGGCGCGCTAGGGGGCGCGCTGGGGTGCGCGTTAGGGGGCGCGCTGCGGGATCAGTGGCGCCCCGCTCCAGCAAGTCCGCGCGGACCTCGGCCCGCAGCGCGGCCTCGAGCACGCCCTTCCACACCCAGGTCAGCTCCTCACACACCTGCGGGACGTCCATCAACCCGAGCAGGTCGGCGGCGGCGATGCGGGCTAAGTCCGCGCGCCGCAACGAACGAGCCACGGCGACCGCCCGGTCTGGGTCCTCGTAGCGGCGGGTGGCCGCGATGATTGCGTTGTAGGCCTGGTCGGGGGCGACGTCGAGAAGCTTGGGACCCCTCACCCCGTCCCCCAGTAACTGCACCACGTCAGGCGCCGAAATGATGAGGTCCGAGGCATAAGGCGAGGTGCCCAGGATGTGCATGAGGCGCTGGCCGACGGTACCCTCATCGCGCAGCATGCGGAGGAACCAGCTCTTGTCGACGGCCGCCTCGGAGAGTTTGCGGTAATTCAGCAGGCCGGCCCCGGGGTCAGCGGTGTCCGCAAGCCACACCATGAGCGTGGGAAGCAGGATGGCCTGCAGCTTCGCCTTGCGCGTGTTCCCGGCGACGAGGAAACTCAAATGCTCGTACGCCCGGGTGGGGTGCCGGTATCCGAGCGCCTTGAGTTGCTCCTTGACGGCCTCCGGCGACAGCGCAACCGCCCCCGCGCTCATGTGCGCCACCGCCCCGAGGAGGGGCCGGTAGAAGAGCTTTTCGTGCAGGTCGGCCACGTCGCGTCGGTAGTGGCGCAGCGTCGCCGAAAGCTCCTGCGCCGCCGAGTTGCGCCCTCGCGGGGTGAAGCCCGCCGCACGGGCAAGCCACCGGGCGCCGCGCTCGTCCTCGGGATCTGGCAGCGAGTGGGTGCGCTTGAATCGCTGTAGCTGGAGCCGGTGCTCGAGAAGGCGGAGGAACTGATACGCCCGGATCAGCTGGCGCGAGTCCTCCCGGCCGACGTAACCGCCCGCGGACAGTGCCTGCAGCGCGTCGACCGTATTGCGCACGCGCAGCGCGGTATCGACCCTGCCGTGCACGAGCTGGAGCAGCTGCACCGCAAATTCGACGTCGCGCAGGCCCCCGCTGCCCAGCTTGAGCTCGCGCCACCGCACGTTTTCTGGCACGTTCTCCACGACGCGCCGGCGCATGGCCTGAACGTCTTCGACGAAGCTCTCCCGCCGCGAGGCCTCCCATACAAGCGGGGCCAGCGTGTCGACGTACTCCGCGCCGAGGCCCATATCCCCCGTCATGGGGCGGGCCTTGAGCAGCGCCTGAAACTCCCAAGTCTCGGCCCACCTGCGGTAGTAGGCCACGTGACTATCCAAGGTCCGCACCAGCGCCCCGGACTTGCCCTCGGGCCGCAAGTTCGCGTCGACGTCGAAGAAAGACGAGCTCCCCAGGCGCATGAACTCGCTGGCCACCCGGGTGATGCGGGGGGTGACCGGCTCGGCCACGAAAATGACGTCGACGTCCGAGATGTAGTTGAGCTCCCGCGCCCCGCACTTGCCCATCGCGATGACGGCCAGACGCGCGTCCGGCTCCTCGTCGCCGAACACCGCGCGCACGGCGACGGCCAGCGCGGCGGTGAGGGCCGCGTCCGCGCAGTCACTCAGGGCCTCGGTCACCGCCCGGTACCCCAGGCGGGGCGCCGGGCTCTCAGACGCAAACGTCCCGGCCAGGTCCGCCGCCGCGATACGCATCACCAGGGAGCGGTACGCGGCGCGCAGGCGCACGTTCGCGTCGTGCGTATCGGCGAACTCAGGCGCCGCGCGGTACACCGCGGCCCCCGCCAGATCGGCCTCGGCCGCGCGAAGCGGCTGCGCGCCCGCGGCCCGCAACATCACCTGCATCATGTCCCGACCCGAGGGCACGGGGCTGGCCAACGACGACCACTCCCGCGGGTGCGCGGCGAGGTGTTCCCCCAGCGCCGCCGAACCGCCAAGAAGGGCGAAGAATCGGGTGCGCAGCACCTTGTCGTCGAGAAGCGAGGTGCGCAGCGAGGCGTACTCCTCGCCCAACGCGTCGGCGAGGAGCACCCCCGTGTTTACGGCCAGGTTGGGGTCACCGGCGGAGGCGAGCGCCTCGAGGACGCACGGGTCCTCCCAACCCAGGCGGGCGAGATCCTCAGCGGCGCGCGGGCCGGTCAAGCCTAGTTTCGCGGGGCTGGGAGTGAGCGGGCGGGCCATGGCGTTAGAGATCCAGCCCGTGCTCGACCTCCCAGGGTGTGACCTGAGAGGTGTAGTCCTGCCACTCTTCCCACTTGGAGCGCAGGTAGAAATCGAAGACCTGCTCGCCGAGGACCTCGGCCATGAACTCGGACTTTTCGAGGTGACGCAACGCCTGATCCAGCGATGTCGGCAGGTCCCGGTACCCCATCGCGCGGCGCTCCCGCCGGGTCAGGGACCACACGTCGTCGCGTGCGGGTTCGTCCAGCTCATAGCCCTCGGAAATCCCCTTCAGGCCCGCGGCGAGCACCACCGCGAAGGCGAGGTAGGGGTTGCACGCGGAGTCGAGGGAGCGGACCTCCACCCGGCGCGATTCTGCCTTGTGCAGGCGGTAGGTGGGCACCCGCACCAGCGCGGAGCGGTTGGAAATGCCCCACGTGGCCGCCGTCGGCGCCTCAGATCCGAACTGGAGGCGCTTGTAGGAGTTGACCCACTGGTTCGTCACCGCGGAAATCTCGTTTGCGTGCTCGATAATCCCCGCGATGAACTTCCGCCCCGTCGCGGACAGCGAGATCTCGTCGTCGGGGTCGTGGAACGCGTTCGTCTCCCCCTCGAACAGCGAGAAGTGGGTGTGCAGCGCGGAGCCGTCCAGGTGAGCGAAAGGCTTGGGCATAAACGTCGCGTGCACACCCGAGGCCTCGGCGATCGTTTTCACGATGTACTTGAAGGTCACGATGTTGTCCGCCATCGTCAGCGCGCCCGTGTGCCGCAGATCAATCTCCTGCTGCCCGGGGCTCGCCTCGTGGTGCGAGAACTCGGTGACAATCCCCATGTACTCCAACGCAGAGATCGCTTGCCGACGAAACCGCGGCGCCTCATTCCGCTTCGCCTGATCGAAATACCCACCCTTGTCCGCCGGGCGCGGTTCCTCACCCGGCACCCCGGAGGAGGTGAGGTAAAACTCGATCTCCGGGCTGGCCATGGGCTCGAAGCCCATGTTGCGCGCGGCGGCGAGCTGGCGCCGCAGGATGTGGCGCGGATCAGCGTAGAGGGGTTCGCCGTCGGGCATCGTGATGTCGCAGAACATCCGGGCCGTCTGCAGCCGGTCGCGCTCGTCGAAAGGCAGGGCTTGGTACGTCGAGGGGTCGGGTCGCAGGAGGGTGTCCGACTCGGACACGCGCGAAAACCCCTCGATTGAGGAGCCGTCGAAACCCACCCCCTCGTCGAAGGCGGCCTCCAGCTCCGCGGGGGACATCATGATCGTCTTCAGCGAACCGAAAATGTCCGTGAACCAGAGCCGGATGAAGCCGATGTCCTGCTCGTCGACCTTGCGGAGGACGTTTTCCTGCTGGCTAGTCATGAGCACCCACTCTAGTCACCGTGGGAGACACGGACGGCCAGGTAAAGTGGCGGGCACGACATTCCCCCCAGAAACTGCCCGATGTCCCGCGTGACACGAGAAAGGGTGACCCGAGATGGCGAACAGCGCACTCGAAAACTTCCTGGAGGTGGAGGTCAAGCTCGCCGTCGACGATGCGACGGCCGTGCCCGACCTCACCCGCCTGCCCGGAGTGGAAAGCATTGCCTCCAGCACCGAGCACAACCTCTCCGCGATCTATTACGACACAGAAGACCTGCGCCTGACCCGCGCGAAGATCACACTGCGGCGCCGTACCGGGGGCTCCGACGACGGGTGGCACCTGAAACTGCCGGCCGGCGGCCAGGGCCGTCGTGAGCTGCGCGCCCCGCTAGAAGACCCGTCTGTCATCCCCGACGAGCTGCTGTCTTCGGTTCGCGCCATCGTCCGCACCGCCCCGCTCACCCCGATTGCGCAGGTGGACAACCGGCGCGTCGAGACGACACTGGCTTCCGCAGCCGACGAGGCTGTCGCGGAGTTCTGTGACGACCACGTCACCGCCTGGTCCCTTCTGCCCGGGGGGCAGCGCACCACGTGGCGCGAGTGGGAGCTGGAGCTTACCGCCTTTACGGCTGGCACCGAGGAGGGTTCAGCCCTGTTGACCCAGGCCACGCAGTTCTTCATCGCCTCCGGAGCGCGGAAGTCCGACTCCCCGTCCAAGCTCGCCACCGCCCTGGGCAGCTCCGTCAACTCCGCGCCTCTGCCGCCGCACCTGCGCGGCGAGAAGCTGGACCCGGAAACGCCGGCGGGGGCCGTCGTCAAGGCATTGCGTTCGCACCGCGACGCGATCGTGAGCTGGGAGCCGCGGGTGCGCGCCGACGAGTGGGACTCCGTGCACCAGCTGCGCGTGTCCACGCGCGAAATGCGCTCACTGCTGGAGACCTTCGAGGGGATCCTCGAGGGCGACCAGCTCGGCCACCTCGAAGCTGAGTTGAAGGAGACCGCCGCGGTGCTCGGCACCGCCCGCGACGCGGAGGTCGTCGAAGAGCGGTTCCACGCCCTGTTTGACAGCGACGAGAGCGGTCTTATCGATGACACCGCGGCCGCCCACATCAAAAACGACATGCGCGCCGAGTACAAGCAGGCGCACGACCTCATCGTCGAGATGCTGGATTCCGACCGCTTCCTCACGCTGCTCGACGACATCGACACCCTGTTGGCTAACCCGCCCATCGCCGAAGCGGGCGCTGAGGGCGCTGAGGGTGCTGAGGGCGACAAATCCAGCGAGGAGGACTCCGACTCCCGCGAGATCCTCGTCGAGCACCTCGCCGGGGGGTACAAGAAGCTGAAGAAGCGCCACGCCAAGGTCTTGGAGCACTACCGCGACACCCAGCTCGATCTCCACGAGCGCGAAAACTATGTCCACGACGTGCGCAAGGCCGCGAAGAAGCTGCGCTACGCCGCCGTGGCCGCCGAGGGCGCCGGGCTAAAGTCGGGCAAACTGGCGAAGGCGTGCAAGGCGCTACAGTCGCTCCTCGGCGACTTCCAGGACGCCGTGACCTCGCGCGATCGCATCGAGGGCATCGCCAGCCGCGCCCGCGACAACGGCGAGGACACCTTCGCCTACGGGATGCTCTACCAGCGCGAACTCGACCGGGGAGCCGAGGCGCTCAAGGGTTACGAGGCGGCAGTTGCAGAGGTCGCCGCGGCGTTCAAGAAGGTCAAATAGGCCTTACTTTTCCCATGATGCGGGCTTGCCCCACTCCTCGTCTGCCTCCTCGGCCGCGTCGGCGCGCTGGTTGCGCTGCGCGGCCGTCGCGAGCGCGTGTTCGGCTTCCTCGCGCGTGGCGTACGGGCCCATCCGGTCGGTCCATGCCGATTCTCTGCCCTCGGTGACCTCGCCGGTCGCCGGGTTGAAGTAGAACTGCTCCTCAGACATGGGTTCCTCCCTGGCTCGCTGCTATGAGATGCCGGCCCCACCCTAGTCGCAGGGTTGCTAGTCTGGGGACTTCACAGTTCCTCATCTCAGGTGAAAGGACGTGGCGGGCGATGGCCCTCTGGACACCCGATCCCATACCTCCCGCCCAGCGCGCGGCGAAGCAGCACAGCGAGATCACCGGCGGTGAGCCAGCTGCCCTGGCTTCCGCGCCGGGCACATGGGTCTTAATCGGAGAAAATGTCGACCATTTCGGGGGCGTCACTCTCGTCGGCCTCCACTCGCTCCGCGTTGCGGTTGCGGTCTCCCCCCGCTCCGACGACGTCATCCGCATCAATGCCTCCGGCCCCGCCGGGTTCAACCTCTCCGACGAGTCCTCTTTGGCTGCACGTGCCGACGACTCCGTGACCGGTCGCCTCACCCGCCGCACACTCGGTCTTATCCACACTCTCACCACCCGCCAGCTCGTTGCCCGCTCCGCCACCGGTGTGGATATCACGGCGGCGTCCGATATCACCGTGGGCACAGGCTTGGGCGCCCTTTACGCGTGGGACGCAGCCCTCGCGCTGGCTCTAGTCCTGGGCCTCGGGCGCGAGGATGATGAGGCTCCCCTCCGCGCCCGCCTGGCGGAGGCGTGCTCCGTAAACGTCGACCTCCACTCCACCCTGCCCGTCGTGCGGGCCCGCCACACGGCCGCGCTCCGCGGCGTGGGCGAGACCATTTCCGTCGTCGACTACGCAGACGGCTCTCTCACCCAGGCTCCGCACCCCTCGCGCATGGGCGTCCGGATCTTCGCCGTCACCGCCCGGCTCGGCGAGCCCTACGACGAGCAATTCGAACTCATCGCCGCGCACCGCGCGTTTATCGACGCCGCGTGCACCAACTTCGGTGTCGACTCACTCCGCCAGCTGCCCCACGCTGCCGACCGCGTCGCGGAATGGGTCGCCGCCCGCCGCCAGTCTGGCGACAC
The DNA here is from genome assembly GCF_030440535.1 of Corynebacterium capitovis DSM 44611. Lineage (NCBI taxonomy): Bacteria > Bacillati > Actinomycetota > Actinomycetes > Mycobacteriales > Corynebacteriaceae > Corynebacterium > Corynebacterium capitovis. The sequence goes on along the minus strand of NZ_CP047117.1, from coordinate 738,068 downwards.
CAGCGCCCCCGCCCCCGAGGTCGCGCGCCGCTGGGTCCGCTACTGCGAAACCGAGACGCTGCGCTCCCTCGCCACCGCCAAGGCCCTGCGCACCCGCCGGGACCACGAGCTGTTCACCCTGCTCAACTCCCCCTCGGAGCACCACGACCTCGACACCCCCGACTCCCTCGTTGCGGACCTGCTCGGGCGCGGCGCCATCTCCGCGCGCCCCGCGGCCGCCGGCATTTCCTCGGCCGTCATCGCGTTCGTTCCGCACCTGCGCGCCGCCGAATTCGCCGCCTCTGCCGCAGCGGATTACGACGTTTTCGAGGTCCGCACCGGAGAGCCGTCCCACCTGGAGAACTAATCCGCCGGCCAGGCGAACGCCACCTCGCGCTTCTGTGCGTCCGCGCGGATCAAGGAGACGGCCGTTTCCCTCCCCTCCTCAGGCCCGCCGAGGCACTCGGCCAACACGGGCGGGTCCGTCACGAAGATTCGAGCCTCGTTGCGCTGCTCGTTCGACTGCAACACGATCGACTCAAAGTTATGTCCCAGCCAGGGGTGAAGCACCGTCGCCTCGGTCAGGTTAAGGCACGCCCTGTCGACGGTGCTGGCCAGCTGGGAGGTCCTCCCCATCGCCTTCACCACCCGGTTTGCGTCGCGGCTTACCCACTCGGGCACGGGCGTCCCAGCGCAGATAGCGATGCACACTTCTGTGGCGTAGCGGTCGATGAGACGTCGTAAAGGAGCTGTGACGTGGCTATAGTACCCCCCGATCCCGGCGTGGACGTCCGGTCCTTTCTCCCCCAGGTTCACGTACCCCGCCCCCCGCAGCAGTTTCTGGGCCTCCCGCATGACGGCCATACCCCGCGGAGTGTCGGCGTTGACGGCTGCGAGGAACTCACCGATCTCGCCCACGTCGAACCCCAGGTGGTGCATCTCCCGGCGAAACGCCGCCTCGGCATCTGCCGGTGCGGGCCCCAGCGTGCGCAGGAACCCCACTCCGGCGTCCACCATCATCTGACCCGCGACCATTCCCGTAAGCAGCGAGATCTCCGAGTTGTAGTCCATCACGGGGTGGCGCGGCTCAATGACTAGCTCAAAGTGGCCCTCCTCGTTTTCCACCACCCGCACGGAGGGAACGCGCAGGTTAATTGCCTTCCTCCGCAGCGAGCTCGCCTGTCGCAGCTTGCCCACCTCAGGCAGGTGCTCAATGGACGGGTGTAGGGTGCCGCGGTCGGCGTCGGCCTGAACCCCGTCGTAGTCTAACCGTGCCACGCTGTGAACCAGCGCTCTCTCGACGTTGGCCCGGCGCACCTCGCCCCGCCCGTCGAGCTCGAAGGTCCACAGCGCTGCGGGCCGGTCCACGCCCTCAAGCAGGGAGGCGTTTCCCTCGCTCAGCTCCGGGGGGTGGAGGCGCGCGGGCTCGTCGGGAAGGTAAATGGTCTGGCCACGCTCCAGGGATTCCCTGCCCGTCAGCGACTCCGGCTCCACGAAGGCCGCGACGTCCGCGATGGCGTACTGGACCCGGAAACCCTCCCCTGCCTTCTCTATGTACACGGCCTGGTCCAGATCCTTGGAACCCACCGGGTCGATCGTCACAAACGGGATATCCCGCGCGTCGCGGCGCTGCCCCGCGTGCCGATCACTAAGCGACGCCGCCTCCGCGTGCACCTCCGGAGCAAAGTCCGTGGGGACTTTGAACTCCCGGGCGATGTTGCGGAAATCCAGCGGGGCTGCGTAGAGCTTCATAACCAGCCATTGTGACAGACTTCGCCGCCGCCGGCGCGGCGCTTGGGTTTAGTCTTCGCCCCCCACCCACACGTTGACCCGTCCGAGCTGAGGGGGAAGCGGAGGGCGAATGAGCCGGCCTGTAAGCCGGATTCTGTACCCGGGGTTACCGGGCGGCGATCATCCATCTGGGCGGCCCATCGCTGGGCGCCTCAAGCAGCGACCTTCGGACTGGGCGGGCAGCCTCACGCGTCCGACATCCCTCGCCAGTGGCGCGGGCTCTTGCCTTGCTCCCGGTGGGGTTTACCTGGCCACTCGTGTCACCACGCGCGCCGGTGCGCTCTTACCGCACCCTTTCACCCTTACCCGCATGCGCGGGCGGTCTACTCTCTGTTGCACTTTCCCGCGGATCGCTCCGGGTTGCTGTTAGCAACCACCGTGCCCTGTGGAGTCCGGACTTTCCTCGGCGCCCCGCCTGCCCACACGTGGCGGCGGTACGGCGCGCCGCGATCACCCGGCCGACTCATTCGCAACCGGAGAGTTTACACCCTCTGGTGGTGGGAGGTGTCGTTGACGCAGCGCACGACGCCGAAGTCACCGTAGAACTCGACGACGCTTATTGACGCGAGGTCCAGGAAGATGTGGTTGAACGCTTCAGCGCCGGCGCCCAGCCCCTGGCGGATCATCGACTTAATCGGCGCCATATGCGTGACAACCAGCACCGTCTTGCCCTCGAAGCGCTTCTGCGCCTTAAGCCGGGCCCTCGCCACGCGGCGGTGCAGCTGGGCGAGGGATTCGCCGCTTGGCGGGGCCACGCTTGTCGACGCCTGCCAGGCAGCGAACTCCTCCGGAAAAGCACCGCGCGCCTCGTCACGGGTCAGCCCCTCAAAGGCGCCAAAGTCGACCTCGCGGAAGCCCTCGTCTTCTACGACGTCGGCCCCCAGCGTGTCCGCGCAGATCCGCGCCGTGGCGCGGGCTCTGGACAGCGGCGAGGTGAGGATGACGTCGACCTCGCCGAGCGCGGTAATGGCCGCGGCGGCGCGAGCGGCCTGGGCGGAGCCGTCGTCGGTGAGCTGCGGGTCGGAGGAGGCCCCGCTGTACTTCCGCCCCGCTGAATGCTCGGTCTGGCCGTGCCGGAGCAGGATGAAGCGCGTCAGCGGGCCATCGTGTTCGGCCCAGTGGCGCGGGCTGGCTACCACGTGGGCTTGGGCTCCCACTACGCCGGGCGCGTGACCGCGTGCGGCGGCGTCCATCGCCACGTTGGACAGCTCGTCGGCCTTTTTGTTTTTGGCTCGGGGGACCCAGGTGTAGGTGACCGTCGAGAAGCGGGCTGCGAGGTCGCGGGCTTGGCGGGCGAGGGCTTGCATGTCGGGGTGCTTGATTTTCCACCGCCCCGACATCTGCTCAACGACGAGCTTGGAGTCCATGTAGACCTCGACGGAGGTCGCTCCCGCCTCTGCAGCCGCCTCGAGGCCTTTGAGCAAGCCGGTGTACTCGGCGACGTTGTTCGAGGACTTTCGCCCCACGACGTAGGCGATCTCGGCGAGGGTTTCGCCCTGGGGTCCGTAGATAACGGAGCCCGAACCCGCGACCCCGGGGTTACCACGCGAGCCGCCGTCGGTGTAGACGGTGACCTTCACTACGCCTCCGCCCGCACCAGGAGGACGCCGCAGTTCGGGCAGGCCGGGACCTCGTCGGCGGGCGCTGCGAGAACCGCGGAGCGCTCGGACGGGGGAAGCTGGATGAAGCACCCGCCGCAGGCCCGGCCATTGAAGAAGGCGACGCCGGCGGACTCGTACGCTGCCAGTGCGTCGTCGGGAAGGGCCTCGCGTAGGGCGCCCACATCCGCGACGTCGCCTTCAGGGAGCGCCTCCACCGCACGGCGTGCAGCCTCGATCTTCCGGTCGGCCTCGTCGAGGCGCGCGCCGTGGTTGTCGCGATTGTTGCGCAGGGCGGCGATCTCGTTGTGGGCCTCTTTCAACTCGGAAAGCAGGTCCGCGATCCGCGACTTCGCCGCGTAGCGGTCGTGCTGCAGGTCGCGGCGCCGGTCCGGGTCGGTCTCGGCGGAGAGCTGGCGCTTGTCGTCCAGCTCACGCTTTTTCAGCTTCCGCTCGTCCTCTTGGATGCGCAGGATCTCCAGTTCCATGTCGTCGACGGCGAGCTGCGCGGCGGCGGCGGCGCTGGCCAGGCGCGCCCGCTCGTCGATAAGCTTGTTCAGCTCCTTCTGCTCTGGGGCCACGGCCGCGGGGCGGGACTGCGCTTGTTCGGCGGTGGCGAGCTCGAGCAGGAGCTGCTGCTTCGCGGGGGAGAGGTTCACTGGTGCTCCTTCCGGTTGTGTGGGTGCGCGGAGAGGGTCCACGGGTCGGTGCGAATGCTGATAATCCGGGTGTCCACGCCCAAAGGGGCAACGATACTCTCCGCCTGGGACGTCCACGGGAACTCGCTGGCCCAGTGCGCGGTGTCGATGACCGCGGGGCCTCCCGCGCGGAGGTGCTCGTCGACGGGGTGGTGCCGCAGGTCCGAGGTCACGTACGCATCCACGCCCAGCTTCGCGACGTCACCGAGCAGGCTATCTCCCGCCCCCGACGACACAGCCACCGTCCGCACAACCGCATCCGGGTCGCCCGCCGCGCGCACGCCCCACGCCGTTTCCGGCAGGGCGTCGGCCACCTGCTGCGTGAACTCCCGCAGGGTCATCGGCTCCGGCAGTTCACCCACGCGGCCGAGGCCCGTGGCCTGGGAGAGGTCGGCGGTGTCCTCTTGGGCGACCACGTCGAAGGCGGGTTCTTCGTAAGGGTGGGCCGAGCGGAGGACGTCGATAAGCGAGCGGCGCAGGCGCGCGGGCGCGACGAACTCGATGCGCAACTCCGCGCCCGTGAAATGCTCCCCCACCTCACCGTCCGTGGGATCTGCACCGTCTTCCGGGGTGAAGCCGCCCGTACCCTCCCAGCGGAACGAGCACTCGCGGTAGTTGCCCAGAGCCCCCGCGCCCGCGGCGAACAGCGCGGACATGAGCTCGTCGGCGTCGGCGGGGGGAACGAACACGCCCCACTTATCGATGGTCGCGGCGGACACCGGCCGGATCGGACGCCCCGGCGTGATGCCGACGAGCTCGGCGAGCTTGTCCGAGACTCCCGGGCGGGCGGAATCGGCATTAGTGTGAGCGGCGAACAGCGCGCACCCTCCCGTGAGGAGGGTGTGGATGACGTTGCCCTTCGGCGTGTGTGCCGCCACGGAGGTCACCCCGCGCAGCAGGAGCGGGTGGTGCACCACGAGGAGCTGGGCCCCGAGCTCGACGGCGCGTTCCGCCACCGCCTGGGTGCAGTCGAGGGCAAAAGCGACTCGGCTCACCTCGGCATCGGGGTCCCCGCAGATCAGGCCGACGCTGTCCCAGCTCTCCGCAAGTTCAGGGGGGTAGGCACGCTCGAGCGCGTCGACGATGTCCGCGATAGAAGTCATGGCGTCCAGCCTACAAATTTGCCATGCTGAATTGTTCACCCCGTTGCTCGAAAGGACCAGCCCATGCCAGACCCGCTGCACATCGATTTTGTCTGCACCGGCAACATCTGCCGCTCGCCGATGGCCGAGGTGATTGTCCGGTCGAAACTCAAGGAAGCCGGGCTCTCCCACGCCGTCCGCGTCACCTCCTCCGGCATCGGCGGCTGGCACGTCGGTGGGCCTGCAGACGACCGGGCACTGCAGGAGCTCGAAGACCACGGCTACGACGGCTCCCGCCACCGGGCGCAGCAGTTCGGCCCGGACCAGCAGGACGCGGACCTCATTGTCGCGCTGGAAAGCAGGCACGTCTCCGAGCTCGTCGCTCGCGGCGTGCCCGAGGACAAGATCCGTCTGCTGCGCTCCTTCGACCCCGACGCCCCCGCCGGGGCCAGCGTGGAAGACCCTTACTACGGGGGCCAGGAGGGCTTCACCACAACCCGGGAGCAGATCGAGGCGGCAGCCGACGGTGTTATCCGCTGGGTGCGGGCGCGGGTAAACTAGCACCTCGTGACAGCCACAAGGCAAGCGAAGACGGCAGCTGGGTGGGGGGCGTTCCTCACCCCGGGGTGGTTCATCGCCGCGCTCCTCATCGTGGCGTTTTCCTACGTCGCGTTCACCGTCCTCGCGCCCTGGCAGCTGGGTAAGAACGCCGACGTCGTTGAGCGGAATGAGCGGATTACCGCCGCTTTCGAGCATGACCCCGTCTCGTACTCCCAGGTCATCTCGACAGACGGGACGCTGAGCCCGGACGATGAGTGGAACCGCGTCGTCATGACCGGGCACTATTTACCGGACAAGGAAGTCCTGCTCCGGCTTCGCCCCGTCGACCGCACCCCCGCCTTCCAGGTGCTCACCGCCTTCGACATCGACGACGGCCCGACCATCCTGGTCAACCGCGGCTGGGTCGAGGCGCAAAACGGTGGCAGTGAGGTGGGAACCATCGACCCCGCGCCCGCCAACACCGTCACCCTGACTGGGTTCGTGCGCGTCAACGAGGCGATCCATTCCACCGCGCCCCTCCAGGACCAGGGCCACCTCATGGTCTACTCCATCAACACTGGCCAGGTCGGCGAGCTCACCGGCACGCAGCTCGTCGAGCCTTACCTGCAGCTCGCCGATAGCCAGCCCGGCGTGCTCACGGCCATCCCCCTCCCCGCGCTCGACACGGGCAACTACCTCTCCTACGGCCTGCAGTGGATCGCCTTTGGCGTCATGGCCCCCGCCGGCCTGATCTACTTCATCGTTTCCGAGGTCCGCGAGCGGCGCCGCTACCGGGAAGAGCAAGAAGCGATGAGCGAACTTATCGACGCCCCCGAGCCGCGCCCTTCCGACACCCCTGCCCCCGCACCGGCCCGGGAGCGCTACGGCTCCGCCCGGCGCAACCCGTGGGCGGCAGCCTACGATAGGGACGAGGAACGCTAGGAAGGGGAGGCAGCGATGCAGGAGCGGTTCACCGAGTCCGACTACGAGGCACTTTCGACCTACCTGGGGGCTTTGGTCTCGTCCGGGGCATCGCTGAACGACGGTGTCGAGGTCGACGACGTGGAGGACGAGCTTTCCGACAACTTGGCTCAGTTTCGCTGCTCACCGCTCGCCGCGCTCGCGACCGTGCGCGACCCCGACGGCAGGGCCATGGTGCGGGGCGTGAGCGCGGGGGTGCTCGCGTCCGCGGCGTTTGCCGCGCGGGGCGTGGGCGTCGAGGAGTGCATCGACTTCCCAGACCCCGACTCCCCTGGTTTTGGCTCCATACGACTGCGCCTTGGCGCCTGGGATGTCATCGACATCGGGTACGAACCAGGTGGCGAATGGACAACGCGACTGGTGCACCATGAGGGGCTCGAACCGCCAACCTACTGGGTGTGAACCCCGCCGGGTTGTCATCCTCCGAGCCCCATGAGGAAGGGCGGGGCCGGCACGGCCCCGCCCTTCCTAACAAAAACTTAAAACTTCAGGCTAGGAGTTGTTGCCGCTGTTGCGACCACCCTTGGCCTTGTCCTCCGTGGACTGTGCCTCTGCACCCTTGCGGCCCGCCTCTTTCGGGTCGGCGGAGTTCTTCTCGCCGAAGCTGCCGGTGCTAGCCTCGCCGCCCTTGCGTGCTTGCTCTTCCGTGTCTTCCCGGTTTCCAAACTGTCCGGGGTTGTTCTGGTCTGCCATAATCAATCTCCCTTTCTGCTAGAGGGCCGGAGCTCGGCCCTGAGCGATCTGCTCGTTTCCGACCATATTCACGCCTCATGAGAGTTTCAAGGGCTTCTCGGACCCCAGCCCGCTTCCCTTGCTCCACGGGTACCTCCACGGGTACGTTGCCGGCACAACACAAAGAGCTCCCCGCCCGGGGAGCGGGCAAGAGAGCTCAACGTAGTGCGCCATGACGGGCTCGAACCGCCGACCTACTGGGTGTAAACCAGTTGCTCTTCCAACTGAGCTAACAGCGCGCGCCCCAAGACTTTAGCATGCCGGGGCCGGCAGCAAAAAACGCTACTTTTTGGACCCGGCTCCGGTCAGACACGAGCCCTGCCACGTGCCCACCTTGTCGGCCCTGGTCTGCACGAGGCCCGCGAGCTGGGCGGATTCGGAGATTTCACCGGGCGCTACAGCACCGGGGGCGCTTGTGGGGGGTGTCAGGAGCCAGATGCGTCCGCCGTCGCAAAGATTGCGCCCAGCGTCGACGAGGGAGTCGACGAGGTCACCGTCGGAGGACCGGTACCAGAGGAGGACGATGTCGCAAAGCTCGTCGGTGTCTTCGTCGAGAAGCGGTTGCCCGATCGCGTCCTCGATGGACTCGGAGATCGTGGAGTCCGCATCCTCATCCCAGCCGATCTCCTGGACCACGGCATCGCTGTCGATTCCTAACCGGCCTACGTAGTTGTCAGCACCCGCGGCGCCCACGTGTGTGTCCTCCTCTGTGGATCTGTTTCAGCAACAACGCCACGATAATAGCCGGTCACCGGCCGTGCGAGGGAATATTTCTCCGCGCAAAGCAGGCTGTCTGGGCGGGCGGGTACGCTTAACGAAGTAACTGCCGGCGCGTCGAGACGCGAGACGAAGCGATTTACGGAGGCACCACACGTGGCTGACATTTCCCGCAACAGCTCGGACAACACCGTTAATGATGGCGAGTCCAACATCCCCCTGATTCGGGAGGGAGTGGCATCCTACCTGCACGATCAGGACCCAGAGGAGACCGCGGAATGGATCGATTCCCTCGACGGTTTGCTGGACTCCTCCTCACCTGAGCGCGCGCGCTACCTCATGCTTCGCCTTATCGAGCGCGCGTCTCGCAAGCGAGTACCGCTTCCCGCCCTGTCCTCCACGGACTTCGTCAACACCATTCCGACGACGATGGAGCCGGAGTTCCCGGGTGACGAGAAGATCGAGAAGCGCTACCGCCGCTGGATGCGCTGGAACGCCGCCATCATGGTGCACCGCGCCCAGCGCCCCGGGGTGAAGGTCGGCGGCCACCTGTCCACTTATGCCTCCGCTGCCGCTCTTTACGAGGTCGGGTTTAACCACTTCTTCCGCGGCAAGGATTCCGAGCAGGGCGGCGACCAGATCTTTTTCCAGGGCCACGCCTCGCCCGGAATGTACGCGCGCGCCTTCTTAGAAGGCCGCCTGGACGAGGACGACCTCGACGGCTTCCGCCAGGAGCATTCCCGCCCCCAGGGTGGCCTACCCTCCTACCCGCACCCCCACGGCATGCCGAAGTTTTGGGAGTTCCCCACCGTGTCCATGGGCCTCGGCCCGATGAACGCTATTTACCAAGCGCGCTTTAACAAGTACCTGCAGGACCGCGGCATCAAGCAGACCGACGAGCAGCACGTGTGGGCATTTCTTGGCGACGGTGAGATGGACGAGCCGGAGTCCCGCGGCCTCATCCACATGGCCTCCCTGTACGGGCTGGACAACCTCACCTTCGTGATCAACTGCAACCTGCAGCGCCTCGACGGTCCCGTGCGCGGCAACGGTCAAATTATCCAAGAGCTCGAGGCATTCTTCATCGGCGCCGGCTGGAACGTCATCAAGGTTGTCTGGGGCCGGGAATGGGATGCCCTGCTGGAGAAGGATGAGGACGGCGCGCTGGTCCACATCATGAACACGACCAAGGACGGCGACTACCAGACGTTCAAGGCCAACGACGGTGCTTACGTGCGCGAACACTTCTTCGGACGGGACCCCCGCACGTTGAAGCTCGTCGAAGACCTCAGCGACGAAGAGATTTGGGCGCTGCGCCGAGGCGGCCACGATTACCGCAAGGTCTACGCGGCGTACAAGCGCGCCCTGGAGACGAAGGGCAAGCCGACCGTCATCCTGGCTCACACGATCAAGGGCTACGGTCTTGGCCACAACTTCGAGGGGCGCAACGCGACCCACCAGATGAAGCACCTCACACTGGAAGACCTCAAGCTGTTCCGCGACAAGCAGGAAATCCCGATTTCTGACGAAGAGCTGGAGCGCAACCCGGAACTTCCGCCCTACTACCACCCCGGCGAGGACGCCGAGGAAATCCGCTACCTCAAGGAGCGCCGCGCCGAGCTGGGCGGTTACCTGCCGGAGCGCCGCACCTCCTACACCCCGCTGCGCCTGCCCGACTTCGAGAAGACCTTCAAGGCCAACTTCAAGGACTCGGGCCCCCAGCAGGTGGCGACGACGATGGCGCTGGTCCGTACCTTCAAGGCGCTCATGCGCGACAAGGAGATCGGCAAGCGCGTCGTCCCGATCATCCCGGACGAGGCCCGCACTTTCGGCCTGGACTCCTGGTTCCCGACCCTGAAGATCTACAACCCGGTGGGCCAGAACTACACCCCGGTCGACCACGACCTGCAGCTGTCCTACCGCGAGGCAACGGACGGCCAGATTCTTCACGAGGGCATCAACGAGGACGGCTCGTCGGCATCCTTCATCGCCGCCGCGACGTCCTACGCCACCCACGGCGAGCCGATGATCCCGATGTACATCTTCTACTCGATGTTCGGCTTCCAGCGCACCGGCGACAACTTCTGGGCCGCGGGCGACCAGATGGCGCGCGGCTTTATCATCGGTGCGACCGCCGGCCGCACGACCCTCTTCGGCGAGGGCTTGCAGCACATGGACGGCCACTCCCCGGTCCTCGCGTCGACCAACCCCGCCGTCATCCCCTACGACCCGGCCTTCGCCTACGAGCTTCCTTACCTCATCTCGAAGGGCATTGACCGGATGTACGGGCCGGACGGGGGTGAGAATGTCATGTACTACCTCACCGTGTACAACCAGCCCACCCACCAGCCGGCTCGCCCGGACAACCTCGACGTGGAGGGCCTGCACCGTGGCATCTACCTGTACGACACCGGCGCCGACACCGAACTTCGCGTGTCCCTTCTCGCCTCCGGCATCGGCATGCAGCAGGCTTTGCGCGCGCAGGAAATCCTGAGCGAGAGCTACGGCATCGGCGCTGCGGTCTACTCCGTCACCTCCTGGGTCGAGCTTGCCCGCGACGGCGCTGCCCTGAACAAGAAGCGCCTGCAGCACCCGGGCGAGGAGGTGGGCGAGCCCTTCGTGACCAAGCAGCTGCGCCAGACCTCCGGACCGTACGTGGCCACCTCGGACTTCGCCACCGATCTTCACGAGCAGATCCGTCCCTACGTCCCCGGGCAGTACATCGCCCTCGGCGCCGACGGCTTCGGTTTCTCCGACACCCGGGAGGCCGCGCGGCGCTACTTCAACATCGACGCCGAGTCCATGGTCGTCGCTGCCCTCATGGGCCTAGCGAACGAGGGCAAGATCGACATGTCGATCGCCGCTCAAGCCGCGAAAGACCTGCACATCGACGACCCGACCGAGCCAAACCCGAACGGCGGCACGAACGAGGAGTAGCACTTCGCTTCTCGACGCCCCCGGGGCGCGCCCAGTCTGCGCCACCGGGGGTTTTTGTCGAGGTTTTGTCGAGGTCTATTCGACCCCAAGCCACCGCAACTGCGAAACACCCAGGACGCGGAGCGCTGGCGCCGAATAGCTAGTGGCCGCGGTAGCGTCGCTGCTCGAGCTCGCCGCTGCGCAATGGGCGCGGAACGTTGCCGGCGAAGGGGTCGTCGGCAAGCGAACGAACCCGCTGAAGGGCGTTGGCCACGTTGGTGACTAGTGTGCCTCGCCAGACGTCTTTCCACGTCGCGCGGATCAGCAGGTAGCCGGCGTTGAGGATAAACTTCTCGCGCATGCGCTCCTCGGCGCTGATGAAATCGCTGGTGTACTTGGACCTGCCGTCAAGCTCGACGCAAACGAAACCGTTGATCAGCAGGTCCATCCGTCCGCTGAGCGGCACGGCGGCGAGGTCCTGGTATTCGAAGGGCACCTGGCCGCGGATGGAGCGGAACCCGGGGATTCCCGCCTCGATAAGGGCGTGCCTGCCGACGGTTTCCAGTGCGGACTGCGAGGTTGAAGCGGAATAGTCGCAGCCAGAGGCTTTTCGACGGTACCCTGCCACGCCCCGGCAATAGCAGGTCCACCCGGCCGACGCGGTCCAGGGTGTGCAGGCCCCGCAGCTGGGCAGCCGCGGGCCCGGTGATGACCGCGCGGCGCAGCTGAGCGGCAACGTTTGTGATTAGTTCTGGGTCCCCCGACACGGCGTCGAAAGTACCAGGCGTTTGATGGCGGTGGAGACGGCCCCGGGGGCGTCGAGAGGCGGCATGTGCCCGCTTTCGGGCAGGACCTGGAGGTAGGCGCGAGGCCAGATATCGTGGAGGCGCCGTGACTGGCTCACCGGGGAGACGGCGTCGCGGTCGCCCACGAGGATGTAGCCCGGGATCGTCGCCAAAACGGGCCCCGCCGCGAGCTCCGAGTGGTAAAGCAGGTCGTCGAAGTACCCAGCGTAGGTGTCAAGCGCCGTGCGCCGGATCATTGCGGCATGGAAACGGATCACAGCGTAGCGGACCGGCCGGAAGTAGAACCCCAGCGCCAGAGCGGGGGCGAGCCCCCGCGTCCCCAGCGTCAGCAGCCGTTGCGTGAGGCGCGGTGCGGAGCGGTATAGGTCCTCGAGAAGCGCGCCGACCCACCCGGCGAGTACGTGGGGCATGCCCTGGTCGGCAAAGGGCTCGACGGCCGAAGAGATGTGCACGCTGCCGACAAGGTGCAGGTCAGAGGCGTGCCGGCGCATGAGTGAGAGCGAGACCGGCCCACCCAGTGAGTGCCCCACGACGATTAGCGGGCCGGTCACCCCGCGGTCGCGAAGCACGGCGAAAACATCGTCGGCTGCGGCGTCGACCTGGCACATGCGGGGCGGGACCGCACCGGTCTTGCCGTGGCCGCGCAGGTCGACGAGCAGCTGCCGCACGCCTAATTCGGCTAGCGCGTCGACCTGCAGGTAAAACTCCTGGGACGAAATGTTGAAGCCATGCAGGTAGAGCACCGTCAGCTCGGCGCCCTCGGGGCCACGCTCGAACCAGTGGATATCCAAACCGTCGTGTCGGGTGTCACCCTCGCGGTCGAAGGTCAGGCCCGCGGTGGGGTGCGGTCTGCGCGGCATTGTCATGGTCCAAGTGTATAAACGAGCGCATGGAGCTCTCGCAACGACTTGACCTTGGCGCGTTCACCTCAAAACCGGAAGGACCCGCAGCCACTCAGTCGGACACGGAGCGCCTCATCGAGCTCATCTCGCGCTTCACCGACGTTCCCGTCACACCCGATAAGACCCTCGATGAGCTCGGCATTACATCCCTCGATCGCATCGAGCTCGCCGTGCGCGCCGAGGAGGAGTTCGGCATCCCCGCCGAGGAATCCTCCTACGCCGGCAGCCCCACCGCCGCAGACTTGGTTGCGAAACTCCCCGGCGAGAGAAAATAGTGGGTACGACAGTACCGACTTTGCCGGGTCCAGGAGACGGGGCCATCTGCTTTTCCTAGGGTGCGGCTCAGCGGGCTAACACGACTCCGCGCAGAGCCGGCCACGAAAGACCACCTGTGGTGTTGACCATTACCCGCCGAGCCCGCTTCGTGGCGCCGATAGCTACGTCACGCGGCGCGGGTTGTGCACTCGGCCACAAACCCGGCGCGGTCAGCGAGCTCGGCGAGGTTTTTCCGGAACGCGGCGAGGTCTGCCGCGGGGGCGTAAATGCGCTCCCGGCAGCCGATCGTCCCGTCGGGGTTGCGGTGCCAGCGGGTGAACCAGGCGGTTTCCCAGACGTCGAAAAGCGAGTAGTCCAGCTCCTCTTGCGGCAGATCGAGCATGAGCTTTTCGACGTCCCCCCGCAGGCGCACGGGCATACCGTCAATCTCGACGAGAGCGGGGGTAGCGGCGGCAAGTGTTGTGGTCATGGGGATCCTTCGTAGCTGACGGCACCGCGCGGTCCGCCCGTGACTAGCGGGCGTACGCGGTGAGACGAGGTTCGTCTTCCCCAACGGCCTCTGGGAGACATGGTGGCGCGAGTCACCACGCGGCGGCAACCCTCAACAACCGCTTGAATCCCCCATTCAATAAAGCGGAGGTTGAGGTTGACCATCCCGCTCTCCCGATTACCTCGGACAATCCCCTCCGGAACGAGCGGCACGGCCACCCTCCGGGGTTAAAGGCTCACCCGCGGGCAACCCCCAGCGTGGCCGCGGCGTCGGCGACGAGATCCCAGAACCGCGGGGCGTCGAGCTTTGTCGCGACCTGCGTATGGCAACCAGCGGGCGCGGGCGCCCGGAAGTCCGCCACCGTCCGGCCGGTGGTCAGCCCGCCGTGAATCTCGACGTCTACAGGTACCCTCACGGTCTGGACCACCGCGGGGTCGATGAGGTAGGCGACGGCGCACGGGTCGTGCACGGGCGGGTCGGTGAACCCCTGCGCGTCGCGGTAGTTCTGGCGGAAGGCCCCGAACAGGGCGACAACAAAATCCCCCACCTCGGTGCCCAGCGCCACGAAGCGCGCCTCCACCTCGGGGGTCGCCAGGGCTTGGTGAGTCAGGTCGAGGCCGACCATGGTCACCGGCCAGTCCTCCCGGAAGACGATCTGCGCGGCCTCCGGGTCCACGGTGATGTTGAACTCCGCCGAGGCCGACCAGTTGCCGGTGCCGTAGGCGCCGCCCATGAGGACGACCTCGCGGACGCGTTCGACGATGCGCGGTTCGAGGCGGGCAGCCAGGGCGATGTTGGTCAGCGGCCCGGTTGGTACCAGCGTGACCTCGCCGGGTTCGCGGGACATGACGGTCTCGATGATGAAGTCCACCGCGTGGCCCTCTCCCACCTCGACCCGCGGGTCCGGGAGGTCGAAGCCGTGCACCTCCATGCCGGAGTCCCCGTGGATGGACTCGGCGGTGACCACCGGCCGCAGCAGCGGGCGGGTTGCCCCGGCGCGCAGCGGGACGTCGTCAAGCCCTGCGATGGTGAGCACCTGGCGGGCGTTGTGCGTGACCTTGTCCAGGGTGTGGTTCCCACCCACGGTGGTCACGCCCAACAGTTCAATGGAGGGGTTGCCGGCGGCGAGGAGGATGGCCACGGCGTCGTCGTGGCCTGGGTCGCAGTCAAGGATAATCTTGTGCACGGTTTAGCGCGCCGCCCTAGCCGCGGCGTCCTCGGCGGCGATCGTGTCCGGGATGGTCTCGGGGCGTGGGATGAGGAACGAAGTGGCCAGGGCGCCGGCGAGCAGGACCGCTCCGGCGACCATCCCCGCGTGGTACCCGCCGCCGGAACCGGCAAAGGTGGTTGCCGCGGCGAAAATGACAGTGAAGGAAATCCCCGCACCCAGGTTGAAGGCGCCGGCGTTCATGCCCGGCAGGTAGCCCTGATTGCTCTTCGGAGCCAGCACCACGCCGAGCGAGCCGAGCATGATGTTGGCGATGCCGGCGTAGGTCACACCCGCAGCAATCGACAACGCCAGCAGGAGCGGGGGCGTCGGGTGAGCTGCAACGTACAGCCCGAAGAGGACTGATGCGATCGCGCCGGCGATGCCGATCTGCAGCATGGCCTTATACCCAATGCGCCCCGCGATGACGCCGGAGACCGGCCCGAAGATGAGGCCGGCGATGGCGTAGGGAGTCAGCGTCCACCAGGCCACGACGCCGGCGGACAGGCCGGGGCCGTTGACTGGGTCCTGCGCGAGGTTGGGAACCAGCCCGTTCATGACCGCGAAGATACCGGTCATGGTAAGCGTCGTGGTGGCCAGCAGCGCCCACGTGCGGCGCTGGCTCATCAGCTCGGTGGATACCAGTGGGTGAGCGTTGGCCTTTTCCACGCGCCAGAAAACCACCAGTGCCGCCGCGCCGACAACAAGCAGCACGGCGACGAGGAACCAGTTCGCCGCTGCGAGAGCACCGGCCTCGTTGAGCGCGGTGAGGATCGCCCCCACCGCCACGACGAGCGGGACCACGCCCTTCCAGTCCATCGGCTGGGTCTCGTCGGACTTCGTCTCGCGCAGGCCGAAGCGCACGGCGACCGCGGCAGCGAGAGCCATCGCGCCGATGACCCAAAACAGGGAGCGGAAGCCGAAGGTCGCGGTGAGCCAGCCGCCGAGGAGCGCGTCAACGCCCGCGATGCCGCCGTTTACCGACGTCAGCACCCCAATGAGCAGCGCGAACTGCTTCTCCTCCCGCACCGCCTGGCGCAGCATGACCGACGTCAGCGCCACCGTCGGCCCCGACACGCCCTGAATCACGCGGCCGATGAAGAGCACCGCCACGTTGGGCGCCAGTGCTGCGACCACCGACCCAACGACGGTGATGATCATCATTCCGGTCAGAACCTTGCGTCGCCCGATGAGGTCACCCCAGCGGGGCATGAACAGGGAAAACAGCGCGGCCGCCGTGAAAAACGCCGTCTGGGTTAGCCCGATTTGCGCGGTGGTCGCGCCCAGGGCTCCTTCCATCGTGGCCAGCGCCGGTGCCAGCATGGAGGCGTTGAGCTGGAAGGCGAAAACGGCGGTGAGCAGGGCCAACATCAGTGGCCACACCTGGCGGGACGGCAATTTCTGCCCCGCGGCGGGAAACGTTGTCATGGGCCCTGATGCTACTTCACGGCCCCTCTACAAAACCGCGAACAACTCCGAATTTGTCTCACACCACAGTGGCTTGGCCCAGTCCCCGAATTGCCGGTCCGTCAGCACGGCGCAGGCGGTTCCCGCGTGCGGCGACTTAGACCAGGCGGGCACCACCCATAGGTAGGTCCCCGCCATGCCGAAGTGCCCGACTACGTCGGCGGGCATGTTACGCCCGGTCCAATGCGGCTCCTTCGCCCCCTTGATTTCAAAGCCGAGACCCCACGGGCAGGGTTTTTGCATGCCGTAGCCAGGGACGATGCCGCGCAGGTCGCCGAACTGGTTTGTGAACGCCTCGCGCAGCGTCGCCTCATCAATTAGCGTCGGGTGGAGCAGCTCGGCCGCGAAAGCGCGCATATCGCTTAGCGACGCTCTCCCGCCGTGACCGGCCGAGCCGTAGATCTCCGCGGTGCCCATCCCGAGGGGGGCGAAGACGCCTTCCTGGGCGTAGTCGGCAAACGCGATGCCGGTCTCCCGCTCCAGGTGCTGCGCGAGTATCTCGTAGCCAGCGGAGGAGTAGATGCGCCGCTCCCCCACCGCCTTCTGGGGCTCGGGGGTGTCAAAGCCGACGCCGCTGGCGTGGGAGAGCAGGTGGCGGATGGTAGAACCGGCGGGGCCGAGGGCGTCGTCAAGCGAAAATGCCCCCTCCTCAGCCGCGAGGAAGATCGCGTAGGCTGACAGGAGCTTGGTCACGCTGGCGAGTTCGTAGACGCGGGCCTCGTCACCGTAGGTCGCCTCAACAGGGCCGACGATCGCGGCGGAGACGTTGTCGGCGGGCCAGGGGTTAAGCAGCGAATCGAGGTGCTCGGAAAGGTCCATGCGCCCGATGCTATCGCCTGCGGCGGCGCAGACCCCGCCAGCCGCTTGAACCGTTGCTCTCGCCGGCGTCGAGGTAGGCGTTGTAGAGTACGTCGATGAACTCCTCGCGCGAGGGGTTGTCGCCCACCTGCTTCTTCACCTCTTCCTTGGTGGGCTCACCGGCGTTGTCGGTGCCCAGTTCGCGCTGCTCCTCCGCCTCGATCTCCTCCATCTTCCCGTGACGCCACTGACGCATCGTGGCGGGCTCGATCGAACGGGCGGCGGAGCGTGCGGACTCCTCGACGCCGCTGAAGGACTGGCGCAGCTTCCACGCGAGGTCGTTGATCGGCGCGAAGTCCTGCCGGGCGGGGATGTAGCAGCCCGTCCAGTAGACGAGGGCGGAAATGACGAAAGCCAGGATCGGGGTGAGCACCATGCCCAGCTCGTGGTGGCCGAGGCGGTAGAGCACGACGTTGAGAGAGCCCGCAATGACGGCAGGGATGGCCATCATCTGCTGGTTTTTCAACAAGGCGGGGATGCGCCCGATCATTATGTCGCGGATGACGCTGCCGCCGGTGGCGGTGACCAGCGCCATGAGCACGCAGCCCAGCGAGGACACGCCCTCGAGCAGCGCCTTCGTCGAGCCGGTCACGGCCCACACCCCGATGGTGACCATGTCGGCGTGGTATTGGAACATCGTCCAGGTGAAGCCGTGCAATCGGGTGAGGAAGGCGGTGGCCGCCCCCGCTATGGCCACCCAGATGTACTCCGGGTAGACGAGGGCGGCGACTTTTCCGGTGTCGATGAGCACGTCGCGCACCGCCCCGCCCGCCAGCGAGGAGATGATGGCCAGGAGCAGGAAGCCGACGATGTCGAAGTTCATCTTCCGGGCGATGGTGCCCGCGACGAGGCTGGTCAGGAACACGCCAATGAGTTCCAGGACCCGGTAGGTCGTCTCGATGGCCGGCGTCATCTCGATCATGTCCACCGCCGCGAGTGTACCCAGCGCCGCGCTTATCGACGCCCCGCCGGACCTACCTCCAATTCACCTCCACTGCGTAGTCCTCCATCGCGGTGCCCTCGGTGAGCGCCTCGCCGTGGTTGCGCAGTAGCTCCTCGACGCGCCGGTCGGCGCGCTCGAGCAGGCCCTGCTCCACGGCGGTGTTCTCCGCGTTGCGCTCCTGCTCGGCGAGGAAAGCGGAGACATCCTGGACGCGGACCTGATTAAGGGGGTTCATCGACTGGTCGTAGACGTTGATGCTCTCCGGGGAGATGGTCGAGCTGAGCACCTCCGCGTGCGGGGTCGTGATGCTGAGGGTCCGGACGGTGTCGTCCAGCCGGACCTCGATGAGCTCTGCGTTGCGGATGCCGGCCTTGACGGTCCCGTCATAGGTGACCAGGAAGTTGCGCCCCGTGAAGGGGACGGTGCGCCCGGCGATCTGGAAACCCCGCTGGTCGAAGCTGCCCACACGGGAGTAGGCGTACTCCTCCGTGCTCAGCTCGGCGATCTCGTTGAAGGCGGCCCCGAGGCTCTCCGAGGTCATGGAGGTCTTGCCCATCCCGAACAGCGTCGGCCGGACAACGAAGAGCGCAGCGATGAGCACTGCCGCGAGGGCGAGGAGCGCAAGGACGTAACGGAGGATTCGTCCGGGGCGGGCGGGGGTCATGCGGTCTCCTAGGTTTTTTGTT
This sequence comes from Corynebacterium capitovis DSM 44611, assembly GCF_030440535.1. NCBI lineage: Bacteria > Bacillati > Actinomycetota > Actinomycetes > Mycobacteriales > Corynebacteriaceae > Corynebacterium > Corynebacterium capitovis. Next base: position 719,399 of record NZ_CP047117.1, on the reverse strand, counting down.
TCGGGGAGAGTACGGGATCTCACAGATTATCAGCAGGCGGCACTACGCTTTCACTTACGCTGTCTGGGCCGCGACCCCCAGAAGGAGCCCTGTGTCACACTTACGGGCTGCGGGCATTTAGTGTGGAGGGCAACAAACGCTCGCCATTGGCGCGCCCGCCCGTTGCCCCCGACCAAGAAGCACACCCATGGCAGGATCTACGTCCCCGAAAGAAAACGACGCGAAGCAGCCGAAGGAGCCCGCGGGTTTCCTCGGCACCGTGGAGAAGATCGGCAACAAGCTGCCGGACCCCTTCTGGCTCTTTGTCATCCTCTCCGGTGTGGTCGCGGTGACGTCGTGGGTCGGCGCGCGCATCGGTATGTCCGCGCAGGACCCCGGTTCGGGCGAGACGGTACACGTGGAGTCGCTGCTGACCGCGGAGAACATCTCGAAGATGGTCACGGAGGCCGTGAACAACTTCATCACCTTCCCGCCGCTGGGCGTGATCCTCTCGGTGATGCTGGGCGTAGCCGTCGCCGAGCAGACGGGCCTGCTCTCCGCGATGATCCGGGCGATGGTGAACAAGGTTGGCCCGAAGATGCTCACCTTTATGGTGGCGCTCGCGGGCGTGACCGGCTCGGTGGCCTCCGACGCCATCTACGTCATCATCATCCCGCTGGGTGCGATGGCGTTCTTTGCGGTGGGCCGCTCCCCGATCGTCGGCGCGATGGTGGCCTTCGCAGCCAGCTCCGCCGGCTTCAACGCCTCGCTCATTTTGAACATCACGGACCTGCTGCTGGCGGGCATCTCCACCTCGGCGGCGCACATCGTGGACCCCGAGTACACGGTGTCCCCGCTGGCGAACATCTTCTTTGTCATCCCCTCGGCGGTCGTGCTCTCGCTGATCATCACCGCGGTGACGGAGATATTCGTGGACAAGAAGGCGTGCCAGCTCATCGACCACGATGACATCGAGGAGCACGAGCTCTCCTTCGCCAACGCCACCGCGGGCGACTCCCCGGATGACGCCAACGAGGAGGACCTCGAGCTCTCCCCCACCGAGTCCAAGGCCCTCAAGGCCGCGGGCCTGGCCCTGCTGGCCTTTGTGGCAGTGTTCTTCCTCCTGTTGCTCGTGCCGGGCTCTCCGCTGGCCAGCCAGGAGGAGAGCTTCCTGGAGTCGCCGCTGATCACCGCGATCGCGGTGCCGATCGCCCTCGGTTTCTTCCTCTGCGGCCTGACCTACGGCCTGGTCGCGGGAACGATCAGCTCCAGCGCGGACATCCCCGACATGATGGCCACCGGCCTGAAATCGCTGTTACCGATGCTCGTGCTCTTCTTCGCGGTCTCCCAGTTCCTCGCCTGGTTCCAGTGGTCCAACCTGGGCTCGTGGACCGCGATCCGCGGCGCGGAGCTGTTGCAGCGCTGGGACCTGCCCGTCGTGGTGCTCTTCGCGGGTTTCGTGCTCATGGTCGCGGTGATCAACCTGCTGCTCACCTCGGGCTCCGCGCAGTGGGCACTTATGGCGCCGGTGGTAATCCCGATGATGATGTTCGTCGGCGTCTCCCCCGAGGTTACGCAGATGCTCTTCCGCATCGGCGACTCCCCCACCAACATCATCACCCCGATGTCGCCCTACTTCGCGCTGGCGCTCACCTTCCTGCAGCGCTACTACAAGAAGGCAGGCGTGGGCACCCTTATGTCGCTGGCACTGCCCTACTCTCTGGCGATGGTCACCGGCTGGTTTATCTTCTTCCTCATCTGGTACTACGCGGGCATCCCCCTCGGCCCCGGCGCGCCGATGCACTTCGAGCTTTAGCTTGTCGACGCCTCCGGGCGCGCAGGCTCCGTCAGGCGCGATACACCGCGTCCGCCACCATCAGGTCCTCCCACGGCATGCCGACGGTCTCGAACACGATCGGCCGGTCCCCCCCGGGCTCAACGGCGCCCGTGACCACGTCTTTCATGCGGATCAGATCGGAGGCGGCCAGCGCGCCCTCGGTGATGGCGAGGGTGACGTCGCCGGCTTCCCGCAGCGCGGCGTCCACGCCCTCGACTATCACGTGCGCCGCGCCCATGAGGTCGGAGGCGAGCTCGCGGGCGTCGGTGGTGTGGGAGCCGACGGCGACGACGAGGGCGTCGGGGCGGACGTCGTCAAGCGCAAGGATCGGGGAGGTCGCGGTGGTCGCGCAGACGACGAGGTCCGCAGCCTTGAGCGCCGCGGCCGCCTCCGCCGAGCCCGCCTGCAACCAGGGGTGCCCGAGGTCCACTTCCGTGCGGCCGACAAAACTAATCGACGCCCCCTCAGCCCCCACCACGGATTCCACCGTCGCGGCGTGCCCGCGCCCCTGTGCACCGGCGCCGATGATGACCACCTCGAGCGGCGAGGCGGCGCGCGGGAGGAAGCCCTTGACCCCGGCGAGGAAGACGGCGGGGGTGCGCAAGGTGGTCAGGGCGGTGCCGTCGAGAAGCGAAAGCGGCGCGAGCATGGTGCCGTCGATGAGCAAGTACTGGCCCTGGATGAGCGGGAGGGCGGGGTCGTGATCCTCCGGTTGGATCGCGAGGATTTTCACGCCGCTGACGCGCGGGAGCGACACCGGCCGGATGTGCGTCTCCCCGCGTGAATACACCCGAGTAAGCACTTATTTCAGTCTCCACCAGAGCCTGGGCCGCCAAACGCCGGCAGAGATTGAATCAGAGTTTCGGAACCACGACCCATCCCGAGAGATAATAGGAATCAAGGCAAATGCCTAGGAACATAACCTGGGGCACTACACCCGAACGTCCGCAAGGCCTACAACAGCCTCAACCACCTCTGGCGCAAAAACCTGCTGTTCGTTCACCTCGACCAACCCGACGCAATACTCGACCCCGCCCGCGTGAGATCCACCACGAACAGTCTCGAAGGCGGAATCAACGCCCGCATAAAAGAACTCGCCTACGCCCACCGAGGGCGAACCAACGAACACCAGCGCCGGATGCTGGATTGGTGGCTCTACCTAAAAACGGAACTGCCTGACGATCCAGTTCGAATCGCCAGACAGTCCAACTGGGGCCAGGATTAACTCGCCAAAGTTTCAACCCCGACCCACAACGAGAACCACACCGACCACGAAACCGGACGGCCACCCCTCTACGACAACGATATCGACACCACCTACACCCACTCAATCGACATCCAAAAAGGCCACATCTAACCCCCACGACACGCCGATACCAGATACACATTTTGACCCATAGCCCCGAATGAGCACCGTGGGCCGCGGCGCCGAATCCACTATTTTAGGCCCGCTTCAAACGAAGCGGGCCTTCAATAAAATGCTCCTCCAACTGGGCTCGAACCAGTGACCCTTCGATTAACAGTCGAATGCTCTGCCAACTGAGCTATGGAGGAATACTGAGCGTCGCGGTTGTTCGCAACGCTCAGTAACTATAGCGAGGGTTATTGATTATGACCAAATCCCCCCTCCTACCAGCACGAACACCGCCCTCCGATCCGGCGTGATGGCTACGGGGAACCCCAACTTCCTCTCACTAGACCGGCCAGGTACGCTACCAGTACGAAAGCTCAGGGGCTATAGCTCAGTCGGTTAGAGCCGCGGACTCATAATCCGCTGGTCGCGGGTTCGAGCCCCGCTAGCCCCACTGCGTTCCCCGTGCGACTCGAGCACGGGGCTTCGGTACGATAGTGCGCATGATTCAGTTCGTTGTCGGCGCCGCCGCCGGGTACGTGTTCGGCACGAAAGCCGGCCGGAAGCGCTACCACCAGATCGTCGACGCCACCCGCGCGGTGGCTAACTCCCCCGTTACCCAGCAGGTGGTGCGCTCGAGCCGCAAGGCGATCGCGAACAGGCTCGACCCTGATCCGCGGATGCGCGAAGTGAAGAACCTCCGGCGGGGCCGGAGCAAGGACCAGATCCTCGAGCTCGACGAGGACTAAGTCAGGCTGGCCACGATCCCGTCGAGGATGTCCTTCTCGCTGATCACGATGCTGTGCGCGCCTGCCCTTTCGCGAGCGAGCGCCACGATTTCCTCGACGACAACCGATCCCGCCGCGATCACGTCCGCCCGGCCGGGGTGAACGACGGGGTTAGCGCGGCGCTGCTCGGTGGTCTGCGCACGAAGGGTTGTGGTGGTGGCGAGGAGGTCGTCGACAAGAAGCTCCGACATGTGGATCCGCGCGGGGTCGTAGCTTTCCAGGCGCTGGGTTAGCGCGGAGAGCGTGGTGAAGGTGCCGGCGCAGCCGATAAACGTGCGTACGCCGTCGAAGAGTGGCGCGGCCTCGTTTAGGGCCTCGCGCACGTACGCCCTTGCCTCGTCTGTTTCCGCGGTCGTGGGCGGGTCTGAGCGCATGAACCGCTCCGTTAACCGCACGCACCCCATCCTCGTCGACACGGCCCGCTGGCTAACGACGAACTCCGTCGAGCCCCCGCCTAAATCAATGACGCAGAAGGGCCCGCGCGCTGGGTCCATATCCGCCGTCGCACCGGCGTAGGACAGGGCGGCCTCCTCTTCCCCGCTGATCACGTCGGCGTGCTTGCCCAACTCGACGCGGCCGAGTAACGCGCGCGTCATGCCGTAGAAGTCCTCCTTGTTCGCTGCGTCCCGCATCGCGGAGGTGGCCACCATCCGCACTCGCGTGACGCCCAGTGCCTGCATGGTGTCCACGTAGGCCACGAGGGCAACGCGGGTGCGTTCGATGGCTTCTGGGGCGATCCTGCCTGTCTCGTCGACTCCCTGTCCGAGGCGGACGATAGTGTTCTGCCTGGTCAGCTCCTTGAGGGTGCCGTCCTCGGATAACTCGCAGATAAGCAGGCGGATGGAATTGGTGCCGCAGTCGACCCCGGCGAGGCGAAGGGGAGCATTCATCGCAACCCCTCCCCTGCCTCGTCGAGAGTGATGCCGAGCTCATCGAGGGTGGGCCAATCCGACGGGATCGCCGTGCCGCGAAGCTTGCCGTGCTCCGCCGCCAGCGCCACGGCCTCGGTGCCGAGGCGGAAGTGGCCGGGGCCTTCCGCGAGCGCGTATGCGATGAGCACGTGCAAGCACTTTACGCGCTCGGGCATTCCACCGCCCGAGAAGTCCGTACCCAGGTCCTCGATGGCGTTGCGCTTGGCCAAGTAGTGTTCGTGGGCGTGGCGATAGTCCGCGGCCAGCGCCTCGTCGGTTGCAAGGCGCGACTCCATCCACTTCATCACCTGCGCCACCTCGAGGCGGCTCGCCTCCGCGGTGAGGCGGGGGTCGGTGAGGTAGTAGAGCGTAGGGAACGGGGTGCCGTCGTCGAGCTTGGGTGCCGTTGTTACCACCGCCGGCTGGCCGTCGGGGGTGCGATAGGCGATGGCGAGCACGCCGCGCGGCGGGCGGCCGAGCTGGTGTAGGACGGCGTCGAGGTCTGCTGGGCTGACGGTCATGGTGGCGATGTTACCCGGGGGTGGAGCGTGTCAGAGTGTTGCGATTTTTTCGGCTTCTCGACGGTCTGCTTTGGGTCATTGCCGAGGCCGGCCTTTACCGGCCACTGTCGAGCAGGACAATACCTCTACGAAACGGTCAGGGCACAGCTGTGGCGCGTCCGCTAACCCCTACTCCACTTCCCGCAGGCTGTCCCACATCACCTGGACCCAGGAGCGTGTATCGGGCGCGTCGTCGGCGGTGAAGCTTGAGTCGGTAGTCATGCGGGGGTCGATGACCCGCCATGCGGTTTCGCCTGGCTCGATCATCCCCAGCCGACGCCGCGCCTCCTGCTTGACGTACTCGGGGTCCTGGTACTTCGCAATGTCGCTCTCTAAAGCAGCCTTGCGGTCCTCCAGAGCCGCAATCGAATCGTTCAGGCGGGCGATTTCGCTCCTGCCCTCGTAGTAATTGCGCAGGGGCACCGCGACAGCCAGCAAAACGGCGAGAACCACTGCCATCACGATCGTCAGGCTCACGATGTCACCCTCGAAGGGGACGCGTCGCTTCCGGTTCTTCTTCGCTTCCGCGCGCTCGCGATCGCGCGACGCCACAGGCACCCGCGTTACGGGGCGGCGGGGGCGTCGGTCGGTGCGGCGGCCAGGCTTGCGTTCGGGGCCGGGTTCGGAAGCGAGGGTGCTCATTGTGATTTAGGAGTGTAGCGGCACAGCGTGGCCTGGGAATAACAAACGCCCCCGGGGCGCGGGGGCGTCGCCAAGCAGGAAGGCCCTACTTGCTAAAGCGAGGGAACGCGGAGCGGCCGGCGTACACCGCGGCCTCGCCGAGCTCCTGCTCGATGCGGAGAAGGCGGTTGTACTTGGCCACACGCTCGGAGCGGGCAGGCGCGCCGGTCTTAATCTGGCCGCAGCCGAGGGCGACGGCGAGGTCGGCGATGGTGGTGTCCTCGGTTTCGCCGGAGCGGTGCGACATCATCGTGCGGTAGCCATTGCGGTGGGCGAGGTCAACGGCGTCGAACGTCTCGGTCAGGGTGCCGATCTGGTTGACCTTCACCAGCAGGGCGTTCGCAGCCTTGCGCTCGATGCCCTCCTTGAGGCGGGCCGGGTTGGTGACGAAGAAGTCGTCCCCAACAATCTGCACCTTGTCGCCGATCTCCGCGGTCAGGCGGGTGTAGCCCTCCCAATCGTCCTCGTTGAGCGGATCCTCGATGGACACGATCGGGTACTGCTCGATGAGCTCGGCGTAGACCCTGATCATCTCCTCGGCAGTGTGGCTGCCGCCTTCGAAGTTGTACACGCCATCCTCGTAGAACTCCGAGGAGGCGACATCGAGGGCGAGGGCGACGTCCTCGCCGAGGGAGTAGCCGGACTTCTCGACGGCCTCCACAATCAGGTCCAGAGCTTCCTTCGTCGAACCGACGGAGGGGGCGAAGCCACCCTCGTCACCGAGGCCGGTGGACAGGCCCTTGGCCTTCACCACAGACTTCAGGGCATGGTACACCTCGGCCCCCATGCGCAGGGCCTCCGCGAAGGACTCCGCGCCGATCGGGGCGATCATGAACTCCTGCACGTCGACCCCGGAGTCGGCGTGCGCGCCGCCGTTAACGATGTTCATCATCGGCACCGGGAGCAGGTGCGCGTTCGGGCCGCCGACATAGCGGTAGAGCGGCAGCTCAGCCGACTCAGCAGCAGCCTTAGCGACGGCCATAGATACGCCCAGGATCGCATTCGCGCCGAGGCGATTCTTGTTTTCGGTGCCGTCCAGCTCGATCATGGCTTGGTCGATGAGGCGCTGGTCGTCGGCCTCGAGGCCAGCGATGGCGTCAACGATCTCCTCGTTGACGTTGTCTACTGCCTTGAGGACACCCTTGCCGCCGTAACGCTCGTCGCCGTCGCGCAGCTCGTGGGCCTCGTGCTGGCCGGTGGAGGCGCCGGAGGGGACACCGGCGATGCCGCGCGAGCCGTCGTCGAGGAACACCTCGGCTTCAACTGTGGGGTTGCCACGGGAATCCAGGATCTCGCGGGCAAAAGCATGAATGATGTCAGCCACTGGTTGCTCCTTAAAAAGCACGTCAAGTCCGTTGTGGTTTGCAGCCTCAATTGTTGCAGAACTCGGGCCGCTTCGCCGTGGCCCCAGCTCCGGGCCCTTCTTCCGCGCTTAACGGTGGGCGGGCTGGTTCAGGGCATAATTCGCCGCCGCGTCGCGCACCTTCACCACGTAATCGTTGGAGAGGTTGTAGGAGAAGATGGCGTCTTGCCATCCCTGTGCGGTGGCCAAGTCTCGGCCGTCCGCGCACAACAAGTTTGCGGCCCCGAGAGCTGCGTCGTCGATCTGCTGCGGGTCGGCCTGCCCGTCGCCGTTCGCGTCCCGGCCGTAGCGCTGCCAGGATTCGGGGATGAACTGCATCGGCCCCGCCGCATGGTCGTACTCGGTGTCGCCGTCGATTTGGCCACCATCGGTATCGCGCACCAGCGCAAAACCGTTCGTTCCGTTCAGTGCTGGGCCGATGATGGCCGGTTGGACAAACCCGTTGTCATCCAACGCCGCCGAGTCAAAGGTGCGGCCCGTGTAGGTTCCGTGGCGTGTTTCCACCCAGCCCAGGCCGGCAAGCGTGTTCCAGCTTAACTGACACGCGGGCCACGACTCCGCGGCAATGAGCGCGGCGTTGCCGTAGGCGCGGACGGCTTGCGCGTCGATGCTGGTGGCCTCTGCGATCGGGGCGGCCCACGCGGCCAGGTTGTTCGAGGTGCGGCCGGACGCGTGGACGTCGATACGAGGGGGCTCCTGCCCTGCGGCGGGGGGTACGTCGGTGGGAACCAGCTGCCTGCTCGTGTTCACGATCGGGCTTTTGAAGATCGAAAAGAGCCAACCGGTAAGCGCGACGATGAGCACGATTGCGGTCACAACCCCCACAATCCCGGCACACCCGCAGCCAGCGCGGACGCGGCTGGGTTGGCGATTGTCGTGCCCGTGGTAGGTCATGGTCGCACATGCTAGCAAGGTGCGGTGCGCGCACCTTCCGGCCGTCGGTTGAGTTTGGCGAGGACCCTCGCGACGTGATGGGTACTGTTTGGCGAACCACATGGCGCGCGTCCCGCCCGCCCGAGTGCCCCCCGAGTAGACAGAAAAGAAGGCTTCAAGCCGTGATTAACGACGCATTCCTCGTCTCCGGCCCGCGCACCCCTCGAGCATCCGTCCCGACGATCTCGCCGCCACCGACATCAAGGCCGTCGTGGAAGATTCTGACAACGATCCGTCAGGCATTGACGCGGTCATTTTCGGCAACACACGAACGGAGCGGGGGGAGGACGATCTCCCTAGCGGCGTCGATGGTGCGCGCGGGTGACGCCGACGTCGTCGTTGCCGGCAGAGTCGAGTCGCTGGCGCGCGCTCACCGCGCTAGCGAAGATAAGCTATTCGCCAGCGAGATCATCCCGATCACGGCATCGAGGACTTCCAGGCGATCGAGCTCACCGAGGCCTTCGCCTCACAATCGCTTGGCTGCATCCGCGACCTCAGGGGCGATTGCACTGGGGCACCCGCTCGGTCCCTTCGGCTGTCGAATCACGGTCACGCTTTCAACCGTATGGAGAGGGAGGGCGTCTCGCGCGGCCTTGCCACCTTGTGTGTCGGCGTCGGCGTCGGCTAGGACCAGGCGCTGGCGTTGGCGCTGGAAGCTGTGCATTAACAACATTCTCCCCACGCGCCACAGCAGTAACGGTTATGCTGACCCGTGTCTCCGTGGTAAACCGCATCAAGCAAAGGAACGCTCACACATCATGCGCCGTAGTACCGCCCTCGCCGCCGCCGCGCTCTTCTGCGCCAGCGCAGCCGGCATCGCCCCCGCCCACGCGCAAACCACCACCTTCGAGCTTTTAACGCTCATCAACGGAAACGTCAAGACCGCCGACTGCGGCTTGGTCGGCACCATACTTCGCGGAACCGGCCACGCGACGGACACCACCACCCGCAGCGAACTCGTCACCAACCTGAACAAGGCGGTTGGCAGCGACGTGCAGATCCGCCTCGCCACGGGTGCGACGATCGGCGCCATCGCAGACCGCGCCGTCGAATGCGGTGTGGTCAAAGAAGACCCGACGACCCCCGTCGACCAGGCTATCCGCTTCGCCTCTCAGCTGTCCTCCCAGGCCAACCTGCCCCAGGTGCGCGATCTTTTGCCGGCCCTGACTGTACGTTAACTATTCCCCGCGCTCGCGTCGTTTACCCTCCGCCCAAAAGCGCTCTTGATCCGCGACGGGCACGGGCCCGGTGCTCCCGTCGAAAAGATACGGGGAACGCGAACGCATTTTTTCGACGAAAGACGCGGCGACCCCGTCGAAGTCGAAAGCGCCCCGCTCGCTGGCGATTTCGGCGTGGAAAAGCACCTGCAGCAGGACGTCGCCGAGCTCGCTCCGAAGCTCCGAGTCCGGTGCCGAGCTGCGGACCGCGTCGGCGAATTCGCGGGCTTCCTCCTCCAAGTAAGGAAGCAGCGACTCGTGCGTCATCGCGCGCTCCCACTCGCCCCGCACGCGGGCGGCGTGCATTGTCACCACGGCCTCGCGGACCGCGTCTTCCGCGAGGGAGGGCACGCGGATCACGCTCTCGTTCTCTGCACGTGCGCGATCCTCCGCGTGGCCCGGGTCCATGGTGACGAGCCACGACTCCCCGGACCCGCCTCCAGGAAAATTCCACCTCACGAAAACGGGGACCTCCGGGGTGAACTCCACCGGCCCAGCGACGCGAGCAAGCACGCTCAGTGGAACCATCTCGGGCCAACGGGGATCAAGGAGAAGGATGGCCATGGGCGGTTATTTTAGGCCACGGCCATCCCGGGCTCTGTTTAACCGGGCGTAACCGGGTTAAACAGAGCTTCACCGGCCTAACCGGCTGCCCACCCCGCGTCGACGGGGATCGCCACACCGTTGACGTCCGAGGCCGCGTCCGACAAAAGGAACGCGATGACCTCTGCGAGCTCTTCGGGCTTCGCGTTGCGGATTGCCGTGTTGTGAACCGGGGTGATCGCAGCTAGGCCGGCCTCGGGGCGCAGGGCCGTTTGGTCAACGGAGCTCATGATGTTCGTCTCTACCCCGCCGGGGGCAACCATGTTGCAGCGGATGCCCTCCCGGCCGTAAGTGTAGGCGGTGTTTTTGCTCAACCCCGCCAGCGCGTGCTTGGACGCAGTGTAGGCGGCGCCGGCGGCCGCACCGCGCAGGCTGGCCGCGGAGCCGACGTTGACAATCGCACCGCCCTTCTGTTCGCGCAAAAGCGGCACAACGGCGCGGATGAGCTTAAACGGGGCGGTAACGTTAATGAGTAGGCAGCGCTGCCACGTAGCGTCGTCGGTGTCTGCGGCGCCAGCGAAATCGTCCATGACGCCCGCGTTGTTGACCAAGCCGACGGTGTCACCCAGCTGGCGGGCCACGGAGACGAGCTGCTCAACCACGGTGTCATCGCTGACGTCCCCGACCACGGCGGTCGCGGTTCCCCCCTGCTGCTCGATGAGGTTCACGGTCTCGGCGGCGTTATCCGACAAATCCGCTACGACGACCGCGTCACCGCGCTTAGCCAGGGCGAGCGCCGTGGCCCGACCGATCCCGGACCCGGCGCCAGTCACGATAACTGCACGAACTATCCCATTGGTCATAACTTTCTTAGCCTCCTCAGTAATTGATCATCTCCTTAATATAGTAGTGAAAATTACCTTGCCCGGCAGCCACCGAGCTACCCGCTCGCGCCCGTCTGCCAGAATGGGCGGCGTGAATCAGATCGTTCAGGCCCTGACTATGGCCTCCCCCACCCCGGAGGCCATTCTCGCCGACGCCGTGACCTTTTCTCCCCGCCGCTGGAAGACGGGGTGGCCGCACCACCTGCGCCACGTGCCCCCCTTTCGCGATGACGCCACCGCCACCATCTCCCGCGGCGAGGTATTCCTCTTCGCGGCGGACGCTGTCCAGACTGAGTTTTCCCGCGACGCCGTGATCGATTTCATCGGTGCGGCGTTTGCCTTCGGGGCGGGGAGCAAGCCGCAGGTCCAGCTCAAGCTTCAGCAATTCCTGCGCAACAAGAGCAACGCCGCGGAGCTGCTGCGCACGCTGCGTACCCTGCCGTCGAAGGATCCCGCCCAGCAGGTGGCGGACCTCGAGGCGCTTGGGCTCGACGCGCAGTTCGCCTCGACCCTGGCCTACTTCCTCGCTGGGACGCAAGAGGGGGCGGAACCGAAGCCGGTCATCGTCTCCCCGTCTCACCTGGCCGCGGCGGGCTTGACTGGGGACACTTCCTACGCCGAATACCTCGCAGCGTTGAGCGTCGCGCGCGACGAGTGGGACGCGACCGCCCCGCTCGACGCCGTTGAGTTCGCCCTCAGCCGTTCCTAAGCGCCTCAGGCGCGGAAGGCGCGGTTGTTCAGCTCGCGGCGCGCCTGCTCCAGGGCGACGAGGTCCGAAAACAGCGCATTGTAGGCGCGCTCGTCTTCCGACGGTCGCATCCGCTGCAGCTGCGCCTTGAGCTGGGCAATCTGATCCCCCACTCGGACCTCTTGGAGGCGAGAGAGGACCGAATCGGCGTACTGGCTGACGTCTTCGGCATGAATCGGCTCGACGGCCAGCTCTGAGACGAGGTTGCGCCCCGTCAGGTCCGTCATCGCGCCGGCGACGTCGGCAAGCCACGTGCGAACCGCCCCGGCGTGGGCCGGCCCGGCGGTGCCCGTTCCACCCGCGGTGCTAATCGCGTCGCGGACCTGCCTGTACGCGGGGTGCGTGAACGCGTCGGGGTTAATCCCGTCGAAGTAGTCGCCGGCGTTTTCTGGGTATTGCAGCGCGATCTTGAGCGCCTCGCGCTGCGGCCACAGCACTGGGTCGTCTCGCCGGGGAGCGGGGGCGGAGGCAGCAGGCGCCGCTGCCAAGGGGGCGTCCTGGCGGCCGCCCCGACGCGTCTGGCGTTTGGGCTGGGAGGCCGCGGTGCGGACCTGCTGCAGCACCTCGTCCGGGTTGGGCCAGCCCACCCACCCCGCCAGGCGGCGCGCATACTCGGCTTGCAGCACCTTGTCGGAGATACCGGCCACGACGGGCACGGTGCGTCGTAAAGCTTGCAGCCTGCCCTCCGCCGAGTCCAGGGAGTACTGCGAAAGGAGCGACTCGATGACGAACTCGAACATCGGCTTGCGGCTGGCCACGAGGTCGCGCACGGCGGCGTCCCCCTTGGCTAGGCGCAGGTCGCAGGGGTCCATCCCATCGGGGGCGACCGCGACGAAGGACTGGCCCGTAAACGCCTGGTCTCCCTCGAAGGCGCGCATCGCCGCCTTCTGCCCCGCCTCGTCTCCGTCGAAGGTGTAGATCAGCTCGCCGCGGAAGTAGCTGTCATCGAGCATGAGGCGGCGGATCACGGAGAGGTGGTCGGCGCCGAACGCGGTTCCGCAGGCGGCGACCGCCGTCTTCACCCCCGCGGCGTGCATGGCCATGACGTCGGTGTACCCTTCCACGACCACCGTCTGGTGGTCGGTGGCAATGTGCTTTTTTGCCATATCCAGCCCGAAAAGGACCTTGCTCTTGTGGTAGAGCATCGTGTCCTGGGTGTTCATGTACTTGCCCATCGGGTCGTCGTCGAAAAGTTTACGAGCCCCGAAGCCGATGACGTTGCCCGCGACGTCCTTGATCGGCCACAGCAGGCGGCGCCGAAACTTATCGATGGGCCCCCGCTTGCCCATCGACGTCAGCCCGGCCTCCTGTAGCTCTTCGGCGCTAAAGCCTTTCCTCAGCAGGTGCTTTGTCAGGCTGTCCCAGCCGTCGGGCGCGTACCCGCATTCAAACTCGTAGACAAGTGCCTGATCGAACCCGCGGTTGAGCAGGAACTCGCGGCCCGCGGCGGCGCCGGGTGTCTCCAGCTGCTCCCGGTAGTACTCGTGGGCGGCCTTGTTTGCGGCCAGCAGCCGCGCGCGGGTGCCCGGCTTGACGTCCCGGGCGCCCGTCGTCCCGCCCTGATAGTTGATGTGATAGCCGATCTGTTCCGCAACGGCCTCGACCGCCTCAGGGAAGGAGAGCTGCTCCATCTCCATGAGGAAGGAAAAAACATCGCCGCCCTTGCCCGTGGAGAAGCAGTGGTAATACCCGCGGGCGGGGCGCACGTGGAAGGAGGGCGTCTTTTCGTCCTTGAAGGGGCTCAAGCCCTTTAGCGAATCGTGGCCGGCCGGCTTGAGCTGTACGTATTCGCCGATGATGTCTTCGATGGGGGCGCGTTCTCGGATCGCTTGGATGTCGCTATCCGGAATCCTGCCCCTGGCCATGCGTACATCGTAGCCGGTGGGTCAACTCGCGTCTGCTGTGTGGGACAATGCGGCCCATGGGTCAGTCCAACGGTTTGAACAACCGGTACCTCGGGGTCATTCTCATCGCGCTGGTCGCGCTGCCGCTCGGAGAATTCGGCGCGCGGGTGATCACAACCGACGACTTGTCCGACGCCCAGGTCGGCCCGTCCACGGCCCCTCCAGCGGTGAGCGCGTGCGCCTCGCTTCCCGACGAAGCGTTGTCCACAATCGACCTCGTGGAAAAGGGAGGCCCGTTCCCCTACCCGGTTGAGGACGACACTCGCTTTGGCAACTACGAGGGCATCCTCCCCGCCGAGCCGTCCGGGTACTACCGCGAATACACCGTCTCAACCCCGGGGCTGAGGAGCCGCGGAGAGCGCCGCATTGTCGCGGGTGGCGGTGATGACGGTCAGGTTGACGAGTGGTACTACACCGCCGACCACTACGAGTCCTTCTGCGAGGTGGCGGGGCGCTGATCCGGCCTAGGACATAAACCCCGCAACCCCCGCCGCCTTCTTCGCCGCCCGCTCCAGGCGCGACTCCGTCATTGAGGCGATCTGGTCCACGACCACGCGCTCGCGCTCCGCGTCCGTCTCCGCGGCTTTCCACCACTGCCGGAACATCGTGTCGAGGGTGCCCGGGGCACCGGCGAGCATGTAATCGTACACGCTATAGATACGGTCGCGCTGGCGGTCTTGGCGGCTCAGGTGGGCGGGCATGTCCATGACGTACAGGACGGCGACTGTCTTGAGAAGGCGCACCTCCGCTTCGGCCTCGGCGGGTATGATCAGCCGGCCGAACTGGCGGCCGAGGGCGCCGGAGGGGTTTTCCTCTGAGCGCAGCTGGTCGGGCTGGTTGCAATCCGCGCTGGTGGTGGCTGCGACCACCGCGCCGACATAGCGCCCGACAAGCTCCGAGGTCATCTTCTTCAGGCCCGCCCAGGAAGACAGGGTGTAGTCGAAGTCTGCGGCGTGTGAGATGACGGGGAGGGAACGCAGGCGCGCGGCGGCGTCGATAAGCTCGTCGGCCGTCCCGCCAAAGGCCACCGCGCCCTTTCCTGCGAGCGCCGCGAGCTCCACGATGTCCCACAGGACCTTCAGGGTGATGCGCCCCGAGACGATCCCGTCCTCGACGTCGTGGACGGAGTAGGCGATGTCGTCAGAACAGTCCATCACCTGAGCCTCCATCGGCGGGGCGTCGTCCTCGTGGCCACGGCGCAGCCAGGCCAGGACGTGGGCGTCTTCGTCGTAGGCGCTGTATTTGCGGTTCACCGACCTGTCCGCGTTGGTCCGGGTTCGCGGGTACTTACACGCAGCATCAAGCGCCGCCCGGGTGAGGTTGAGGCCATAGGAATCCTCACCGCTGAAGACCTTCGGCTCGAGGCGGGTGAGGATGCGCAGCGTTTGCGCGTTCCCCTCAAAACCTCCCGCGGCGACCTCGTTAAGGGCGACCTCTCCGTTGTGGCCGTACGGGGGGTGCCCAATGTCGTGGGTTAGTCCCGCCATGTCGCAGAGGTCGGGGTTGAGCCCGAGCGCGTCACCGATGCCGCGGGAAATCTGGGCGACTTCCAGGGAATGCGTGAGGCGAGTGCGGGGCGTATCCCCCTCGCGCGGCCCGACAACCTGGGTCTTGTCCGCCAGCCGGCGCAGCGCCGCGGAGTGCAGGACGCGCGCTCGGTCGCGGGAGAACGCGTCCCGGTTCTCCGCGTTTCCGGCGAGTTGGGAGCCCTTCGGGCCCTCCTGGGTGCGGCGTTCGGCATCGAAGGCGGAGTAAGAGTACACGACCATAGGGTAGAGGCCCCAAGCCGTCGGCGGGGGAACCGACTAGCCTTATCAGCATGACAAAGCGAACTCTTCGCATCCTCGCTGCGACCCCTCTGATCACCGGCGGGCTGTGCGCGGCCAGTTTCGCGCCTGCGGCCCTAGCATTGACCACGGATATCTCCGCCCAGTCGACGACCACGGCCCCGGGCCGCCTCACGGCGCTGGTTACCGACGAAGCAGGAGTGCTAAGCGACGCGGAGAAATCCGAGATTGAGTCCGCGATCCAGGAGGTCACGGCCGCCAAAAACAAGACGGTCCGGGTTGTGTTCCTGGATTCCTTCGGGCCCACCTCCGCTCAGGACTGGGCACAGCGTGCTGTCGATGCCTCCGGACCCAACACCGCGGTGTTGGTCGTCTCCCCCTCTGAGCGTTCCTACGCCGTGGACGGCGGGAGCATGTGGCAGCAGAGCGAAATCGACAAGATGAACGACGCGGCCTACTCGCGCCTCACACAAAATGACTGGTCGGGCGCGGCCCTCGCCGCCGTCGACGCCGCAAAGGGTGGCGGGGACGCGGCGGGCCTGGGATGGGTCGCGGGCGGCGTAGGGATTGCCGCCGTTGCGGGCGGAGGCCTGTGGGCCGCATCGCGCCGCCGTACGAAGAAGTCCGAGCAGGAGCAGTTGGAATCGGCCCGCGCCCTGTCCCCCAGCGACGCCGACAGCTTGAGCAACCTGCCCACCCCCACGCTGGAGCAGTTGGCGAAGGACACGTTGGTCAACACCGACGAATCGATCCGCCAGGGCAAGGAAGAGCTGCAGGTAGCCACCTCGGAGTTCGGGGCAGACCGCGTCCGCCCCTTCACGTCGGCAATGAATGCGGCGACGTCCTCCCTGCAACGGGCCTTCTCCACGCACCAGCAGCTTTACGACGCCATCCCCGAAACCGAGCCGGAAAAGCGCGCGATGCTCATCGACATCGTCGCCTCCTGCGGCAAGGCCAACGAGGCTCTGAAACAGCGCAGTGAGGAGTTCAACTCCCTGCGCAACGTCCTAATCAACGCTGACGATGAAATCGGCAAAATCACCCAGCGAACGGTGGACATCAGGGCTCGCCTCGAACCCGCGCAGTCGCTTCTCGACGCGCTCCGCCAGCGCTACTCCTCCTCGATGCTGCGCTCCATCGCCGACAACGTCGACGTGGCGCATGCCTCCCTCGATGAGGCCGAGAAGCTGCTGACCCAGGCCCGCGAAACCGCCGCCCAGCCTGCAGGCCGCCAGGGTGCCCTGGTGGACCTCATCGCGTCCGCGTCCCACGCCGTCGAGGTCTCCGACACGAACCTTTCCGCCATCGAGAACGCCGAGACGAACATCCGCTCCGCCCACGCGTCGCTACCGGCTCTGATCGAGGAAATCCAGGGCGAGCTGCGCGAGATGGAACAGCTCCGCAGCGCGAGCCGTCAGGGGGCCCAGATCAGCGTCGAAGACCTGGATGCAGTCACCGCGGAGGCGCGGCAGGCCCTGGCCAACATAGGTAACCGGAGCGGGGAGGACCCGCTATCGCTGCACACGGAGCTGACGGACCTCGACTCCCGCATCGACGCCGAGATCGACCGAGCCCGCGGCGCGGCGACCGACCAGCAGCGCCAGCTGACCGTCTTGGACCAGCAGCTGCGGGCGGCGGCGGCGCAGATCCAAAGCGCGGAAGACCTGATCAACTCCCGAGGGCGCCTCATCGGCTCCGAAGCCCGAACCCTCTTGGCCGAGTCCAAGCGGCAGTTCAACGAAGCCCGCAACCGGCGAACGACGGACACCCGGGGCGCCGTGAGCTACGCCCGCGAGGCTGCGGACACTGCTCGCCTCGCAGCGGACGCGGCTAACAACGACATCGACCTGTACCGCTCGCAGCAAACGCAGGCGACCGCGGGGAGCCTCGCCAACGCGGTGATCTGGGGCTCACTCCTCTCGGGCGGTGGCTTTGGCGGCGGTTTCGGGGGCGGCTTCGGTGGCGGCTTCGGTGGCGGCTTCGGTGGCGGTTTTGGGGGAGGCGGCTTCGGTGGCGGTGGCGGGGGATTTTCCGGCGGCGGCCCGGCCGGCCGCGGTGGAATGTTCTAGATCATGGTTCGCCGCGTGGGCGTATCGACAAAGGTCAGCGCCCACGAGATGAACGCGACATCGACCATCACCTCGGCTGAGGGGTCATCCGCGACGAGGACGTCGAGGGTGCCGTCGACGTGTTCCCGGGTGCGCGCGACGACGATCCCCGCGGAATCCACGATGTCACGCCGCTTCCCCACCCCCGTGCGATTGACCGAGTAATCCCGCCCCGCACAGTGCGCGTCGTAGCGCGCGACCGTTAGCCCGCGCTTGTGCACGCGGTAGGTCGACCCGTCAGTCCCGCTCGCCCGGAAATCTACCGGGTTGTCTGAAATCACGCGGAGGGTCTCGGCGCCGACGGTGATCCCTGCCGGTGTAGCTGAGGTGGCCACAGGGGCGTCGATAAGCGAGGTGCCCCTCCACGTGTAGGTACTCATTGGATGAGGGCCACCACGACTACGAAAAGGGAGAGGAAGACGAGGAAGGCGATCAACGCGTTCGAGTTGAGCATCTTCTTCGTCTCCAGCACCTCGCGGGAGATCCAGGCGAGGGCGGCGACGTCCGTGGGCTGCAGATCGGTGTCGCCTTCGAACTCGAGGATCGCCTTGCGCACTCCGTTATGGTCCTGGCTGAACTGGGCAACCTTCTGGCCCGCCGCATCGTCGATGATCCAGTTCTTCGCGGTTTCGGCCACCAGACGGTAGGAGCGGCCCTCGACGTCGACATCGAGGGTCTTGGCCCGCCTGAGGGAATCACGGGTGCGGACGATCTCGACACCGGCGCGCTCGGCAACCGCCCCGGATTCAGGGGAAGCAACCAGATTCCAGGTCTCGCGGTCGCCCTCGGGGCCGACCTCTGCCGTGTCCGCAGTGAAGACCCCGAGGACTTCGGGGCCGGCCTCCGCGAGCAACTTCAAATTGTCCTTGTCGCTTCGATCCCAGCTGACGTAATGCATGTTCTAAGCTCCAATGAGGTGGGCGGCGAGGTAGGCCTCGAGGTCGGCGATCCTCACGCGCTCCTGCTCCATCGTGTCGCGCTCGCGCACGGTCACGGCGCCGTCCTCGAGCGAGTCGAAGTCGTAGGTGATGCAGAACGGGGTCCCGATCTCGTCTTGGCGGCGGTAGCGGCGCCCGATCGCGCCCGAGGTGTCGTAGTCGACGTTCCAGTGCTGGCGCAGCGTGGCTGCAAGCTCCTCCGCCGGGCCCGACAACTCCGGTTTCTTCGACAGCGGGAGCACTGCGGCCTTCACCGGGGCGAGCCGACGGTCGAGCTTGAGCACCACGCGCGTATCGGTGCCGCCCTTCGCGTTCGGGGCCTCCTCCTCCTGGTAGGCGTCAATGAGGAAGGCCATCATGGCTCGGCCGAGGCCGGCAGCGGGCTCGATGCAGTAAGGAATCCAGCGCTCGTTGCTTTCCTGGTCGAAGAAAGAGAGGTCCTCGCCTGAGGCCTCCGAGTGGGTCCGCAGGTCGTAATCAGTGCGGTTCGCCACACCCTCGAGCTCGCCCCAGGTGGAACCCTGGAAGTTGAAGGCGTACTCGATATCGACGGTGCGCTTGGAATAGTGTGACAGCTTCTCCTTCGGGTGCTCGTAGAGGCGCAGGTGCTCCGGGTCGATGCCGAGGTCGACGTACCACTGGTAGCGGGTGTCGATCCACGTCTGGTGCCACTGCTCGTCCTCGCCGGGCTTGACGAAGAACTCCATCTCCATCTGCTCGAACTCACGGGTGCGGAAGATGAAGTTGCCCGGGGTGATCTCGTTGCGGAAGGACTTGCCCATGTTCGCGATGCCGAACGGCGGCTTCATGCGCGCGGACGTCATCACGTTCTTGAAGTTGACGAAGATGCCCTGCGCCGTCTCAGGCCGCAAGTAGTGGAGGCCTTCTTGGTCATCGACCGGACCAAGAAAGGTCTTCAGCAGCCCAGAGAAGGCGCGCGGTTCGGTCCAGGCGCCCGGCTGGCCCGTCTCCGGGTCGTTGATGTCGGCCAAGCCGTTGACCGGCGGGTGGCCGTGCTTTTCCTCATAGGCCTCGATCAGGTGATCGGCGCGGTAGCGCTTGTGCGTGTGGAGGGATTCCACCAGGGGATCCGTAAACACGTCGACGTGGCCGCTGGCCTCCCATACCTGGCGCGGCAGGATTACCGACGTGTCCACGCCGACCGTGTCCCTCCGTGACTGGACCATATGGCGCCACCACTGTCTCTTGATGTTCTCCTTCAGCTCCACACCCAGCGGACCGTAATCCCACGCCGACCTCGTACCACCGTAAATCTCACCCGCCGGGTACACGAGACCCCGGCGTTTGCACAGGTTGACGACGGTATCAATGGTCGAGGCCATAACATCTCCTGACAGAAGTGACGTGAAGGACGTAGGTTCTAGGTACCTAGGCCGTCAGTCTACCGGGTGAGGTAGACCCGCCAGCAGTACCGCCCGTGGCCGCGGCCCCGCCCGTACAGGGAGCGGTGCCGTTTCGAAACTCGGACATACGTATATTGTTCTGTTAATTTAAGACCTCTAGAGAATCTAGAAGAAGGTCTCTGCTAAATAATGAGGAAGGGGAACTCGGTGAGAGAGGAGTACACACCCGACGACGTGCGGCGCATCGCCGACGTGGTGAGTGCCCTCGACTCTCCCCTCCGGTTGCACATCGTCCTCATCCTCAGCACCGGCGACTACGTCGTTCACCAGCTGGTTGACCAGCTGAACAAATCGCAGCCCCTGATTAGCCAGCATCTCCGCGTGCTCAAAAGGGCCGGCCTCGTCTCCTCCACTCGCACCGGCCGCGAGGTCAAATACAACTTGGTCAAGCCGGCTGTTGTCGAGGCCATCCGGTACCTTGCCAGCGTGAGCGACGTGCCACCGAGCGTCGTTGAGCTCGCTTCTCGACGTCCCCCGGTACCGTTGCCTCCCTTTTCCCCGGCAGCGGACCACGGACAGGCGCCCGGCAGCGCCGCCGCGATCATCGACCCGCCGTCCACGACCCGCCCAGAAATAGACCCAGGGGTCAGGCCGAACACGGTGCGCCCCGCTCGGGACTAGAATGCGCCTATGGCCCCACACCGATCGAGCTCTGACGTACCCAAGCTGGGGGTACGGAACACCCGGCAGCGTACCGCAGTGGTCAGTGTCATGAAGGAGATCGACCGGTTCGCCTCTGCCCGTGAAATCTACGGGGAGCTGACAGAGCGCGGAGAAAAAGTCGGTTTGACCACCGTGTACCGCACGCTCCAGTCGCTGTCCGCCATCGAGGCGGTCGACGTCTTGCAGAACGCGGAAGGGGAGGCCCTTTACCGTCACTGCCTCACCGAGACGCACCACCACCACCTCGTCTGCACCATATGCGGCCGCGGCGAGGAGATCGAGGGAGGTCCCATCGAACAGTGGGCGCAGATGGTAGCTCACCGCTACGGCTACGAGCTGATCGGCCACGACGCCGAAATCTACGGCGTGTGCCGGTCGTGCCAGGCGGAGCGGGCCCGAGGGGAAAACGGCTAGTTCGACTCCACGGCGCCACCAAAACGCCGATCCCGCTGGGCGTACTCCAGCACGGCGTCAAACATGTCCTGCTTGGTGAAGTCCGGGAACAGTTTGTGCTGGTAGACCATCTCCGCGTACGCGGACTGCCAGAGGAGGAAATTCGAAGTCCTCTGCTCGCCGCTGGGCCGGAGGAAGAGGTCCACGTCCGGCATGTCGGGGAGATAGAGCCACTGGCTCAGCGTGTCCTCGGTGATGTCGCCCGGACGGACCGATCCCTCCTGGGCGGCGGCGACGAGGCGGCGGGTGGCGTCGACAAGCTCGGCCCTGCCCCCGTAATTGATGCACATGGCGAGGGTGAGGCCGGTGTTATCGCGGGTGAGCTCGGTGGCCTTGTCAATCTCGCGGATGACGCTGCGCCACAAGCGGGGGCGGCGGCCCGCCCAGACGATCCGGACGTTTTTCGCGTGGAGCTCGTCGCGCTGGCGGGCGAGGACGTCGCGCGAAAAACCCATCAGGAAGCGCACCTCATCGGCGTTGCGGCGCCAGTTCTCGGTGGAAAAGGCGTACGCCGAGAGCCACTCCACCGTGCCCATCTCGAGGCACGCATCGACGCACTCCATGAGCACCGCCTCCCCGCGGCGATGCCCCTCCGTCCTCCTCAGACCGCGCTCGGCGGCCCACCGGCCGTTGCCGTCCATTACGAGCGCGATGTGGCGGGGAATGAACTCGGGGGCGAGAAAGGTCATTGGCTTATTATGCCTGCTCCATGATCTTGAGACTGCGCACGGCCGACTCTAGGTGCCACGTCACGTGCGCTACCGCAGCGCGATGGACCTGCTCAACGTGATCGGCGCTCGCGGACTGACCGTTGCTGAGCAGCCACATCGTGTGCAGGGCCTCCGGGTCGATGTCCATGGAACCCGGGGGGCGGCAGTGCGTGCACACCGCGCCGCCGAGGGCGGGGCTGAAGGCGGCATGGGGGCCGGGGCGCTGGCAGTTTGCGCAGTTGAAGAGGCTTAAACCCCAGCCCGAATGCTCGGTCGCGGTGAGAATGAAGGCGTCCAGGACCAAGGTGGGATGGTCGTCCGATTGGAGGCGGGCGAGGGCGGCGGCGGTGGCGTCGAAAAGAAATGTGTCCGGCAGGTCGGCGTAGCTCAGCTTCTCCGCCGTCTCCAGGATTGCGCAGCCGGCGGCGTAGCGGTCGAAGTCGCCGATGATGCGCGAACCGTAATAGGTCACCGTGTCGGCCTCGGTGATCGTGGCGAGGTTGCGGCCCGGGTAGAGCTGCACGTTGATCTCCACGAACGGCTGGATGCGCGAGCCGAACCGGGACCGCGCGCGTCTTACGCCTTTTGCTACCGCTCGGACGACCCCGTGCGTGCGCGTGAGCAGCACGACGACGCGGTCAGCCTCCCCGAAGTCGTAGGTGCGCACGACGAACGCGTGGTCGCGGTAACTGGGTCTGGTGGGCACGTCTAAAAACCGAGCCTGCCCAGGTGCTTGGGGTCCTGCTGCCAGTTCTTCAGCACCTTGATACGCAGGTCGAGGTACACGTTGCGGCCGGTCAGCTGCATGATCTGCTGGCGGGCGCGGTGCACGATCCCGCTCATGCGCCGCCCGGACGGGCCCTCGATGATGCGCTTCTGGCCGGGACGCTCGAGGTAGAGGACCGCGTAGATCATGGTGCGCTCCGGACGCTCCGGATCCGGGTGCATCTCATCGACCTCCACCGCGACCGAGTGGGGCAGCTCCTCGCGCAACCCGCGGAGCGCCTCCTCGCGGATGAGCTCGGAGATGCGCGTCTCCATGTCCTCGTCCGTGGTGTGGCCGAGAGGGTAGAACCGCGGCCCCTCGGGCAGCTGGCCAACCAAAATGTCGATCAGGGTGTCTAACTGGATCTGCTCTGTAGCGGAGACGGGAACGACCTCGCTCTCGCCACCGAGCAGCTGGTGAAGCTCGAGGAGGCGCTCCCCCACCTGGTCTTTTGTCGCCTTGTCCAGCTTGGTCACGATCCCGACAACCGGGGCGTCAGGCTTCGTCACTCTCACGTGGTCGTAGATGAATCGGTCGCCGGGGCCGATCTTCTCGTCGGCGGGGACGGTGAGGCCGATGACGTCGACGTCCGCGAACGTGTCTTTGACCACCTCATTGAGGCGCTCCCCGAGCAGGGTGCGGGGACGGTGGATGCCCGGCGTATCGACGATGACCACCTGAGCGTCCTCCCGGTTGACCACGCCGCGAATCGGATGCCGGGTCGTCTCAGGCTGGTCGGCCATAATGGCGATCTTCTCCCCGACCAGCGCGTTTGTCAGCGTCGACTTCCCTGCGTTAGGCCGCCCGACGAAGCTGACAAACCCCGAGCGGAAGCCCTCAGGGGTGTCCGTGAAATCGCTTAGGCCAGGAAGTTCACTCATGCGTGCCCATTCTACTTGGTGTGGGTTCCCGAGCTTTGCACACCAAAGTGACACTTTCGTACTTGCATTCGATATTTCACCCTGTACAATGGTCTACATAACAGACACCGAGAGGGGGTGGATCATGTCGGACTTGGCTCAGATTGTTCAGACATATTCGGACGCATTAGAGCAGCTCTGTGACGTATTCGCCGACCCCTCCACCCTTTCGCTTGGGGCCGTCCGCGGGGACGTCGAGAAGCTGGAAGCCGCTTCACGCAAGAAGGCTTTTGTCGACGCCGCGTTCGCCCACTTGTGCGTTCGCGAGAACGCGGGGCGTCTCGTCGGGGGCACGTGGGCTAATGATTATCTGGAGAAGGAGCTTGGGCTGTCTGCTGCCGAGGCGCATCGACGCATCAGCAGGGCGAAAGATCTCTTCGGGCCGAAGCCTCCGCCACCTGAGGAGGGTGCGTCGCCACCCCTCTTTCCGGAGGAAGCGGGCGAGTCGAAGGACAACGGGGAGCCCGCTCGCAAGAAGGCGCGCAAGGACTCCCAAGAGGTCTCGGCCGAGAAGCAAGCGATCATCGACCGCGAGCTAAAGCAACTGACCACGCACGCCGCCCATGAGCGCCCCGGCATCTTCTCGCGCGCCATGAAGGAGGCCAAAACTCGTTCCCCCGAGGACCTCCGCCTCACGGTTCGACGGATGGTCGACCGCGCCAACCGGAAACACAAACCCCTCGACAACCCCAACGCGGGTTTTGATAAGCGCGGGATTCACGTCTCGCCAGCCGGCCCGGACGGAACCCGCAAAATGACCGTTACGCTAACCGAGGGCCACTACGCACAGATCAAGGCTCTTATCGACGCCAACAGCGGGCCGGGCTCCAACGTCGACGCCGACTCTTCCGAGGACACCCGTCTCCCCGCCCAGCGCAAGTTCGACCAGCTCTGGCGTATCCTGACGCAGTACGAACACGGGCGGCAGGCGAAGAACCGCGGCGCGGCATCGATCGTTGTTTCGATCACTCTCGACGACCTTGCCAACGCCGACTGGACCACGAAGTTCCCCACGAACACCGGCGTCGAACTCACCTGCTTTGATCTCGTCCGCCTCGGCCTCGGCGGGACCGCCGACTTCGTGCTCCAGATCGACCGCGCGACCGGCGTGCCCCTCTCGCTCGGACGCACCAGGCTGGCCAGCGTCGAGCAGCGAATCGTCGCTCTCGCGGTTCAAGGCGTCTGCGCGTGGGCCGGGTGCACCGTCCCGACCTCGGAAACAGAGATGCACCACATCGTGTCCTGGCTGCGGGGAGGGACCACGGACACCCCCAACCTCACCGCGCTCTGCCGCCGCCACCACCGCTGGAACAACGACGCCCGAGACGGAAGCTGCGGGCGGTCCCACGTGGACCGGGACCCCGAGACAGGCAGAGTAGGGGTGGTGGCCCCGGACGGGGGCATCGAATTCAACGAGACCAGCGGGTTCCACACATCCGCCTGGTCGCGGCTGCGCGACCAAGGCCGGATCATGCGACCGGGCCATCCGCCCGACCCGCTCGTCTTCCCCGCCGAAGCGGCGCCCCCCTAAATCCGCTCGACCTTAAACTGCAGGGCCGGGTGAGCGTAGTGCTCCTGCGACTCCACGAGGAGCAACTCCTCCGAGCCCGCCTCAAATGTCTGCTCGAGCAGCCCGAACACCGACGACGCCGTCGTGGCCAGCGAGGCCGCGGCGTCGCCGGTGCTGACGTAATGGCCGGTGAAGAGGGCCGCCGCAACGTCACCGGAGCCATTGCGTTTAAACGGCAAGCGCGGAGTCTGAACAATGTACGTACCCGAATCGTCCGCCACCACCATCTCGATGCTGTGCTCCGGATCGGCCTCGGGGCGCTTCACCGACGTCACCAGCACCGTGCGGGGCCCCATTTCGCGCGCGGCCTCAACCGCCGCCAGAGTCGAATCCAGGTCGGTCGCCTCCATCTCCGTGAGGTAACCTAGCTCGAACTGATTCGGGGTGATGATGTCCGCGACCGGCACCACCTTGTCCCGCAGCAGCGGGGGAATGTTCTCCGAGACGAAACACCCCGAGTTCGCGTTGCCCATCACCGGGTCGCACGCGTAGACGGCGTTGGGGTTTTCCTGCTTCACACGAGCCACCGCATCCACGATCACACCCGCAATGTCATCTCCACCCTGGTACCCCGAGAGCACGGCGTCTACCCGCGACAAGGCGCCCCGGTCGCCGATACCCTCGATGACCGCGGCGACGTCGGAAGCCGGGATCATGGGCCCGCGCCATTGCCCGTAGCCGGTGTGGTTGGAGTAGTTGACGGTGTAAACCGGCCAGACCTCGTGGCCGAGGCGCTGCAAGGGGAAGACCGCCGCGGAATTACCGACGTGCCCGAACGCGACCGCCGATTGGATGGAAAGGATTGTGCTCATGCCCACCATTGTGCCCCCACCCCAGTCGAGCACCCAGCACCGGATGGCCCTGAATGGCGACAAATATAACCTAACGCCGCCATAGGAAGCCAGACTAAAAAGCGCGTCCGGATCAGCCACCACCAAGCCCGGCCCCTACAAACCTGCACCCGGCGGTCAACGTCATCGGCCTCGCCTCGCCGAGCAGGTGGCGGTGCAGCGTCGCTGGATCCACCCGATAGCAGCGGACGTACCCTCGACGAGGCCACCATCGGTCGCCCACCACGTCTTCGTCGCGTCCGGGGGTAAAGAGGGACAGGTGGCCCCCACCGGAGACGCCGCCGACCACGCCAACGACCCGTCCACCGAGGACCTGAAGCAGAGGGTGCTCGAGCTAAACGACGGGCGCAGCGCCGACATCGGCTTCGAATGCACCTCGGTCACCGCCGTGCTCGACCAGCTCATTGACTGCCTCAGGGCGCAGGGCACCCTGGTGGTGGAGTCGATGTGGTCGAAGCGCGCCGAATTCGATGTCCACGCCCTCGTGATGAAAGAACTGTCCATCCGGGGCGGCATCGGTTACGCCCACACCATCAAGCTGGTGGAGGAGGGAAAAGTCGACCTGAAGCCCTTCATCACAGGCGAATTGGCTTCGATGGCGTCGCGGGCGAGGGGTTCGATACCCTGATCAACCGCAACGAGACCGCCGTGAAGATCCTCGTCTCCCCCGAGCTGTAGTTAGCTGTCGGCCTGGTAGGTGTCGAGGTCGCGGGGGACGTCGATAAGAACCGTGCGAACCTTGATCCTGCCGCGGCGGTCGCGGCCGCCCTCGGCGGTGAAGTGCAGCCCCGATACCTCGACCGAGGAACCGGGCAGCGGGACTCGACCCAGCTCGTACGACAGGAGGCCCGCGACCGTGTCGACGGAGTCGGTGACCTCCTCGTCGAACTCGATCTCGTAGCCGCAGTCGTCGTAGAGGTCGTCGACGAGGTCGTCCAGCGGGAGCCGGGCCTGGGCCCGGTAGCGCCCCTCCCCGACCGCCTCGATGGGGGCCGCCTCCCCCTCGTCGTACTCGTCCGTGATCTCGCCTACGATCTCTTCGAGCAGGTCCTCCATGGTCAACAACCCCGCCACGTTGCCGTACTCATCGATGACGATCGCGATGTGCGTGTTGATGCGCTGCATCTCCTGCAGCAGCACGTCGAGGGGTTTCGACTCCGGGACAAAAAGCGGCTCCCGCATGACCGAACATACCGGGGCCGACCCGCTGACCGGCTGGCCGTCGGCAGCGAACATGTCCTTTAGGTATGCCACGCCGACGATCTCGTCAACGCTTTCGCCGATGACGGGCATGCGGGAGTGTCCCGAGCGCACCATCAGGCGCACCGCCTGGGCCACCGTCTTCTCACCCTCGATCCAGATCATCTCCGGTCGGGGCACCATGACCTGCTTCGCGTACGTCTCGGCCAGATCGAGGATGTTCTGGATCATGCGGTGCTCCGTCGACTCCACCACCCCGCGCTCCTGCGCGATGTCGACCATCTCGCGCAACTCCACCTCCGTGGAATAGGGCCCGTTCCGGAAATCCCGCCCCGGGTGGAACAGGTTGCCCACCCAGATCAGCACCCGGGCCACCGGGCCGAGGATGTAATTGAAGGCAATGAGCCAGCGCGCGGCGCGCAGCGAAATGGCGTAGGGATTGCGCCTGCCTGCCGTGCGGGCGAAAACACCGACGATGCTGAACTGCGCGAGGGTCACGGCGCAAATCGCGGCCACGATAGCCCAGCGGGGGGATTCCACGAGCTCCATCGCGAACCTCGAGGCGAAGACCGCGGCGGTCACGTCGAGCACCGTAACCAGCATGACCAACATGTTGACGTGGCTCGCCCGGTGGCCGACCACGCGCATCAAACCCGGGGCGCCCGGGACCCCGTCCTTGACCATGGATTCGACACGGGCCCGCGAGATCGGCGTCAACGCCGACTCCACCGAACCCAACAACCCGGAAAGAAGCAGCGCGGCCAGCGCGACCAGCGCGGAGGCGACGGTGGAGAACAACTAACCCAATTCCTTCATTTTTCGGTCCAGCTCCTCGCGGTCTGCCGCCGAGGGGAAAGCGTGCGCCCCGGCCGGTTTCGGCTGGTACTCGACACCGCGGGCCGCAAGGTCGTCGTACCACTCGGCGAGGATCTCATTCTGCAGGGCGAACATCTCGCGCTCGTCGGCGGGCGCCACGTGATCGTAACCGAGCAAGTGGAGAACGCCGTGAACCGTGAGCAAAGCCAGCTCGTGGCCGAGGCCGTGGCCCGCCATCTCCGCCTGCTTGCGGTCGAACGCCGGGCACAGGATGATGTCGCCCAGCATCGCGAGGCCGAAAGGAGCGGCATCGGGGCGGCCGCTGCCCGGGGTCAGCTCGTCCATGGGAAAGCTCATCACGTCCGTGGGGCCCTCCAAGTCCATCCATCTGACGTGAAGGTCGGCCATCGCGGCCTCGTCGACAAGCGTGATCGTGACCTCTGTATCCGGATGCACATCCATTGCAGCCAGGGCGAACCCGCAGACATCGACGAGCATCTCCTCGTTGATGTCGACCTCGCCCGACTCGTTGAGTACCTCGGCGCTCACTCGCCTTCCCCCTCTTCCCGTTGCCTCTGCTTCTTTTCGTACCGCGCCGCGTTCTGCGCATCGTGCCGGTCGTAAGCGGCAACGATCTTGGAGATGAGGTGGTGGCGCACCACGTCGTCGGCACCCAGCTCCGCAAAGTGGATGTCCGGGATCGCCCCAAGAATGCGCCGCGCCACCCGCAGGCCCGAGACCGTGCCGCTGGGCAGGTCCACCTGGGAGATGTCGCCCGTGACCACCATCTTCGAGCCGAAGCCAAGGCGGGTGAGGAACATCTTCATCTGCGAACCAGTGGTATTCTGGGCCTCGTCGAGGATGACAAAGGCGTCGCTCAACGTCCGGCCGCGCATGTAGGCTAGGGGTGCGACCTCGATGATGCCGGCGTCCATGAGCTTTGGAATCACCTCGGGGTCGAGCATGTCCCGCAGCGCGTCGTACAGCGGGCGCAGGTAGGGGTCGATCTTGTCGTTCAGGGTGCCCGGCAGGAATCCGAGCTTCTCCCCCGCCTCGACGGCTGGGCGCGTCAGGATGATCCTCTTGACACCCTTGGCCTCCAGCGCCTGCACCGCCTTCGCCACCGCTAGGTAGGTCTTGCCCGAGCCCGCGGGGCCGATCCCGAAGGTGATGGTGTTGTCGTCAATAGCGTCGACGTAGCGGCGCTGGCCCGCCGTCTTCGCGCGGATCACCTTGCCTCGCCGCGCCACAATCTCGGCGCCCAAGATGTCGGCGACCGACTCCGGCGCCTCGGACTCCATGATGCGACAGGCGTGGCCAACGGTGTCTGGGCCGATCGGGACACCTCGGCGCGCCATCGATTCGAGCTCCTCGAGCACATGGGCCGCGTGATTCACTTCGCGGGCGGAGCCCCGCAGGGTCACCGCCGCACCCCGAGCGTGGATGTCGGCCCCGAGCTGCTGGTTCAGCGCGCGCAGATTACCGTCGTTAACCCCGATCACGGTCTGCGCGTAGGCGGAATCGAGCACCACCCGGCGCGTCACCAGTTCATCCATGGCCACCCACCCTACCAGCGCGCGGTCAGCGCGCCGATCGCGTTCAGCGCCGCGAATGCCGCCGCCGCGGTGCGCACAACCTCGGGCCCGAGCCGCACCGCCTGCCCGCCAAGCTCGGCGAGCTCCTCGGCGCCGATCCCGCCCTCGGGGCCCACGAGAAGGAACACCTCTGGGGCGAAGTCGATGTCCCGCAGCGGCACCTGGGCGTCCTCGTGGAGCA
Source organism: Corynebacterium capitovis DSM 44611 (assembly GCF_030440535.1). Lineage (NCBI taxonomy): Bacteria > Bacillati > Actinomycetota > Actinomycetes > Mycobacteriales > Corynebacteriaceae > Corynebacterium > Corynebacterium capitovis. The sequence continues at coordinate 689,718 of NZ_CP047117.1, read as the reverse complement.
CGAGCGCCTGCCGCCCCTCAAGCATTCCGCGCAGCTGACGCGTGGTCACGGGCTCGGTCACCTCGGGCACCCACGCGCGCCGCGCCTGCTTCGCCGCCGCCGCGGCCACGGCCCGCCACTTCTCCACCTGCTTGGCCCGCTTCTCGACGGGCCACCGCGCCACCGTGCGCTGCGACACCCAGGGCACGATCCGGTCGGCCCCACCCTGGACCGCCAGGTCCACCGCCAGCTCGGCGCGCTCGCCCTTTGGGATCGCCTGCACTACCGTCACGTGAGGCACCGGGGGGTCGACGAAGCGGGTGGTTAGCACCTCTCCGACCAAGGTGTCCTTGCCCTGGGTCGATGTCACGCGGACCTCGGTGGCGGTCCCGTGGCCGTCGCTAAGCACGATGTGCTCCCCCGGCTTGATGCGCTTGACACTCACGGCGTGCCGGCCCTCGGGCCCATCGAGCCGGCCCGACGCCGGGTCGGGCGAGAGGAAGTAGGGCAGGCTCATCGGCGGAAGCGGTCGCGGACGCGGGAGAAGAAGTTGTCATCGCGTCCGCGGCCCTCGGTGGCGACCTCGGGGACGCCGGCGTGCCCGTCGCGCAACCCTTCCAGCGCCTCCCGCTCTTGGTCGCTCAGCTCCGTTGGCACCGCGACGTGGACGTGGGCGACCATGTCACCGGAGCCCTGTGCACGCAGGCGCGGCATGCCAGCACCCTCGAGCACGATCTGCTCGTTCGGCTGGGTGCCCGCCGGGATGTCGATGGTGGTCTCCCCTCCCCCGAGGTCACCGACGCTCAGGCTGGCACCGAGGGCGGCGTCGTACATCGGCACGGTGACGCGCAGGTGCAGGTCATCGCCCTCCCGCAGGAACACCGGGTGGGCCAGAGTGTGCACCTCGACGTAAAGGTCACCGGCTGGTCCGCCACCGTGGCCTACCTCGCCCTGGCCCGCCATGCGGATCCGCATGCCATCGGCGATGCCCGCGGGGATGGTCACCGTGAGGTCCCGGGTGGCGCGCACCCGCCCGTCGCCGGCGCACTGTCGGCAGGGGTCCGGGATGATCTCTCCGTAGCCGCCGCACTTGGGGCACGTCCGCGTGGTCATCACGTTGCCCAGGAAGGACTGCTGCACATCCTGGACCGAGCCGGTGCCGTGGCAGTGATCGCAGGACACGGGCGCGGACTCGGACTGGGACCCGGTGCCGTGGCAGCGGTCGCACAGAACCGCGGTGTCCACCGTGACGTCCTTCTTCACGCCCGCGAACGCCTCCTCGAGGCTGATCGTGGTGCGCAGCAGCGCGTCGGCGCCCGGTTGGACGCGGGAACGCGGCTCGCGTCCCTGAGATCCCGCCCCGCCGAAGAAGGCCTCGAAGATGTCGCCGAAACCCCCGAAACCGCCGGCCCCCGCGCCGCCTGCCCCGCCCTGCTCCATCGGGTCGCCGCCGCGGTCAACGATGCGCCGCTTCGACGGGTCGAGAAGCACCTCCTGCGCCAGCGAGATCTCGCGAAACTTCTCCGCGGCCTCCTCGGAGGGATTCACGTCCGGGTGGTACTTGCGGGCAAGCTTGCGGTACGCCCTCTTGATCTCCTGCTCGGTTGCTTCCCGGTCGACCCCGAGAATCCCGTAGTAGTCACGAGCCACTAGTGATGGAACCTTTCAGTAATAGCCATTGCGTTTAGCCCCGCAACACGCGGCTGATGTAGCGCGCCACGGTGGCAACCTTTTGAATCGTACTGGGATAGTCCATATACGTCGGACCGACCACTCCCACGCCGCCCAGCGCCGCGCCCCCGACCCCGTATGCGGTCGAGACGACCGCAGCATGGGAGAAGTCCGCCTCACCGTTTTCCCGGCCGATGCTCACGGAGACCTCGTCGATGTTCTGGGCCGCCGCGAGCAGCTTCAGCACCACTACCTGCTCCTCCAGCGCGTTGATCACCCCGCGCAAATCCACCGCGCCCTGGGTGAGGTTTGCCGCGCCCGCGATGAGGATGCGGTTGGCGGGTTCCTGCGCAAGCGTCTCCACCAACACCACCGTAGAGCGGGCCACAGCGTCGGCGATCTCAGCCGGGGCGCGCTCCGCAAGCCGCACGAGGGAGGAGGAGGCGTCGGTCACGGTGGTGCCCACGAGCACCTCGTTGAGGCTGTCGCGAAGGAGCCGCACGGCGTCGTCGCTAAGCGGGGCCCCGAGCTCGACGTTGCGCTGGTCAACGCGGCCGGTGTCCGTGATCAACACGAGCAGCAGGCGCGTGGGAGAGAGGGAGACGACCTCGCAGTGCTTCACGCGCGTCACGTCGAGCGCCGGGAGCTGGACCACGGCGGCCTGACTGGTCAACCCCGCGAGCAGCTGGGCCGAGCGGCGCAGGACATCTTCCAGGTCGACGCCGGACTCGAGGAAGTTCAAGATCGCGCGCCGCTCGGGGGCCGAGAGCGGCTTGACCTCGTGCAACGCGTCGACGAAGGCGCGGTACCCCTTCTCCGTGGGGATACGCCCCGAGCTGGAGTGGGTTTGCTCGATGAAGCCCTCACGCTCAAGGTGAGACATGTCGTTGCGGATCGTCGCCGAGCTCACCGCGAGCCCGTGGCGCTCCACGAGGGCCTTCGAGCCCACAGGCTCCTGCGACGCGATGTAGTCGGCCACGATCGCGCGCAGCACCGCCTGCCGCCGGTCGCCCGCCCCGCTCATTAGCACTCTCCTTCGTTGACTGCTAGGCCATCCTACTCCGCCGCGAGGATATCCGTAACAATCCCGTCCGCCAGCAGCCGGCCCGCGCCCGTGACCGCGATCCGCTCGCCCACCGTGAGCAGCCCCGCGCGCGCATGCTTTTCGACGACTCCCTGCGCCCCCTCCCCAACCCACCCAGTAGGGATCCCCTCTCGCAGCCTCAGCCCCAGCATCACCTGCTCGAAGTGGTGCTCCTCGTCCGAAATCTGCTCCCCGCCGCCCACCGGCAGCTCGCCCGCCGCGAGCAGCTGCGTGTAGCGCTCGGGGCGCTTGACGTTGAAGAACCGCCGACGCCCGATGTAGCTGTGCGCACCGGGCCCCGCCCCCCACCAGTGGCCCCCGCGCCAGTAGATCAGATTGTGGCGGCACTCCCCGCCCGGCTTCGCCCAGTTGGACACCTCGTACCAGCCGAACCCGGCGCCCTCTAGAGCCGCGGCGATCATCTCGTAGCGCTCCGCGTAGACGTCCTCGCGCGGCGGGGGAAGCTCCCCGCGCCGGATGCGGCGCGCGAGCGCCGTGCCGTCCTCCACGATGAGGGAATAGGCAGACACGTGGTCGACGTCGGCGGAGAGTATCGCGTCGAGGGTGGAGCGCACATCGTCGTCCGTCTCCGTCGGGGTGCCGTACATCATGTCGAGGTTGACGTGCTCGAACCCGGCGGCGCGGGCCTCGCGGGCGGCGGCGACGGCCCGGCCCGGGGTATGGCGACGGTCCAGCACCCGCAGCACGGGTGCGGACGCCGACTGCATGCCCAGCGACACGCGGGTAAAACCGGCCTGCAGGAGCTCCGCAAAAAAGCGGGGGTCCGTGCTCTCCGGGTTGGACTCGGTCGTCACCTCCGCGCCCGGCCGCACCCCCACGTGATCCCGCACCATGTCCATGATCCGAGCCAGGCCGCCGGCGCCCAGCAAGGAAGGCGTGCCCCCGCCGATAAAGACCGTGTCGGCCGGTTCGGTGTCCGCGAGCCGCAGCTCGGTGTCCAGGGCGGTGAGGTACGCGTCGAACGTCGATGCCGTCTCGCTCGGCGTATACGTGTTGAAGTCACAGTACCCGCAGCGGGACGCGCAAAAGGGCACGTGGATGTAGAGGCCGAACATGAGCGATGAGTGTAGGCGCGCTAGGCACCGCGACGCGAACGCTTCGCCGCCACCTTCGCCACGATGGCGTCGATGCGGGCGCGTTCCGCCAGAAACGGCGGCGGGTTCATCCCCCGCATCGTTCGGGTAAACGCCGGGTGATCGCGGCACACCGTTTCGACCCAACCCGCCACGGCGGCCTCGACCAGCTCGCCCACGCGGGCGTAGAGGTGCGGCAGCGAGACAGCGCTGAGCTCGCGGGCCACCATATCGGTCTGCTCAAGGGCGTAGTCCACCAGCTCGGAGAGGTGCTCCGCGGTCAGCTCGGTGCGGCCAGCCAGGGCGTCGTGCATCGTGCGCACCGAAAAAGGAGCCGCGAGGGGGAAGAGCTCGCGCAGCCCGGTGGCGTCGAGAAGCTCGGGCTCCGGGATCTTCTCCTCGGGCCGCGCCCCCGCGGAGAGGAAACCGGCGCGCATCCCACTGGTCAGCGCCTGACGCAGGCCAATCAGCTCCCCCACGACACGGCGCGAGTCCTGGCGGGCGTCGCCCACGATCTCGGAGAACTCGGCCAGGCATTCCTCGGTGAGCTCGCCGTCGTAATCGGCGATCGCCTCCGCGATGTGCTCGATGTACTCGGCGACCTCGTCGCCGATGTTGTAAATCTCCTGGGTGAGCTCGCGGTGGCGCAGCAGCGCTGCCGTCTTGTGCACTGCGAGGCCCCCTCCTGTAAATCGCCAAACTATTCTCGCGCCGCGGCCCGCGCCGGGCGGCTGCGTGTGATGGTAGGACACGAGTGGGCCTCCCGCAGCGCGGCGCGCCGACAGTTCCCTAGCGGCTGTACAGGGCCTCGATATCATCCGCGAAACGGCGGAACACCACGTTGCGCTTCACCTTGAGCGTCGGGGTCATCTCATCGTCCTGCTCGCTCAGGTCGCGGTTCAGGATGCGGAACTTCTTGATGGCCTCGGCATGGCTCACCGTCGCGTTGGCGAGGTTCACCGTGTCCTGCACCTCGGCGCGCAGGTCCGCGTTGTGCGCCAGCTCCTCCAGAGACGTCGACGCCGGAATGCCCCGAGCCTCCTTCCACCTGGAGAGCTCATCGGCATCGAGCGTGACAAGCAACCCGACGAACGGCTTACCGTCACCCACGACCAGGGCGTTAGAGATCAGCGGGTCCTGGCGAATGATCTCCTCCAGCGGCCCGGGCGAGACATTCTTGCCGCCCGCGGTCACAATGAGATCCTTCTTCCGCCCCGTGATCCGCACGTAGCCGTCACTGTCGACCTCACCCAGGTCACCGGTATTGAACCACCCATCGTGCTTCGCCTCGGCGGTCGCCTCCGGGTTGTTCCAATAGAACCCGAACACGCCCGGCCCGCGAAACTCAATCTCCCCATTGTCGTTGGTCCGCACCTCGTAGGAATTGACGGGTCGGCCCACGGTTCCGATCCGCTGACCCCCCTTGTGATTGACGCACGCGGCCGCTGCCGTCTCGGTCAGCCCGTACCCTTCGTAGACCGGCAGGCCCAGGCCACGGAAGAAGTGGCTCAGCTCCGGGCTCATCGCCGAACCGCCCGTGATGCCGTACTGCGCCACCCCGCCCACGGCGTCCCGCAGCTTCCGGTACACCAGGCGGTCGTACACGCGGTGCGCCATCCGCAGCGCAAACGATGGCCCCTCCTCTTTATCGAGGGCCTTCGAGTACGCGATCGCTGCGCGCTCCGCCTCCAAGAACACTCGCTTGCCGACGCCAGAGCCATCCGCAGCCTTGTTATACGCGGCGTTGCGCACCTTCTCGAACACCCGGGGCACGCCAAGCACCACGTGTGGTTTGGCGCGCTGCAGCTCGAGGGCGATCGTCGAGGTGTCCGCCCAGTGGGCCTGGGTCGCGCCGTGGATGGTCAAGGCCACCGCCACCGCGCGCTGCAACACGTGCGCCAGCGGCAGGAAGGTGACCACCCGCTTGCCCGGCCGCGCGACCGCGCCGATGGGATTGGTCACCAGCGCGCGGGTTTGATACATCCAGTTGCCGTGAGACAGGGCCACGCCCTTCGGCCGCCCAGTGGTTCCCGAGGTGTAGACGATCGAGGCGATGTCGGCGTGGGTGATGGCGGCAACTCGGGCGTCGATAAGCGACTGCTCGACCCCTTCCCCCTCGCGGGTGACCTCGTCGATTCCTCCCTCATTGAATACTGCGACGCGACGCAGCCGCGAGGCCGAGCCGCTGAGCGGCGGGGTTCCGTCTTCGCGCAGGAGGAAGGCGCGCAGGTCCGCGAAGTTGTGCGCGTCTTCAACGAAGGCGAAGGTGGCTCCCGAGTCCTCCAGGATCCACTCAATCTGGTGCGGAGAACTCGACGGATAGATCGGCACCGTCACCGCACCCGCCGCCCAGATGGCGAAGTCCACAAGCTGCCATTCGTAGCGCGTGTTGGACAGCAGCGCGACACGGTCGCCCGGCTCGACTCCGTTGGCAACCAGCCCTTTGGCCAACGCGTACACCTCCGCGAGGAACTCGCCCGCGGAGACATCCTCCCAGTAGTAGTCCCGGGGCCGGCTGAAGAGGACAAGCTCGGGCCGATCGGTGCACAGCTTCACTAGCTCGCTCATGCAGTTCTGGTCTTCCGTCAGCTCGAAGCCGGCCTCGGTGGTGTGAATCTGAGAAGGCATAGTGACACAGGTTACTCCCCAGGCCCGCGCCGTTTTTGCTAATCCGGCCCGATTCCGCCGCCTTTGGCACAATGTCCTTTTGTGACTAACGCGGACCTGCTCAACGAGCTCGCTTCTTCCTACGGCTTCGGTTTACAGTACTGGGCCTCCAACGGCCAGCTCACCGAGCCACCCCGCTCCTCCTACGTCGCGCTGCTCCGTGCATTGGGTCTGCCCCTCACAGAGCAGGCAGACGGACCGGGCGGGGAGGAGCTGGAGTTCTACCTCACCCGGCGCCGCCAGGAGCTAGCTACCGCCCCCCTCCCCCCGTGCGTCGTGGCCACCGAGGGCCAGGAGGCGTTTTTCCCGGTCCACGTCCACGATGGCCAGCCCGCGCACGTGTGGATCCAGCTTGAAGACGGAAGCGCGCGCGAGGCCTACCAGGACGAAAACTGGAACCCGCCGGTCAGCGTCGACGGCGTGACCTGGGGCGAAGCGACCTTCCACGTGCCCGGCGACCTGCCCCTCGGGTGGCACGAGCTGCACCTCGAGTCCGAGGGCATCGACACCAGCTGCACGCTCGTCGTCGTCCCCAACACGCTGCAGCCGAACCAGGAGTACCTGCGTGACCCGGCTTACGGCGTCATGGCACAGCTGTACTCGGTGCGCTCCACCCGGTCGTGGGGAATCGGTGACTTCGGTGACCTCGGCGAGCTGGCGGAAACCGTCGCCGCGCGCGGGGCAGACTACCTCCTGATCAACCCCGTCCACGCCGCCGAGCCCCTGCCCCCGGTCGAGAACTCGCCCTACCTGCCCACCTCGCGGCGCTTCGTCAACCCCATCTACATCGCCGTCGAGGACGTGCCCGAGTGGGCCGCGCTGGACAGCGCCACCCGCGGCGAGGTCGCCGAACTGGCGGGGCCGCTTAAAGCCGCCAACCGCAGCGCCGAGCCGATCAACCGCGACCTCATCTTCGGCGTCAAGCTCGACGTCCTGCGAGAACTCTTCTACCTCGCGGAGTCCGACGACGCGCGCCGCGCCGCGTTCGACGCCTTCATCTCCGAGGAAGGAGAGGGGTTGCGCGAGTTCGGTAAGTGGTGCGCGCGCCAGGCCCAGGCAGCAGATTCGGGCCGGCACGTGGCCTCTCAGGCTCCCGAGGAGGCCGACTTCGTCGCCCGCTTCTACATGTGGCTGCAGTTCGTCGCCGACGAGCAGCGCCGCGCCGCCCAGGAGCGCGCACGGGCGGCGGGGATGAGGATCGGCATCGTCACAGACCTCGCCGTCGGGGTCCACCCGGGTGGCGCCGACGCGCACACGCTTGCCGACGTCCTCGTGGCCGACGCCTCCGTCGGCGCCCCGCCGGACCAGTACACCCAGCAGGGCCAGGATTGGTCCCAGCCACCCTGGAACCCCGCCGCCCTGGCTGCCGCCGGGTACCGCCCGTGGCGCGACCTGCTGCGCACCGTCCTGCGCCACTCCGGGGGTGTGCGGGTCGACCACATCCTTGGCCTCTTCCGGCTCTTCTGGATCCCGCGCTACGGCTCCCCCACCGAGGGCGCCTACATGAACTACGACCACACCGCAATGGTGGGCATCCTCGCCCTCGAGGCGCAGCGCGCGGGCGCCATCGTCGTGGGCGAGGACCTTGGAACCTACGAGCCTTGGGTCCAGGAGGTGCTCCGCGACACGGGGATCCTGGGCACGAGCGTGCTGTGGTTTGAAAGCGCCCCGCCCGGTAACTCGCCGCAGGAGCAGGCGCACTACCGGCACCTCGCGCTGTCGTCGGTGGGTACCCACGACTTGCCGCCGACCGCGGGCTACCTGCGCGGCGCGCACAACGAGCTGCGCGTCAACCTCGGGCTGGTCAAGGAAACCCTGGAGGAGCTCAACGCCTCCGACGCGGCGTGGCACGCCGCCGTGCTGGACTCAGCCCGCGAGACGGGAGCCTTTCGCGATACCGAGTTCGCCGACACCGTGTTCAAAGACCTACCCGCCGGCTCCCTCGCCGGATTTAGCGACGCCCAGATAGCAGACCTCGTCGTGGGCCTCAATCGCTTCATCGCGGGCACCCCGTCCGCGCTGACCTGCGTCAACCTCGTAGACATGGTGGGCGACACCCGCATCCAGAACCAGCCGGGCACCAACGCGGCGCAGTATGCCAACTGGTGCATCCCACTCTGCGACGCCACCGGGGCACCCGTCCTGCTCGATGAGCTCAGCGACGTGGAGCTATTTCAGCGCGTCGCCGACGCCGCGCTCAGAGGACATTAATCAAGCCAGCAATAACGACGAGGGCGACCATGACCCACAGTGCCTGCGTCACGCGCGAGCGCGGGTACTTCCTCCGCCCCCGCGGCAGCTGTTGGTCCCGCTTGCGCAGCTCTTCCGGGTTCGCCATGGCTTGCTAGCTTACTTGCGACGCCACGGTCGCGCGAACCGCTCGCCCAGCCAGTCCACGGCGCGCAGTAGAACCGTCGCCACCAGACCCGCCGCGGGCAGGGCGACGAGGAGCACGATGGGCACCTGCAGCCACGGGCTTAGATCGAACATGCACTAGACCTCGCTGCCTTCGAGACCGCGGCGCACGAGCAGGGGCCGGACGTCCTTGTCCCTGCCTCGGAACTCGCGGTAGGCCTGCGCGTAGTCGCGGGCGGCCCCCTTGGAGAGGATGGCGCGGCGGAATTTCTCCCCGGTCGCGCGGTTGATGCCCTCCCGCTCGATGAGCTCGTAGCCGTCCGCGTCGAGCGCCTCCGCCCAGAGGTAGGAGTAGTACCCGGCCGAGTATCCGCCGGCGAAAATGTGATTGAACCAGCGGGTGCGGTAGCGCGGCTCGAGGCCCTCGACGTCCAAGCCGTAGCTTTCCAGTACTTCGGCTTCAAACTTATCGACGTCACGCGGCGCCTCACCATCCACACTGTGCCAAGCCAGGTCGATCGCCGCCGCGGCCAGGTACTCGGCCGTGTCGAAACCCTGGCCGAACGCCCGGCCGCGCCGCACCGCATCTAGCAGCTCCTCCGGGATGACCTCACCGGTATCGACGTGCCGTGCGAAATTGCGCACGATTTCGGGCGCAAACGCGTAGTTTTCGTTGATCTGGGAGGGAAACTCCACCCAGTCCCGGGGCACGTTCGTGCCGGACAAGGACGGGTAGCGCACGTTGGACAGCAACCCGTGGAGGGCGTGACCGAACTCGTGGAAGACGGTGGTGACCTCGTCGATAGTTAAAAGCTCGGAGCTGAGCGACATCACGTTGACCACCACCGGTTTCGTGCCAGCGAGGAGCGACTGCTCGACGAAGGAGCTCATCCACGCCCCACCGCGCTTCGACGGCCGAGCGAAGTAATCGGTGAGCAACAGCCCGATGCCCGTGCCATCGGCCTCTGCCACCTCCCAGACGGCCACGTCGTCGCGGTATCCGCGCAGGTCCTCGCGGCGAGTGACCGTGATGCCGTAGAGGAGGCGGGCGGCGTAGAACACGCCGTCGCGCAGAACTTGCTCCAGCGGGAAGTAGCGGCGCAGCTCCGCCTCGTTGATCCCCAGCGCCTCTTCTCGACGGCGCGCCTGCCAGTAGGGCCAGTCCGCCCCGTCGACCTCGTGGCCTGCCAGCTCCCCCGCGAGCTTGCGCTCGGCGGCGGCGTTGGCCGCGGCGGCCGGCGCAAGGTCCGCGATGAGCTGGCGCGCCGCACTCGCCGTCCCGGCCGTCTCCTCCGCCGTGACGAAGTCGGCGTGGGTGGCAAAGCCGAGCAGACGCGCACGCTCGGCGCGCAGCTGCGCCGCCTGAACAGCGATCTCGTCCCCATGTGCGCGGCCGCGGGAACGGGAGGCGTCGAAAAGTTTGCGCCGCGACGACGCGTTGACCAGCTGCGATTGGAGCGACTGGGTGGTGGGAAGCTCAATGGGGACCAGGTAGCTGTCGCCGTCGGCGTAGGCGGCGAGCTGGCTCTCACTCAGCCCCTCGAGCTCCTCGCGCTCGAAACGCACGGCGAGCGCGGCGGTGTCAGCGAGGAGGGTGCGCCCGAAGCGCTCACTGAGCTCGCTGAGCCGCTGGTTGATGTCCAGCAGGCGTGCCTTGCCCTCCGCCCCCAGCAGCGCGCCCCGCCGCGTGAAGGTACGCACCAACAGGTCGTGCAAGCGACCGGATTCCTCGTCCGCCGGCGGGGTGAGACCGCGGATCCGGTCGAAAAGCTCGGTATTCTGGTAGATCGAATCCATGTGCGCCGAGAGCTTCGGCACGATCGTGTCGGCCACCTCGTCGAACTCCTCGGTGGAGTCCGTGCCCTGCAGGTTGAAAAACCACGCCATCACGCGACGCAGCTCCGCGCCCGACAACTCCAGCGCCTCCACCGTGTTTTCCCAGGTCGGCTCCGGCTGGGTCAGGATCCCGGCGATCTCGCGGGAGTGGCGCGCCAGCGCCTCCTCGAACGCAGGCTCGACGTCACCGATCCCGATCGCGGCGAAGTCGGGGAGGTCGTAGGGCAGGGTCGACGGTCGCAGCAGCGGGTTCATAGTGAACCATCTTAGGATTGCCCCATGAGCGCCACCGTTGACGTAACCTGCCCCGCCGGCACCATCACCGGGGAAACCTTCGACCACCTGCGCCGTTTCCATTCCATCCCCTACTCCCACATCTCGGCGCCCTTCAACGATGCGCAGCCCGCTCCCGCGGGACTACGTATCGACGCCACCGCGCCCCGGCCCGACACCATCGCCCTTTCGCTCACCACCCCGGACGGCGCGAGCCGCGGCTCGGACCTGCCCGTCATGGTGTTCATCCACGGCGGCCGCTTCGAGGAGGGCAGCCACGCCGACCTCCGCACCGGGGCCGACGCCTTCGCCCGCCAGGGGATCATTCAGGTGCGCGTAGGCTACAGGCTCACACTGCCCGGGCTGATGCGCTTTCCCGATGACGCCCCCTCCCACTTCCGCGCAGCCCACGACTGCCAGCTCGCCCTGGAATGGGTGCAGCGCAACATCGAGTCCTTCGGCGGTGACCCCACCAACGTCACCCTGGTGGGGCAATCCGCCGGCGCCGCTTTAGTGCTGTGGCTGTGCCGGCGCGACCACTACCGCGGCGGGTTCCGCCGGGCGCTGGCGATGTCCCCCGCCTTCCCCCGCATGGCTTTTGAGCGGCGCAAGCCGGTGCTTCGCGCCGCCCTGGGCAAACCGCTCACCCGCGCCGCGCTGGGCAACGCCGCGCCGTCGCGAGTGGAACGCGCCTACCGCAGGCTGCGCAGATTCTACTTCACCGACATGGCGCTGGGCCCCGCCCCGCTCGCACCCGAAGAGCTTGCGGACGTCGAGCTCGTAGTCACCACAACCCGGGAGGAGTTTCACGACTCGGGCGCCCGGGCCGACGCGGCGGGTTGGGGCAAGCTAGCCGTCCGCGCGTCGGGGCGGCGGATGGGCTTGCGCTACTCGCGCATGCGGCGCTACCTCACCGAGGCGGGGGTTGCGGACCCCGATCACGTTTACGGCCGCTTCATCGGCGACAGCTTGATCCGTCGCTGGGCCGCCGATGTCGCCGAAAACGCCCCGGGCCGAGTCTGGCAAGCCGAGTTCGTCTCCCCGGAGCCGGGCGGGGCGGCGCGCCACTGCGACGACCTCAACCCGCTATTCGGAGCCCCGCCATACGCGCCCGGCGAGGGCCTCAACGCCTGGCTCGTGCGATGGTGCCGCGGTGCTGCGCCGTGCTGGCCGACCTACCGCGAGGGCCGCCAGGTGCTGCGCGTTGACCTCGCGGGCGGCTCGCGCCACGTCGTGACGGACCCGCTGGGCTACGTGCGCCGGGCTTTCGACCGGTCTTAGTTGTTCAGGTTCCCGCTAAACACCACGTTGCCGATGGTGAACTGGGCGTTATAGAGGCTGTACATCGACACGTCGAAGGCGTACATCAGGTTGACGCTAGCGCCCGCGCCGAGGGGCATGTCCAACCCGAGCGTATCTACCCCCGCATCCTCGCCGCTCAGCGGTTCGGCTATTTCTTTGTTTGTTCCGGAGGAACCAGTGGAGTAGGTCAGCGAGGGCTGAGCGAGCGCGCTGACCGGCATCGGGACGTCGGACTGGTTGGTCACAGCAACGACGACAATTGTTCCGCCGTTCGACGCGGACCGCGTGCCCTGCCACTTGTAGGACACGTTCATGCCGGGGTCGTCGACACGCTCGCCGGAAATCTCCGTCGTGGTCAGGTTGGCGACGTCGTTGGCCTCGAACTGCTGCTCGGGGACCGCCGTCGGTGTGGTGATAACCACAGCGGAAGATTCGGTGGTGTCCCCTGACGAGCTACACCCCGCAACCGCAAGCGGGAGGGCGAGCGCGAGGGCCGGGACAGTGCGGCGGATAAGCATTGTGGTTCGGCTTTCGTAGCGGTGACGTGGGCTGACCCAGCCTGACACAGGCTGACGGGATTCTCCCCCACCTTACAACCCGGGTACCATCAACCTGTTATGCAATCCCTGATGCGCGTTGTGCGCAGCGCGTCTGCCCTCTGGCCGTTCTACCTGGCTGTTGTTCTCTTCTCCAGCGTCGTGGCGGGGCTGGGAATGGCCGCGCCGTTTATCATACGTGAGGCGACCGACACGATCGTCGACACGGTGAGCTACGGCACCCCCGCCCCGACACGCACCATCGTCTTCCTCGCCCTGGCGCTCTTCGCCGCCGAGGCCGCCTCCGCCGTCTTCAGCAACGTCTCGGGCTACCTCGGCGACGTGATGGTGGCGCGCATCCGGCAGATCCTGTCCACCCGCTACTACGCGAAGCTGCTGGCCCTGCCCCAGCGCTACTTTGACAACCAGATCACCGGCACGATCATTGCTCGGTTGGACCGTTCGATCGCGAACGTCACCCAGTTCATCCAGTCTTTTGCCAACAGCTTCCTACCGATGCTGCTGCAGGTCGCGGCCGTGCTGGCCGTCACGACCTACTACTACTGGCCACTGACCATCCTCCTGTTGCTCCTCTTCCCCCTCTACACGTGGCTCACCGCGCTCACCTCGCGCCGATGGCAGAAGTTGGAGCGCCGCAAGAACGCCGAGATCGACGCGGCCAACGGGCGCTTCGCCGAGGTCATCGGGCAGGTCAAGGTCACGAAGTCCTACGTCGCCGAGGTGCGGGAGCTCGACTCGTTTGGTACCCACTACGGCGAGACCGTGGCGCTGACCCGCCCCCAGTCGCGCTGGTGGCACTCCATGGATTCGGTGCGCGGCACCGCCATGACCGCAATCTTCTTAGGGATCTACCTCATCCTCTTCCTGCGGACCCTCCACGGCCACCTCACCATCGGCGAGATGGTCATGCTCCTGCAGATGGTCACGATGACCCGCCAGCCGGTCCACATGATGAGCTGGATCGTCGACTCCGCCCAGCGCGCCGTCGCCGGGTCCCGCGACTACTTCCGCGTCATGGACGAAACCGTCGAGCCCACCGCCAACAGGGAACTCGTCGCCGCGATCGAGACCACGGGGGCGCCCGAGCTCACGGTCATCCAGCACTCGCCCCTCGACGCCCGCGAGCCCGTCATCGGTTTCGAGCACGTCACCTTCGAGTACTCGCCCGGCGAGCCGGTCCTACGCGACGTCACCTTCCGCGCCCGCGAAGGGGAAAAGATCGCGCTGGTGGGCGAGTCTGGGGGTGGCAAGTCGACCGTCGTCAACCTCTTGCTCGGCCTCTACCCCGTCGAGCAGGGCCGCCTCACGGTGTGTGGCCGGGATGTGGCCGACCTCGGCGTCGAGGACCTACGCGCCTCAACGGGTGTCGTGTTCCAGGATTCGACGCTGTTTTCCGGCACCATCCGGGACAACATCGCCTACGGCAAGCCCGACGCCACGGACGAGGAGATCATCGAGGTGGCACAGCGCGCCAACGCGCACGACTTCATTCTGAAGTTCAAGGACGGCTACGACACGGTCATCGGCGAACGCGGCGTGCGCCTATCCGGGGGTCAGCGCCAGCGCATCGCCGTGGCCCGCGCCATGCTCAAGGACGCGCCCATCCTTGTCCTCGACGAAGCCACCTCCGCCCTAGACACTAAGGCGGAGCGCGCCGTGCAGGCCGGCCTCGACGAGCTGATGAAAAACCGCACCACCATCATGATCGCCCACCGCCTCTCCACCATCGCCGATGTGGACACCATCATCACTCTTCGCGACGGACGCATCGACGAGGTCGGATCCCCCGCCGAGCTCGCCTCCTCCGGTGGTATTTATTCAGAGCTGCTGCGACTCACCGCGTCGTCGAGCGCCGCCGACCGCGCGCGACTCAAGGCATTCGGCTTCCGCGTCAGGGACGACGAGGCTAAGGATTCCTAGCTCACGTTGCGACGCGCCCTGCCGAGCAAAGTAGAGCAACACGCCAAAACCAGGCCACAACACACGCGAAAACTCGCGTTGCTCTACCGTTGCCCCGCCCCGTGACTACCGTGTAATGATATGGAATTCCCGGATCTGACCACCCTCAAAGCACGCGGCACCCGCAAGTGGACGCAGTACCCAGATGACGTGCTGCCCCTGTTCGTGGCCGAAAGCGACTTCCCCACCGCCCCCGCCGTCAAGGCCGCAATCCAGCGCGCGGTGGATAACGAGTCCTTCGGCTACACCCCGGCCCCGCAGGCCAGCGGCCTGCCGGAGGCGGTGGCGGACTTCCACGCGTCGCGGTACGGGTGGCGCCCCGACCCGGCCCACATCTTCCCCGTCGCCGACGTGGTGCGGGGGATCCTGCTGGCCATCCAGTACTACACAATCGGGCCGGTCATTGTGCCCGTGCCCGCGTACTTTCCCTTCCTCGACATCGCCGAGACGGCGGGGCGCGAACGCATCGATGTCGGTAGTGAAAACGGGCTCGACCTGATGGAGGTCGACGCGGCCTTCCGTCACGGCGCCGGCTCGCTGATCCTGACCAACCCCATGAACCCCTGGGGCTACACCTTCGACGCGGAGGAACTCGACCAGATCTGCGCGATCGCCCGGAAATACGGGGGCAGGGTGCTTGTCGACGAAATCCATGCCCCGATCGTCTACGACGGCCACCACACCTGCGCCGCCGCCAACAACCCGGACGTGTGCATTACGGTGACCGCGACGTCGAAGGCTTGGAACATCGCGGGCCTGAAGTGCGCCCAGATCATCTTCTCCAACGACGCCGACGCCGCGCGCTGGGACACCCTGACGGGCGTGGCGAAGGACGGGGTAGGCACCCTGGGCATCCTCGCCGCCGAGGCCTGCTACCGGGAGGGCGTGGACTTCCTCGACGAGGAAATCGAGGTGCTGCGCCAGAACCGGGACTGGCTCGCGCGCACCCTACCCGAGGCGATCCCCGGCATCGGTTTCCCCCCTACCTCGGCGACTTACCTCATGTTCCTGGACTTTCGGAACACGAAGCTGGCGGATCCGAAGCCGGCGCAGTGGTTGCGTCGAGAAGCGAAGGTCGCTTTGAACGAAGGGGTGAGCTTCGGGCCCGGCGGGGACCACCGCGCGCGTCTCAACTTCGCTACCAGCCCCGAGATCCTCGCCGAGGCAGCCGACAGGATCGCGCGCGCAATCCGGCGACTTTAATCCCGCTAATCTAGGGCCACATGGAACAAACCCCCCAGGCATCCGACTTTAAGCTACCCGCCCCTGTCGAGGAACCCTGGCAGCGGCCCGACCCCGAGTGGTACAAGGACGCCGTCTTCTACGAGGTTCTCACCCGCGCCTTCTACGACCCCGACGACACGGGGTCCGGCACGCTCAAGGGTGTGATGGACAAGCTGGATTACCTCCAGTGGCTCGGCGTCGACTGCCTGTGGCTGCCGCCCTTTTACGATTCCCCCCTCCGCGACGGCGGCTACGACATCCGCGACTTCCGCCGCGTGCTGCCGGAGTTCGGCACCGTCGATGACTTCGTCAACCTCATCGACGCCGCCCACAAGCGCGGGATCCGCATCATCACAGATTTCCCCATCAACCACACCTCCGATCAGCACGATTGGTTCCGTGAATCTCGGCTCAACCCGGACGGGCCCTATGCCGACTACTACGTGTGGAGCGACGACCCGACGAAGTACAACGAGGCTCGCGTCATCTTCATCGACACCGAGGAGTCCAACTGGACCTACGACCCGGTGCGCAAGCAGTTCTTCTGGCACCGCTTCTTCTCCCACCAGCCGGACCTGAACTACGACAACCCGGCCGTCCAGGACGAAATCCTCGACATCATCCGCTTCTGGCTCGACCTGGGAATGGACGGCATCCGCCTCGACGCCATCCCCTACCTCTTCGAGCGGGAGGGCACGAACTGCGAGAACCTGCCGGAGACGCACCAGTTCATCAAACGGGTGCGCACCCTTTTCGACGACGAGTACCCGGGGCGCTTCCTCCTCGCAGAGGCGAACCAAATGCCCGACGAGGTCGTGCAGTACTTCGGCGAGGGCGACGGCGACGAGTGCCAGATGGCGTTCCACTTCCCCGTCATGCCGCGCATCTTCATGGGCATCCACCAGGAAAACGCCCAGCCGATCATCGACATCCTCCGCGACACCCCCTCGATCCCTGACTCCGCCCAGTGGGGCATCTTCCTGCGCAACCACGACGAGCTGACCCTCGAGATGGTCTCGGAGGAGGAGCGGGACTACATGTACAAGAACTACGCATTCGACCCGCGGATGCGCGCCAACGTGGGCATCCGGCGCCGGCTCGCTCCCCTCCTGGGCGGCCACCGCGACCGCCTCGAGCTGGCCCACGCCCTCCTGCTCAGCCTGCCCGGTTCGCCGTTTTTGTACTACGGCGACGAAATCGGGATGGGTGACAACATCTGGCTACCGGACCGCGACGGCGTGCGCACTCCCATGCAGTGGTCCAACGACCGCAACGGCGGGTTCTCCAAGGCCGACCCCGAGCGGCTCTACCTGCCCACGATCCGCAACGACAGCTACGGTTACCACATCGTTAACGTTGAATCCCAGATGAACCGCGACAACTCCTTACTCCACTGGGTGCGTGAGCGCGTGCACATCCGCAAGCAGTACCGAGCCTTCGGCCGCGGCTCCTACATCGAGGTGGAGCACTCAAATCCGCAGGTGCTCGCCTTCATCCGCGAGTACAACGACGAGCGCATCCTGTGCATCAACAACCTGAGCTCGCGGCCCCAACCGGCGGAGATGAACCTCACCGCCTATGAGGGTGTGATCCCGCGCGAGCTCTCCGGCGGCGTCGAGTTCCCGGCGATCGGTAACCTGCCGTGGCTCGTGACCTTGGCACCGCACGGGTTCTTCTGGTTCGACCTTTCGGAGCAGGCATGATCGACCTGACCCGCGAGCGCTTCTACGGCGCGAAAAGCGAAGCCATTGACGACGTCCGCGTCCTCGCCTCCTCCCCTGCCGGCGGGTTCGTGTGGCAGATCGTCGCCGTCTCGCACGGCGGCACGGTCGACGAGTACCAGCTTCTTAGCGACGACACCCGCGACGCCCTGGCCACCGACCACGGGGCCCAGGCCTACCTGGACCACGTCCGCGAGCTGGGCGAGGTCCACGGCGAGATCGGCGGCCACCGCGCCCGCCCGATGGGCGCCGAACAATCCAATACTTCCCTGGTCGTCGACGATGCCTGGGTGCTCAAGGCGTTCCGTAAGCTCGAGCGCGGACTCAACCCCGACGTGGAGCTACTCAGCGCGATCCGGGACTGCCCGCACGTCGCCGGCGTGCGCGGTTACGTCACCCGCGGCCGGGTCACCCTGGCCATGCAGCAGGAACTGATCCGCGGGGGCACCGACGGCTTCGACTTGGCCGTCGCCGACGAGCTCGGTGACCCTGCCGAGCTGGGCCGGGCGATCCGTGTTGTGCACGAGGCCCTGGCTGAGGCCTGCGGCACGCAGAGGGTGGGCGGCGCCGCGCTGCGGGACGACCTCAATTCCCACCTTGACGAGCTCGTCGGCCGCGCCTGCCAGCTCGCCGATCACGAGGACGCGTTGCGGGCCCTGTACGCGGAGATCCCCGACGACGAGGTTGACATCCAGCGTATCCACGGCGACCTGCACCTCGGCCAGACCCTGAAAACGGGTGGCGCGGAGGGGCGGTGGTTCCTCATCGACTTCGAAGGCGAGCCCGCCCGCCCCCTGGAGCAGCGGCGCCGCCCCGATCACAGGCTGCGCGACGTGGCCGGGATGGTGCGATCCTTCGGGTACGCCGCCGCCGTCGGCGGGCGCGGAGAGCAGTGGGAAACGGAGGGCGTCGACAAGCTTCTTGCTGGTTATGGCGTAGGGTCCGACCCGCTGCTCGCCGCGTACGTGGCGGACAAGGCGGCCTACGAGGTTGTGTACGAGGCCAACAACCGCCCCGATTGGGTGAACATCCCGCTGCGGGCGATCGAGCGCCTCGCCGATTCCACAGATTGAGATTTCACCGCCCGAAGTTTGGGAACTCAGCGTACCTCCGGGGTACCCTAAGGCAACTCCACGTCAACGAGGGATATCAAGGAGGAATTCTTTTGGGCTCCACAGCTGTCACGAGTGAGGGCGAGGGAAGAACGCGCCAGGATGGGATGACCGCCGCAATCGTCGTCACCTCGCTTGCGCTCTTCTCGATGTTCTTCGGAGCGGGTAACCTCATCTTTCCGCCCATGCTCGCCGTCGAAGCGGGCGACAACTTCTGGCCCGCCATCCTGGGCTTTCTAGGCACGGGCGCGCTGTTGCCCGTCCTCGCAGTCGTCGCGATCGCCCTGTCCGGCGCAAACGTTCGCGACCTAGCGAAGCGCGCGGGCGCGGTCTTCGGCATCGTTTTCCCCGTGCTGGCCTACCTGTCCATCGGCGCCTTCTACGCGCTGCCCCGCACGGGCGCGGTGTCCTTTGAAACCGCCATCAGCCCGCTGTTCGGCGTCGAGGGCCTCCTGCCGTCCGCGCTGTTTAACATCGTCTTCTTCGGCGTGTCCCTGGCGCTGTCCTGGAACCCCAACACGATCATGGAGAAGCTGGGCAAGTTCCTCACGCCCACCCTGCTCATCCTGCTTTTCGTGATGATCGCCGTGGCTGCCATGAAGTGGGACGCGCAACCGCGCACCCCGGATGAGACCTACGCCGACAGCCCGCTGACCTCCGGCCTGCTGCAGGGCTACCTCACCATGGATTCGATTGCCGCGCTGGCCTTTTCCATTGTGGTCATCTCGACCCTTCGCTACCGCGGTTTCCCCGAGGGCGCACCCGTCGTACGCGGCACCATCCTGGCCGGCGCCGGCGCCGGCGCGATGCTCGCCCTGATCTACCTAGGTTTGGGTTCCATTGGGCGCGTCTTCCCCGACCCCGAGCAGTTCTCCAACGGCGCCGGTCTGCTGGCCAACGCTTCTCAGCTGACCATGGGCACCGCCGGGCACGTCGTGTTCTCCCTCATCGTGCTCCTCGCCTGCCTGACCACCTCAGTCGGGTTGATCACCGCGACCGCCGAGTACTTCTCCGACGAATTCGCCGGTTCCTACAAGACGTGGGCCGTTGTCTTCACGATTGCTTCGACCGTCATCGCCACCCAGGGCCTCGAGTTCGTCATGGCCATCGCGGCGCCGGTCATCGGGTTCCTCTACCCGCCGGCCATCGCACTGATCTTTGTCACCCTCGTCGAGCCGGCCTTCCGCTCCCGCACGCGTTTCACCTGGGCCTTCTTCCTGCCCATCTGGGTGGCCGTCGTGTGGTCGGCGATCGAGACCTTCGTCTCCCTCGGCTGGGCCGCCGACGCCCTGCGCCCGCTGGTGTCCTGGGCACCGCTCGCCGCCGACGGCCTCGGCTGGGTCCTGCCCGTCGCCGCCGCGTTCCTCATCGGGTTGGCCGTCGATCTCGCCAAGCCCCGGACGCCAAGGGCCATCGGCACCAACGAAACTGTCAACGGGGACGTCCTCACCGCCTGAACCTGGAGTAGCGTGGGGGACCATGAACGCACCGCTCTCCCTGCTTGACTTCTGTACCGTCTACCCCGGCGAATCCGCGGCCGAGTCGATGAAACGCTCCGTTGAGCTGGCTCAACGCGCCGAAGCGCTGGGGTTTTCGCGTGTCTGGTACTCCGAGCACCACAACATGCCCACCATCGCATCGTCTTCACCCGCTGTGCTGATCTCCCACATCGGCGCAAAGACCACCACCATCCGCCTTGGTGCTGGCGGGGTCATGCTGCCCAACCACGCCCCTTACGTCGTCGCGGAGCAATTTGGCACCCTGGCGGAGCTCTACCCGGGCCGCATCGACCTGGGCCTTGGGCGCGCTCCCGGCACCGACGCCCAAACCCTCGGCCGCGCCCTGCGTCGCGACGCCCGCGCCGCCGAAAACTTCCCCAATGACGTCGCCGAGCTCGCCGCCTGGCTCTCCAACGATTCGCCCCTCCCCGGCGTGTCCGCATTCCCCGGCCGCGGCACGGGTGTCCCGCTCTACATCCTCGGCTCGTCCATGTTCGGGGCATCCTTGGCCGCCCAGCTCGGCTTGCCCTACTCCTTCGCCTCCCACTTCGCACCGCAGCAGCTCGAGCAAGCCACCGCCTATTACCGGGACAACTACCAGCCGTCGGAGCGCCACCCCGAGCCCTACGTCATCGCGGCGGTCAACGTCACCGCCGCCGACACGCGCGAGGATGCCGACCTCCAGACGACGATCGTGCACCGCAACCGCCTCCGCGCACTGATCGGCCGCAGGGGCCAGGTGCTTAACGACGACCAGCTTGACCTCCTCGCCGCGTCCCCCCAGGGCGAGCAGATCATCGGGATGCTGCGTTACACCGCCCGCGGGACGGGGCCCGAAGTCGCCGAGTACCTGCGGTGGTTTAGCGACCACGCCCGCGCCGACGAGCTGATGATCTCGCTCCAGGCAGGCAGCCACCCAGAGGCGCTGCGCGGCATGGAGATCCTCGCGGAGCATTGGATCCGGGCATAACCCCACCCCGCGCCCCGGCCCTGTGTACGCTGTTCACCCATGAGTTCACAGCGGGCCCCGCGCGTTCGCCGTCTCCATAGCGCCGCGGCGGCCCTCTCGCTGCTTGCCCCCCTGCCCGCCTGCGGGTCTGCTGATACACGGGGCGAATCGGACCCCGTCGTAGTGGCCGCCTCAGCCTCCCCTGCCGGTCTGGACTTCACCACCACGGCGGGCGCGGCGGCACCGCAGGCGCTGATGGGCAACGTCTACGAAACCCTGGTGCGCATCGACGATTCCGGCCAGCCGCAGCCCTTCCTCGCCGAGAGCTGGGACGAGACCGCCTCCGGCACCGAGTACACCTTCCACCTCCGCGGGGACGTGACCTTTTCCAACGGCAAACCCTTCACCGCCCAGGATGCCGCGTTTTCCATCCTCTACACCCGCGACTCCTGGACCAACGGGCTCAAGTCCCACATGGCGCCCGTGGCAAACGCAGAAGCGGTCGATGATCACACGCTGAGGGTGACGCTGAGCCGGCCGTCGAGTAGCTGGCTGTGGTCGATGGGGACGCTGACGGGCGCCATGATGACGGCCGAGAGCATCCCCCGCCTTGCGTCCGACCCGCTGGGCACCGGCCCCTACACCGTGCGCGCGTTCACCCCGGGTGAAGCCGTCACCTTCGCCGCCCGGGGTGAGTACTGGGGTGACTCAGCCAGCCACGACGCCGTGATCCGCTACTTCTCGGACGCCGTGACCGCCGTCAACGCCCTGCGCGCCGGCGACGTCGACGTCGTGTGGTCCATGCAGGCCCCCGAGCTGCTCCCCACGCTCGGTAGCGACATCGGCGTCGAGGTGGGCACCACCAATAGCGAGGTGCTCTTCAGTATGAACAACCGCACCGCGCCTTTCGACGACCCCGCCGTGCGCCACGCCGCGGCCTACGCTATCGACCGCCACGCCCTCAACGACGTGGTCTACAACGGCATGGCCACCGATACCGGCGGCGCGCCGGTGCCCCCCTCCGACCCCTGGTACACCGGAGAGGACTACTACCCCTACGACCCGGACCGGGCGCGGGCCCTGCTCGCGGGCAGGCAGCCCGAGGTGACCATCACCGTGCCGAACCTGACATACGCCACAACAGCCAGTGAGCTCATCTTCTCCCAGCTGCGCGACGTCGGGTTCCGCGTCACCCTGGAGACCGTCGAGTTCCCCGCGGTCTGGCTCTCGAAGGTCCTCAAGGGACACGACTACCAGGCCTCCCTGGTGGCTCACGTCGAACCGCGGGATATCCCCACCCTCTTCGGTAACCCCGACTACTACCTCGGGTACGACTCCGCGCGCACCCGGGAGCTTCTCGCCGCGGCGGAGGCCGGCGACCAGGCCGGCAACATGCGCGCGGCAGTCGACCAGCTCATGGGCGACGGGGCGGCACTGACCTTGGCCAACGCCCCCAATATCGTCCTGCTCGCGCCCGGCGTGGGAGGAGTCGACGCGGACGTGGTGACAGATTCTCTCCCCCTCGCGCCTATCACCCGGCAGGAACAACCATGACCGCCGCCCTGCGCATCCTCGCCCGCTTCGCCGGCCTCCTTCTCGCTGCAAGCGTGCTCATCTTCCTGCTCCTGCGGGCGGTTCCGGGTGACCCGGCGCGCATCGCGCTCGGTGTCACGGCCACGGACGAGGCGGTGGCTGCGCTGTCGGCCAAGCTGGGCACGGACCGCCCCCTGTTCACTCAGTACATCGACTGGGTCGCGGGCCTGTGCACCGGCCGCTTCGGGGTGTCGATGTCCAGCGGCACCGACATCACCGCCCTCGTGCTGGAGCGCGCCGGCGTATCCCTTGCCCTCACCCTCTCCGCGATGGCGCTCGCCCTTGTCATCGCCGTGCCGGTGGGGATCTTCCTCGCCCGGCGCGACCGTACCCCCGCGGGTACTGCCGTCGCGGCGCTGACCCAGCTGGGCATCGTCGTGCCCAGCTTCCTCGTAGCCATCCTCGCCGTGGGCGTCTTCTCGGTCCGGCTGGGGTGGCTGCCCGCCAACGGATGGGGTGGTGTTTCGAACGCGGTGCTGCCGGTCGCGGCGCTCGCTGTGGTTCAGGCGGCGATCCTCACCCGGTACGTGCGCAGCACTATCGAGGAGGAAATGGAGAAGGATTACGTGCGCACGGCCAGGGCGCGGGGGGCGTCGATACGCGAGGTGCTCTTTACGCGCGCGCTGAAGAACGCGGCGCTGCCCCTGCTCACGGTGGCCGGGGTTCAGCTGTCCAGCCTCGTTGTGGGCGCGGTGGTGATCGAGCGAGTGTTCGCCATCCCTGGGCTGGGCAGCATGCTTATCGACGCAGTCGGCAACCGCGACCTCACCACCGTGCAAACCCTGCTCATGCTGTTGGTCGCCTTCACCCTCCTGGTCAACCTCGTCGTGGACCTGCTCTACGCTGTCGTCGATCCCCGCGTGAGGAGGGGCCACTGATGCTCGCCCGACTTTCCCCCGCGCAGCGCGCCGGCGCCGGTTTCGCCACCGCCGTGGTAGCCGTGGCACTGCTGGCTGCCGTGTGGACGCCGTACGACCCGCTTCAGGCCAACCCCACCGCGCGCCTGGAGGGGTCGAGCGCGGCGCACTGGATGGGCACCGACCAGTTCGGGCGCGACGTCCTCTCGCGCGTTATGGCTGGCGCGCGCATCACGCTGGCTGTCAGCCTCGGGGCCGTCGCATTCTCCGCAGCCGCGGGCGTGTCGCTCGGGATCGCTGCAGGCATGCGCCGCGGGGCGCTTGAATCTGTGGTGATGCGCGCCAACGACCTGCTCATGGCCTTCCCCGCGCTGTTGCTCGCCATCGTGTTCACAGCCGTGTTCGGGTCGAGCTCGTGGATCGTGGTGCTGGCTATCGGCATCGCCGGCATCCCCGGATTCGCCCGCGTCGCGCGCGCGGGAACGCTTCGAGTGATGAGCCAGGATTACATCCTCGCGGCCCGCGTGGCGCAGGTCCCGCCGCTCAAGGTTGCGCGTCGACACGTGCTGCCCAACATCGCTGGCCTGGTGAGCGTCCAGGTCTCCGTCGCGCTGGCGCTGGCCATCCTCGCGGAGGCGGGGTTGTCCTTCCTCGGTCTGGGCACCCCGGCGCCCTACGCCTCCTGGGGCCGCATGCTGCAGGCCTCCCAGCCCTTCCTGGCCACCGCCCCCCACCTCGCGGTGTGGCCCGGCCTGGCCATCGCGGCCACCGTCTTGAGCTTCAACCTGATCGGAGGCGACCGTGATCCGCGTTGATCACCTCACCATTCCCGGCATTCTAAGCGATGTCTCCCTCACCGTCTCCCCGGGAGAACGCGTTGGCATCATCGGTGAATCGGGGTCAGGGAAGACGATGACGGCGCTGGCCATCATGGGGCTTACGGACCACGTTGAGCTGCGCGGATCTATCACCGTCTTCGGCACCGAGATGGTGGGTTCCACCGACCGCGCCCGCCGACGCGTGCGTGGGGCGCGCGTCGCGATGATCTTCCAGGAACCGATGACCGCGCTCGACCCCTTGGTCACGGTGGGCCGCCAGGTCTGCCGGGATCGCGGGAGGGCGCGCGCCCTGCTCGCAGAGGTTGGGGTTGATCGGCCCGACGCCTACCCCCACGAGCTTTCCGGTGGCCAGCGTCAGCGGGTGCTCATCGCTGCCGCACTCGCCGACGACCCCGACGTCCTCATCTGCGACGAGCCGACCACCGCACTGGACGCCACCGTCCAGCGCCACATCCTCGACCTCATCGCCCGCGTCGTCGCCGACCGCGGCATGGGCCTGCTTTTTATCTCCCACGACCTGGCCGTGGTGCGTCGCATGACCGACCGCGTCCTCGTATTCCAGGGCGGGCGCGTCGTCGCACCCGATTCGGACTACGCGCTCTCCCTCGCCCGCGCCGCGCGACCCGGCCCGCCCGGCGTCCCCCGCACCCTTGGCCCCCCGGTGATCAGCCTCGACCGCGTCAGCCTCACCCGCGGCTCGACGAAGGTGCTGCGCGAGGTCACCCTTAGCGTGCGGGAGGGTGAGCGGCTCGGCATCGTGGGCGGCTCTGGGTCCGGCAAGACATCGCTACTCCGCGTCCTCGCGGGGTTGAGCACCCCTGATGCTGGAACCGTCCGGGTAAACGGGTCGGTTCAGATGGTCTTCCAGGATCCCTACTCCTCCCTGGACCCGCGTATGCCCGTCGCCTCATCGATCGAGGAGGCCGGCGTGAGCCCCGCCCGCGCCGCCGAGGTGCTCACCCGGGTCGGCCTCGAGGGCACGGGGAGGCGCCGGCCGCGGGAGTTCTCCGGTGGCCAGCGACAGCGCATCTCCATCGCCCGCGCCGCCGCCCCCCGCCCGGGCATCATGCTTGCCGACGAGCCCGTCTCGGCCCTCGACGTCACCCTCCGCGCGCAGGTGCTCTCGCTGCTCGACGAGGCCGTCGGTGACCACAGCCTAGTCTTCGTCTCCCATGACCTCGCCGTCGTGCGCGAGGTGTGCCCCACCGTCGCGGTCCTGCACCGTGGCAGCATCGTCGAGCACGGTCCCACGGAGCGGATCTGGGCGGCGCCGCAGCACGCCTACACGCGGGAGCTGCTTGACGCCGCGCGCGATTAGCTCACGCTCACCTGGCCGTCGGCACCGACCGTCACCGAGGCGGCCAGCGCCGCGACCAGGTTGATGCGCTGCCAGGAGCCGCCCTCGCCCTGCCAGTCCAGCGGGTTGCCTGCCTCGGACGCGGTGAGGCGAAGCACCTCGGCGCGCTGATCCCAGCTCAAATTGGGGAACTTCCCCGCGAGGAGAACCGGCGCGGCCTGTGGCACAATCATCGGCGCATCCGGGTTGTACACGCGCGGCAGGCCGTAGTCGGCCCACTCCCCCATTGTTGTGACCGCCTGCTGTGTCGACACGTAGGGGGCGTCGGAGGCGACAAGCTGCGCAATCGTCTTGCCGGTGCGCCACTCGATCTCAGCGCGCAGCTCGGCCGCCGCCTGGTCCAGAGCGTGGCGCATGCGGGGGTCGTTGAGGCGGTCGGCAGCGGCCGCGTAGCCGGACATGCGCCCCCCGATCACGTCGAGGGGGTAGTGGACCCCCAGCACCACACGCGAGTTTCCGGCCTCGACGCCGCGGTAGGCAAGCTGGGGCGCGACCTCGGGAACCATGTACGCGAGCAAGGAGGTCACCCAGGTCGCCTGGTTGGTGTGCCCAGAAGGGAAGGACGGGCCGGTGAGGTAAAGGTCCTCGGCGCCCGGGGTGATGTAACGGACGATCCGGTCCGGCGCGACGATGTGGGGCCGCGGGTTGTTGAAGATCCCCTTCTCAATCAGCGTGGAGCTAGCCAGACCCCCCGCCCGCGCAAGGTAACCATTGTCCAGCAGGTAGGTGGTCTTGGGCAGGCGGTTTTCGTCCAGCGCCGCGCGGAAGGCCGCCCCGAACTCGCCGCCTAGGGCCGGCGACAGCGCGGTGAGCAGGCCCCCCTCGGAGGCGATGGCGTCCTCTTGGGCACGCGCGACCTGCTCCGGGGTCGCAGTGTTGTTGATGCGCACCACGGTGTCCAGGTTGGCCTGCATCGTCTCCGGCTGGTTCTGGCGCACCTCGGGGAAGAGGCTGTTGACCTGGGAATAGATCCCGTAGTCGTACGCGGAGATGTCCGAGATGTACCCCGTGAGGTAGTCGGGGGTGAAGGGCTGCGGCACGGGGGCGCCCGCGTCGTGCTGCACGGGGACCCCGCCGGTGGAGGAACCCGTGCCCGCGTCCCGGAGCTGCGGGAGGGTGACCGGGGCGTTGGCGGGGAGTTGCAGGTTGACGTCGGCAAGCGGCTGCGCTGCCACCGTCGGCGCGGCACTCACGCTCGCGGCGACGAGGAGGAGGGAGGCAATCTTTTTCACGCCCGAATCCTAACCCGGGCTGGCAATTTCTTCAGGGCAACCCGGAAACCGGCTAGCGCGTGACGTACAACGCCAGCGAGGGGTCTACGAGGTGCTCCTCTGAACGCTCGAATTCGCCGGTTAAACAGTCGAACGTATCTAGCTCCTGGCTGGTTAGCTGGACCTGCTCGCGCGGAATCGGTGCCTGCATGGCTGTCATCGTACTCCCCCAGCCAGATCTAGCAGCGTTACAATGACGGCGCGCCCGTGTTTCCGCAAACCGTCGTGCTGCCACCGATCCGTCTCGTGCACCCGGGCGCCGAGAACGTCCGCCGACTCGAGGGAAAACGACCGCGGCACGTAGAGGTCATCGGTGTAGACCACGGCGTGCGCGCTCCCAACGCGGGTGAGGCCTTCGTAAAGATTCGGCCAATCGTCCTTCTCCGCGAGCTGGCGAGCCGCCCCCCGGAAGGGGCGCAGCGCCGGATCCTCATCGAACTGGAAGGGGAAGATGTGTTCGCCGGTGAGGTAGAACTCGTCGTCATCCGGGGACGCGCTGGGCGCGAAGCCGTCTAGTGTTTCGGAGACGCGCTGCGCCGCCCACGCCGTCGCACCAGGCACCGTCCCGCCGTAAATCGACTCGTGCACCGCGGCGTACAGCGGAGCGCGCTCGAACGAGACGCGGTCCCCGACCTGCGCGAGGAAATCGGTGCGCAGCCGGCCGTTCGGGTGGAACGGAGCCTCGAGCAGCGCGCCGAGCGCGTCGAAGCCACCCTCCTGCCCGAGCGCGGCGCCGATCGTCCGGAACCTGCGCGAGCTGAGCCGCTCCCCCGTGGGCAGCGTCTCCTCCGAGTTATCCAGGTGCCGGCACACCTCGCGGATCGTGTGCTCAGCGTGCGGCACCCTCTCATAAAACACCCGGTGACGCTCCCTGAGCTTGGCAAAGGTCGCCTCGTACACCTCGTCTACCCCGCGGGTCACCGAGGGCAACCCGCCCGTAAAGAAGGCATGTCTTATCGACGCCGGGTAGCGCGCCAGGTAGTGCACCAAGCAGAACCCTCCAAACGATTGCCCCAGCACGTCCCACTGCTCCAACCCCAACGCGGTACGGATCGCCTCGGCATCGGCGACGATCTCGTCCGCGCGGAGCTGGGAGAGGACCGAGGCGCGCAGAAGCAAGGGGGTGGCCCTGTCGATGCGGGTGGAACGGCCCGTGCCCCGCTGGTCCAGCAGGACAACCTGGTAATGCTCGAGCGCCGCGGTGATCCACTCGTAGCGCTCGCGGGGCGCCGCCTGCCCCGGACCACCTTGGAGGAACAGCAGCGCGGGCTTAGTGGTGTCACCGATGGTGCGGGCGAAGACGGAGAACCCGTCGCGTTCGATCAGCATGGCGTTCACCCTAACCCGGCTCCAGGCCCGGGGTCTCACATCTCCGCGCCTGCGAGGAACCGCGTCGATCACGTCTTGCACGGTGGCACGCGAATATCCCCTCGTGGCGAAGATCCGCGCCGCCACTTCAGGGGTATCGGGCCCTTTGCCCGCAACGTTCCCTTTCCCAGTTCCGATACCCGACCGACAGTTGGTCGGGGCAAAGAATGCGGGCGATACGCCTCGCCCTCGGCCCGGCTAACCCTCGTCCGTGGACAGTGCTGCGACAAACGCCTCCTGCGGCACGGTCACCGAGCCGATGGACTTCATGCGCTTCTTGCCGGCCTTCTGCTTCTCCAGCAGCTTGCGCTTGCGCGAAATGTCGCCGCCGTAGCACTTGGACAGCACGTCCTTGCGCAGGGCGCGGATGTTTTCGCGGGCGATGATCTTGGATCCGATGGCGGCCTGGACCGGCACCTCGAACTGCTGGCGCGGAATAAGCTCCTTGAGCTTCTTTGTCATTTTGTTGCCGTACCACAGGGCGGAGTCCCGGTGAACGATCGCCGAGAAGGCGTCCACGGGCTCCCCCTGCAACAGGATGTCCACCTTGACTAGGTCCGCTTCCTGCTCGCCTGCCTCCTCGTAGTTTAACGAGGCGTAGCCCTTGGTGCGCGACTTCAGCATGTCGAAGAAGTCGAAGATGATTTCACCCAGCGGCATGATGTAGCGCAGTTCCACCCGGTCCTCGGAGAGATACTCCAAGTTCTTCATCGTTCCGCGTTTGGACTGGCACAGCTCCATCGTGGTGCCCACGAACTCTTGCGGCACGAGCAGCGTCATGTTCACCACCGGCTCGTAAACGGCCTGCAACTTGCCGCCGGGCCAGTCGGAGGGGTTGTGCACGACCTGCTCGGAGCCGTCCTCTGCGATGACCCGGTAGGTGACGGACGGGGCGGTAGAGATCAGGTCGAGGTCAAACTCGCGCTCGAGGCGGTCGCGGGTGATTTCCATGTGCAGCAGGCCGAGGAAGCCGCAGCGGAATCCGAAGCCCAGCGCCACGGAGGTTTCGGGCTCCCAGGTGAGGGAGGCGTCGTTAAGCTGCAGCTTCTCCAGCGACTCCCGCAGCGCCGGGAAGTCCTCCTGGCTGACGGGGAACAAGCCCGAGTACACCATCGGCTTGACCTCCTCGAAGCCAGCGAGGGGCACGGTCGCGCCTTTCGACGCCCA